>CAMHCS010000094.1 GCA_946183785.1 uncultured Selenomonadales bacterium | reverse complement strand
CCTCATAGTTTTCTGTGATCAGAGTCATCTTTTCTCCATAAGATTTATAACCATCATCTAAAAATCGTTTCTTATTATCTTTTAACACGGAAGGTTACGAGGAAGAGTTGAATTGAGCAGGAAATGTTCTTTTCATCCGATGGATTCGATGGTACAATAGACATGGCGTTAAGCCTCCTTGGGAAGATGGTTTGGACACCTTCTATTTATTTCACGGTTGAATCCTCCGTGCCGCTGATGAGAAGCGGACATGCGATAGAGCTTTCGACGGTATTCAATCATCCGGAGGATACCCTCGTCACGGGGAGACAATTTGACGAGACTTTCTCGAAGACCATGCGCAAGATGTGGGTTCAGTTCGCCAAGACCGGCAACCCGTCGCTTCCTGCGGACATCTCACCCGACGGCAAAGCGTATGAGTGGCCGCTTTATGACCTCAAGGACAAGAAAGTGATGGTTTTCGACGAGTTCAATATCCATCCAGAAAAGGAATCCGAGTTAAAGATTCTGGATTGGGACAGAACTTATTTTTTGACCAGGTATTATTGCCTTTGACGGGTTCGACCATGCAAGAAGAAAGGTTGTGATGTTATGTTCCCAAAAGTAACCCGCAGAGAATTTATCAAAACCGCCGCTATGAGCGCCTTGGCTTTCAGTGCGTTTGGCGTCTTGCCGGACGAGAAAGTTTTTGCCGCAAGCGATTGCGCCGTAAAAACCCGCTATGGCACATTCCGCGGTTTTTTGGATCAAAACGGCGTAAAAACTTGGCTGGGCATTCCCTATGCGCAGCCGCCCGTCGGAAAAATGCGCTGGCGCGCTCCCGAGCCTTTGAAACCGTCCAATAAGACCTTCGATGCCAAAAAATTCGGCTTTACGGCGATGCAAACGATTGACGAGAATGAAGCTGCCTCCACCAACCCGCAAAGCGAGGACTGCCTGACGCTGAACATTTGGGCACGCGGCGAGGGCAAAAATAAGCCCGTCATGGTCTTTATCCACGGCGGCGGCTTCCAGACCGGCGGCACCAGCGACCCGCTCTATAACGGAAGCAATTTTGCGGCGGCAAATGACGTCGTTATCGTCACGCTTAACTATCGTGTTTCTGTCTTTGGCTTTGTGAACTTTGCAAGTTTTGATCCTTCCTTTGAAGACAGCGGCTATCTCGGGCTGAAAGATCAGATCGCGGCTTTGAAGTGGGTCAAGGAAAATATCGCGGATTTTGGCGGGAACCCCGACAATATCACCATTTTCGGCGAAAGCGCGGGCGCGATTTCCTGTATGCTGCATTCGGTTATCCCTGCCGCCAAAGGGATTTTCCAGAAAGCCATCCCGCAGTCAGGAAATTCGTATATGTTCAATACGCCGGAATATTCCACCCAGGTTGCGGCTCTGTACATGGAATTGGGCGGCGCGAAGACGATGCGCGACATGATGAAGAAATCTTCCGCCGAACTGATGCATATTTACGAAAAAGTGAAAGAAATTCGTGTGGTGCAAACGGCAACCGATTATTTGCCGACTTGCGACGGAAAATTCCTGCCGGGCGACCCGTTCCGCGCGTTAAAAGACGGCGCGGCACGCGGAATCAAATTCTTGACGGGGACGACGGCGGATGAATGGCGTTATTGGTTGCTATATATGAAGGATTTCTTTGCTCATTTCCGCGCGGAACCCAAAAATCTTTCCCCGGTCCTTCAAAAATACAAAGGGAAAGATACCCCGCAGGATATTTATCAGGCATGGCTTAAAAATCGCCCGGATACGGAGGAAGCCTTCATCGATTTTGTGAACCAGCTGGATTGGCGCGTCGGGCAGGAATTGGCGGCGGAGCACCAGTCGGATTTTGGCGATGTGTACTATTATCTGTTCAGCGAGCAGTCGCCGGTCGGGAATTTGCGTTCGTGCCATGGGATTGACCTGACGTTTGCCTTCAACTATCCCCAGAAGCTTGTACCGAATCCCTCGCCCAATCTCATAAGGCAGGTTCAGGCGTCGTTGGCGGCCTTCGCGGCGACAGGCAACCCGGACAACGAATATATTCCGCACTGGGAGAAATATTCCGCCGACAATCGGCAGACGATGGAGCTGAACTCGAAAGGCTGTGTCTGCCACAAGGATTTGAACACGGAGAATTTGAACGGATTGCGCTATATCTACGAAAACTAAAAGGAAGCTTTCTCGGCTGCAAGACCGTAGCTGATCTTCAGAAGATGGACATCGAGAAGATGCTTGCGGCATTGGATGCTCTCGGAGATATGCGCATAGGACCGGAAAAAGACGGGAAGTATCTGCCCCTGGACCCCTACGAGGCTTACGCGAACGGAGCGGCAAAGGATATAGATATTCTTCAGGGCTGCAACAAGGACGAGATGAACTATTTCATACTCGCAGCCGGGGGCACAGAGCCTCTTGTCGAATACATGAACAACCGTATGGCGAAGAATTTTGCTGTGCTGGCGGATGATGAGAAAACGCTTGTCGAGAGCTTCTGCAAGGACATCAAGGGAGATCGTTACGAACCGCTTTGCAGGCTGTACGACCAAATCTGGTTTATCGCGCCGCTGTTCAGACTGTCGGAGAATCAAACAAAGGCCGGAGGCAAGTCGTACACTTATTACTTCACGGTCGAGTCTTCCGTGCCGTTGATGAAGAGCGCACATGCGGTAGAGCTTTCGACCATCTTCAATCACCCGGAGGAAACTTTAGTAGCCGGAAGAGCATTCGATGAGACATTCTCAAAGACCATGCGAAAAATGTGGGTTCAGTTCGCCAAGACCGGCAACCCGTCACTGAGCGCGGCAGATTCCCCCGACGGCAAAGCGCACGAGTGGCCGCTTTATGACTTGGAGAACAAGGAAATAA
>CAMHCS010000093.1 GCA_946183785.1 uncultured Selenomonadales bacterium | reverse complement strand
TTCTCACGATTTGCTTCTATAAGTTTTGCACAAAAGTTACTTTTACATTTCTCAAAATTCCTATGTCAAATTCTATTGTCGTATCAAAAATTCGATGGTATAATAAGACAAGTGCAAAATCTATGATTTCGGAAAGGAAACATGTCATTACTATGGAAATCAATCAACTCTGGGATAATGTATGCCAAAAACTGAAAGATCAGGTCAACGATATCATTTATAATGTATGGATCGAGCCGCTGGTTCCCTACGATCTCATCAACGGCAACGAGATTATCATTATTGCCCCCTCTCCCCTTCACCGGAACGTCATTCTGGACAACCACATCAGCACCAAGATCGAAAACGCCGTTTACAACACCATCGGCTTTGAAGTCAAGCTCCGGCTGCTCGTCAAGGGCGAAGAGCTGCCGGGCGTCAATCTCCCCGCTGCCCAGCCGGAAGAAGTGAAGGAAGGAAGCTGGCAGGACGAAATCAAAAAATACGAAAACAAGCAGACTGCGAAAGAACCCGAAGCCTCTGCTGCGCCGCGTCAGGGCGAAGAAGGCCAGATGTATTCCTCTCTCGATCAGTCCAATTACGAATACACCTTTGACACTTTCATTGTAGGTTCCTCCAACCGGTTTGCGCACGCGGCCAGCGTGGCGGTGGCGGAAAATCCGGGCGGCGCCTACAACCCTCTTTTCATCTACGGCCCCTCCGGCATGGGCAAGACGCACCTTCTGTTCGCCATCCAGAACGCCGTCCTCAAGAAATACCCCGACAAAAAGGTCAAGTACATAAAGGGCGACCAGTTCACCAACGAACTCATCGAGGCCATCGGAAAGGGCCGACAGAACGAATTCCATCAGAAGTACCGCTATATTGACGTGCTGATGGTGGACGACGTGCAGTTCATCGGCGGCAAGGAGCAGACGCAGGAAGAATTCTTCCACACCTTCAACACCCTGCACCAGGAGCACAAGCAGATCGTGCTGACGAGCGACCGTCCTCCCCGCGAAATCCAGACGCTGGAAAGCCGCCTGCGTTCCCGTTTTGAAATGGGACTTCTCGCGGACATCCAGCCGCCGGATTATGAAACCAGAATCGCCATTATCAAGCGCAAGGCCAAGCAGTGCAACATGGAGATCAGCGACGAAATCGCGGAATTCATCGCGGAACGCCTGAAATCCAACATCCGTCAGCTCGAAGGCGTGGTCAAGCGCATCAACGCCACCTATCAGCTCGACAAGGAGCTTCCCTCGCTGACCATGGCGCAGAACGCCATCCGCGACGTGATGAACGACGTGCAGCCCACCCCCATCACCATCGAGCGCATCATCGAAGAAGTGGCGCGCACCTTTGAAGTCACGGCCAAGGACATCAAATCCCCCAAACGTGCGGCGCAGATTTCGCAGGCGCGTCAGGTAGCCATGTACGTCGTGCGCGAAGTCACCAACCTCTCCTATGAGGAAATCGGCAAGGAATTCGGCAGAGACCACTCCACGGCCATCTACGCGGTGCAGCAGGTCGAAAAGAACATGAAAACACGCCCCGACTTCCGCAACACCATCAACGACCTCATCAAAAACATCAAAGTAGCAGCACAATAAGGCAATGCGTAATTCGTAATGCGTAATGAAGGCAGACGGAGCCGTTACGCAAATACGCCAAGCGAAAAATACCCAAAAACAAAAAAAAGCAACAGCATCCCCACGCAAAATGCTGTTGCTTTTTTTATACTAATTTTCTGTGCCATCGCTATGCCAAAAGGCGGTGAAAAGCCGGTGAAATCCCGGTTCAAATTCTCTGGAAAACCACCGGAACAGGCAAAACTATCTTCCGTCATATTCCACCCTTTCTTCCACAATCAACGTGGATTGCGGTGGAAGTCGGTGTATTGTTAAAAAATGTCAAAAAAAATTCCAACCGAATCTCACACATTCTGCACACGACAAAAAATCCCGGAAATGGCAGAAATACCGGTATTCCCGGACTTTTCCACCAAATCCACCGCCCCTACTGCTGCTACTGTCCTTTTATTATATTTATTTTGATATTTATATTTTCAAAACCGCACTCCCTCTTCCCTGCCGAAACGCGCGGCTTCTTTTCCACAGACAATTCACTGTATTCACTGAAAAAAACCGCAAACACTCTCATGATTTTCAGGGAATTTTCTGCAAAGTATTGCAATTATCGGAAAATCTGAATATAATAAAAAGGTTAAAAAACTTCTTGAAAAATACGCGACAGAAAGGATTCTCTATTATGAAATTCAAATGCAACCGTGAAATGCTGTCCGACGCGATCAGCAAGGTTTCCCGTGCCGTTGCGCTCCGCTCCACAATGGCGGCGCTCGAAGGCATCTATTTCCGCACCGAAGAAAGCTCCCTCTATATCTGCGGCTACAATCTCGAACTGGGTATCTCCACCAAAATCCTGGCCAATATCTACGAGGAAGGAAGCGTAGTGCTTTCCTCCAAGCTGTTTTGCGAAATCGTCCGGAAAATGCCGGGGGACGAGCTGGAAATTACCTGCGGGGAAAATCTCATGACCACCATTCATTCCTCCGAGGCCGAATATTCCATCATCGGCATTTCCGCCTCCGATTTTCCGGAACTGCCCGTGATCGAGAGCGAGCGCAGAATTTCCCTGTCCCAGGGACTGCTCAAATCCATGATCGGTCAGACGCTTTTTGCCGTGAGCGACAACGACACCCGTCCTGTCTGCATGGGTTCTCTTTTTGAAATCTCCGAGGACAAGATCCGCATCGTATCGGTGGACGGCTTCCGTCTGGCCATGCGCACCGAGCCGATTACCAGCACTTTTTCCACGTCGTTCATTGTGCCCAAAAAGACGCTCGAAGAAATTCTGCGCCTGCTGGATGATGCGGAGGAAAAACGCGCGGAAATCTGCGCTACCCGCCGTCATATCGAGTTTGTCATCAACGGCTGCGTGATTATTTCCCGCCTGATTGAAGGGGAATTCCTCGATTATAACAACGCCATTCCCGCCAATAACCACACGGAAGTCCGGGTCAGCACCCGCCGCATGATCGAGGCGAGCGAACGTATGGGACTGCTCATCAGTGACGCGATCAAAAGCCCTGTCCGCTGCGTATTCGGCGATGATTCCATCACGTTCCACTGCCGCACGGCCGTAGGCTCCGCCACCGACAAGCTCCGCGCCGAGGCTCCCAACGAACCGATTGAAATCGGCTTCAATAACCGCTATCTCGTGGACGCGTTCCGCGCGGTTTCTTCGGATGAAGTGCGTCTGGTGATCGGTTCGCCTGTCAATCCCGTGCTGGTGCTTCCTCCCGAAGGCGACAATTTCCTGTTCCTTCTGCTCCCTGTTCGTTTGCAGAAGAACGACTGATGTGGCTTTATATATATTATGCCGCCGCGTGTTAGTTGATGTATGATAAATGAGAATTTAGAGGAAAGAAAAAAGAAGAAAAAAGAAGAAAAAGCGAAGCGTAACTAGCGAGCGAATGCGAGCGCGGGGTCCAGGGGACTGGTT
>CAMHCS010000092.1 GCA_946183785.1 uncultured Selenomonadales bacterium | reverse complement strand
TTGAAAATCCTTGCTTTCAGAGATTTATTTTTTTCAATTTAGTGGCAAACTTGGGTTTTATATAAATAATCCATTTCGTCTGTCCTGCTTTTTCGCGCCGGAAAAGCCGTTGTTCGCGCCGCGTCGCGGTTTTTGCCATTCGTTCTGTGGTATAGTATGATTAGCGCGGAGGGGATTCCTGATGTCTGATTCGGCTATGAACGCGCTGGATTTTTTCGTGCAGCTTTTGGCGGGGGCGCTTTCCTTTTGGTACGCAAAAAAGTTCCTGCGGGCGGATTTTGAGAGCCGCCGGTGGGCAACGGTTCGTTGGGCGGCGGTTTACGCGATTATGCAATTCGGCTTTTCTGTACTGACGGAGAGCTGGAAGCCTTACGAACGATTTTTCATGGTCGTTCCGCAGTTCGCGCTTTTGTTTTTCCTGCAGGGTGCGTTTTTTGAAAAGGATAAGTCCAGACAGACTTTCGTTGCCGCGAGTTTTGTCGTCGGCTGGGGTATCCTGCGGTTCGCGGTCAGTCCGCTGGCCCACGCGGCTTTCGGCGCCTGGGGACCGGCCTGGGCGTGGGCGGTGAACGAGGCCGTTGCGTTTGGCGTTTCGGCGGAGACGGTGCTTTTCCTGATGCAGCTCACCAACGACGCGGCGGTGCTTTTGATTATCGCGGGCTGCCGCATCGTGCAGCTCGGTTTGCTGGCGTTGTATCTCCGCGGGATTGTCCGCTTTTTCCCGCCGAAGGACTACGCGCTCCGCTTTCACGACAGCCTCTTCCTGTTGTTCCCTTGCGCCGTCGCATTGGTGATCGACCTGACGGTGCGGATGACGACGCTGTCGGCGGATAATTCCGCGCTGATGCTGATTTACGAAAGGGCGCCGAGCACGCTGCTCCTGCTGCCGGCGGCGAGCGTTTTGCTGCTCGGCATGGCGGTGGCGTCGGTCATGCTGTTCCGCGGCTTGGTACAGGCGAAGGACGAGGAGCAGAAGCGGCTGCTCTTAGAGCAGAGCGTCGCGGGCGTGCATCGGGAAGTCGAGGAATTGCAGACGATTTACGCCGATCTGAAAGGGCTGCGTCACGACCTGCGCAACCATATCGCGAGTCTCGCCGCCTGCGCGAAGCGGATCGCGCCGCAGGGCGACGCGCAGATAGACACGTACTTAGGGCAGATGACGGACGCCGTGGCACGGCTCGACTTTGCCGACGACACGGGCCATCCGATTACCGACGTGATCGTTCATCAGGCGCGTCGGGAGGCGGAGAAAAAGGGCGTCGCTTTCGCCGCCGATTTTCATTGGCCGAAGGACGGGCGGCTCGATATTTACGACGTCAGCGTGATCCTGAGCAACGCGCTGACGAACGCGGTCGAGGCGGCGACGCGGGAAATATCCGTCCGGTCTTATGAAAAAGGCCGCCTGTTCTTCATCGAGGCGGCGAATGATTTCACGGGCGAATTGCAGTGGGACGGGGAGGCGGAGCTGCCCGTCACGAAGAAGCCGGATAGGGCCATGCACGGCATGGGGCTCACGAATATCCGGCGCTGCGCGCAAAAATACAAGGGCGATATGGAGATACAGATAGAGGAAGAAAACGGGCGGAAGAAATTTTTGCTGACGGTCATGATGTACGAGAAGGAATAGCGTGGAGAATTGACAGCACTCCTTCCGTCCTGTTTCTCGGCATGCCCCCCTCCATGAGGGGGGTGTCAGCGAAGCTGACGGGGGGAGTCTCAGAAAATCGCCTTCTGTATCTTATTCAACGCAAGACTGCGCGGGGAATCCTTTTCCAGTAAACGGGAAAGCTCCTTTTTCACCAGCTCCGGCTCGTCGCCGACGACAGGCTGGCCGACGAGCCGCCCCGCGCCGTCGATAAACACGATGGTCGGCGCGCTGCGGAGCTTCGAGAGAAACGGCGTGAAGTCATCGTTCACCATCAGCTGCGGGAACGCGGGGGAGGCCTCTGCCGCGATTTCCTGCGCCGCCGCACGTTTTTCCGCGCCGTCCCCGGTTTTCAGGTCGCCGACGAGGCCGACGAATTGTGCGGTTTGGGGAAAATCCGCCGCAATCTCGGAGAGCTTTTGCAGCGCGGCTCGGCTCGTATTCGCGTCGCGAACCGTCCAGACGCAGACCGCCGTCGTCTTTCCGGCGAAAATCTCGTCCGTCGCGACGCGTCCGTCCAGCGTTTCCGCCCGAAAAGTGGGAAACGGCTGACCCGCACCGTTCACATGGATCGCCCCGTCCCGTCCGAGCAAGAGGGCGTCGGCGGCCAACAATACAAGCGTCAAAACAGGCAAAATCCATAGCTTTTTTTGACGAATCGTCATCATGAAAATCACCTTTGAAAAATGATGGAGTCAGAAAATCAGAAAATCAGATTTTCTTACCCAAAAATTTTGTTTATTCATAAAGATTCGATTGTCCATGGCAGCTTGCGTGGACTTATCATACCATGAAAGCAGGAAAAAGCAAAGGAAGGAGGCCGGACAGGGACAATCGAAGGTCGATCAAGGAAAGGTATTTTTCAAGGAGGAGATTGCAATGCCGGTAAAAGTAGGAAACAGTTACGTATCGGAAGCGGCGCTGGCCTTCGCGCAGAAGTCGGCGGCGGAAAGCGTGGACAAGGAAAAGACGAAGGGCAAGGGCGCGAACGGCGTTCTTGCCGACCTGGCGGAAAAGTTCCCGAAGCTGAAATTCACCGTCGGCACGCAGCCGTTCTCGGGCAGCGGGAAGGGCAACGTCGCCATCTCGCCGAAAATCCTGCGCGAGATGGAAAAGGACCCGGCGAAGCGCGAGGAGTACGAGGCGCTGCTTTACGACGTGCAGCAGTGCACCGAAGAGATGTCGATGACGCGTCCCAACGGGAACAAACTCAAAGCCCACGGCTGGATCATTCACGAAGACGGCGGCCTCAGCGCATGGAGCATGGGGGCGAGCGAGGGCGGCGACAGGTTGGGACGCGTCGGGCGCTCGTCGAAAAAGGCTTGGTGGCAGTCGCTACTCGACGAGATGAAGGAAAGAGAGGAAGTCCGCAAAAAAAGAGTCAAAAAAGGGAAAATCGGAGTCGCGGAAAAACCGACGAGTCTGACGGAAACGCTGAAGGCGGAGCAGGAAGAGGCGGCGAGGATTTTGCGGGCCAACGCCGAGAAAATCGTCAGCCTGCCGAATCAGGGAAATCCCGCGCTGGCGAAAGCTTATCTCGCAGGAAAAACGGACGCGGTGAAGGTGCAGGGCTTTGCCAATACCAACGACCTGATGAAGTATCTGCAAGACCAGTTTAACGTCGTCCGCCAAGGCATGACCTCGATTTCGCCGAAGCATCTGAAGGCGTGTCTCGGCGACGAAGAAAAACGGGCGAAGCTGCTCGACAACCTGCGCGTCGCCGACGAAATGCTGGAAAGCAGGAAAGACGAGATTGGCTTCCAGGGAATGACGGTGGAAATCGACGAGAACGGCGAAATGACGGTCACTTCGTCCAAAAGCACCGTCACGTTCAACGGCGAGAAACGCGCCCGCCAAATCGCGGCGGCGCAGACGCAGGGAGACCTTGAAAC
>CAMHCS010000091.1 GCA_946183785.1 uncultured Selenomonadales bacterium | reverse complement strand
TGACGAAAAAATCCCTCGACAGGGCCACGACTTGACTTAATCAGTGCTTCCTTAGGAGTCGTTTCTCCCGCGAGAAAGCTCTTGATGACTTTTACTTTAGCCCATTTTTGCGAATTAGGATTTCGCGGCGTAAATACTTAATTCGCTAAAATGGGCTAAACTTTAAGATGTCAAGAGGCTTAGTCGCGGAATAAATTGTGCACCTCATGCAGCTGCCCGGAATTTTTATTGAAAAATGCACCTTAATGGTCTATAATAACAGCAAGAGGTGAAATCATGCCGAATGTTGTTGACAAATATACGCCGACCTATGATCTCGAATCATTCAAGAAGTCCAAGTTCGACATCAGACAGTCCGCTTTGCTTGGTGCGGCGGCGCTCGGTTTTGGGCGGACGGAAATCCATGACGCCATAAAAAGCATGACGCCGCAGCATTTTTACAAGTCGATGACCTCTTATAACAATCACAGGCTATGGCAGGACATTTATCATGTGCCGTACAAGGGCGTCCTGCTCTATATCAAATTCACGCAGGGAACGATTACCGAGTTTTCCTTGCTGTCGTTCAAAGAGAAATGAGGTGTTATGATGGAACCGGTAAAATATGACGTTGAAACCGGCGCAAAACTGATGCGCGGCGTGCGCCCGCTCACGATTACCTATCATGGGTACAGCAAGACGTTTGATATGCCCGGCTGGTATCCCGCGGCGGACGGGGAAGCTACGTTTACGGATGACGATATGAAAATATATGATAAGGCCCTCAAGGAACTCAAAACCGAGGCGGAGCATCTGCTGCTTCCGTCTGAAATCCGCTCTATTCGTAAGCGGCTGAAATTGACGCAGGTGCAGGCAGGCAATATTCTCGGCGGCGGGAAAAAAGCCTTTCAAAAATATGAAAGCGGTGAAATTTTGCCGAGCCGAGCCATTTCAAACTTATTGCGCGTGCTGTCGGAGGAGCCGTCTTTGCTGCATGTTTTGCCTTCGGAAGCGGCAATGTAGTCTCTATGACTAAAAAGAACGCGCCCTGTTTCAGGGCGCGTCAGACTGTCGACAAACTCAAATCACCCCTATCTATGGTATAATAGCCATGGATAGGGGTGAACGCATTGTATCGGAAAAAAGATCGCAGCATACAGCAGCAAATCCAGTTCATCACACTGGAAGACTTGGTGCCGCAAGACCATATCCTGCGGAAAATCGACCGTGCTATTGACTTCAACTTCATTTACGAGGAAGTCGAGGGGCTTTATTCTCCTTACGACATGGGGCGCCCCGGCATCGATCCGGTGTCCCTTTTCAAGATCGTCTTCATCCAGTATCTGTTCGGCATCCGCAGCATGCGGCAGACCATCAAGGAGATCAACGTCAACGTCGCCTACCGATGGTTTATCGGCTATGGCCTTCTGGAGCCGGTCCCGCACTTCTCCACATTCAGCAAGAACTACACCCGCCGCTTCCAAGGAACAGCCGTATTCGAGCACATCTTCCAGCGCATCCTGGAGGAAGCGGTCAACGCCGGCTTCGTCGATGCAAGCGCCATATTCATCGACGGCACGCACATCAAGGCGAGCGCCAACAAGAACAAAAGCGAGCAGATCACCGTGACGAAACCGGCCAAGCAATACCAGAAGGAACTGGACGATGAGATTGACCGGGACAGGGAAAAGCAGGGGAAAGGAAAACTGCCGCCGAGGGAAGAGAAACAAGAAACGACCATCAAGCAGAGCAAGACCGACCCGGAAAGCGGTCTCTTCGTCAAAGGAGAACATGAGCGGCAGTTCGCCTACGTCGCGAACACGGCCTGCGACAAGCACAACTTCATCCTGGACTTTGTCGTGGGGGCGGGAAACATCCATGACAGCCAGATGTTCCATGACCTGTACAAAAAACTGGAACGGATCAGCCAAGCCACGGAAAGCATTGTCGTCGATGCGGGATACAAAACGCCGGGCATCGCAAGGGAAATCCTTCGGGACGGGAAAATCCCTGTAGTGCCTTATAAGCGCCCCATGACGAAAGACGGTTTTTTCAAGAAGCATGAGTACGTGTACGACGAATACTATGACTGCTATCTGTGCCCGGAAAACCAAGTCCTGAAATACGCGACCACGAACCGGGAAGGCTACCGGGAATACAAGAGCGACCCGAAAATCTGCCAAGCCTGCCCGAAGCGGGAGCAATGCACATTGAGCCGGAACCATACGAAAGTCGTGACCAGACATGTCTGGGCAGACTACTCCGAACAGGCCGAGGAATATCGATACGTTCCGAAGTACAAGGAAATATACAAGCAAAGGAAACAAACAATCGAGCGTGTCTTTGCGGACGCGAAAGAAAAACATGGGATGCGGTACACAACGATGCGTGGCCTAGCGAAAGTGACAATGCAGGTGACGCTTACCTTTGCGTGCATGAACTTGAAAAAGCTGGCAATATGGAAAGGAAAAACCGGAAAACTGCGTCCGGTTGTCGCTTATTTTTTATGGCAGATTCGAAAAACATTCCAGAGGTTCCGCTTCTATGGAGTACAAACAAGTAAATGCACCGTTTCTTGTGGATAAGAAACGGTGCATTTGTCTACAGTCTGACGCGCCCTGTTTCAGGGCGCGTTCTTTTTAGTGTCTGGTTCATTTCTGCATCTCATGCAGCTGCTCGTATTTCTTCTTCTCGAAAAATTCCTCCAGCGATTTCAGCAGCGTTTCCTTGTCCGTTGATTTCAGGAGGTATCCGTCCGGCTTCAGCGCGAGGACCTTCAGCACGCTTTCCCGGTCGCCTTTGCCCGTCAGGAAGATGACGGGAATCGAGCCGACCTTCGTTTCGCTGCGGATCATTTCCAATACCTGCGGGCCGCTGGTCACGGGCATCTCGTAGTCCAGCAGGATCAAGTCGGGCGTGTTGTCCGCGATATACATCATGGCCTGCGCCCCCGACGTGACGATGGTGACCCGGTATTTGTCCGAGAGCCAGCCTTTGACCATTTTCAGGAAGGTGTTGTCGTCATCGACGAGCAAGATGCTTTTCCGGCGCGCGTTCTCGTCGTTGACCTGTACGAGGCGGTCCAGCCCGTCGATCAGTTTTTTGATGTCCAACGGGCGCTCGAAGCTCGCCGCAACCAACGCGGCGGGGATCGTTTCCTCCACCGTCGCCAGTTCCGTCGGATTGCCGAGCAGGACCAAGAGCTTGTCTTCCTCGGTGCAGAGGTCTTTCAGATAGACGAGCAGATCGGAGGCGTCTGAAACGAAGTCGCCAAGATAAAAAATCAGGAGGTCGGTTTCCTTTCGCTGCGCGTTCACGGCAGCTACCGTCGCGTCCGTCGGCAATATCGCGTATCCGGCTTCCTCCAAATTCTTTTGGATGGCGTTTACCATGAACGACGCGCCGTTTCGTATCATCATCGCTGTCTTTTCCATATCCGGGCCCTTCACTTTCTGAATCGAAGCTTAGTTTACGTCTTCCGCATTCCATACAAGCGCGGAACGCATCCCGCGCCGTACCCCTATCATACCTTATCCGGGCGATGGAAGCAAGCCGTAACGATATCCGAAACGAAACTGCGTTTTTCCGTCCCGATATGGTATAATCAAGATGTTTGACGCCCCGTGCCGAGGGGCGCGTGCGAAACGAGAGGAGAAAATTTCGGCTCTACTCCCAAAGTAGAGGAAATGGTATTATAGAACTGGTGATGCAAAATGATGAATGGATTTGACAAAATG
>CAMHCS010000090.1 GCA_946183785.1 uncultured Selenomonadales bacterium | reverse complement strand
ACCATCATGACGACGAAAAGCCAAAAGGAAATGTTCGGGATCGTGAAAGAACTCGGACTGTTTGCAGGAGCAGAAGAAAAAGCGTAACTGTTCAGACGCGGTTCTGAACAGTTACGAAAAAGCGTATAATACACTATAAAGAATGATAAGCAGATTTTACACGTGAAACGTGCTGCAGATGGAAAAACGCGCTGCCGATGGAGGGAAGGATGATGCAGGTACAGGAGCTTACCATGCGGGAATTTCTCGCCCATCTTCGCCGGCATCCGATGCCGGAGATCATAGACGACGAATGTCTCGCCGCGCTCACGAACGTTGAGGCGCAGTATGGCGGCACCATCACCCATCTTGGAGGACTGGAGGTGCGGCTCGGCGAAGACGCCCGGTATGTGGATTACATCATGAATATCGACACGGACGAAATCCCCGGCGTGCCAAACCTTTGGTATGAAATCGATTACGCGGAGTTCGCCAGAGGCGGGCATCTCGAGCCGTGTTTTTTTGCCAACACCGACACCAGGAAAAAAAGTCCTGAGGAATTGGCAAGGTATTGGGACGACATCCTGCCGCCTTTCCTGGGCGAAAAGCGGGCAAAAACGCTCCGCGCTCCGCTGGATCACCTCGTTGCTGCGCTGCCGAAGAGAGCGCACATTAAGCAGATCGGTACCATGTCCGGCCGTGGGGAGCTGGACATCATGCGGCTCGTGATCATGTTCCCTGCGTGGGAGATGGTGACGGCTGCGCTTGCCGCCATCGGCTGGAAAGGCGATTGCGCGGCGCTCGATGCGGCCATGGAGCCGTGGAAAGATACCAAAGGTGTCGGCGTCGATCTTGACTTGGGCGTGGACGGCGTATTGCCGAAACTCGGCATCGAGATCTTTCCCCGCTGGCGGCATCCGCTCCTGGTTGATAAATTCCTGGCCCGCCTCGAAAACGCGGGGCTTTGCCTCCCGTCAAAGGGCGAGGCGCTCCGGCGCTGGATCCGGATTCGCCCAGACGGTGACCCCTTCATCCAGACGACGATTGTCTATTTCAAGCTGAACTACCGGGATGGGAAGATCGCCGAGGCGAAAGCCTATCTCCAACAGACACCTTACATCCATCACCATTTCTTCGATGCCTACGAGATGCCGACACGGTTGGATATGGAAGTGAAAAACGCGGCGTATACGCTTTCCGGGGAGGCCGCGATACAGCGCCTGCGCGAATGCGAAGGGAACAGAATCCGCAAGGTGAGATTCCTGGGCGATGTGGCGGCATATGAACCGCTCTCCCGTTTGCTGGGGCAATGCAGGGAAAGCGGTATGACGGCGACGGTGGTTTTTCCTGCGGAAATAATCGCCCCGGAGCGGATGGAAGAACTCATCCACTGCGGGGCGGATGCATATATTGCGGAGCTTCCGGAATCGGGGGCACCCACGGAGACGGTCCTTGCGCTTTGCCGCGCAGGGCTGGGTGACAGGACGGCGGCGCGATGGACCATTACCGAAGAAAACGCAGAACGGATGGCCGAGGTTGCGGAGGCGCTGGAGGCTTTCGGTCTCAGTGAGCTTATCGTCACCGGGGGAACGCCGGGGGTGCCGCTTCCCTCACGGAAACGGCTGGAGGAAATCGGCAGCTTCATCCGGACCCGCCAGGCCAATGGCACGGATGAAGAGACGGAGAAAGCGGAGGATATGGTACAAAAGAAAATGGCGCTGACCGTGGAAACCTGCTTTTCGCCCCTGCGGGCCTGGCTGGGCGGCGAAGACCCGGCAAGGAACGACAATCGCGGCATCACACGGGGCTGTGAGGCGGGACGTTCCTTCGTGGCGGTGCGGGCGGACGGAACATTTTCGCCCTGCGTTCACTTTGACTGTACAGAACCGTGTGATTCTGTCGCGGCCTATTGGGAAAACTCCAACGTGCTCCAACAACTGCGGAAGCGGAAAGGCGGCGACAGGAGCTTCTGCGGGGACTGCAGCTATGCGCGCCGCTGTCTGCCTTGCCCGGCGCAAGGGGAAGCATACGCGTGTGAACTCGGCGCTTATTGTACTGCACATCCCACGGCGGGAAATTAGAAACGGCAGTTAAGTTCGTTCGCGAGTATAAGTACGGCCCGGAGGGTGGGGTGTCCGGGAGCGGGTTCGGAGGCGGGAGCCGTCGAACCCGATTTACGGGGCAGTATGAGCACAGGCTGAATGTCTGATGCCTGGCCCGACCCGGAGGCGCCTGCGGCGACGAATGAAAGGGTGAAGAAAAATGGAATTGACTGAGCTGGATATTTACAAAATCCTCATTGCGCATCTTGCGCGGGGCGAGCGAAAAACGAAGCTTTTCGGAGACATGAAACTTTCGGAAAAGGCTTTTGCCAACAGCCTGATCGGCAGTGAATTTCCGAACATTTATTATGAAATCTACCTTCAGGGCGAGCCGCGCACGGATATGCATGTTTCCGTTGATTCGGAAAGTATTCACGCCTGCAGGAACATCCCCCCGCAGCTGGGCGGCGGTGGCTATGAAAAGTTTTTTGCGTGGTATAAGACTACTCGGGGCATGAGGGCACTTCACTTTGCCTATGACCTGAGCGAAAAGCGGACAGACAGCCATGGCATCCAGCTTTTCTTTGAACTGCCCTTTTCGGAAGTAAAAGAATATTTCCGGATTATGGGCAGCGAGGCGTCGGCGGAATATCTGAGGGAATTTCAGGCGCGGGCGCCGGAAGGATGGAGTCCCACTTATTTCGCGCTCCTGCAGGGCAGGCCGGGCTCGCCCGTTCGCATCGATTATTTTGTAAAGAAAGAACGGCAGGAAATCTACGCCAAGGACATCAATGCTTTTGGCGAAGATTTGAAAAGCGTGGGGTTCGACGCCGTAAGTGACGAATTTTTGCGCTTCTGCGATGAGATCGCGAAAGCGCCCTTTCCGATGGAATTGCAGTTCAACGTGCTCGGAGGGGGCAAAATGGACAGCACCATAGGCGTTTCGGCAACCCTGGCGCCTGCCGCTCTCGGCCTCCACCAGTCGGGCCAGCCGACATTCCTTCAGACCAGAGAGAGCTTCAGCGAAGGCGGAGCGGCCTGTCAACTGCTGCAGCGGGCGGAAGCATGGGGGCTCAGCGATCGTCGTTGGCGTTATGCCAAGGACATCATTTTCCATAAACGCCTCAGCTTTGGCGGCGCCAACGTGTTCCTGTTCAGCGTGCCGGTCTTTTTGAAGGTGCGCTGGCGCGGGGGAAAGCCGCTGGATGCCAAGCTCTACGACATCGCCGGCGCAAGGCAGGATTCGGTTACATAGCCCGCTATGCGCCCTCATCCTGCCCTGCGACATCGAAGAAAAATCCTGCGAAATCTTGAGCAGTTATTATTGAACAGCTCCTAAGGAGAAGTAAGATGCGTATGCTGATCAAGAATGTCTATGCCCTGTTGCCGGACGGCACGACACCACTGACCAATATCATGCTGGACGGAGCAAAGATTTCAACCATCGGCGAAGTGCCGGAGGATTTTCAGCCGGCGCGTGTGCTGGATGGAACGGGACACCTGGCCATACCGGGGCTTGTGAATGCCCATACCCATGCGTCCATGACGCTTCTGCGCAGTTATGCGGATGATATGAACCTGATGGATTGGCTGCAACATAAGATCCTGCCGGTTGAGATGGAGATGAATCGCAGCGATCATTATTGGGGGGCCATGCTGGCGGCGGCAGAGATGATCCGCACCGGGACCACTGCCTTTGCGGATATGTACGGCCCTTTCATGGACGTTGTGGCCAAGGTCGTGATAGATTCCGGTCTGCGGGGAGCCCTTTCCCGGGGCATCAGCGGCGTTGCGCCTTATGGTGAGGCGAAGCTTGCAGATAATACGGCACTGTATCAGGAGTTT
>CAMHCS010000089.1 GCA_946183785.1 uncultured Selenomonadales bacterium | reverse complement strand
TTGTCCTTTGTGATTGTCCTTTTGTGTTTTCCACTATTTCTGGAGTAGAGCCAAACAATTACACGCAAAGACTATACAACATGGGGCGCACCTTATCAACTGTCTTTGCCCCTCAATATTGAATGTCGCATTCCGGCAAACGACTCCGTCCGCCTGCAAGCGGGACATCAACTTCATGTACCTTCTAGAAGGCAAGCCCGCCCCCGACCATTCCGCCATCGCAAGATTCAAGCAGCTCCATCTCGCCCCCTGCATGAACACCCTGTTCGCGGACATGTGCCTTTCGCTGGACGGGATGGGCGAACTCTCGGGCGAGCAGATCTTCATCGACGGGACCTTACTCTCTTTTTGCAATATTGCTATGAAGTGACGATGATGTTAGGCTGTTCCTTCATGGGATTTCTTTCAGAATGCTTGCCTTTTTAATACCTTTACGCTACACTTAAAGAAAAATATAGAGGTATCAGTAATAAAAATCAATTTTCACAGACCGATGAAGGGGGAATCATTGTATGAAAAGAAAACTCTCTGCTTTGCTGCTCGGCTTTTTGCTCATCGTCTTCAGTTTAAGTGTGCAGGCGGCAGCCTCCCCTCGTCCGCCTCATTCAGAGCCTGCCGCCGCGATGATGAGATGCCTGGAATCCGATCCGGAGCTAATGGCTCTCATGGAAAAATCCATCGCAAAAGCAAAGGAAATCAATCCCGACCGCAACACAAATCCGGTGCAGAGCATCCAGGAGCTTTATGCGTTTTTGGACTGGGCCGCCACATGTATGCCGTGGAACGTGCTGAAGGACGCTTCATATCCCACGCTCTACGGCCATATCGACCAAGGCGTGGATTATATCTGGTTCATTTTCGATCAGCCGCTGGAGGAACTTGAAGGACGGGGATATTATTATCCAACCCTTCAATATCATGAACCCATAGCTTCATGGTGCCGCGAATATTCCGACGCCTGGGGACAATATCTCTCGACGGAGGAAAGCTGGAACGACAGCTATTATCAGAAGATAAAGCAGGACCCGACTATGAATATGCAGCACGGCTGGTACGCGGAGGAAAATGTCTGGACAAGCTTTAACGACTGGTTTTCCCGTCATCTTATCGATCCCTCCGTTCGCCCAATCGCCGATACGGAGGTCGTCGCTCCTGCGGACTCTAAACCTCAGGGGCTTTGGAAAATCGACGAGACCGGCAATCTGGTACAAAAAGAAGGCGTTGCCATCAAGTCGGCAAACTTCACCTCAATCGCGCAGCTCCTGGGCCCGGGATCTGCGTACGCCGACGCCTTTAACGGCGGCGCGCTGACGCATACCTTCCTTGACACGAATGATTATCACCGTTATCACTTTCCGGTCAGCGGCAAGATCGTTGAGCTCAGGAAGATTCCCGGCGTCAACGGCGCCGGAGGAATCACCGTATGGGACGCCAAACACTCCCGTTATGTGCTGGAGGATACCACCCCGGGCTGGCAGATGATCGAGACCCGGGACTGCGTCGTGCTGGATACGGAGGAATACGGTCTCGTGGCGGTTCTCCCCATCGGTATGTCGCAGATCTGCTCCTGCAACTGGGAAGAGGACCTTGCCGTAGGCTCCGTGGTCGAAAAAGGAGACCCCATGGGCTATTTCCTCTTCGGCGGCAGCGACATCGTAATGGTATTCCAGTCCTGCGTGGACGTGTCTCTGGTCTGTCCGCTGGGAGAAACCAAGGACACATTCCAGCATGTACTCATGGGCGAGCCGTATGCAAAGCTGGTTCCCAAGAATTAAATCTGCATAATGAAAACAGGACTTCCGTATGTTCATCGTGCCGATGACTTGGGGCATACAGGGCAAAATGACGGCTTCCCTGGCACCTCTTCCCGGCCTGTACCCATAACTTCCCTCGGCAAACAGCGGCTCATATTGAGTCTATGACGGTAGGGATGCCAAGCTTGCGCACCCCGCCGTCCATCCTCTGGATTTCCACACGCCAAACCGGCTTTACAGACTTTGGACTTTCACCGGTTAGAAACGTGCGCCGCCGGGCGCACCTATAAAAGGCGGGCATCATGTGATGTTAAAATTCACATGATGCCCGCCTTTTTTGAAGTCAGCCTTCATTACGCACCTCAGATGAGAGAACGCGGCGGACGAACTCCAAAAGAGGGAAAAAGCGCGGGCGAAGGCAGAAATCTTCAAGGGCACGTGAACCAAGGCACGCTGCCGCAGCAGAGTGCTGTTTTCATAATAAGTTGAATTGCAGTTTCTCCATCTGACACTTTTTAACAGACCGCGTTTTTTCTGTTCATTTTCCTAGAGATATGATAAAATTTGAAACGGAGTCAAAAATCAAAAATAGGGGGGCGGTTCTTTTGCTGAAGAAGTTAGTTGCAGGAGTGGCGATGCTTTCGCTGATGGGCGCGAGCGCCGAGGCCTGCACGGTGATGATTGTGACCAAAGGCGCGTCTGAGGACGGTAGCGTGATTGTTTCCCACTCCAACGACGGTCGGGGCGCGGAAATGAATCTCGTCTTTGTGCCCGCGAAGAACCACCCGAAGGACAGTATGCGCCCCGTGTATCCCACGGCGGTAGCGCTGGAGCCCATGCCTGAATACAATGCTTACGATCAGCCGAACCTCGTTGCACCGGAGAGGAGCGACGATTACGATTATCCCGACAGGCCGCATACGAGACCCATCGGTTTTATTCCTGAGGTCGAGCACACTTACGCCTATATGGACGCGGACTACGGCATAGTAAACGAGCACGGCCTGATGTTCGGCGAATGCACCGATATGTCCGCGCATTTACCCGAAGTTCCGTACAAAGAAGGCGGCGGAATCTTTTATTCCAGCGAACTTTCCCGCGTGGCCCTCGAGCGCTGCAAGACCGCCCGTGAGGCAATTGCGCTGATGGGCAGTCTGATTGACGAATACGGCCTTTGGGGTACCGCCGAGACCTTGGGCGTCGCGGACAAGGAAGAAGCGTGGGTCTTTGAAATGCAGATGTCGCCCACCGGTAAAGGCGGCCTTTGGATCGCGGAAAAGATTCCCGACGGAGACTTTTTCATCGAGGCGAACCAGCTTCGGATCCACGCAATCCGCGAGGGCGATCCGAATCAGATGTTCAATCCGAAGCTGCCGCAAACGCTCAGGGAGCTCGGCTGGGCGGAATACGACGAGAACGGAAACCTGGACTGGATGAAATCCTTACAGTCCAAAGAATTCCATCACCCGTATTATTCCAAGCGGCGCGTCTGGCGAGCCATGAGCCTCGTCGCACCGTCGAAAAACCTACCGTCCCGTGTCGAGGACTGGGATTCGAAAACCTACCCGTTCTCGATTCGTCCCGACAAAAAACTGAACGTCGAGGATATTGCGCGCATCCATCGCGACTATTACCAGGGCACTGAGTTCGACAAGACGAAAAGCCCTCTGGCAGGCATGTATGGCACGCCGTACCATTACGAGATTGAAATGGGCGAGCGCTCCATCCTGTCGTCGAAGACCAGCTATTCCCATATCTCACAGGCAGGCGGCGCGCTTCCGTCGCCGGTGGTCTGGATGTCCATGGACACGCCCTATGAGAATCCGTTCATTCCCTTCGCCGTATCGAAGGTGCCCGAGGAGTATCACGCCCTGCGCGATACTTACGACCCGTCGAAAATGTTTTGGGCCTCCAATGAAATCATGGCGCTGACCCAAGGCTACTTCAACATCATGGCGCCCGACGTCAAGGAGGCGGTGGAGAAGGCGGAGGCAAATTCCCGGCAATTGCTAAACGCTTCCGCCGGCCTATCAAAGGAGAAATTCGCCGAGGCGCTGCGCAACAACGCGTTGAAAATATTCGAGGACTGGAAGCAGCTTTCCGTACAGCTTTTGATGAAATTCAAGAGCGACGTGGGTATCAAGTATCAAAGACAACCGCGTCCCAATACGCCGACGGAATATTGATAATTACAAGAAGGGGCTGCGCATGAAGGAAAAATCTTCATGCGCAGCCCCGTTTTACTCGGAGATTATCGGATTTTTGATAATCTCCCTAATTCGCGCCCCCCAT
>CAMHCS010000088.1 GCA_946183785.1 uncultured Selenomonadales bacterium | reverse complement strand
CGAAAAAATCCCTCGACAGATGCACGAATTGACTTAATCAGTGTTTCCTTAAAGAAACCACCTGAAATAAATGGAGGAAATGAGATGGTGCGGGCTCGGCGTGTATTTCAGTTCCGGGACGGAAAACGTCTCGTTCTCGGCGAGCGGACGCTGGTAATGGGGATTTTGAATGTGACGCCGGATTCCTTTTCCGACGGCGGGCTCTGGAATACGCCGGAAAAGGCGATCCTTCACGCGCGGCAAATGATCGAGGCCGGCGCGGACATCATCGACGTGGGCGCGGAGTCGTCCCGTCCGGGCTTTGTGCCGATTTCAGCGGAGGAAGAAATCACGCGGCTGCGTCCGTTTCTCGAAGCGCTCCTGTCGGAGCTTCCCGTGCCCGTTTCGGTGGACACTTTCAAGGCGGAGACGGCGGCAATGGCGGCCGGGCTCGGCGTCCATATCCTGAACGACATTTGGGGGCTGCAGTACGCAGAGGAACCGGAGCGCATGGCCGAAGTCGCGGCACGTTACGATTTGCCCATAGTCGTCATGCACAATCAGGCGGGGACGAGCTACGACAAGGATATAATTGAAGCAATCAAGGATTTTTTCCGGGAAAGCCGACGTATCGCGAACTCGGCGGGCGTGGCGGAGGACGGGCTGATTCTCGACCCGGGCATCGGTTTCGGCAAGACGGCAGAGCAGAATCTCGTCGTGCAGCACCGCCTCGCAGAGCTTTCGGAATGGGATGGCAAGCGTTGGCCGATTCTTTTGGGCGTCAGTCGCAAGAGTTTCATCGGCGCGGCTCTCGGACTTCCGCTGGAAGAACGCATGGAGGCTACGGGCGCGGCCTGCGTGCTCGGGGTCGCGGCAGGGGCGAGCATTGTGCGTGTCCATGATGTGAAGCCGATAGCGAGAATGTGCCGCATGGCGGATATAATTTTAAAAGATGACATATAAGCACATCTTATAAAGGGGGAAGTTTTATGGTGGACAAGGTAGAATTGGTGGGCATGGAGTTTTTCGGCTATCATGGATGTATGAAGGAGGAACGAGCCATTGGGCAGCGGTTTTACGTTGACGTGGCGATGTATCTCGATCTTGGTCCGGCGGGAAAATCGGACGATCTGAAAAAGACGGTGAACTACGCGGACGTGTTCGCCGAAGCTCGGTCCATCGTTGAGGGAGAGCCGTTTACGTTGCTGGAGGCAGTAGCGGAACGTATTGCCGAAGTGCTTTTCGAGAAGCATTCGCTGATTGAACGTTTGCGGATTACGGTGCATAAACCGTACGCGCCTATGCCGGGGAAATTCACCGACGCGGCAGTGACAATCCGCAGGTCGCGCCCGAAAAATGAGTGAGCCGAGCGTCGCTTATTTGAGTCTTGGCGCAAACCTTGGGAATCGTGAGGAAACGCTTTGCGAGGCCGTGCGAAGGCTGGAGGCGTCGAAGGGCGTAGAAATTGCCGCCGTTTCATCCGTTTATGAGACAGAGCCCTGGGGCAAGACGGATCAGCCGCGCTTTTTGAACCTCGCCGTCGCTCTGCGGACGACGCTCTCTCCGGAGGGGCTTTTGGCATTGACGCAAGGGATTGAAACGTCTCTGGGGCGCATTCGTCATGAGCGATGGGGACCACGTACAATCGACATTGACATTCTCTGGTTCGAGGGCTTTGAAAAAAGTACGCCGGAGCTGACGCTTCCGCATCCATACATGACGGAGCGCGCTTTCGTGCTCGCGCCGCTGGCGGAAATCGCGCCTGTGTTGACGATCAAAGGCAAGACCGTCGAAGCGTGGCGAGAAGCGATAGACGATAAGGGTGTGAATAATATTTCGGAATATAAGCAAAGTGAAAAAAACGGGCCGCAGCTTAAATCGTAAGGCTGCGGTCCGTTTTGTACGTCAATTGTTCTTCTTTTGGCTATCGTCCTTCATCTGTCCCAGATAGTGGGTAACGAATTGCTGGGCTGTTCTCCCGTTCCGCCCCGAATGCTCCATCTCCCAGCGCTGGCCGAGAATGCGAAGCTCCTCCGGCGGCAGGATTACGCCGTTTGCCCGCAGGTGGTGGTCGATAATGGCGAGGTATTCATTCTGGTTCGGGGCGCGGTAGTTAATGATCAGGCCGAAGCGGTCGGACAGGGAAATCGTCTCGTTCATGCTGTCGGCCCGGTAGACCTCGTCCGTCCCTGACTCGCGGTCGTGCCACGTTTCCTTGATCAGGTGGCGCCGGTTGGAGGTGGCGTAGATCAGGACGTTCTCGGGGCGGGATTCGACGCCGCCCTCGATGGTGGATTTCAGGTATTTGTACTCCGGCTCGGTGTCCTCGAAGGAAAGGTCGTCGAGGAACAGAATGAAATGTTTGGAGGCAAAACGGCGAAGCGTCTCCATGATGCGCGGCAGCTTCGTGAGCTGCGGCTTTGTGATCTGCACGAGGCGGAGCCCCATCGAGAAATATTCGTTTGCCAGTGCTTTGACCGACGAGGATTTGCCCGTGCCGCGCGCGCCGACGAGCAGCACGTTGTTCGCCGGGCGTCCCGCGAGGAATGCCAGCGTATTGCTTTGCAGATCTTTTTTCTGGCTCATGTAACCGATTAGGTCGGTGAATCTTATCGGCTCAAAGTGGCGAATGCCTGCGAGCCCGGTCTGGTCGTCCCAGCGGAAAGCACGGTAAGCCGAGATGTCGCCGTAGCCGAAACGCAGATAGCATTCAATCAGCGCATCGACCAGCTTCGCGGGCGTCCAGACCCGCTCCAAAATGCCGTGCAGCGCTGCGTCGACATGGGACTTTTGCGGCTGCCCCGGGTGGTAATCGTCAAGGATCGAGAGAGTCAGGAACGTGCTGGGCGGCTCACGCAGCAACGGTTCCAAAACTTCAATATCATGGATAAAGGCGTCCCGGAGGCTCGGCGAGATCTTGCCTTTTGTCAGCTCGGCGGAACGGGCGGCAATATTGTCGTTGTTTGCCAGACGGTAAAGGAGGTAGGCGCGGAGCAGATTGCCGGAGAGCCCGAATTCTTCGGCGGCTTCAATCAGGCGAGAGGCGAAATCGTACTGCATTCGGATGTCCGACGGCTGTTCGAGATATGCTTCCAGACGCACCAGCACGTCGTCGTCAAGCAGCGAACGGCAGATGAGAAGCTCATAGAGATGCGTTTTTTTGATCATGGCGACCGTTCCCTCCGTTTATAGATTCATCTTTATAGTATGGCTTTTATTACGTGCCGTCAATAGGAAAACCATTTTCGCGCAGAAAAAAACCGCCTGCGACTGCAGACGGTCAAGCTTTCAAAAGTGGTCGGGATGACAGGGTTCGAACCTGCGGCCTCATCGTCCCGAACGATGCGCGCTACCAAACTGCGCCACATCCCGACGACAGAATGATTATACGCCATGCTTTGCGAAAAAGCAAGGGTTTTTTGAAAAAATCCGTTAGTCCTCAGTGTTTGCGGTGGGCGAGCAACCGAATTACCTTCGCGCCGGTGTTGTGAATACGGCGGAGCGGGGCGACCCGCGTCTTCGTCTGGGGTTTCATGTCAGCGCCGCTGACGTTAAAATCACCGCGCTTCAGATACGTCGTGCGGAATTTTTCCGGCTTGAAGATGTTCTTGATATGCTGGAGGAGGTCCTCCGGTGCAGCGGAAAACTCGCAGAGGAACAAATCGGCGGCGACGTATGCGAGATCGTGATACAGATGGATTGCGAAGTGGCCTTCGGCGAGCAGCAGTATGAGCGCCGAGTGGCTCTCGTCGATGTCCTGCAGCGTGGAGGCCATGACGTGAAAGCCGTGCTCCTCGAACAGGGCGGGCACCTTGACGGACAGGCTGTCCTCGTCGGCTAGACGGCTAGCTTTGCAGCCGTAGAGATCCGCCGTCAGGTGGCGCGCGATGATTTTATCCATAAGAAAACAGTCTCCTTGCAGTATAGTTTTTTCTATAAATATTATAATGCCTTAGTTCAAAGTTTGTCAAAGACAAACTCTCCTCTGTGGCATTTCAACGAGGCGGAGTAAATCCGCCGAGTTATAAACTTAGGGAAACACTGATTAAGTCAATTCGTGCATCTGTCGAGGGATTTTTTTGACTGTCT
>CAMHCS010000087.1 GCA_946183785.1 uncultured Selenomonadales bacterium | reverse complement strand
GCTTCAGGAGCTTGTATTTCCTGAAACCTTGCAATTTTTAAGTGGCAAACTCGGGTTTTACTCGGAGATTATCGGATTTTTGATAATCTCCCTAATTCGCGCCCCCCATGGGGCAGCTGAATATTATCGAAAAGTCGAATCACACCAATGGCGTCCGAGTCTTACCCTCTCCTCGCCCGTAATCAAACGGATCCTGAGTTACTCCCCGGATAAGCTAATGATTATTTACGAGTCATAAAACGTAAACGTATGTTTTCCCTGCGTTTTGGATTTATACATGGCTTCATCGCCTTTACGCAGCAAAGTCTCTATATCGTTTGCCTGGGATCCATGCACAATACCTACGCTGATAGAAACAGACGGAACTCCATCCTCCGCATGCGATAACTCCTGATCAATCTTTTCAAATTTCATTTGAGGCATCATCAGAATGTGTGGGTAAAACCGTAAGCTATGCTGCCTCATAAATTATTCCATTATATTTTTTGCCAGGGAATAAACAAATAACGTCGTCACCAGCTTCCTGCCGGACAATTAATAGTTGGAAACCGCTATGTGACGGGCTCTGAAAGTATAAAGGTGCTGGATAGAGCAGAACATGCTGTACTTCACGATCGTGCAGCCAGAGCTGCTACCCGATCCTGTTTGTCGTACAAAATGCAACCGCCCACATGGTCTTCCAACAAGTAATCCCCATTTCGCAGGGATTCAAATAACCGGGAATTCATGGCTTCGCAAAGCGACGAATCCCTCACATTCGTGTCCGAGTAAGGAGAAAATGGACAAGGCTCCGCGCCGCCATGGGAATTGACGTGAAAGAATCCTCGACCTGCCGCAATGCAGCCACCCGAACTTTTTTCGTCGCCGGGAAACGAAAGGAATATCATCTCTGGACATTCGGAACGCAGCCGTTCAATTTCACCGCGCAGATATTCCCGCTCCTCATCTCGCGGTGCGAGTTCCCTGCTGTTTTCTGTTACCGGCACATATTCAACATAAATGACGGCCTTGCAGCCTCGGTCAGACAAATCCTTGATAAATCGCCCGGAGGAAACGTCATGGATATTGGCTGATGTGACCGTGACGGACACCCCGAAGATCAGCCCCCTTCTCCGACATTCGTCCATATTGGTCATCAACTTATCATAGACTCCATCGCCACGCCTCCTGTCCGTGACGTTTTTTGCGCCCTCTATGCTCATAACCGGCAAAAGGTTTCGACATTCATCGAACAGCGAAAAATAGGATGCATCCATGAAGACGCCATTTGTGAAAATGGGAAAGAGAACATCGGGCTTTTTAGCGGCAGCCTCAATGACGTCCCTGCGGAGCAACGGTTCTCCCCCCATAAGAAGGACAAAACTGATCCCGATATCATCCGCTTCTTCAAAAACGGCTAACCATTCATCTGCCGTAAGCTGATCCACGGGAGCGCAGTCCTCTGTGGCATGTGCGTTGCGCGAAAAACATCCCGCGCAGTGAAGGTTGCAGCTTGACGTAATACTTGCAATCAGGAAGGCCGGTATATGTTTTCCTTGGCGCTCGGCGGCCAGTCTCTTCTTTGACGCCATACGGCTGGCGGCAGCAAATCTGAGCATAAACGCGCTTTCCTTTGGATTTTTCAGAGTCGCTTTGACGGCATTCGCAACGACGCGTTCGACGCCGCACGTCAGATATTCCTGAAGATTAAACGGCTGAACCATTCTTTCACTTCCCAATATCACATGACATTATTTTCTTCACAATCTCTACAGCGTACTGAAATGGCAAACGGATTTTATTTGCGGGATGGTTCTTTTTTGTGGCAAACTCGGGTTGTATAACAATTGCCGATGAATTCCAGTTTTTGGGCTTTTGTTGTATAATAGCGTAGTAGAATCGTATGCGGAACCTGGATTGAATTTGGAAAGGCAGGTGAACAACGAAGAAGTGACCGGCAGCCGTGTGCGTATGCCCATGACCGCCAATTTTTAACAAGTGCAAGATCAAAAGGAGGAATCGACTTATGAAAAGAAAAATAATCCTTGCCATGATGTGTATCGCCGGCGTCATGATGATGGCGGCGACATGTTTTGCTGGGGAGGGGCATTTCCAGAAGATTTACGAGGAGACGCTGGGCATGCATGATTTGGCCCAGGACGAGGCTGTCAGCAAGGATTTTACCATCAATGAAGGAAAGCTTGTCATCCAAATCCGCAAGCTCCGCCAAGAGGGAAACGACAAAAAATATCATTTCCTTGTCAAGCTGAAAGACAAGAGGATTGCTGACGAATATTTTCCTACCGTCGACGGCGGCTACGTTTTCAAGGTGTTCAAAAATACAGCCACCAACGATTTGTTCTTTGCGATAAGCTCCTTCGAACGTGCATGGCTCAAAGGCTATTCTTCCTACAACAAAGCGTATGTGACCTATGCGGACAGCCAGAATTACCGCAGCGGTTTCCCCTCCGTTCCCATCTTTTCGGCACTGCAGGACGGCAATCTCGTCCTGGCATTGGTCAGCAAGGATCGCAAGGAGAACCCCCGTTGGCATGAATATCTCTTTGCGTGGGACGAGGAGTCTCACTGGCTGGCATACAGCGACGAGGGGGTCAGATACGACCGCCTGAACGACATCAGCCAGTGAATGTGGATTGCCTAAGATGCGGCGGCGTGCTTTCAGGCAACCCTGGGAGCCGCTCCGCCTAACGAGCATATTGGGGACAATGCGGCAAATGGCGGGCAATCGCGAATGATTTACTGCCGTTTTGTTACAATTGAGAAGAAAAGGCAGGTTTCCTTTTTGGGGAGCCTGCTTTTTTCTCTCGGAATTCATTACCTTAGAACTTATATTGTCGGAGCAACATTTTTAAAAAACAATTTCATCCGCGTCAATTTTGGGGTTTTGTGGGCAGTTTTAAAGGCGCGAAATAGCGTTGCTATATTATCGCAAAGCCCCCACAAAAAGACGAACTGGAAATTTTGGCGCATATTGCCAATCTCACGAGCGTCAACATGCAAGCGTATGCGTCGGCGGTTCGACGCCGTTTTCCCTCTGGAGTCAATGAATACAGCCGTTCAACGTATCAATGGACGAAGGTAAACTCCTGCCAATGCTCCAACATGAATTGAATCAGCGTGGAAGAATTTTTCGACGAGTTTTTCTCAAATTCCGCGAATTCCATGTGGCTGCTGTCATCAGCCTTGTCTGAAATTGCCCGCAAAATAACGAAGGGAATTGCATTGAGGCAGCACACCTGGGCAATGGAGCCGCCTTCCATCTCCGTGCAATCTCCGGCAAATTCTGCCACGATCCGCTCCTTTTCCTTTTGGGAGGCAATAAACTGATCGCCGGAGCAGATTCTTCCTTCCACGGCGGCAATTCCCGGCAATGACTCCCGGATCGCTTGAATCGCCCTTTGACGAAGTTCCTTATCCGCCGCAAAGGCGATCTTGCCCGTATAGGGAATCTCCCCTTTGGGGAAGCCGATCGCTGTCACGTCGAAATCATGCTGCACGGCGTCCACCGCAACCACGATATCGCCGATATCCAATCGAGGGTTCAGCGAGCCGGCCACGCCGGTATTGATGATATGCGTCACTGCAAATGCATCAATGAGAATCTGGGCGCAAATACCCGCATTTACCTTTCCCATGCCGCATTGGACGATAACGGCGTCCATGTTCCCTATCCTTCCCTCATGGAATGCCATGCCCGCCTTTTCCACTCGCCGCGTGAGCCGCATCGCTTTCTTCAGATTTGCGACTTCCGATTCCATCGCGCCAATGACGCCGACCTTTGCCTTTGTCGTGTCCTGCGCCGCTGCCATCCCTGTTCCCATGAAAAACGAACTGCCCCAAACGCCGGCCATCCCCAAAGCCGACAGCCGCAAAAATTCCCTGCGATTCATACTTTCCTCGCCTCCATCCATCTGCTTTCCGCTTTTCCATCGATTCAAATATTTTGCACGTTTACAGATTCGCCTCCCGATTCATTCTCGGTTTGCCCTGCTGCCTCTTCATTGTGTACCACCCCTCAATATGATTCTGCATTACGATTTTCGCCAAATACCATCTTTCCTGCAATAAAAACGCACCACCGAAGACGTGCGCATCATTTATCTCGTATGCGGCGTTACATCGTCAGTTCCGATACTCGCATTTCCCATCAAGCCATATCACTCCAGAAACAGTATTTGCGCTTCCTTTTCTCAAGACCGGCTCGTATCCCCTTCGCTTACATAGCTTCTCTCGTTCTTCGGGATGTTTTCCCA
>CAMHCS010000086.1 GCA_946183785.1 uncultured Selenomonadales bacterium | reverse complement strand
TTGCCCGACGGCAATGCCTGTCGCTCGCGCCAGCCGCCGTGCCGACGGCGCAGAGGGCGTTCCTGTATTGGCTGTCCCCGCTGTATTCTATCGTCAGCTCGTACTTGCCGAGATCTTCCGTCTGTTTTACTCCCTTGGCGGCTATCTCGGCTTGGAACTCGTCGTACGACATGTCGACCATTTTCTGCCAATAATTTTGTATGATGGACTGCATTTCCAGCTTTTCAGTTTGCGCGCTCGCTTTTTGTTCGTTCGCCGCGACGTTTCCCGACGTGGACATGAACCATTTCGCCATCGGGATAGCTATCACTCCGATGATTGCTATCCCAGCCAAGACGTTCGTCAGGGAGAAGCCCTTTCGCTCTTCAATTGTCGCTATCATCTTCCGCAAAACCATCTTAATCATCTCCCGCCCAAACGAGACGCCATAGCGCTTAGGATTTCGCGCCCTTCTTTATGTACCGCGAGTCCGTTTCCGTCTTCTTGTAATACTGGCTGAATTTGCTTTCATTTGATGAAAGCTTGCTTTCGAGTTCCGACAATTTTGAACTCTCGTTCGGCAATGAAACGCGTGTTACTTTCAAGCTTTCATTTAACAAAGCATTGCTCTTTGAAACTATAGATAGAGAGACGAGCCGGCAATGCCTTTCGCCATCGCCCGCCGTCCTGTTCGTCTTACAGCTTGCGCTATCGTTCACATATTTCCCGTCTTTGCTGAAGGATATTTTTAATTTGTATTTGTCGCCGATATCTTCTTCCCATACTAGCCCCTTGGCGGATATTGCCTCTTCGAATTCGGTATATGTGGCCGAGTTCATCTGCTGCCAATAGTCTTGGATTATTGACTGCATTTCAAGGCGGTCGCTGAAATTCTGCAGGTTCTCCTCGTTCTTGGCGATAACTCCCGCCATGTGAATCAGCCATTTCGCCAGCGGGAACGCGATGAGCGCGAAAGCTATCACGCCAGCCAGAATCACGAGAAGCGAGAAGCCTTTTTTCTCTTTGAGTTTGTTCGTTAATTTCTTTTGTATTGTCATTTCAATCACTCCTTATATGTTCTCATTTTTTTGGTTCTTTGTATGGCGCGAAAATAACATACAGTGGATATGTCACCCACTCTTTGCTGTGCAATCCCAGCATTATTTCGTCGCCCTCGTTTAAAAATAATGGCATTTGTATTCTCGGCAATGGGCTGCTAGCCATCGGGTATTGCCATTGGAGCATATATTTTCCATTCACTCTCAAGCCGACGTATTCGTTTGAGTAGAATACGAGGTGATACATCCCATTCTTCTTTGCGGTAAATCCAAGGCTTTCTCCTTCTGAAACGTTTGATATAACTGATGAATCCACAATACTTTGTGTTGTATATGTCGTGTTCGTTGGATCTGTATAATGGTATCCGTTTTCGTAATCACCGTAAATGCATTTCGGTACTCGTTTGTTTTCTGGACAATATCCACTGTCTTCGTCGTAATATCCTTGGCAGATATAGCCGAGATAATAATATGCTGGGCAAAATTCCGCTTTATCTGATACTATTTTTTTTGGCAGATGGCGGGCATATACGTATTTTGCATGCGTGAAGTCAAAGGTTACACCTCTTCCGCCGGAAGCGCCCGGATCCAGTATTTTCAACCTTGACAGAACATATTTTTCTCCTGTGACCTTATCTTTTACATTTATGTGCAATTGAAGACAGCCCTGCTCGTCCTCGCTCGGTTCTCTGGATTGGCACGCGCCTGCAACCCATGCCCCTGTCGAGCCTCTTGTGACTGTGATTGTATGTTTTCCCGTGTCTTCCGTCCTGTCATCCAAGTCAAACAGCACGTCCGATGTTGTTTTTTCAAGGTTCTGCCAATAGCTGAGCGCGAGCGCTTCCATTTCCAGTTTGCTTTCCAGCCCCGCCCGATTGAATCTTGATATGAATACGGTTTGCCATCTGGAAAGAGCGGACATGATGATTCCTAAACTGGCAATTATGACAAGCAATGCCAGCAGTCCTATTCCTTTTTTTGTTTTGCATAGAGATTCAAGCATTGTAATTGCCCCTTGCTTCACGAAATCGATCCGCTGTTTTTATACGGCACGAATGTGATGATAACGATATGGTCCGACCCTGCAGATGTATTTCTCAAATCGAGAGCAACGTTATCGCCTTTCAACAGAAACGCTGGGAACTGGATTCTTTCGAAGGCACTTGTTGAGGAAGATTCCCAGAATAATATCGTTTGCCCGTTTATTTTCATCGAAACATCTTTCGATGAATTGAAGATGAATTGATACAGCCCGTCTCTCTTTGCGGTAAAATGAGTACTTTCTTTAGTATTTGTTGTTAGATTTATTATGTTCGTGTTTGCAATATTATTGCCATAATATGAGTCGCCTATTTTTATTGCCATGTTTTTCTGGTAGGCACATTCCGCCTTCGAGTAATCCAATGTAAGTCCTCTGCTTTCAAGTTCTTCTTTTGAGAAGACTTTCGTGACGGACAACGTGATTGGCTTTATCAATCCTGCCGTGTTTGTCAATGATATTGTCGCTGGCACGCATTTCCTGTCTTCGTCTGCCGGCACTGTTGTTGTGCATACACCATTTTCGTATTTCCCTTGGCTTCCAAATTTAATTTGAAGTTTATAATCGCCGATTGTTTCCGTTTTTGTCTTGCCTGCGCCCAGCGAGTCCATCATTGCTTGGAATTCTTCTGGGGAAGCTGAGTTCAGTTGCTGCCAGTAATCCTCAATTATTGCTATAGCCTTGAATTCTTCCGCCGTGTTGCTCATTCCCGCACGCATTGCCATGTACCACTTTGTTATAGGGAACACTAACACGCCAATACAGACAATTCCAAGCAAAACGGAAAGCAGGGTTCCTATTCCTTTTTTTCCTTTTATTTTATTGGCTATTTTCTTCTGTATTTCCATTTCAATCACCCATTAAAATCTTATCAGGATCGACGCCTTTTTACAAACCAGAAGCGCGCGATTCTCTCGATGTTTTTCTTCCCTTTTTGGTAATACAATCCCGAAAAAAGCTAGCCAAAGCAGTTCGCAAAACGGGACGCTATCCTCTCCCCTAGAACGTGCAATTTGAATGTAAAAATGAAGCTTATTTGCTAAAAAAATCACGCAATAATGACTCAAAAAGCCCCTTTGGCTAGTCAAAATATTTAAGGGTTATCAACCTCGTGGATAAGAAATAAGCCGCTCTCGAAAAATTTCTGCGAGAGCGCGCCGTTTTGATTTACAATCACATCGTCCGAAGGATTCCTTGGTCAGCACAAAGGAGGGATGTGCAATGGATGTAAAAAGGTACGAAAGGATTTGATTGCGCGCGGCATGAAGGAGCCGGATTTTGAGGAGTATGGGCAAGGCCTGTATGTAGTCGTGAACGACATCTCGAAAAGATACTTCGCGGATGTCGGCATGAAAGGCGTCATCATTATTCCGTCAATTGACGGTAGCGATTCGGATGTCTATGATGTACAGGCAGACTAAGCGCCCCGGATTTCGAGGGATTCCGCCGCCTGTAAACTATTGTTAAAAGAAAAGACCGCTCTCGCGTCATTGCGTTAGAGCGGTCTTCTTTTGATATAGGGAATTATTCTTCGGAATGAATGCTAGCTATGCGCAGTAAAAGGCGCGTCCCGATGTGAGAGACAACCTGCGAGGCAACACACCCTTGGCTAGCCCCATCTCCACAAAACACAAAAATCGCCGTTTTAATGAGAAACGGCGGTTTTGCTATTATGATATTGGGAAGTGATTTTGCGCTCTTGAGGATTGGAGGAAAAAGAATGGGCAAACAAATATACGGATATATCCGCGTTTCTACAGTCGAGCAGAATATAGACCGCCAGCAAATCGCTCTGGCCGCCTTCGGGGTGTCACCGGAGAACATATTTGTTGACAAAGTATCTGGCAAGGACTTTGACCGGCCTGAATGGAAACGGCTCATGAAGGCGCTCCGTCGTGACGATCTGGTTGTTGTGAAGAGCGTGGATCGGCTTGGGCGCAACTATGAGGAAATGATTGAGCAATGGCGGCTTATAACCAAGAAAAAGCAGGCCGATATTTATGTATTGGACATGCCAGTTTTGGACACTCGGGGTAAGCGGGATCTCATGGGAACGCTCATCGCAGATATTGTTTTGGTCGTGATGTCGTTCTTTGCGCAATCGGAAAGAGAGGCGATTCGACAGCGCCAAGCCGAAGGAATCGCTGCCGCGAGAGCGAAGGGCAAACATCTTGGCTTGAAACCGATGGAGCCACCTCCAGAGTTCCCGCAGGTACGCGAGGAATGGGCACAGGGAAAGCTGTCCGCGAGAAAAGCCGCGAAAAAGCTTGGGGTCTCGAACCACACATTTGCAAAATGGACTAAAAAAACGGCTGGGTGCGAAGGCGAACCTTCG
>CAMHCS010000085.1 GCA_946183785.1 uncultured Selenomonadales bacterium | reverse complement strand
CGGAAGGACAGGGAAATATCACCCTTGGCGAAAACCTGACGGTGAAGAACAATCTGTCCATGAGCACGCAAACCGGCAATATCACCGTGGGCAATGATGTAACGTCACAGGAAGGCAGCGTGACGATGCGGACGGGCACGGGCAACGTGACGATAGGCGAAAACGGCCAAGGCAGCGTCACCGCGAAGCAAAATGTCAACATCGCTATTGGTAACGGCGATTTGGATATCGCGACCTCCCTGAGATCGACAGAAGGGAGTGTGACCGCGCAGGTTGGAAACGGCAATATCCTCGTCGGCGACAATGGGCCGGACGTGGAAACGGTAACGGCGAAGCAGAATATCGATTTGGAAACCGGAAACGGCACGATTGCAATTTTCGGCAAGACCTCTACCGATGAGGGCGACATTTCGCTGAAAGCAGCAAGCAAAGAATATACGTTTGACGACCTGAATATCGTAATTGCCCAGAATGGGCTGCTGGACTCTGGACGGGATATCAACCTGACGGGCCACAACGGCGATTTGTTTGTGACGGACAGAGTCCAGGCCAAACGGAATTTGAACGTCAAAGCGAGCGGCCAAGGAAGCGTGGTGCTCTTTGAGAACACCATGTCCGTGGCGGGCGGTATCAATGTGACGGCGGAGAACGGCTACATCCTGATGAACGATGTAAGTGCCGCAAAGGATATTACGATTTCCATCACAGGCGAAGACGATGGCTACATTATTGGCAACGACCTGATTGCCGGGGGCACGACCCGTGTCGAGCTGGCCAATGGGGATCTCCTGCTGAATCTGGCAGAGGGCAAAGCTGTACTGTTGCACATGGAAAACAATACGGAGGATTCCTATGTTTACCAGGTTGCGGCAGAGGCAAGCGGCGGCGCTGGGGCCGACGTCGACATGACAGGCAATTACATTCAAGTTGGTTCGATCGCTTCGAAAGGAGGAGATGCGGTCTTCCGGGTTTCGGCCACGGGAGCGGGAGGACAAAAGCTCATTGCCGGAGCGTTCGAAGTCGAAAGCCTTCGTTCTCCGTCCGGCACGGAGATGCCAAGCCTCTGGACCAACCGCGGTTTCCTCCATGTGGACGAGGGAAACCTTGCCGTGAACGATGTGCTGGCAGTGGACAAGCTTCGTATTGAAAACAATCTGACGGATCTGGCCATTTACGGACGCACCCCCACCAGGGACGGGGAGCAGCTTGTCTACTGGAACAATTTGGGGATGGCAAACAGCAAATCGCGAGGATTCCAGCTCTATGCGGATGGAAAAGTCAGGACGCGCGGCGCCATTCTGATTGACGCCGGCAGGAATTACGGCAAACTTTACGGTGACAATCTCAGCGTGGTGGACATGATGCGCGAGCGGGTGACCCATGCGCACGGCCAATACACCTTTGACAGCACGTTGCTGACGGAGCCCGGCAGGCTCATGCGGGAGCCGATGTTCTTCGGCCTAGAGTCCACGGACGTCATCATCCAGCAGCAAAACGCGTCCGATGAGGAAATCGTTATAGAATAAAAAACCAATAGGCGAACATCAAATTACAATCTATATGAATAAGAAAGGAAATGATGATCATGAAAACAAACTTCAAAAAGAAAGTTGCTCTGGCCCTGGTTGCCGGTCTTTTGACGGGCAGCGTGTGCTATGCCACGCCTTCGGTAGCGGAACGTGAGAGCTTGAATCAGGTGGCGCTTTTGCAATCCCTGGCGCAGGGATATTTTGGCGGCACGGTCACGGTAAGGGATATGCGCTCGCTGGGCGATACGGGCATCGGTACCTTTGAGGGACTGAACGGGGAAATGATCATGCTGGACGGCACGGTCTATCAGGCCCTGGGTGACGGCCGGGTTCTGGTGGCCGACGACAAGGTTGCCGTTCCCTATGCCACTGTGACCTATTTTGACGATGACATTTCCGTTGCATTGAAGGATGTCGAGAATAAAGAGGCTTTTGAAAAAATCCTGAACGCGGAAGTCAAAAAATGCGGGGAAAACAGTTTTTACATGATCAAGCTGCACACGGAATTTTCTTCTGTCTTGTTCCGCAGTGAGTACGGTAGCCAGAAGCCCTATCCCACCTTAGTGGAAGCCCTCAAGGGAAAGCAGACGGAGTTCACGGCCCAAAATATCGAGGGCACTTTAGTGGGATTGTACTGCCCGAATTACATGGCGGGGCTGAATTCTCCCGGCTGGCATTTCCATTTTATTTCCGACGACAGGGAGCAGGGCGGTCATATTTTGGAGCTTTCCCTAAAGGAAGGTACTGTGTTATTGGACAAGACGGATAAATTCACCATGATTATCCATGATGATCCTCAGTTCCACCAGTTCAATCTGGCCAAGGATATGAGCAAGGACATTAAGAGCGCCGAGCAGGACACCCAGATGGAAATGAACAAATAGGGCTGATGAATCATTCAGGATCCAAACCACCCGTTTGTGGCCTTTTTCTATAAACAGGGGGGCTGATATGGAACGAATCAAGAGCGCGGCGAACGCGAAGATCAAATGGGCGGCCGCTTTGCGTCTGAGAAAAGAACGGGAGAGGCGAGGGGAGTTTGTCGCCGAGGGCGTTCGCCTGGTCGAAGAAGCGGCGGCCGCAGATTGGCCGCTGCTCTTTTGCCTTGCGGCGGAAGAGGCGCTGGCCGATCCGCGGGCGCAGTCCGTCGTCACTTCGTTGGAAGCGCGGGACTGCCCGGTCTTTTTGACGACGACGGCCGCGTATAAAAAGGCTTCGGCGACGGAGACGCCGCAGGGAATATTGCTCGTAATGAAAAAAGCGACGGCTGCTTTGCCGTCGCTAAAAACGGAAGGAACACCGCTTCTTGCGATCATGGACCGAATCCAGGACCCGGGAAACGCCGGGACGATCCTGCGCACGGCTGATGCGGCGGGTTGTACGGCCGTCATCGCCGTCGAGGGAACGGTGGATCTCTTTTCGGAAAAGACGGTGCGTTCCGCGATGGGGTCGCTGTTCCATCTTCCGATTGTCGCGCAGGCGTCGTATTCGGAATTAACCGCTTACATCAATAATCAGGGGATTTCCTGTTTCGCCTCGGCTCTCGACAAGACGGCGGCGCCTTATTACGCGGCGGATTATCGAAAGCCTGCCGCTGTCGTTTTTGGAAATGAGGGAAACGGCGTTTCGCAGGAAATTCTGGATTCCATGCCGCATATTTACATTCCGATGGCCGGACGCACCGAGTCGCTGAACGTGGCGGCGTCGGCGGCCATAATTCTCTATGAGGCGTTCCGGCAACGTCATATGTCGGATTCGTTCCAGCAGAGGTAAAACGCTAAAATCCCGCTGCCGTTTTCGGCCTTGATACGATTTTCAGCCGATGCAAGGCGATTGCTGACCGCGTAAGGATTGTCCTGACGCAGTCCGGCGCCGGACAGCGGCCAGTGGACGCCGCTCAGGCTGACGCCGGTGCATTCGGGGGAAAGCGGAAGCAGCGAGACGCTCTGCGGAACGGCGTCCAGCTCTATCTCGACGCTTTCCCCGCCGCGAAGGACGAAGAGGAATTCCCTCTCGTCGGCGAGACAGCCGCGAACGCTCGAGCCGACGAAGGAATACAGCAGGCTGAAGAGGTGGTCGAAACGACCGCCGAAGCAGCCGGAGAGGACGACGAAGGCGTCCTTTTTTTTTGCAACGAGTTCGAGCGCAAGCTGGGTATCGGTCTTGTCCTTTTCGGGCGGATAACGTCTGATTTCGGCGTTACTGGATTGCAGCCATTTCAATGTATCCTCGCCGGCGCTGTCGCCGTCGCCGATAAAAAACGACGGCGACAGTCCGGCCGCGCGGCAGGCGTCGGCTCCATGATCGACGCAATAAAGCGTACGGCCGGCAGCGGAGGTTTTGAGCCACGAAAGCTCCGGCGTGCGGCCCCCGGCAACCATAAAATATTCTTCAGCGAAAATATCCTGATGAAAATATAATCGGAGATTTGGCAGGGAAATTATGGACGGATATCGAATCATTATCAACAGCTCCTTTTTATAGCTTTGATTGTAGCATAAATTCCTCAATACACAAGGAGGGATTGTCGCATGAAAAAAGATCCGTATCGATATAAAGATCTGATTTCGGAATTGAACGATCTGGTGTCGACCGGAGATCTGCTTCCGTCGGACGAAATACAGATTTTACGGGAGACGTCGGCGTATCGAAGCGGCTACCGACCAATTATCGCATGGTATTACAATCGGGAAGATATGGCCGACATTGCGGACGAGCTGATGGAAACCCTGGAGGACCTCGACGGACGCGCAACATTCCGCCATGCCGATCCTGAAGATATCGCCGACATGATCCAATATGTGATCGATACGCCGGATCTGACGACCATGAAGGTCTCGGAGGTCCTGCGCGAGCTTTGGGAGCGCGGCACGGGAAACCGTCTTTGACGAAACGTCAGGATATGATATAATTGGGAATAGTCAAAGGCTCCATAGAATATGATATAGATAAAGTCTAATGGTACGAAGTCAAGCGGAAAATTCTAAGCAATCAACTCCTTTTCGGC
>CAMHCS010000084.1 GCA_946183785.1 uncultured Selenomonadales bacterium | reverse complement strand
GTGCAGATGCAAATGCACGTTAAACATTCTTGCAAAACTTATTATACGAGGAGATAATGGCATGACAAACGAACTGATTACAAAAGCAATAGATGCCGTTTTAGCAAACGATTATTCATTCTGCAAATTTTTGTCAGCAAACGATAGTGGGGAAACAGGCGGGCACCAATCGGGGATTCTGATTTCAATATCTGCAAGCTCGATGTTTTTCACGAAACAGGAAATGCAAGACAACCATATCCTGAAACGCGATGGAAAAATCAAGTGGCAGGATGACTATACTACAAGCTGTACCATCACTTGGTACAAAAGTAAAAAGGAACTTCGAATAACTCGCTTTGGAAAAGGCTTGTCTCCGTTGCGTCCCGAATATACGGGAGCGCTCTTTGTTATGGTGCAGGAGCCAGAAAACAATTATCAAGGCTTCATTTTCAATACGGATGCTGATATTCAAGAGTTTTTGGATTCTTTCGGATTGACGCCAGCAGAAACCAACAGACTGATTTCATTGCATCGTCTCAACCCGGAAGTCAAGGAACGAAAAGCCATAGAAGAATTTATTGCAGGATTGGCCGTCGATTTTCCTTCCTCATATGAAATGTCAGCAGCGGCAAGAATGATTCAAAACAAGGTACACCTAAACCATGAGAAAGCGATTACAAATCCTGACGACATTCTGCTTCGATGGACGGAAGAAGAATATACATTGTTTAGAGCCATTGAACACGCACGATACGGCGATACCGTTTCGCGCGGCTTCCAATCTGTCGACGATTTCATTTCGATGGCAAATCAAGTCCTAAACAGGCGCAAAAGCCGAGCAGGAAAAAGCTTGGAGCATCATCTTTCCGCAATTTTCGACGAGAACAAAATCCGCTATACCGCGCAAGCTGTAACGGAAGGGAACAAAAAGCCCGACTTCCTTTTCCCATCGGAGGAAGCCTATCACGACATGACCTTCTCCGTCGAAAATCTTTGTACCCTTGCCGCAAAAACGACCTGTAAAGACAGATGGCGTCAAATTCTCAACGAAGCTGACCGCTTACGCGATGAAAACAAGTATCTTTGCACGATGCAACAAGGAATTTCCTCTGCCCAGATGGACGAAATGCAAGCTGAGAAAGTCATCCTCGTTGTTCCAAGTGCTTATATTAAGACATATCCGAAGGAAAAACAGCCGCGCATTTGGACAGTTGGCAAATTCGTGGATTATGTGAAAGAAATGGAAGGTCTGATATAACACTGTAATTTCACAAAATACGATAATAATTATAGCATATTCCGAAATTTTCCGCACTTTGTTTATCATACGCGACTAATTATTTGGTATGTCTCACTCGCCTGCGTCGGTTCCTGTAAAAAAATGGTTGATGCAAACGTGACGGTAGAAAACCTCATCCACCGCTGAAGCGGTCCCCGAAACAGTCCACTGGACTGTTTCGCCCCAGAGGGGAAAGCAAGGTGTGCATAACATCTTGCCACCTCATCCGTCGCGCTTCGCGCGCCACCTTCCCCTCCAGGGGAAGGCAAGGATAGACCTATTTTTAGCGTGATAGATATGGTTTTCATCTTTTTTCCATGTTATGTTCGTTTGTTTCACGTAAAACATTTTTTCGGTTTTCCATGAGATTGTCCGATATATTTCTTGCTTGGTCCGGACAACAAAAAACTGCCACGAAACGGGATCGTGGCAGTTTTTATTTTGTTTCCTGTCCGCAGCGTCGGTGCGAATGAGGGTAGACCACCTCATCCGTCGCGCTTCGCGCGACAAGGAAGATAGCTTTAAGAGGAACCGAATATTCTTCACAGCCCGCCGCCGAGGGGCGACGTCAGCGGTACGAATGCGGCACCGTCGGCCTTATGCTCTTGATCGTCCTGCCATGTGATCCTTTTGGCGGCTACCATGTGCAGGCTTCCCGTGCCGTCCTCGTATAGGAGCTCTTCTTTCTCTATGTACTTCTCACCGAATGTGAGAAGGTAATGCTTGCAGTCCGTGTACTGCAAGACATGGTTGCCTGCGGGCCTGGCCGTCATCGTCCACATGTCGACCTGCTGTTTGTTCCGCGGCCAGCTGATCTCTATGCCGTACCAGCCTTTTTCCGCCGGGGTGATCGTCAGGCCGATGCGGTTATTGCCTTCTTTTTCCCAAAATCCGATAAATTCATCCGCTGCGTGATCCGATATCTTGGACTCGACCGCCGCGTCTTGTGCGGCATTCGGCGCAGCGCAGGCAGCTCCCGCGGGAAGCATGGCAACCACGGCTGCCGCAAAAAACAGTTTCCTTGCAAGACCCGGAATCCTTTTCATTGAAGTATCGCTCCTTCCGACTAAACGCTGAAGAAACCTGAACCGGCTTCTCTCTCCATCACTTTAATATTATAGCTGATTTTTTCGAATTTTTCCATGTATTCCTCCGGGCATAAAAAACTGCCGCGAAACGGAATCGCGGCAGCTTTTATTTTGTTTTCTGTCCACAGCTTCGGCGCGAAATTCACCTGTTGAATTCTCTTTTGAGGGCAGACGAAACAAAGTGCTATAAAGTGATGGCTGATGTGAGCGTGACGGTAGAAAACCTCATCCACCGCTAAAGCGGTCCCCCTTCCCCAGGGGGGAAGGCAAGATTTCGTGATTTTTTAACGCCTGAAGTATTAGTTTACAGGATAATAGATTGGCTTATTTATGTGGGAAGTTTTAGATGAAAATGCCAGCTTCGACGCCGATGGCCGCACTCAGTCCGCTATTCCAATCCTTTCAGAAGAACTTGCAGGAACGGGATATACAGTGATGCGAAGTCTTTGGTGCCTGATCCTACGTCCTTGAATATCTCTATGTGCATACGTTTTTTATATTCGAGACTTGCGGGATAGAGCGTCATGGCATAGCTGCTTTCGCAAGTCACAAAAAGAGAGGCCTGTTCCGGGGAAAACGCGGGGAACATTTCCTGTACCAGCTTGACCAGCTCGCCGGAGATCTGGCTGATCTCCAGCCGGAAGCGCTTGTGCATCTCCGAGGATGCGTCTTTCAGTATTACCGTGTTCGCAATGCTGAACAGGGCCATCATCCGCTGGTGACGCAGCAGCATCTCCGCCCAGGCGAGGCAGAACGCGTCCCGGTCTGTCACCGCCCCAGAGAAGGTGTTTTGGGCGTCTTCCAACGTATTCCATCGGTCCTGCAAGAGGAGGGTGAGGAAGATATCTTCCTTGCAGGGATAGTAATTGTAGAGATTCAGGCGGGTAAAGTTGACCTTCCTGCCAATCTTGGAGAACGTGACCTTGTCATAGCCCACTTCCGCGTAAAGGGCCGCCGCGGCGTCCACGATCTGCTGCCGACGGATCTCTTTCTGCTCTTCTCCCCTCGCCCGGATAAACCCTAATTCTTTTTTCAAACTCAAACCTCCAGACTGCCGAAGTAGGATCGCTTCATCTGGTAATATGCCGCAGTATCACGATAATTTTGCAACGCCGCATTCAGCTTGTCAAGCATTTCCTTATTTCCCCTGGCAACGGCGATCCCGATTCCGCTTTCCGCGCCGCCGGGCATGTCCGCCCTGAGGGCCAGCCTGTCCTTGTAAAAGTTGGCGATATAGAAACGAGCGGTGTAATTATCCATGACGGCAAAGTCGGCTTGTTGATCCAGGACCAGCTTCAACGCCTCTTCCGCGCTGCCGCATTCAATGACGGCGCCGGAATACTGTTTCGCCTGCTGCACATGGATGCTGCCCGCCTCCACCGCGATGCGTTTGCCCTTCATGGCGTCCGCACTGCGGGATTCCGTACCGAAAGGAGCGACTGCGACGCTCGTCACGCCTTCAAGATAGGTGTCCGTAAAATCGGCCGCTTTCCTGCGTTCCTCCGTGACGGTCATGCAGGAAATGACCGCGTCCACTTTTCCTGCCTGCAAAGACGGCAGCAGGTCGTTGAAGCCCGTGTTCACGAATTCCACCTTGTCATAGCCCATCTCTCTGGCCAGCCCCTGCATCAGCTCGACGTCAAAGCCGATGTGGGTTTTGGACGCCGCCTGATAATACGCGAACGGCGGATAATCAACTGCAGCGCCCACGCGCAGCACTTTTTCCACAGGGGCTTCCTGCCCGGCCGACATTGCGTCCTGCTCTGCCCTGCCGCCGAAACCGGTAACAGCCAGCAGACAAACGATCGCTAACACAACGCTCAAAACTTTTTTCATGGCTTTCTCCTCCCTATAAAGTCAAGTCTTTTTTCCTTAAAAATCAAGGAATTTTCGATGTCATACCTCTGCTGAATGAGCCGAGAAGATGGGCAGCTCATAGTATCTGGTACGAGAATAGAGGTTTTGAGGTACACAAAGCAGAACGTCGTCATTTCGCTCTGCATGGCCTTGTGTAAACCCTTCCCTCTATGGCGGCGCACCTCCCGTGTCTACCAGGATCACCTCCAGTTTCCCGTCGGGTCCTCACTTCCTTCGTTCCGCCTGCCCATAACCAGGGTGTCAGCTTAGCTCCTTTAAGGAACCACTGAATAAGTCCCTCCGCGCCTCTGCCGGGTCTTTTTCCGCCTGTCGTTGTCAAATCCCTCTCGACGTAGCGATGCTACGCCTTCGAGGCGTGATATGCCACTG
>CAMHCS010000083.1 GCA_946183785.1 uncultured Selenomonadales bacterium | reverse complement strand
CAGATTTGTGTTGGTAAATGAATTTTGACATCTGAACGCTTATTCGGTGTTTCCTAAAGATCGGAAAAACCGCCGTAAACGTACTCGTATTCCCAGCCCGTATATTCGGAAACCTTGCGGTAGTATTCATAGGCATAGCCCCGCCGCACATCGCCCGGCTTGGCGCCCTCCTGAAACGTCCCGTTTTTGTAATAACCAATCCGAATGGGAGCGGTCGCGCTTTCGGCGTATGCCGGCTGTATCCCCGTCATGAGCAGCAGGAGAGCCGCAGTCAAAAAGATCATGAGTTTACGCGTATAAATCACTTCTTTCCCTGATTCTTGCGCGTCTGCCTATTGTCTACCAGAATAATAGTATTCGTCCGTCACGGCATTTTTATCACATCAGGCGGGGAATCGCAAAGGACTGCGCCGCGCGAACCGCGAGTTCAAAAAACGGAACGTTTCGGACAAAACGCCGAAAACGTTCCGTTTTTTATCGAGTTTCACGCTTCGCTTTCCCGCGCCTCTTTTCGTTCCCAGTATTCCTCGGCGAGCATATAGATGAGCGGGACGACGACAAGAGTTAAAAGCGTCGATGTCGTCAGACCGCCGATCAGCACGACGCCCATGGACTGGCGCAGCTCCGCCCCTTCGCCGATACCGAGCGCCACCGGCAGCATGCCGAGAAGCGTCGAAAGCGTCGTCATCAAAATCGGGCGTAAGCGAAGCGTACAGGCCTCCAAAATCGCCTCCCGGATGGAAAGGCCCCGCTCCCTTGCCTGGTTCGCATAATCGACCAGCAGGATCGCATTCTTCGTGACAAGCCCCAACAGCATGGTAAAGCCGATGACCGACATCATGTTGGCTGTCTGGTCAGCGACGAGAAGCCCAAGTACCGCGCCGATGATTGCGAATGGCAGGCTCATCATGATAATCAGCGGTTGGGACAGGCTCTCGAACTCGGCGGCAAGCACCATGTAAATCAGCACAATCGCTAAAACAATGGCCTTGACGACCTCGCCAAAAATGCGGCTCATCATATCGGACTGGCCGATCATTTTCGCGCGGTAGCCGATGTCCATATTCAGTGCAGGTATGAAATCCCTCTGGATTTTCTGCAGCAAATCACCCGGCGATGTGCCGACAGTGTCGGCGTAGACGGCAATCTGCCGCTGACGTCCCTCGCGGTTGATGCGCGTAGGTCCGGACTCCAGCGTAATCTCCGCGATATCGCCAAGACGGATAAAGCTGCCGCTTGTCGTCGAGACGCGCAGGTTTTTCACGTCATCAACGGTACGGCGGTTCGCCCTTTCCACCTGCAAAATGATGTCGTAATCGTTATTGCCGATCGTATACGAATTCCTGGTACTCTTGCCCTGAAACGCATACTGCACCACCGATCCGACGGCGGAATTGTCGAGACCGAGGCGGCTCGCCTTGAGCTGGTCGAGACGGATCACGATTTCCGGCTCGGCGTCGTTGCCCTGTATTTCCACGTCCGTCGCGCCGGGGAAGCCGCGGATCATATCCGCAAGCTCATTCGCGTAGCGCATCAGATATTCAAGGTCGCTGCCCCGAAGACCGATCTGCACTGGCCGGGACTCGCCGCGCCCGCCGCCGCCGCCCTGGTTCGTAACCACGGACACCTGCATCTCGCCCACCGACGAGAATTTCTTTCGCAGCTCGCTCATGACGCTCTGCATGCTGCGCTCGCGCTCATTGGCCGGCTTCAGCTTCACGCCGATGGTACCTTCATTGACCGGCGTGCGGGTGCCGCCAATCCATGTCGCCGCCACGTGTACTTCCGGCAGGGAAGCGATTTCCTGCTCCAACGGCTGCACAAGGCGCGCCATACGCTCAAGGCTTGTGCCCGGCGGAGCCTTTACGTTTACGCTGAACTCACCGGAATCGTACACCGGCTGCAGCTCAATCCCGAGGAACGGGAACAGCAGGAAATTCAATAGCAGCGTCGCAAAAGAAGCCGCAATGATTTTTTTCGGGTGGACGACGGCAAATTTCATCAGCCTGTCATATTCTTCCCGCAGAAAATCGAAGCCCGCCTCAAACCGCTCCAAAAGCCAAGCAATAAAGCCAGGACGCGAGGAATCTCCCTTCTCTTTCGTCGGGTCGTGCAGCCAATGGGCCGACACCATCGGCGTCAGCGTGTAGGCCGACATCGTTGAAAACGCCAGCGCGAACGCGACGGTCAAACCGAACTGCTTGAAATATTGACCGACGACTTCGCCCATCGAGCCGATCGGCACGAAGACCGCCATCAGGGACATAGACGTGGCGAGAATCGCCAATACCAGTTCCTTTGTAGCGTCCGCCGCCGCCGCCATCGGCTTTTTCCCCATCTCGATATGACGGAACACGTTCTCTACAAGCACGATCGCGTCGTCAATCAGAAAACCGACTGCCAACGAAAGCCCCATCAGCGACATATTGTTGAGTGTAAAATCCATCAGCCGCATCAAATAAAACGTCGCGACAATGGACGTCGGGATTGCAAGGCCGCCGATGATCGTAGCGCGCAGGTCCTGCAAAAAAAGATATGTGATCGCCAATGCGAGGAAACCGCCGAAAAGGATCGTGTTCCAGACGTCGGCCACATTCTCGCGAATGTAATGCGACTGATCGCGGGTAATGTCCACACGGATATCCGGCGGCAGATCGTTTTCCTGCATCGCCTTCAGCGCATCGTTTACACGGTCGATAACATCAACGGTATTTGTCCGCGACTGTTTACGAACAAGCACGATGACGCAGGGAACGCCGTTCGCGCGCGCATAAGTTTCCGCGTCTACCCAGGTATCCTCCACCTCGGCGACGTCGGTCAGCATGACCGGCTTCCCGTCATGGCTGGCGACGACAATCTGCTTGAAATCGTCAATGCTGTAAAACTTTCCCACCGTACGGACAGTGATCGTATTTTGCCCGTCGCGGATTTTGCCGCCCGGCGTGTTGTAGTTCGCGGCATTGACCTGCTGCAGCACCGTCTGTATAGAAATACCATACGCCTTCAGCTTTTCTGGTAGCATGTGTATTTTCATCGTACGGGAGCTGGCGCCGATAACGTTCACCTCCGCCACGCCGTCAAGCTGCTGCAGCTCGTCCTTCACCAGGTCGTCCACGAGACGGCGGACTTCCTGCGGCGAGCGCGTGTCCGAGGCGAAAGCGTAGGCCGCGATGGCCTGGGAAGACGTGTCGAAATTTTGCACCGTCGGCTCGTCGATGTCGTCGGGCAGGCGCTTACGCACCGTCGCCACCTTCTCGCGCACCTCGCTGGCCATCGCCTTCGGGTCGACGCCGATATCAAATTCCAGCACCGTCTGGGAAAAGCCCTCTCGAATCGTGGAGGTGATAGTCTTAATACCCGATACTTGGCTGACGCGATTCTCGATCGGCTTCGTGATCAGCGTCTCCATTTCCTCCGGCGCTGTGCCCTCGTAAGTCACCGTTACGCCGACCAACGGTAAATCGACGTCGGGATACAGATCGACGCCCAGCTCCGGATAAGAGCGAATGCCGAAAACGACCAGCACGAGAATGAACATCGTCGTAAAAACGGGCCGTTTGATAAAAGTTTCAATCATAAATACTCGTCCTTACTGATTTTCCCCCGACGTATCCCCGTCGAGCCTGTCCACGACCTTTACCCTGCTGCCTTCGCGAAGCTTGTTCTGCCCTCCCGCGATAACGAGGTCATTTTCCGTGACGCCGCCGAGGATTTCCACCAGGTCGTCCCCGATGTAGCCCGTATTGACCACGCGGCGCACCGCCGTATCGTCCTCGATCACATAGACCGTGCGCTGGTCGTCGCGCATTACGATTGCGGAAAACGGTACGGTCAGGACGTTCTCCTTCGCCTTCGTCGTAATCACCGCGTCGGCGTAAACGCCGCCCTTGAGACGTCCGTCACGGTTGTCGATGGAAACTTCCGCCTCAAAGGTGCGCGACGCGCTGTCCGCCACAGGCGCGACCCGCGTGATCCTGCCTTGCGCCGACTTATCGTCGCCCGCCATGGACGGAATCGTGAAATCCACCGCCCCGCCCGGCGCGACGCTGGCTACATATCCCTCCGGCACGTCGATTTTCGCCAGCAGCGTTGAAATATCGGCGATATTGAAAAGTGCTGTGCCGACCTTCGCGTAAAACCCTTCCTGATAATACCGCTTTTGAATAATACCCGCTCTCGGCGTCGAAACCGTAGTGCCGCCAAGCCTCGACTGCGCCGCGTCGAGCGCGCCCTGCGCCGCGTCCAGCTTCGCCGCCGCGTTCGCATAGGCGAAACGCAGATGATCTACCGACTCCTGGGATACGGCGCCGTCAAGCAAAAGCTTTTCATAGCGCTCAAGATCCATCGCCGTCTTTTCAAGGTTCGTCCGGGCGTCCACATAGGCGCCTTCCGCCGCCAGATAAGCCGCCGACATATCCTTCTGCTCCAGTACGACGAGATCGTCTCCCGCAGCGACGGCCTGTCCTTCCTGCACCAACACGCGCTCAATGCGCCCGTCTACCTTCGCGGCAACGTCCGCCTGCCAGATCGGCTGCAGTGTGCCGGAAAAACGGATCTTCGGCACGATGGTCTGCCTGCGCGGGTGCTCGGCGACGACCGAAACCACCGTCCCCTGCCGGCTCTTTTTCGCCTGCTCGCTTCGTCCCATGACGTTTTTCGCCACGCGAAAACCGACGATCGCGACCAGCACAACCGCCAATATCAAAAAAATACGCGACTTGCCAGATTTCATTTCCTTACCTCGCAATCCTATACAATAAAATAGCATTTAATATTGGACAGATGCTATTTCGACAATTTACGTTCAAACTCCTCCGTTTGACAAAAAGTTTAATGCAATTTTAAGGAAGCACTGATTAAGTCAAGTCGTGGCCCTGTCGAGGGATTTTTTC
>CAMHCS010000082.1 GCA_946183785.1 uncultured Selenomonadales bacterium | reverse complement strand
ATGACATTGAAGATGAAACTGGCAGCCGGTGTGTTTTGTGCGCTGGCTTGCATGCCTATGGTGGCGGAAGCTGCCCCAAAATCGAGTACTATGTACCAATGGGAAGTGACCTCCAGGGACACAGGCGGCACCCTGCTGTTTTCCGATAGCCCGGAGTATGTGGACAGACCGGGGATCCTTTATCAGGACACCGTGAAAGGCGAGGTGAGGGTGCTTTACTACCATCTGAACAACACCAAGGTGCCCCAGAAAGTGGCGGTGGTGCTGGAAAATGCCAGCCCCGAGGAGCGGGTCAACATAGTGCAGGTGACCCGCGGCGGTACAGCCAAACCCAGCGAATACTATCTTTGGGTGGGCAAGAATACCCAGCGCCAGTATTTTGGTGAAAAGAAAATAGACGTTGTTTTGTTGTTGAAGGATAAGAAGCGCCTGCTGCAGTCCGGCATGGATGAGATTGTCCTGCAGCCTGGACAGCTGGTGTATGGCGTCTACGATTTCAAGGCGGATCATCCTGTGAAGACATCCGTCATCATGTATCCTGCCAATGCGAACCCTTTGGAGTTCATCGAAGGGGCCAAAGTGCTGCCCAGGGACTCCGTGGCTCTCCGTGGTACTTATAAAGGCATGGACAGGGAGATTACCTCTGAACGGGAATATGATCCGGAACGGGATGGCATTGTCTACATCATGCTGGCGGATAACAAAATAGACGAATACAAGGTAGGGGTGGATGCCACCGATGGGTGTCAGACAGTAGATTATGGCAATTATGGTGTGCTCTATAAGATTGCCATACCTGTCAAAGAAGGGGCTCCCAAGGTACAGTACTACTTGTCGCCATTAGGTGGCACCTATGCCGGTACCATGACTGTGCGCCGGGATCACAGTCCATATACGAAACTGATTGAGACGCCTGCAGGCCTCGGCTACTTCGGGGATCAACCTGCCCCGGAGCCGGAGAATGTATCCAAAGCTCGTGAGGAGGGGACAGCCCTTTTTGGCAGCCACATGGAGCTGGCGGATTTAGGCTGCTATGACAACTCTGTACCCAACTACTTCGAATTTTCCCCACCGGGGGCTTCGAATCTTCCTGTCTGCCTGATACTCATGCCGGCCGGTGAATGAGAAAGGGGTTGTTGCACGTAATTTCACTCATGCAACAGCCCCTTGGATAATCCTAAATAAAAGACGGGCATTGAGGAGTTACACATACTCCCCGATGCCCGTCTTTTTTGCATTTCAGCCTTCGTTGTTGTTGTCGTTGCCCCAGCAGTACCCGCCGCCATATCCGCCGCCGCAGCCGTAGCCGCCGCGTTCGCCGCGATTCCCGTGGTGGTATCCTCCGCCGCAGTGCGCGTAATTCGTCTCGATGCGGGTCGTGTTGTTCCCGAAATCCACGGCTCCCGGCGTCGCCGCCAGAGCCGTCCCCGTTGTCGCGATCATCGCCGCTGCCATCATCGTCATCATCATTTTTTTCATTTTCTTCAACCTCCTGAAATAATGTTTTGTTGTTTTCGATGATTGAAGTATAGCCGAGCAATGTGTCAAAAGTGTGTCGGGAAAAAATATTTTGCATAGCCATGCAGCCGATTCAAATTGCAGTCCTTGCGGCGAAGGAAATTCCTCAGGATTTCAGCGGTTTCCTCAATTCCCACTTTGTTTCTGTATGAGATAATATCTGCAACGGTCTTTTCCAAGTTGTAAATGCGGAACGAATTGTCTCCCTCGTGGATATGCAAGGATTCCCAAGCTGTGGCGATGACAAATGAACACTTTTTTAGTCATTGTCCATAGTAGCGGAAAATTATGAAGAAGAAAGGGGAGCGGATAATCCACGGGAACGCTATTTTCTTGGATATCAATCGTTGCTGTAAGTACGTGGGAACAACGGAAGCGGGAATCGAACTCCTGCTTGGACGCGCAGCGAATCGCGTTCCACATCGCAAGGCAGGTGCAACACACGGACGCCTGCCTTTTTCGCTTCGTCCAACGCCTCTCCAAATTCCGGGTGCGTGGCCACATTTGGACGTACCTCGCGGATTCCGTTCATTTGGATGACGAAAGCGATGCCGCACCAATAGCCCTGCTTCTTCGCCTTGATGAGTTCTCGGATGTGCTTTACGCCTCGCTCAGTGGGCGCATCGGGGAAAAAACCGACGCCGTCGATCTCCAAGGTGCAGCCTTTGACCTCCAGCAGATATTTCCGCTTGTCTTTTTCCATGAAGAAGTCAATGCGGGAATCATCGTAGGGGCATTCCGGCTGGATATGGTCAAATCCCTGTATCGTCAGCCATTCCGCCACGACCTTGTTCGGCGCTTGGCTGTCGATGTTCACCCAGCCGAGGCGCTCCTTTTTGACGGCTGTCAGGTCGTACTTTGTTTTGCGATTTGGATTGGCTCCTTTTGCCAGCACGACCGAGACGTTGGGGAGCAGGAGTTCTTTGCACCGTCCCGTGTTCTTGACATGAACTGTCTCCGCTTTACCATTTATTTCCACATGGGCGATAAAGCGGTTGGGTCTGTCGAGGAACTGCGCTTCTATCGTATCAGGGTAAATCACAGGAAATCAACTCATTTCACGCGTTGCAATCAATCTATTGTTTCTTGGGCAGGCTGCATCAGGTCTTTTGGCGCGATGTCTTTATGCCGATACCGTTTGCGTCCCTTCGTCTTGTCGCCGTAGTCGATGGCTTCGACGGGGCAGATATGAAGACAGCCAAGGCATTCCGTGCAACGATGCTGCCAAACGGGATGGCCGTCCGGACGCAGGATGTTCCCTGCTGGGCAGACGCGCTCGCACAGACCACAGGATGTGCATCTTTCTGTGTCGCAGCGGAAGTTCTCGTCAATTCGCGGCCGCCGATCTTTCCATTCTTGATGAATACGGCGGCAGGGAGTTTGCAAAAGCTGCCATGTGCTGTGGGATTCGCGTTTCTCTATGGCATCCTCGATGTTCCGAAGTTTTCGATCCGCCAGCCATGCCCGGATTCTGATGCGCCAATTGGCGGCAATATCCCGCATGGGAATGTAATTCGAGACCAGCCGAAGATACCACGCCGCGTTCAGTTGCTGTCCTTTCCGGGATAGGATTTCCTTTGCGTCAATAAAGGGCGTGCCAATATACGGGATACCACAGGTGGCAATAGCGAATATGTATGGATTGCCCGTAATAGTCATCCGCTCCAGGAATGTTTCCGCTTGCAGGGGAAGCCCCATGTAATGCAAGGGAAAGACGAATCCAATGGCATCGGCCTCTGCGTCAAAGCGGCTTTTTGCAAGTGCCTCCGAGATGGAGCGTAATTCTACGCCTTCCAGTGCGGTTCGCAATGTTCTCGCGACATACAGGGAATTGCCCGTGGCGGAGAGATAATAGATGATTGTTTTCATAAGCGCACACTTTCCTCTTCGGTTGCGTCCTCCTGTCCAAGAGGCGTATAGGTGTTCATCGTCCCTAAATTCTACGATAATGCCATCGTAGCGGACAATTATGAAGAAGAAATGAGAGCGGATAATCGACGAGAGCGCTATTTCCTTGAATATCAATCGTTGCCGCAAGCACACGGGAACGTTAGCAATGCCGTGATTCCTATTGCTTTTCACAGCATTCTCAATTATATTGTAATTATTCAGTAACTACAAAGGGGATGGTGACCATGGACAAATCTTTTTCTATCCCGATTTCGCGGCGCAGCTTCATGAAGCTGGCCGGGTTGGCGGCGGCGGGGACGCTGTTGAGTGGCGGAGCTGACGCACGGAAGGCGGAGGCCACCGCGTCCCCGACCTCCTCGGTGGATTTCAGCGAGGAGGATTTACCCGTATTGTTCGACGCGGACGTCTGCGTCGTGGGTGGTGGCGCGGCGGGGACGGCGGCGGCCATCAGCGCGGCGCAAAAAGGCGCGAATGTCGTGCTGGTCGAGCGCGGCGTCACGCTGGGCGGTTTGGCTACCCAAGGCTGCGTCTATCCCTGTATGCGCACTTTTGCCTTTAACAGCGACACGCCCTATATTACGGAGCTTAACAGGCGTATGGAGAAACAGGGGATTCCTCCCCTGCTCGGCATCGAAACAGATACGTCTTACGGCGGCGGGCAAGGGTTCTATGTGCCGGAATGTCTGACCTGGGTTTATGACGAGTGGTGCGAAGAAGCCGGCGTGGACGTCCTTTACGACGCCGCTTTGGTGGGCGCGGTTACCGAGGGCGGGGCCATCACCGCCTGCGTCGTGCAGACCGTTGAGGGACTGGCAAAAATCTCGGCGAAGGTCTTTATCGACGCCACCGGCGATGCGCTGCTTTCCCGGTTCGCAGGCGTGCCGACGGAAAAAGGCTCGGAAAAGACCGGGCGCAACCAGCCCATGAGCCTGCGGTTTGAAATGAGCGGCATCGACCTCCGGAAAGTCTTTCATTTCTTCCATGACGAACTGAAAGATACCTGGCTGGGCAAAGAACCTGTCCGGAAATTCCAAGCGGATGCGAAAGCGGGACGCACGCCTTTTTGGGAATTTGCCAAATGGAAAAAAACCGAGAGCTTCTTTAAGGACGGAGTCGCAAGAGGCGAACTCACCGAAGACGATATTCTGTATATCCAGGCCTTTGCCATCATTGGCAAGCCCAATACCATGTCCATGAACTGCCCGGAAATGCCGCCCCTGACCTTCTCGGCCACGGACGCAATTTCCCGCAGCCAATCGGTGACCTTCGGGCGGAAGATGACGCGCCGTCTGGCGGCCTTCTTCAAGGCTCATATCCCCGGCTTCGAGAAAGCGTTCATCAGCCGCGAGGCAAGCATGATCGGCGTGCGGGAATCGTGGCGGATTCACGGGAAATACTATATGCAGGCCGACGACTATTTCAAGGCGCGCCATTTCCCCGACGCGGTCTGTCGCACGGCGTACCCCATCGACATTCACGACGTCAAACTGGATCTCTTTGAAAAACTGAAAAAAGGCCAGTATTATGAAATCCCGTATCGCGCGCTGGTGACGAACGAGATTTCCAACCTGCTTGTCGCGGGACGCTGCGCCAGCGGCAGTTTCGTCGCGCAGGCCTCCTTCCGCATTCAGCCCACCTGCATGAGCATGGGCGAAGCGGCGGGCATCGCGGCGGCTTGGGGGCTCTCTCACGGCGTCGAGGCAAACGCGATACGCTGGGAAAACATCCCGAAGAACGAGAGAAGCTATGTAAGCGAAGGGGATACGAGCC
>CAMHCS010000081.1 GCA_946183785.1 uncultured Selenomonadales bacterium | reverse complement strand
CCGAGGGAGACGAAGTCCGTCTTCGAGATGTACGCGGGCAAGACGGAAAAGAACGACGACAAGACGAAGGCGGCGCGCAAGAGCGGCATCAAGCAGAAGCTGCGTCGCGGCAAGAAGCTCTCGCCGCAGGAATTGGAGTATTTGCGGCAGAATGACGAGGAGCTTTACAAGAAAGCCAAGACGACGATGGAGGAGCGCGAGAAACTGGAGCGCGCGCTGAAGTCGGCGAAGACAAAAGCGGAGGCACAGCGCGCGGTGGCGATTGCTTACGCCAACGCGGCGGCGTCGCTGACCGGCAATATCGGCGGAGGCGGAAGTGGTGCGACAGGCGTTTCTGCAGGCGGCGAATCGGTTGGCGCTGACGCGGGCGCGGCGATGAGCGCTGAGGGCGGCGCATCGTCGTTTGACGCTTCGGTCCCGATGGGCGTCGAGGGTGCAGCAGGAGCCGAAGCCAATGCAGAGGGGGTGGAAACCTCTGTTTCGGCGGACGGTGTTTCGACAGGCGGCGCAGCAGAAGCGACCGGCGCGGAAGCTGCGGATGAGGCGGCAAATGCGGAAACGAGCGAGGAGGTTGCGCAGGAAAACGAAGATGCGACTTCGTCTCTCCAGCAGATGAGCAAGGATGCGGAGTTTGACGATCCGTTGATCTTGCTCGTCCTGCGTCATCTGAAAGCGGAATGGAACGATTTCATGCGCTCCAGGACATACAGGGATTTACCTGAGGACGAGATACAGGAAGCCAGGCGTCACGGCACGGAAAAAGTGCGCCAGCAGCGACGGGCGGCGGCGGAAGGCGTCAAGGCGGTAAGCCTGACGGCAGTGGCAAGCGCGTACCAGACGGCGAAGGCCGACGATGAGGCCTCGCACCTGCTCGGCACGGTCGGCACGGCGAAATAAATAAAATTCATTAAGGAAGCACTGAATAAGTCCTGCCGCGCCCCTGACGGGTCTTTTTCCGTCGTGCTGCGTCAAAGTGCTCTCGACGTAGCTCTGCTACGACTTCGAGCACTTTTCCTTGCCTGACGAAAAAATCCCTCGACAGGGCCACGACTTGACTTAATCAGTGCTTCCTTCATTGCATTATTTTTGTAACCTTGACTTCCCCTCTGTGGGCGCCTGGCGCGGGAGTCCGGTGGACTCCCCGGGCGGCGGCAGCCCGAAGGGCTGCAGATGAGGTTTTAGGCTGGAAGGGACTGACGCGGGGCAGTCTCTTTTCTTTTTTCTGGTCTATGGTACAATATCATTGGACGGTGATGAAATGCGTTTATATATTGCGGAAAAGCCGAGCATGGGGCGCGAGATCGCGAAGTGCCTGCAGGGACCGGCGCGGGTCGGCAGCGGCTTCATCGAGACGGCGGAGGGCGTCGTGACATGGTGCTTCGGCCACATTCTGCGGCAGGCGGAGCCGGAGGAATACGACGCCGCCTATAAGAAATGGACGGAAAACGTATTGCCGATCGTGCCGGCGACGTGGAAGCTGATTGTTTCGGAATCCAGCGCCCAGCAGTTTGGTATCGTGAAAGGGCTGATCGCGAAAGCCGACGAGATCGTCCACGCGGGAGACCCGGATCGGGAGGGGCAGCTTCTCGTGGACGAGGTGCTGGACTTTGTCGGCAACAAGAAGCCGGTGAAGCGTCTGCTTCTGAACGCGCTCGACGAAAAGAGCGTCAGGGAGGCGCTGGCCGACCTTCGTGACAATCATGATTTCGCGCCGTTGAGGATGTCGGCGCTGGCCCGTGCCCGGGCGGATTGGCTGATCGGCATGAACCTTTCCCGCGCCTATACGCTGGCGGCGCGGCGCGCGGGGCGGAGAGACGTGCTGCCCATCGGGCGCGTCAAGACGCCGACGCTGGCGCTGGTCGTGCGGCGGGAACGGGAGATTGCGAATTTCCGGCCGGTCAAGCACTACACGATCAAAGCGGAGTTTGCGCATAAGAACGGAAAATTCACGGCGGCCTGGAAACCCTCGGAGGAGCAGCAAGGTCTCGACAGCGAGGGAAGGCTCGTCGACAAGAGCGCTGCGGAGAAAAAGCTTGCGGCGTTTTCGTCGGCGGCCGGCGCCGGGGAGCAGGGCGTCGTCGCCGAATACAAAAAGGCGAAAAAGGAGGAGCCCCAGCGGCTGCCGTTCGCATTGTCGACACTCCAGGTTTTGGCGGGCAAGCGGTTCGGCTATGAGCCGCAGCAGGTCCTCGATACAGCGCAGCAGCTATACGAGCGGAAGCTAACGACGTATCCGCGCTCGGATTGCGAATATCTGCCTGCGAACCAGTTCCGTGCGGCGGGAACGATCCTCGCCAATCTCGCCCAGACCGGCGACGAGCAGCTTGCGGCGTGGGTGGGCGGCGCGGACGCAAAGATCAAAAGCCGCGCATGGAACGACAAGAAGATCACCGCGCACCACGCAATCATTCCGACGACGGTGAAGGTGAAGCTGGAAACGCTGACGCCGATGCAGCGGAACATTTATTTCCTGATCGCACAGGCGTATCTTGCCCAGTTTTATCCCGTGCACGTTTACGACCAGACGAAAGTGGAGATTTCTTTCGCGGGGGAGCGGTTCACGGCCAGCGGCCGCGTGGTGCGCGATGCGGGATGGAAAGCGCTTTACGCGGGCAAGAACGCCGAGAAGTCCGAGGGTGAGGAGAACGAGGAAAGCGGAGAGCTTCCAGCGATGAAGAAAAAGGATGCCGCGGCGTGGCAGTCGGGAAAGATTGCGGAGAAAGAGACGAAGCCGCCCCAGCGGTTCACGCCGTCGACGCTTCTCGCGGCGATGAAGGAGATCCATAAGTTCGTGCGCGACGAGGCGGCGAAAAAGACGCTGCGCGCAGTGTCGGGCATCGGTACCGAGGCGACCCGGGCGACGATCATCGACGACCTGATCCGGCGGAAGTTTTTGCAGGCGGCGGGCAAGAAAAAGGTACTGACGCCGACGGCGGCGGCGGAGTTTCTTGTAGACTCGCTGCCGGAGGATATGACGTACCCGGACAAGACCGCCGTCTGGGAGGACAAGCTTCACGCGATGGCAGAGGGCGAGGGGACGATGGACGCGTTCCTCGCCGAACAGATTGCGTTTACCCGGGCTCTTTGCGATGCGGCGGCAAAGGCCGTCCTGCCGGCGGCGGAGGAAGAAACGAAATGCCCGCGCTGCGGGCGGGGCGTGCTCACGAAAAAACAGGGGAAGAACGGTGCTTTTTGGGGCTGCACGAATTTTCCACGCTGTCGTATGACCGCACCGGATAAAGACGGAAAACCGGATTTGTCCCGTGTTTCGGCGCGGGCAGCTGCAGCGCCGCGTGTGGCGTCGTCCGACGATTTTCGAAGGCCGTCGTCTGCACGCACGGCGACTTCCGCCGATTGGCAAAGCGACGCGCCGGTACTGAGCGAAGCAGAAATGGCGGCGTTCCTCGCTGAATATCAGCCGACGCTTTCCGTCAGTTCATATGGCGCTTCGGTTCCCGCGCGGAAAAGAACGTGGGGCGGGGGCGGCAGGCCGAAGTATTCCGCAGCGCCGATGGAGCGCATGGAAAAAACAACGAAGAATAGCGGATATCTCTGCCCGCACTGCAAGGAAGGCACGCTTCGTCTTGTGAGAGGAAAGAACGGCAGTTTTTGGGGCTGCACGAATTATCCGGCCTGCACGGCGACTTACGACGACGCGCACGGAAAGCCCGTCTTGCTCTAAGAACAAGTTTGTTATAGAATTTAGGAAAAAAGTGAAACTTATTTTTGGAGGTTTTTGATTGGACGGTTTTACCATTGCCATAAATTTTATTCTGATTGTCATTTTTATTGCGCTGAACGGTTTTTTTGTCTCGGCGGAATTCACGATTGTCAAGGTGCGCCTTTCGCAGCTTGACGAGTTGATTGCAAAGGGGAACAAGCGCGCGGAATACGCGAAGCACCTGGTCGATCAGATGGACGTCTCCCTGTCGGTGACGCAGCTTGGCATTACGTTGGCGTCGCTGGCTCTCGGCTGGATCGGCGAGCCGTTTCTCGCGGAACTTTTGCGCGCTCCGCTGGCCACCGTCGGCGTCACGGGCGCCGGCGTTGATACGGCGGCGTTTGCTGTGGCCTTCTCCCTGATTACGGCGGCGCATATCATTCTTGGCGAGCTCGTTCCCAAGAATGTTTCCATCGTACGCCCGCTGGATATGCTGCTGACGGCGGCGCTGCCGCTGCTGCTCTTTCAACGGCTGACCTATCCCTTCGTCTGGTTTTTGAACCATTTTGCGAATTGGATTATTCATCGGTTTATGGGCATCGACGTCGCGGAAGAGGAGGCGGACGCCCATTCAGAGGCGGAGATTCGTCTATTGATGGAGGAAAGTCGGAAGAAAGGTTACATCGACAAGACGGAATACGACTTCGTGGACAACGTGTTCGACTTCTCGGACAAGGCCGTGCGGGATATCATGATTCCCCGGGCCGATATGGTCTGCCTGTATCTGGAACGGAGCGTTTCGGAAAACGTCGAGCTGGCGATTCGGGAGCAGTTGACGCGATACCCGATTTGCCGCGAGGACAAGGACCATATTATCGGTTTCCTCCATATCAAGGATTTGATGGAGCCGCTTCGCCGCGGCAAGACGCCGAATCTCAGACTGATGGCGAGGCAGGTGATTGTCGTGCCGGAGACGATGGCGGTTTCGAGACTATTGAAGACGCTGCAGAAAAATCGCGCGCAGCTCGCGATCGTCGTCGACGAGTACGGCGGCACGGCGGGCATGGTGACGGTCGAGGACATCGTCGAGGAAATCGTCGGCGACATTCAGGATGAGTTCGACGAGGAGCGCCCAGTGGTCGAGCGTCGCGCACCGTTGATCTATTCCGTGGACGCGAAGCTTCCGATTGACGAGATCAACGATATTTTGGAGCTTTCCCTCGACGTGGACAACGTTGACACCATCGGCGGCTGGGTTTACGCACAGGGCGAGACGCCGCCGAAGGTCGGACAGTTCGCCTGGCTGGACGGCAACGCATTCTTCGTGGAGGAAGTGGAAGGCGTGCGCGTCACTCGCGTCCTCGTGCGGTTGAAAAAAGAGCTGGCGGAAGAGCATGAGGAGATCGGCGAAGATGCGGAGCTCGAAGAGTGATGCTGATCGCAGCAAAGATATTTAAATCTTTATTGCGATGCAAGGGGCGTCATTTGCGCCACAGACGCAAATGCAGGGTTAGCTTTCGTTGGCATTTGGCGGTTGTGTCAGTTTAGAGACGAGTCTAATGGTACGAAGTCAAGCGGAAAATTCTAAGCAATCAACTCCTTTTCG
>CAMHCS010000080.1 GCA_946183785.1 uncultured Selenomonadales bacterium | reverse complement strand
GCGCTATCACTTGCGCTATCACTTGCGCTATCACTTGCGCTATCACTTGCGCTATCACTTGCGCTATTTGATAGCGGTTGTGGATTATTTGTGGATAACTCAATGATTTTATAGGAAGTGGTTTTTCCTTGCCCCCCGCGCTTGTAATCCAAAAAGCCGTGCTGGCGCAGAAGATTGAGTGCTCGAAGGATTGATTCGCGTCTTTTTATGCTTGTAGCCCAAACTATTTCCGAATCCGAAACCTCAAACCATTCAGCCCATGCCAGCGTGTTATCCACCATAAATAGGTGCAGATAAATCGCTGTAGCATTCGGCGTCAGTTTGCGGAATGACCGTTCGTGAAACTCTTTGAGCTGCGTGATAAAATTCATAGCGTAATCACCGCCTCAATCAAAATGGCACGTCAATATCGCCGTCATATCCACCGCCGTCATGCGGCTTGCTGTCGCCCTTGCTCCCGCAAAACTCGACGCGGGAGACCGTAACCTCCGTGACGTACTTCTTCTTGCCGTCCTCGCCGTCGTAGGAGCGCGTCGAAACGCGCCCCTCAACGAGGATTTCCTTGCCTTTGGTAAAATACTTCTCCATCAGCTTCGCTGTCTTTTCCCACGCGATGCACGGGACAAAATCGGCGGTCTGCTGCCCGTCCTTCGTCCTCGGCCTGTCCACGGCGACGGAGAAGCGGGCAACTTGACGCCCGCTCTGCGTCGTCCGCACGTCCGGGTCACGGGCAAGACGGCCTTTCATGATAACTAGGTTCATTGCGCCGCCTCCTGCTCCAAAAACTTTTTTGCTGTCTCTGCTTTTGCAAGACAATTACGAATTTTATTTTCCAAAGCTTCTTTTTCCAACTGCATACTGTTTATAATCCCTTGTACCGCTTGCTCTTTTGTTAATCCGACACAATACCCGCCAAGCTGCATCTGTCCAAGTGCCGCTTTTTCCACAATCTTGCGGTAGCCAAACCCAGCCTTCGACATACAATTATCTATGATATATCGCGTCTTTTGCTCCTTGAAATCATCAGTGTCTATGCTTATTTCATTTTTCCACCAGTATGCACCGTACAATTTAACGCTCATATCTTCACCCCCGGCCTCTATTTCTCGTAGTTCTCCCGCATGGCTTCGTCCATCGCCGCATCCAGTATGGCGTCATCGTTCTGCTCCTGAGTCTTGACCTCGCCCGTCTCCATATCCACAACAGCCTCGGCCTCAATGATCCGGTCCTCGTCGTCCAAGTCTCCCTTTGCGATCGCCTCAGCGGCCGCGATCATGGAAGGCGTAGCAGTCTGATAATCAATACTCATGACGCCCCACTTGCCAAGCAGACGCCGGAGCACGGTCTTTTCAGCCATGGCCTCGAAGTTTTCCCTCCAGCCTTTGCCCATATACGGCCCTTTGCGGTTCTTCTGTTCGTGCTGCTCGACCTGCTTCCTGGTCATGTAGATCTTCTTCTCCATGCCATTGACCAGCCGGAAGTATCCGCACCAGCCAACGATCGGAAGCTTTGCCCGTTCCTCGTCATCCTCGAGAAACTCGATCTCAATGTCCTCGGTCAGCCGGTCGTAACTCTTCAGCTCCCCTTCCCGGACGTCGACCACGTTAATCCTGCTATAAGCTCCGGTACGAAGCGCGAGCTGCATCTGGCCCTTGTACCCCATGATGAAGGACGCTTCCATGATGCCGCCCTTTTTCGTGTTTTTGAAAGGCACGATGTACGCATACCCCAGCGCCGGATCAATCGGCAAATCATACGTCGCCGCCTTGAGTGCCGACTGTATGATCGTCATGGGAGCGTCCCGGAAAACCTTCTGGAGATTTTCGTCCGCGTTGACCATCGACACCAAAGCCGAAATAAACTGCGGCGCACGTTTTCCAAGCACCTCGTTGAACCGTTTACGCATCCCCTCGCGGTCAAGCAATTCCCCCATAAGTACGGTGACGCTCTTTGCCGCCACCGCAGGAGCCGCCGCCTTCGCCGCTACAATACCGCCTTTTGTTGTCGCCATTGTTTAGCCCTCCTCTTAAAATTCTTCACTGTCGATTTTGTGCAACAGTTCTTTTACTTCCACTTGTTTATATTTAAGAAAGTTGATCTCATCCGCCTCACATTTTCTTATTTCATCATCCAGCTTATTCATTTCATCCTCGAGAATCGTTCTTAAAAGCGTAAGCTGTCGATATGTAAATTTCACTCTCTCACCCCGCAATCCTCAAAACCCGATACCCCTTGCCCTGCTTGGCGTACCGCTTATACACGTCCGGCAATTCCGCCGCTAATCGCTTGCCGTCAATCGTCACGCGCCCCGCCTGCGGCTTCCATGTCACGCGCCGCCCGTCGGCGGTCGTCCCGGCCTCCGCATCGCCAAGCAAAACGCGAAGCGTGTTTTCATGAAAGGCAATCTGCCCCTCCATATCCTTCTGTATTTTTTTCAGTTCATCCAGATACCTAATTGCTTCTTCGGCTTCCGACGGCAACGCAATCGCCGCGCCACCGCCGGGGAACTTCGCCGCCAGCGCCCTTGTGCAGCTCTCCGAGCCGTCCACGTCCGGCATTTCCCGCGCCTCGACCTTGCGCCAAAACTCCTTTTCTGCCTCCAAAAGCGCGGAAATATCGGCCTCGTTGCGGGGGATTTCCTTCCAGACAAATTTATTCCCGCCGATCAGCGCGGCGATATACCACCGCTCCGCGCCCGTCACCGCCATATAATGCTGGCATTGGACGTAGTACGCATCGGGAATCTTGTCGTCCTCCCATTCCTTTGCTTTGCTTGCTCCGGCGGTTTTGCACTCAAGCCCTGCATTCTCGCCCACGACAAGCCTATCAACCGACGCCAATAAATAGGGAATATCGTCATGCTGTAGCACCCCGCGACGCTGAACCTTCTTTCCCGTGCGTTTGGTGAACTCTCTCGCCACCGTTTCCTCCAAGACGTTGCCCCAATATACCCTTTCATTGTCGCCCAGCTCCTCCGGCTCTGCTTGCCCGGTCTTTTCCATCCAAAGAGCGAACAGACTTTTCCACGGGTTCAACCCGACGATAACGGACGCATCCGAGCCGCCTATACCATGCGAACGAACGTCAAGCCATGCGTCCCGGTCTTTCATTTGCTCCGCCGTCATAATCAGCTTTGCCATTCTTCTTCTCTCCTCATTTCGTATTCCTCGTCGCCCTTCTGATTCATCTCTTCGTATCGGCGCTCTAGTTCTTCATCTGTCATTCTTGTCCAGCACTCGTCTCGCACCATCGGATTCTCAACGTCCATTGTCAGCCCTCCTGTTCAGCATATAAACGGCACATTTCAGCAAGGGCGCATTGTTTGCTTTCGCTTCTCCTGTTCCATGCTTCGGCTACACGTTTATGGTTTTCTAAAATTCCGGATTTCGCGCTACAACGCGGGCAAATTGCCATAAATAACCCAGTCCCGATGTTGTCAATCTTTTCAATGTCTATCTTTTCATACCCGCAAAACGGGCATGGCTTTAATTTTTCTTCCATTGTCAAAACTCCCTTCATTTGCTATAATATGAATGTCAAAACTTCCTAAGGCTTGATGTGCCGCCAGCGCATCAGGTCTTTTTTTTGTAGTATTTTTCGCTTCGCTTGTTGCGCTTTGCCCTGCAAGCCGTACACGTTGTATAGCCCTCATCTGCCGCGGCTTGGTGACAGTCAACGCATATCCCGTGTTCTTTATAATAGTAGTATTCCTCCTTGTCCTCTGCTCTTAGCCTATCGCCGTGTTTCTCGCGATAACGCTTCATAGCGGCTATATGATGTTTCCTGATACAGTCGTAACAATACAATGTGTTATATCTCACCCCTTCCGGCAACTGCTTTCCGCACTCCCTACAAGTCTTTACCCCCACAATAACCACGCCTCCAATACTAGAATCAATACTGATACCGCCGCTTTGCCCTCTTGCGTCAGGGCTTTCCACGCAATCATGACAGCACCACACAAGCTACCATCCAAAGCCCCATAGCCCCCGTAAAGATAACGCCAACGTCAGCGCAATACCGAAGCCCACGCGCCCACTTCCTCATACTCTGCCGCCGCGCCCGTGTTACACGCCTCTCAAAATCGCTCATCGTCTTTTGCCTCCTCTATCGCCATCTTGACAACCATTACAACGCAGCCTAGAAACGCCGCCGCGCAAAGCGCGAAAAGAACATCGTCCATCTGTCCACCACCTCCCAAATCCACAGAACCGCACCCACTAGGTAAAGTGCAATCGTCACGATCAGCCACCGCATCTAACCATCCCTATCGTATACGCCGCCCATAAAGCCAGCCACATACCAACGACCGCACCCGCGCAAAACCCGAACAACGCCGCCGTACCGACGTACTCCAAATACTCTCTAGTCAATTCCCTCGCGCCTCCAATCCAAGCCTGTCTATTGCGTACTGCCGTGGTACCCTGCCGCGTATCGTGTCGTACCCTTTGCCTTGTAGTTCCGTGTTCCATTTGGCAATCATTTTGTACGCCTTGCTATCACTGCATTGGATAATGTCGGCTACATCGTCCTTTGTCCAGTAGTACGATTCAGCCATGTTGCGCCTCCTTTCACTACGCAATCATGAGAACATCCTGCCATGCTTCTAACTGCCGCTTGCAGTTTTGATAGATTTCCTTGTAGTAAACGTCTTGCGCCATGTCGCGGCGGATAACCTTTAGAATCATTTCTTCCGCTTCTTCAAGATGATTTAGTTCCTTAATGCTTGCAACGTCCCGACACTTTACGCCAGCCGCTTTGTTGGCAAGCCTTGAATAAACGATGTAAAGTTTGTCTGAGTTTTGGCTTCCTTGTTCTTTGGCGTATTCAATCAGCTTTTGGATAATGTCTGTTTCCGCTTTGCGCGTCAGCTTGCCCGCCGCCCGCGTGTTTCTCCATTCCACCGTCAAGCGTTCGCGGATAATCTTTTCCATAGCTTTGAATCGAGCAAGAAATTTCAGTTTCCATATCATAGCCTTTTCCCCTGTAAAGCCCATAACTACAAGGGAAAAACCGTCACGGTTCATCTTATACATTGGTCGGCGTTCGCCTTTTACGTCTTGATATGTTGTTTTCCAAAACATCTGGGCAACGTCCTCATTTTTGGGGACGTTAGAAATTACATTTTCAATCGCCCGCAAAACTCTGTCGTGCCGTTTACCAAAAACATCAGCAATAAGCAGCGACGTTGTTGTTGCTTCATTCCTCATAAGCGTTACAAGTTCATTCATGTTGATTATCCTCGCTATGCAATTCGTCCCGCACCATTTCAAGAATTGTGTTTGCTTC
>CAMHCS010000079.1 GCA_946183785.1 uncultured Selenomonadales bacterium | reverse complement strand
TTGCCTTCGGCGTCATTTTTTACACGTTGCTCCATCTCCTGACGGGCAAGCTGAATAAAGTCACGCCGCTCATGTATGTGCTGACGGTGCTGTTCATTTTGAAGTACGTCTTCCTGTGAGCAGGGGCGGGCAATATCGACGTTTGCAGGAAAAAGCGCATCCGGTGCGAAAAAAAGTTCCGCGCCGGATGCGCTTTTGCGCGCCCTCAGAATTTTTTCGAAAGACGAAAGGCGGGCGGAGGAAGACGTTTTCCAATGGCTGCGCTGCGGGATTGGTCTGCCATACAGAAAGCGGGCGATAGTTTTGCGGGAGAAAAGTTTTTAGGACGAACGCCTGTCTTCGGCCGCCAATCAAAAAATCCTTTATGCGATACGTTGAAAGTGGTAAAATCAATAAAAATAGCGGCGCATCGGATGTATAGTTTCCATGGGCATCGGATGGAGAATGTGCCGCGGATAGGATATTTGTTTTAATTTTGGTTTTAGGAAACAACGAATAAGTCAATTCGTGCATCTGGCGAGGGATTTTTTCGGCTGTTTAGGAAAGGCCCTCGAAGGCGTAGCATCGCTACGCCGAAAGGGCATTGACAACGACAGCCGGAAAAAGACCCGGCAGAGGCGCGGAGGGACTTGTTCGGCGTTTCCTTTATGCGTGGGGATGACGTTTGCGTCATGCCCTATGAAATAACAGGTGCGGGAAAGCGTGATTTGTTCCCTGCTGCTGATGGGATTCAAGGAGGAGAAATGCGATGAGCAAGACAGGGATTTTGATTCGCAGGAATTTTTGCTCGTGGGCGTCGGCATTGACGCTCGCGGTTTTTTCCGCGCTGCCGTCGGTGGCGGCGGCGGAGAATGTGGAGGTTCCGACGGAATCTCTGTACCACAATGGGCAAAAATTCGGCGAGATTGTATTCTTTCCACAAAATATTGGACTGGGCAAGGAGAATAGTTGGTACATAACCCATTCGACATACACGCTGTCGCCCGATCTCATCGGCGCTACCGTCTCCGGAGCCGCCTATTGGTCGGATATCCTCGGCGACGGCGCGAAAAATACGGAGCCGTGGCAAATATTCGTCACGACGAACAACGACCAGAATGCCTACGCGAGAACATATTCCATGCGCTCCACCGGCACGAGTACGCAATATTTGTGGGCACAAAATTATATCGCGAACCAAATCCAAAACGGCGCATCGTTCTCGGCTTTGGATCAGGCAACGCTGGTGAACAACTATCCTCCGGCCGGCGTATATACCTTCAGCAATATTACCGTCGGCAAATTTATGGGCGCGGACCGCACAGGCGCGGAATTGGGCTGGTGGGTGGACACGGATACGGTGCTGCCGACCAATGAGCAGGCGGCGGATTTTGTCGGGACGGTCCGACACGAGCTTGGCCACGCGCTGGGCATCTCGCTGGCATGGGACACCGTCGGAGTAGGGAACCCGAAACAGTCCTATCATTTCATTTATCCGGATGTGACGGCAAATTCTTGGTCGCTGCACCTGATGGACCAGACCGGCAAGATGGCAAAGCCGGGGATGTTTTTTGTGACGGCGGACGACGAGGCAACCAGCTTGGCGAAATTTAACGCGGATCGGGCGGCCGAAGGGAAAGCCCCTTTGACGGAAAACGATGTTTTCATCGTGAACAAGAAGATTGATGCCGACGGGAACGGCTACGCCTATTTCGTCGGGCCGAACGTCACCGACGCGCTGGGCGGCGCGACCTTTTTCGGGCGGAGCGCGCTCCCGGTGAACGGCTGGGAAGGCAGCAAATTTGAAGGCTCCCATCTCCAGACCACGGGCATGATGAGCCATCGCGTCTACAGCAACTACACTTCTTTTATGGAAGTGGAGCTGGCGGTGATGCAGGCTTTAGGCTACAAGATCGACCGCAAGGCGTATTTCGGAAAATCCATCTACGGCAACGGCGGCACGATTACGAACACGCAGGGCTATTTCGCGCGGAACGGGGACGGCACCGCGTACCTCGAAAACACGTACAGCGCCGTTCCCCTCGGCATCGGCCTCCATATCTACGGATCGGACAACACGGTGACCCAAGCGGCGAATATCCTGACCCGGGGCGCGGGCGCGACGGGCATCCGGGTGGACGGCATGGGCAACACGCTGAACATCCCGGCGGGGACGGAGATCCACGCCGACGGCCTCCGGGGCAACGGCGTTTTGGTTGCCTACGGCAGCGGCCAGACCGTGAACCAATCCGGCACGGTGACGGCGAGCGGGCAGGGCGGCACCGGCATCCGTTTCGATTTCGGCTCCAGCACCAACGGCGCGACAGACGAATACCGCGGCTCCTATATCCGTTACAAGCGGAAAGTAAAGGATGACGGCACAATGACCGCAACGGGGGACGGCTTGGGAAATCTACCGTTGCACATCGAGAGCGCAGCCGTATACAACGTCGCACCCGACGAACTGAACGGCGCGATGGTGGAGCACTATAATCTCTCCGGCGCGTTGGTCGGCGGCGAAAACGCCATTTATATCGGAAAGAACGCGTTTGTAAAAAACATCAACGTGAATGACGGCGCCAGCATCCGGGGCAACATCACCTCGGACTGGAAGCGGTTTGACGCGGATGATTGCGAAAAAAGCTATGATATCGAGGGCAACCCGCTGGGCATCCAATATAACGGCGGCAGCTACAATTATGCCGCCTATATCCCGGACCTTGTGACGCGCTTGCATTTCAACACGGATATGACCTATACCGGCAACATCACCGGCGAGGACAACATGAAGATTTCCGTCAACGGCGGCACGCTCTTCTACGGCGGCTCGGCTGACGTGGTGAGTGTGGAAGTGGCGAAAGGGGCGCGGCTCATCGGCGGAAGCTACAAAGTGAACGCGCAGGCCCCGGCGGCGGGCTTTGCGGACAGCGCCACGGGAAAACTGGTCAACCACGGCATGATTATGTCCTCCGACAATGGCGACATGGTGATAACGGGGGATCTTGATTCCGACGGTTCCATCGCCCTGGACACCTATGATTATGGCCAGAGGAACCGCTTGATCAACGTGAGCGGCAACGCGGAGATTGGCGGGACGAAGCTTGCGAGTTTTGAGGAAGAGTGCTATTTGCCGGAGCATCAATACACATTCCTCTCCGCGAACACCATCACGGGCAGCATGGGCACACAGGCGGGAGACTATTTCTCGGGCTTCCTCAATGTCGCCGAAATCAGCGATGGCGCCGTCACGCTGAACCGCGCAAATAACTTCGGCACCCTCGACGGGAGCCGGGCCGCCGTCTGCAACAGCCTCGACACGATCTATGAGGGCGCAGGCGCGGAGGGGCGGGGGCGGCTCGGAAAACTCTTCTCCCTCGGCATCGAAAAGGGCAGCGAGGCATTGACGGATATGTCCACGGGGCCGGCGACGGACGCTTCCGCCGTCATGCGGCAAAATTCGGTGATGAACGCGCTGGCGGCGCGCCACCGCTATCTTGCCCATCAGGCGAACATGCCCGTCACCATCCCGATGGCAAGCCTCGCCAACCATTTCACGGCCACTGCGCCGAAACCGTCGGTTTCCGCCGTGGATCCCGGCCTCGATATGATTGTCCCGGTGGAACTTTCCGAGGGCGGCGGTCTTTGGTTCAAATTCGCAAAGGGCTGGGGCAGTTACAACGGCGGCGATGTGACGGGCAACGGTTTCACCTCCACGGTCGGCGCGGACTATGCCCTCAGCCCGCAGTGGAAATTGGGCGCGCTTTTCTCTTACGGCAGCGAATCCTACGGCGGCAAGCGCGACCACCGCGACACGAAAGACAGCCGCTTCGGCGTTTACGGCGACTGGCGGATAGGGCCGCAAAGCGCATTCCTGTATATTGGCGGCGGCTGGCAGAAACACGACCAGAAACGCCACTTCTACGCAGGAGACAATTACAATGCTGTCGGTGATTACAGCAGTAATACCATCGAATTTGACGGACGTTACACTTACGATTTGAGTTATGGGAACAAAGGGTGGCATCATAAGCCTTTTGTGTCGTTTCAGGCGGTGCATTATCGGCAGGGGAGTTACAGCGAGACCGGCGCTTATGAATTCGGGCAGGCGGTGGACAGCGGCAGCAGCACCTACACGGCGGCGACCGTCGGCTGGGATCTTGCGCGGGATTTCGGCAAGGACGGCTATATGGAGTTTGAGATAGGACTCATGCAGACGTTAGGCGGCGAAAATCTGAGCTACTCGGCGCGGCTCGTCGGCGGTGGGGAGAAATTCACGATCCGCGGCGCTTCAATGGATAAGACGCGCGTGGTGGCAGGCGTTTATGGCAGTCAGGCCATCAACGACCGTTGGCGCATCGGCGGAGAGGTCTCTCTCGCGCAGGGCGCCCACGATCAGGACGTGACCGCGAGCCTGTCGCTGCGTTTTTCGTGGTGATACTTCTGCGGTCAGTTCGTTCCTAATTATATATATGTCTTGATTGATTCTTGCCCTCCCATCAAGGGGAAGGCAAGTTACGCAATATTCAACAAAGATATATTATAGATGAAAATGAACAATCAAGGAGGGAATGGATGGTGAAAAAGAATTTTGCGAAACGGGCATTTCTGCAGATGTGCCTTGCGATGAGTCTGGCGCTCTTAGGCGGATGCAGCTACAGCGCCAGCAGCACCACCGAAACTTCGGTAGGTGTGGACGTCAACGGCAAGCCGCAGGTCAATGCTTCCGCATCTATGAATGTGGAACGGAGCGCGGACGGCAAGACCGCCAATCAGAAAACGTCGGTGAGCTGGGACAGCCAAACGGGAGCCAATGCTTCGCAGGAGTGGACGAAGGCGAGCGCCAAAGACGGGGTGCAGTTCATCGTGGAGAACGTCGTTCTCCGCAAAGGTGAGACCGAGATTTCCGGCTATTTCACGAAGGACGGCGGTTCGGCAATCCAAATGAAGGACGTGACGCTGTCGTTCAGCGCCACGGAAGGGAACAAAGTCATCTGGTCGGACGAGGGCCTGTTTGGCAATGTGAATATTCCTGTCCGTCCCGGCGAGCGGACGCCCCACACGTTCATCGTGGAAAATCCGGGCGCGCCCGCCTACAACGGTCCCTTCCATTTCGAGTATAATCTCACATATTGATGCATCGCCGATTTGAAGGCTTCGATGCTTCTACACAACAAAAGCGCATCCGGTGCGAAAAAAAGTTCCGCGCCGGATGCGCTTTTTTATACTAATCTCCGACTAAAAAATATAAAATTTTTATTATGCACACGCGTAAAAAAGCCGAATCCCCGCAAGCCACCATGTTTACTGGCTGTACGGGGATTTTTTCTTCGCAAAACTGTCAAAGATGGGGATAGACGGAAAAGCCTTGGGGAGTATATCGAGGCCTTGTCACGATGAAACGCCGCTGAGGGGTATTTTGTCTGTCGACAAAATTGGAACTAAGGCG
>CAMHCS010000078.1 GCA_946183785.1 uncultured Selenomonadales bacterium | reverse complement strand
AGACAGTCGAAAAAATCCCTCGACAGATGCACGAATTGACTTAATCAGTGTTTCCACAAATATATTTTTCCCGCCTTTACTATTATTCCGATGATTCGTATTGTAATTTTGTTTTGTCAATAATCGTTGCGAATCGCCGCCGGATATCGACGAACGAGTTGTTCAAAACCGTTAATTGCTTCATCCATTGTAATACTTTGAATGCAAACATTATTGAAATTACATGGGTTGCCATATCCCACTGCATCACATGGTGTACACGATTGTGGATGTGATAACGCAATACACTTATGACGTGGTGCCCATTTTGCAACCGATCCAGGACCATAAAAAGCCAAGCAAGGCAAATTAACAGCCGTAGCGATATGAAGCGGCGCGCTACAGTTACCAACAAAATAATCCATACGCCGCAGTAATTCTGCGGTTTCAGTAATTTTGAAACATCCACGCAAATCAACAACATTTTCATCAAGTGGCGGAATTGGCTTCTTGGCTTCAACTTCCCCACCTATCAAAAAAAAACGTATCTTATACTTTTGAGTCAACGCCTCCATAAACAACTTATACCGTTCTATCGGCCAATCTTTCATTGTAGAAGAACTAAACGGAGCTACAGCAACACGAATCCCTTCTCCTCGACAATTCAACAACTTGTTATCAACAACTGATTTATCTTGTGGTGTAGCATCTGCTACATAAAGTCGCGACAAATCCCCTGTTATTTTCAGTCCAATGGCTCTTTCCATGATGTCGGCAAGATGTTCAGCAAAATACATTTTTTCATGATTTGGATTTCGATCGACGTAATGAGTCATAAACAAACGACGCTTATGGGCAATACCGGCCCTAACAGGTATTCTTGCAAAAAAAGGAATAACTGCACTACGATATTTAAAATCGAGGCACATTGCTACATCATAATGCCAAAGTCGACGAATAACCGGAATTAACGGCATCCCTTTTGTATAAGTAATCATATCATCTATAAATGGAAGATGACACAGTTCTGAAGCAAACGGAGCACAAAGAAATGCTAGACGACTGGAAGGGAATTGCTCTCGAATGGCTTTAGCAAATCCAGTAGTTAAAATAACGTCTCCTAAAGCATTTTGTGCCAATAACAATATTTTATTAAACTTCATCTCAAATTCTCCTTCCGCCGTTGTTGCAGGAGGCACAAATAGCAATTTCTCTTTATAATCACATCTCTAAGAACTATATTCAGAGTTTCCGCAATAGAACTTTACACTCAACTTTGATAACTAAATAAAAAACGCCTCATCCCAAATGCGGGACGAGGCGTCTGCTCGCGGTTCCACCCTGCTTGCCATATCAAATGACCTGCTCAATACCGCCTAACGCGCGGCCCACGTTCGATTCCTCATCGAAAGCTCCGAAGCGGTGGTGACGGTCTTTTTCCGAAACGCTTTCAGCCGAGGCGCTTCTCTCTGTGGGATCATTCCCCGCCATCGTGTCTTCTTCATCGCCAATTTCTATTAGCCTATTATAACGCCTAATTCAAATTTTGTCTACAGACAAAATCACCTTGAAAGCGTTTCGACGCGGCGGGGTTCCGCCGAGTCCCATGCTTTTTTCCATGCAGCGCCTTGTGCAAAAATCAGAAAAGGAAATTCAGCTCTCCGAAGAATGCAGACGCGTCCACATCTCTGTCTCCCTGCGCGATGCCCATAGTCTTGCCGTCAAAGTACATCAGGGACCCCACCACGTTCCTGGCGAAAGCATAGTCAACGCCAATCTCGCGCCCTTTCTGCCCGAGTCCCAGCGCCGTATCGGTCGGGGCCCAGGCTGCAAAGCGTCCCAGCATACGGAGCCTGAACCATATACCATAGGAGCCAGGCTTTTGAGGATCCACGCCCTTGTAATCGACCTGGAACGTCCATGCCCGCCGCTGTCCTTTTTTCGCGAGGTTCCCCGCGCCATTATTCACGCGGTCGGGCGCAGTGTTCCAGGCCATTTGGAAGCTCGCGGAAAGATTCTTACTGAATTTGTAGCCTACTCCCACATCCCAAATATTGGCAGCGCTTTTGTTGTAGAGAAGTTTCATCACCGTCTCGTTTTGGAAGCGATGCCAGCCCACGCCCCATGTCCATTTTGCGTCGCGATTATTGTAGATTTCTACCCCCTGATAACTGGCGGTGTAATCCACGGGCTCCACCAGATAATCCGGGAATCTTGCCATGCCGTTTGGATAGCGCCTGGTTCTGCCGACGGTGAGACTGGCTTTTATGTCCTTGCCAAAAACGATTTGCCCGCCGGCCAAACTGTCGTCGGCAATCATTCCGCTGTCCACTACGGTGTAAAAAGGGATTTTCCCGAGCTTTATGGCTGTATTGCCGTAACTTCCCTGAACCCATGCGCGGTCGACGCAAAACTCAGGGTCGGCGTTCATCGTGGCGGCTGCCGGCGCCCCTGCGGAGTTCTTTGCCGTGTTCATGTCGGTGTTGTAATCCATCCGAGCCCTGGCGGTCCAATGTTCGTTGATCTTGATTTCCGGCTCGAATCGCAGCGTCACATATTGCGACGTGTTCCTGTCCCGGTCGTCGGATTTGGCGTTCTTGTACCGATAGCGAACCCTGCCGCCCCACTTCACGTTGTCTATCTTTTTTTCCAGCGTGGACACACGCACGCCAAGACTGTTCAGTTCGTCGCTGAACTCCGCTGCGAGCCTGTCCACAAGCGCCTTATCAGCGCCGGCAGTATTTTTCGCCATGGCCCGGGCCACCATCTGAGCCATTTCATATCGGGTGATTTCCTGCTCCCCGCGATAGGTGCCGTCGCCGTAGCCCTCTATAACGCCGTTAACCGCCAGTGCAGCCACAGCATCGTAAGCCCAGTGATTCCCCGGAACATCCTCAAAAGGATTCGCCGAAGCAGCGGCCGGAAAGGCGATTCCGAAAGCAATCGCAGCAGCTATAGCGGTAATTGAAGTCCTATTCCTCATCTTCTCCATATTATCATTCCACCCCATATCATTAAATTTGTGCCCACGGAACATCGCTTCTTTTTCTGAAAACGTTGTATTTGGAGCGTCTTAAGGAACCACTGAATAAGTCCCTCCGCGCCTCTGCCGGATCTTTTTCCGCCTGTCGTCGTCAAATCCCTCTCGACGTAGCGATGCTACGCCTTCGAGGGCTTTTCCTAGACAGTCGAAAAAATCCCTCGACAGATGCACGAATTGACTTAATCAGTGTTTCCTTAAAAGAAATTCCACATGATTACCGCATCTTCGCCATTGTCAAGGTAATAATGCGGCCTTCGGCCACAATCTTTAAAGCCGTATTTTTCATAGAGCGCGAGGGCTGCCGTATTGGACGGGCGGACTTCGAGCGTCATGCGCGTCGCGCCTCTTTTTTTCGCCTCTCTGATCAGCTCAGCCATCAACTCCGATCCGACTTTTTTGCCCCGATAGGCCGGAGCGACAGCGACATTTGTAATCTGCGCCTCGTCGTCCAGAATCCACGTCCCCGCGTAGCCGACCACTTGATCGCCGTCAAGGGCCAGCAGATAATAAGTGCGCTCGTTTGCCGCCTCCTCCCAAAAGGATTTTCTCGACCACGGCACGGAAAACGACGCCTTTTCGACCGCTTCCACCGCATCCGCGTCCTCGGGCTTCATCTCGCGAAAGGAAATCACGGCGTTTCCTCCGTTTCCCTGTGCCGTTTCTCCCAAAGCACTTCGGCTTCAGAGCGGCGAACGTAAATCGGCTCCAGCTCCATCGGACTTTTCCCCTCGCCGTTTTTCAACCGGATGACGGCGCGAGCGGCGACCAATGCGGCGCGGGGCATGATATGCGTAATCGGCGCAAGCGTCGCGTTTTTCGGAAGTGCAATGCCCTTTACCGCCAGCTTTCGCGCAAAATCCCCCGCCAATATCACCGGACCGTTTTCCCCGGCAATCCCTGCGGCAATTTCCTGCGGCGACGCGACGACGACGTCTTTTTCACAGACAAGGGCGTTTTCCGTAAAGCGATAAAGCGCGAAATACCCGTTGCCCTTCTGCGCGTCGATCAATGGCGCGATGAGCGGCCCCGGAGACGGGAACGCCGCCGCCAGAACCTCCAGCGTCGGCACGCCGACCAGCGGGATGGAAAGCGCATAGGCAATCGCCTTCGCCGCCGCCAACCCGATCCGCAGCCCGGTAAATGAGCCGGGGCCGAGGCTCACGGCGACGGCGGACAATTCTTCGCGCTTCACGTCCGCGAGGCGCAAGACTTCATCCATATGCGGCACCAGCGTCTCCGAGTGCGTGAAGCACGTCTCCGCCGTCAGCTCCGCCAGCACGCGCTCTTCCGTCGCTACCGCCACACTCGACGTCATTGTCGCCGTGTCCATCGCAAGAATCGTCATTTTTCCGTCAATGCCCGCCATAGCGCGCCGTCCTCCTCCGTCGTGAAAAACGCGAGCCGCCGCTCGTTTTCCGCTTCGCCCCGCGCAATCTCCAGTCGGATATGCGGCTCCGGCAATGCGTCGGGAAACTTGTCCGCCCACTCAATCAGCACGACGCCGCCCGACGGCTCCGCGAATTCGTAAAATCCGATCTCATCGAGTTCTTCCTCCCGTTCCAGTCGGTAAAGGTCGAAATGCGTGACGGTCAGCCGCCCCCGGTATTGGTTCATCAGCGCGAAAGTCGGGCTCGTGACCTCGTCCGTCACGCCCAGGCCCCGCGCAAACCCCTGCGTAAAAAGCGTCTTTCCCGCGCCAAGGTCGCCGACCAGACAAAGCACGGTCCCCGCTTCCACCGCCGCGCCCAGCCTCTCCGCCAACGCTGCCGTCTCCTCCGGCGAGCGGGTGACAGCCGTAAACGAAAACTGCCGCATACGATCAAAATCTCCTTTGCAAAACATACACTCCTTATTATACCTAAAAACAACCCAAAAAGAAAACCCGGCGCCTCGTTTTCAAAACGCGCCGGATTTTTGTCTGTATCACTTCTTTAATTGCTTTCCGTTTTTTCCGCTTTCTTCTTGACGGCCGTGCGGATCGACAGCTCGCGAAGCTGCTTTTCCTCGACCTCCGACGGCGCCTGCGCCATGACGTCGGATGCGCTCTGTGTCTTCGGGAACGCGATGACGTCTCTGATCGACGGACGCTTCGCCATCAGCATGATCAGGCGGTCAAGACCGAAGGCCAGTCCGCCGTGGGGCGGCGTGCCGTACTGGAACGCGTCGAGCATGAAGCCGAACTTTTGCCGCGCTTCTTCCAGCGTCAGACCGATGGCCTCGAAAACTTTTTCCTGCAGCTCGCTGTTGTAGATACGGAGGCTGCCGCCGCCGATCTCGACGCCGTTCAGCACCATGTCGTAGGCAATGGCCTTGACGCGGCCCGGGTCGGTGGCAAGATACTGGATATCCTCGTCGCGGGGCGCGGTGAACGGGTGATGCATGGCCTTCCAGCGCTTTTCCTCTTCGCTGTACTCGAACATCGGGAAGTCGACGACCCACAGGAAGCAAAGCTTGTCCGGATCGATCAGGTTCCGGCGACGGCCCATCTCGAGACGCAGCGCGCCGAGGGCCTGCGCCAGCACCAGCGGCTTATCGGCGACGATCAGCAGGAGATCGCCTGTTTTCGCGCCGCACTTTTCCTTGATCTTTTCAAAGACCTCGTCGGAATAGAATTTCTTGAACGGCGACTTGACGCCTTCCGTCGAATACTGGATCCACGCCATGCCCTTCGCGCCGTAGCCCTGCACATACTCGACGAGGCCGTCGAGCTCGCGGCGCGGAATGTCGGCGTAATCGTCGACCTTGATGGCCTTGACCCTGCCGCCTGCTTCGAGGACGGAGGAAAACACCTTGAAGGTCGAGCCTTTGACCTCCTCGGAAATGTCGAGAAGCTCCATGCCGAAGCGCATATCCGGCTTGTCCGAGCCGAAGCGCTCCATAGCCTCGTCCCACGTCATACGCAGGAACGGCGTTTCCAGCTTCGTGTCGAGAGCCTTTTCAAACAGCTCCGCCATCATGCCCTCCATCATGGTCAGGATCGTATCCTGATCGATGAACGACATTTCGATATCGAGCTGGGTGAACTCCGGCTGCCGGTCGGCGCGAAGATCCTCGTCGCGGAAGCAGCGGACGATCTGGAAATACTTCTCAAAGCCCGCCA
>CAMHCS010000077.1 GCA_946183785.1 uncultured Selenomonadales bacterium | reverse complement strand
TTAAGAAAGAAATGAGGTTGAAAACAATGGTTTGGAACGGAAAAAAGAAACTCTTCGCGGCGGCTTTGGCCGGAGTTTTGGCGTTAGGCACGGGCGTAAGCGTGTCCGAGGCGGCCGCCGCTCCCGTGGAGCGGGAGAGCATCGCGCAGATCGCGCTGCTGCAATCCTTGGCGCAGGGGTATTTCGGCGGCACGATCAACGCGGGCGAGCTTCGCGCGCTCGGCGATACGGGCATCGGCACCTTCGAGGGCCTGAACGGCGAGATGATCGTACTGGACGGCGTAGTATACCAAGCGTTGGGCGACGGGCGCGTGATTGTCGCTCCCGACAGCACGATTATCCCCTACGCTACCGTGACGTATTTTGACGCGGATATTGCCGTCGAGCTGAAAAACGTGAAGAACAAGGCGGATTTTGAAAAAGCCTTGAACAAGGCGGTCCACAAGCATGGGGCGAACAGCTTTTACATGGTGAAGCTCCCGGCGGAATTTTCCTCCGTCCTGTTCCGCAGTGAGTACGGCAGCAAGGAGCCGTATCCCACTTTGGTAGAGGCTTTGAAGGGCAAGCAGACGGAATTCACCGAGAAAAACATCAAAGGCACGCTGGTGGGGCTCTATTGCCCAAGCTATATGGGAGAATTGAACTCCGTCGGCTGGCATTTCCATTTCATTTCGGACGACAAGCAAAAGGGCGGGCACATTTTGGATCTGTCCCTGAAAGAAGGCACGGTGCAGCTCGACAAGACGGACAAATTCACCATGATCCTGCACGACGACAAGAAGTTCCAGGAAATCAATCTCGCAAAGGATATGCAGGAAGACATCCGCAGCGCGGAGCAGGACACCAAGGGCAAGCTCAATCAGTGAAGCCGCGCGACAAAACTACGGGAGCCGACGCGAATGCGCCGGCTCTTCAATCTATATAGGAATAAGGAACTGACATTATGAAGAAAAAAATCGCCGTGCGGATCGAGCTGATTGACTTAGTGAAAGCTGTTACCATCTTTTTGGTGATTTTGGGGCACACGACCCCCAATGAGGCGACGCCGCTGTACCGGAGAATCCTGTATTCCTTCCACATGCCGCTCTTCTTTGTCCTGGCGGGGCTGTCCATCCGTCCGGAGCCGATTGCGGGACAGGAGGGCTGGCAGTCGTTCCTGCGGAAAAACACGCTGGCGCTTGTCGTTCCCTATCTGATCTGGGGGCTGATTTACGCGCCGTTCTCCTTCGACCGGTTTCCGCAGCTTTTCTACGCGTCGTGGAGAACGCTAACCGACATGGGGACCCTGACGTCGCTTTGGTATTTGCCGGCGCTGTTTGCGGCGCGCATTTTGGTACAGGCGGTGATTTCGGGGTGCGGCGCAGCCAATCCCGACAGGATTCGCGCATGGTGCGCCTATGGGGCGGCTCCGATGCTGCTAATCGGGTTTCTTTGCCCACCGGTGGAACTCGGCTACCCTTGGTGCCTGAACGTCGCCTTTGTCGCGGCGGGCTTTATCCTGCTTGGGATTGCGCTTCGCCAGAAAATCCTGATTTTCGCGCAGGAAACGGGGACGAAGCTCGGCGCGGCGTTCATTTTCGCGTCCGTGCTGTTTTATCTCGGCTCAGCGGGGCGTGGGGACGCCTTGGAACTGACCCTCATGTGCGACGGCAGATACGGCAATCTGTTCTGGTTTTTACTGAACAGCGTTTCCGGCTCCATGACCGTAATCTGCTTTTGCATGATTCTGGCCCGGATCGCCCGGGAAGGGGTGCGGCCTTTCAGCGTGTCGGCGGTCGCATGCATCGGAGCGCACACCATGGGCATCTTCCTGATCCACAAGAACATTGTGTTCCAGTTGATTCTTCCGTGGGTCAGAAGTTTTATCCCCGATATGGAATTTGCCACGGCCTTTTTAGCGAGCTGCGCCGCTCTCCCGGCAAGCCTCTGGCTTTGCCTGCTAATCGAGCGCTATGTCCCGCAGCTCCTTGGGCAATTCCCCCGGTATGATGCATGAAGGGGCGGATGGGTTCAGACAAAAATGGAATTTTTCGAGATTCAACAAAAAAATTTTTTCAAACGTGTCAATTTTGGGACGGCTGATTTGTTATAATAAACGAGAAGCTAAAAATCACTTTTGAAGGAGGTTTTCACATGGCAGCAATCAACGAAACAAAACTGACGAGGGAACAAATCCTGAAGGCGATGGCCTGCGAGACCCCCGAAGAGCTGATTGCGCTGGCGAAAGCCGGGGGCTACGAGATCACGAAGGAAGAGGCGGAGGCGTACATAGCGGAGCTTTCCGACTTCGAGCTGGACGGGGAAACCCTTGCGCAAGCGGCAGGGGGCTCCTGCTATGGCAATTTTTCTTGCGATGGCAACGAAACCAATCCCGCCCACCCCAAGTCCTGCTTCGCGGGCGATTCCGAGGTGGCTGTGCCGGGCGGCGTGAAGCGCATCATGGATTTGGAGGTCGGCGACGAAGTGATTACGCTGGACGCGGCCGGGAAGGAAATCGTCGGCATCGTGACGGAAGTTATGACGCCGAGGGAGGAGGAAATCGTCGAGGTCTCTTTCGCGGGCGGCGCGGTATGGCGCACGACGGCAAGCCAGACCCTCTATCTGGGACATGAGAAAAATATTATGGTGAAGGACGCGAAAGGAACGGCGGCGCTGCTTCGGGATGGCGGAACCGCCACGGTGACGGATGTGAGATTCACCGGCACGCGCGAAACGGTGTACGATGTACTGGTGGGCGAGGAAGAGGACGAAGACGTAATTTTCGTCGCGGGCGTCGCCGCCGAAGGGTACTTCACGAAAGGGGAACGCGGGCTGTGACAAGTTTTGAAAAAATTTTTTCCCAACGTGCCAATTTTCGGGCGGCTGATTTGTTATCATAGATAGAGGAAGTTCAAAAACATATTCAATAGGGAGGAAACCAAAATGACCACGATCAACAAAAACACCCTGACGAGAGAGCAACTGGAAAAGGCGCTGGGCTGCGAGACGGCGGAGGAGCTGATCGCGTTGGCAAAGACCGGGGGCATTACGCTGACGAAGGAAGAGGCGGACGCCTACATGGCGGAGCTGGAGGATTTCGAGCTGGACGAGGCGGCGCTTTCCCGAGCTGCGGGCGGCGGCATGTATGATCCGTGCCCGGATCCGAAGAAGGGCGACGAACGCGAGGACATGGAGCCGGGGAAAATGCCGGAAGCGTTCCTGCGCGGCGAGATCACCGGCGGCGAGGACTTTTGAGCGACGCGCGATACGATCCTAAGGAAATCTATCGGAGTATCTTCGGGGAAAAAATGCGCGGCCACGGGCAGAAATGGCCGCGCATCGACCTCGCGGAGCTTCGCGCCGTCAATCCCGAAACCGTCGGATGGATTTATATGCCGCTTTCGCCCATCAGCTACCCTGTGGTGAAAGAACGGCGGGACCCAAGATATTACCTGACGCACAATTTCAGCGGGGAGCCGTCGATTCACGGGGCCATCTGCATGGACTTTCGCCACGGCGGCGTGATGCCCCCGTACTGCACGTTTTTCCACGGGCACCACATGAAGGACTGGAGCATGTTCATGTCCATCGTGGAGCTGGCGAACCCGCCGTTCTTGGCGGAGCATCCGAGCATCTTCCTTTTTCTGGACGGGCGGTATTTCGAGGCGCGGATTTTTGCCGGGGTTTGCTATTGGGCGCACAAGGGGGAAAAGTTGGCGGAGCGCGCGGCGTTCCGGGACAGGGCGGACTACGCGGGGTGGCTCGCGGAGATCCAAGAGCAAAGTGTGATCGACGCGGGCGTTCCCGTCACGCCGGAGGACCGGGTGGCGGCCTTTTGCACCTGCGCCTATCCGAGGGAAAAGACCTTCAACCAATTCGCGGCCTACGGCGTGCTGCGGGAAACAATTCCATGAGGGGGAAACAGGCGTGAACGAGCAGGACAGCGCTTCGGCGCGGGAGGAACGCGAGCTCGTTGCCGCCTGCTTTCCCCCTCTTTTTTCTGTGCTTCGCGTCGGGAAGGAAGCGGCGCGGGCGATTCAAGAAGGCGGCCTGTCTCTGGAAGAATATTGCGCGGAGGGGTAGCAACCGGAAAGGAGAATCGCATGGCGTGGAAAAAACGCCTGACGGCGTGGGAGGATACGTGGGGGGATGCGTGGGAGGATGTTCTCGATACGCCGGTGGTGAACCGGAGCATGAGCCTTTTGGCGATTGTTTTCTATCTTGTGTGCTTGCCCGTGGATTTTCTTTTGGGCATCCCTTTTCGCTGCTTCGGCCGCTTCCGGACGACCGCGCCGGAGGGCATCGAGTGGGCGGTGATTCCCGGCTGCGGCTACGTCTTGCCCTACGAGATCGGCGAGCGGCTGGACGCGGCGCTGCGGCTTTACAACCATTGCCCGCGTCTTCGGTTTTTCCTGTCCGGCACGGAAAGGTCGGGCACCGACTACTCCGAGCCGCGCTATATGGCGGACTATCTAACGGCGCGGGGCGTCCCGCCGGAAAATATCCTGCGGGACGGCGAAGGCTTCAACACGCGGCTGACTTTCGAGAACGCGAAAAAGAACGGCATCCGCCGCTGCATCGTGCTGTCCAACGACTTCCATCTGCTTCGCTGCGTGGACACGGCCCGCCGCCTCGGGCTGGACGCCTATGCGTACCGCGTGCCTTATGTGAATCTTCTCTCCCATCCGTACCGCTGGCGGTACTGGGTGCGGGAAAAGCTGGCGTTCTATTGGGGATACCTGCGGGACAGGGGGTGATTCGCGATGGAAAAAATCGAGAACACGGCGGACGGCCATCAATGGCACATCACCGAAAAAGAGGCAAAAAGCGCGGGCCTGTCGCTCATAAAGGACGACGGCAGCGCGGGCGCGTGGGGCCACCTTTGGAACACGGGGCGTTACGTCTTTCAGGGCAAAGCCGTCACGCTGGCGGAGGCGCGGGCGCTCTTGAAATTCGCGCAAAAAGAAAAACGCCCCGCCCATAGCTTGGGCGAGGCGATGGACGGGACGGCAATATAAAATTTTTTCCCTGTGTCAATTTTTGGGCGGCTGATTTGTTATAATAATAGAAGAGTTCGAGATCGCGAAGGAGCTTGGGCTGTTTACCGGTGGGGAAGAAGAGGAAAAAGAAGGCAGATAAGGAGATGTTGGTTACGGAAAACAAAGTGATTTCGCGCTTCGCGGCGCACAAAAGGCTCATGCCCTATCTCATTTCGGCGGTGGCGGCAGCCTCCCTCTTTTTCGGCGGGGACAGCCAAGCCGCCTCCCGGGAGGAAGTCGCCGCCATTCAAGTGGCAACAGCCGCCGATTTTCGGTATTGGAACGAGGACTCGCCCGCACTGGGAAAACTCAAGCGTTTTGTCCGGGAGGCGACGACCCCCGGCCATCCGAAGTTCATCCCGGAAGCGGACCGCGTCGCCGTCTTTGACATGGACGGCACGTTTTACTGCGAGACGGCGCCCTATTATTTTCAGGAAACGATGTTCCTGCACCGTGCCTTGGACGATGCCTCCTATAAGCCGGACAAGAAAATGGCGGATTTCGCGAAGAAAATCCGGCCAAAAATCATGGAGAGGATCGGGCTGTCCCCGGAGGAGACAAAGACGCTGATTGCCTACTTGACAAAAGCCTATCAGGGCATGACGCCGGAAGAGTACCGCGCCTATGTGCGGGACTTCATGCAGACCAGCGAGACCGGCCTGACGAACCTGCGGCGCGGCGAGGCGTTTTACCTGCCGATGGTGGAAGTGATGTCCTATCTCACAAACAACGGCTTCGCCGTCTATATCGACTCCGCCTGCGGCGCGGCCACCACGCGGGAACTGGTCGGGGGCGTGATTCCCGTGCCTCTCGATCGCATCCTGGCCACGGATTTTGTCTATACCTCCACGGGCATGGGAAAGGAAGCGCCGAACGATCACTTTTACGACCGCCGCAAGGAGAAAATCGTCATTTCCGGTGCGCCGCTCATTGACAACGCCAAAACGAGAAAAATCTTCTCGATCCTGAACCAGATCGGCAAAAAACCGGTGCTGGCTTTCGGAAATTCCATGGGCGACAGCGGCATGTTCGAGTACACGCTCCAGGACAACCCGTATCCCAGCGCCGCGTTCTGTGTGCTCTGCGATGATTTGGAGCGGGAGCTGGGGAATACGGCGAAGGCCGACGCCATGAAAAAAACAGCCGACGAGCGCGGCTGGAACACCATCTCCATGAAGGGCGACTTCAAGACGATTTACGGCGAGAACGTGAAGCGGGCGGATCGGTGAATTTTGGAGGGCGGCATGGGCAGAAATCATGCGGAACCGACAACCTGATGCTCCATATCGGCAACGAATATCTGGCGCTGCCCGTGGACAGGCGCGCGGGCAAGACGTAAGCTTCACAATGGTTTGACGCAAAAATAAGGCTCTATAATAAAGGAACCACTGAATAAGTCCCTCCGCGCCTCTGCCGGGTCTTTTTCCGCC
>CAMHCS010000076.1 GCA_946183785.1 uncultured Selenomonadales bacterium | reverse complement strand
GCGCTCGTAGTCCAGTGGATAGGACGTTAGCCTCCGGAGCTGAAAGCGTGGGTTCGACTCCCGCCGAGCGCACCATATTCAAAATTATTAGAGCCGCTTGGGTTTCCAAGCGGCTCGTTGTTCACGCTTCACGTAAGAAGGGAAAAGACTATGGCGTTTCATGGGAAAAGGAATTGTTTGCCAGCTGCTCTTTCGCTTGCGGCGGCTGTCTTTATGATTTACCCGGCATTTTGTTCCACAGCCGGTTCCGGCGGGAATACGACTGCGGACGCTTCGGAGAAAGGAAGCGGAGCCGAAACGCTTTCCACGGCGCGGAAGGAAAAGGATGCGCCGAGGGCTGTAAATGCCGTAAATTTTGAACACATGCTGGATTCGTATCAACCGAAGAAAAACCACTACAATTTTTACTTTACCTATAAAATCGTCCATCCGTGGTGGGATGCAGTGGCTTTAGGCATGGAGGACGCTCAGCGGCAGTATTTAAGAAGGGGAATCACCGTTACTTACGAATATATGGCGCCAAATGCAGCCTCCGCCGCAGACCAGACGGAAAGGCTGCTTGGGGCGCGGCAGGCCGGCTATGACGTCATCGGCGTGGATGTTGCGGATGAAGAAATTATCTCTCCGCTGATTGACGAGATGGTGGATTCCGGCTGTAAGGTAATGACATTCTCAAGCTCTGACGGCGCCAAAGGCTGCAAGCGTATCGCTTATGTCGGGAATACGCACAACTATAAAGACGGCGCGGATTTGACGGAGGCGCTTTGTGAAAAGCTGAATTATCAGGGACAGATAGCTGTCCTCGTGGGAAGCAAAGGCGCGCCCTGTCACGAAGACCGGGCGAAAGGAGCCATAGATACGATCGCCAAGTATGAAAATATGAAAATCACGGCGATTGAATATGATATGGACTCCGTTGAGATAGCGCATGACCTTGCGCTGAAGATTTTGCGGGAGCATCCGGACCTTGCCGGTATCGTCTGCTGCAATATGAGCAATCCTGTCGGTGCGGCCCGTGCCGTCGTTGAAACAGGCAGCAGCGCTGTCATCGTAGGCATGGATCACGATCAGGAAGCGCTGCACTATCTGGACGACGGCGTGATTTATTGTCTTGGCGTGCAGGATTGCTATTCCATCGGATTTGAAACATTGCAGACTGCGGTTAAAATCGCCGACGGCAACCTGCCCGGCGAAATGTTTCCGGAGAAAAGGGATGAGCCGACCACCATTATCCGTCAAAAGGACGCCGCTTTGATGCTCGCTTTGCTCTATGGTGATGTATCATGATGAAGGATACGCATATTTCAGACAAAACTTTTGTCCTGACGGCGGTCATAGGAAGCCTGCTGGTCGTGGCCATCGTGATCGGCACTACGCTGTGGGCTTCGAAAGAGACTGCCGCGGAAACGGACGAAGCCGTGGCCGCTGTGAGCCATTTTTACCTTGAAGCGATGGCCGATCGCCGCGCGAGGATCATCACGAACCTCATCAACAATAATTTTGAGCATATGGAAAAATTACTGCCCATTATTGCTGAGGAAGGCATTGATTCACAGGAGACGCTGCGGGCTATGATCGGAAAGATCAAGACGCTGTTTTCCCTCAAGCGTTTTGCGCTTGTAGACGAGGACAACGTCGTCTATACCCAATATACTACATATACCGGCGGGAGCCGGCACGCGTTTCTGACTGCGAACAAATTAAACAAACGGGATATCAGCACGGTATACCTTTATGGTTCCTCCAAACAGCTTTGTCTGGCGATCCCCACGGAAGGCCTCGTCCTTTTGGGAAAACCGTTCAAGGCGTGCTTTGTCCAGATTGACATTGAGGAAATAGCCAGCCTGTTGGCGTTTAACGACCCGGGCAGGACTTATTTCGGCATCTATGACAGGAACGGCGTGAATCTTTCCAACACGAATCTTGGCTCAATCGTTTCCGGTCAGAACATTCTTGAAGCCACAAAAGATATTCTGCCCAAGCCGGAATGGGAACAATTATGCAGAGATTTTGACAATGAGGCAAATGGAGGCCTGACATTTGCTTTCAATGGGGCAGAGGAGACGCTCTTTTACGTCCCCATTCCGGATACAGGCTGGATGATGGTCATTCTGATCCGCGAGAGCATCATCAACGATCAGATCCGGGGCATCAGTGAAAAACATCTTGAAATCAGCAATCTCCAGATCGCGGTTACGCTGGGGTCCATGCTGCTGTTCGCGGCAGCTCTCCTTTGGCGGCTTTGGAAAATTTCCAGAATGAAGCTGGAAGCGGAAATGAAAAACAGCAGAGCTTTCCGGTCTATGGCCAATACGGATTCTCTGACGGGCGTCAGAAACAAGCACGCTTACTCCGAGTATGAGGCGATTCTCAATCGACAGATCACGGGAAAAGAGCTTGAGAAGTTGGCCGTCGTAGTGTGTGATATCAACGGTCTCAAGATAGTCAACGACACGCAGGGGCATGCCGCCGGAGACAAATTGATCAGAGACGCCAGCGCCCTGCTGTGCGAACACTTCATCCATGGCGCCGTATACAGGATTGGCGGGGACGAGTTTGCCGTCCTTCTTCAGGGGAAGGGTTATGACACAAGAGAAACAACCATACGTTCGTTGAATAAAATCATAGAAGCCAACATCGCGACGGACGGCGTCGTTATCTCGATAGGATATTCCACATTAGAGCCGAACGACGAGCGACTGCACGACGTCTTTGAACGGGCGGACCAGATGATGTATGAACGAAAGAAGGAACTGAAGCAGATGGGGGCCAAGACGAGAGATGTTTAGCGTATCACCGTCTACCTGTTTCATGCATTTGTTAGATACTGATTCTGCGGCGTCTCGAACATTTTTCGTCATTCCATGATTCGCGGAATAGAGAATATGATATAATCATGGAAAGACAAATTGGTGACTTGGGTAACATGATTTGGGGGGATAATGGATGAGGAAGATCGTTTTAGGCAAGACGGGCATCGAAGCGCCGCAGAACGGGTTCGGCGCGCTGCCGATCCAGCGCGTGACAAAAGCGGAGGCGGTGAAGCTTCTGCGCTCTGCTTTAGAAGGCGGGATGACATATTTTGACACTGCGCGTGCTTACAGTGACAGCGAGGAAAAACTCGGCGAGGCATTCGAAGGGATGCGCGACGAATTGTTCATTGCTACGAAAACTCACGCCACAACCCCCGATGGCTTTTGGAAAGATCTGGAAACCTCGCTCAGGAATCTTCGCACAGACCATATCGACCTGTACCAGTTCCATTGCGTGAACCAATGCTGGCAACCGGGGGACGGCTCCGGGATGTACGAGTGCATGACCGAGGCAAAGGCGCAGGGGAAGATTCTCCATATCGGCGTAACGGCGCACAAGCTCCAGGTTGCATTCGACTGCGTAGCTTCGGGGCTGTATGAGACGATGCAGTTTCCCTTCAGCTATCTGTCCTCAGAGAAGGAGCAGGCGCTTGTGCAAAAATGCAGGGAAGCGGGAATGGGCTTCATCGCGATGAAAGGGCTTGCCGGCGGTCTCATCACGAATTCGCGTGCGGCGATGGCGTTCATGTCGCAGTATGACAACGTGATGCCGATCTGGGGTGTACAGCGCGGGAATGAACTGGCCGAGTGGCTTTCGTACATGACGGATACGCCGGAGATGACGCCTGAGATTGAGGCGTTCATTGCACAGGAACGGAAGGAGCTTTCGGGAGAATTTTGCCGGGGCTGCGGTTACTGTATGCCTTGTCCGGCGGGTATCATGATCAACCAGTGCGCGCGCATGTCTCTGATGCTCCGCCGCGCGCCGTCGAAGGCATGGCTGACGCCTGAGATGCAGGCTGAGATGAAAAAGATCGAGGGCTGTTTGAACTGTCGTCAATGCGCGAAGAAGTGTCCTTATGAACTCGACACTCCGGAATTGCTTCGTAAGAATTACGAGGACTACAAGCGAGTGCTGGCGGGTGAGGTCGCGGTGTGAAGGCTGATTTGCATGATTTTTGAGCGCGAAATAGACAGGCAGTAGGGAGTATTGACCCCCATAAGTCAGACAAAAAATCTGACTTATGGGGGTCCGGTACATTTGAAGCACAGTGTCTTTTTCCTTTTGTATACATGCTCCAAAGGTGTTTCGCATGTGGACAAACACAAAAAATCATTGTATAATGGAGCGAAATTTGTGCAAAAAGAATCACAGTTGAAATAAATGTCTTTTGCAGAAAGAATTTATTTACTGATGATATATATCTTATTAGGAGGAAAGCTATGGGACTGATTGTTAAAAAATTCGGCGGCAGCTCGGTCGGCACCACGGAAAAGATATTGAACGTGGCAAAACGAATCCTGGCCGAGAAGCAACCGGGGGACCAGATTGTCATGGTCGTCTCCGCGATGGGGGATACGACGGACGATTTGATCGCACTGGCCAAAAAAATTGACGACGAGCCGTACCGCTATGAACGGGAAATGGATATGCTGCTGACCACCGGCGAACAGGTATCGATTGCCTTGTTGACGATGGCTTTTCGGAGCCTGGGGCAAAAAGCGATCTCCCTGACCGGCGCACAGGCGGGTATGCATACGAACTCCGTTCACACGAAGGGAAAAATCGTCGATATACAGCCGCAACGCGTTTTGGACGAACTCAAAGCCGGAAACATCGTCATCGTGGCAGGCTTCCAAGGCGCGGATGAGCTCGGCGATCCCGTCACGCTTGGACGCGGCGGCTCGGATACATCAGCCGTTGCGCTTGCCGGAGCACTCAAAGCCGATAGCTGCGAGATATACACGGATGTGGACGGCGTTTATTCGGCCGACCCGCGCGTAGAGCCGGACGCGCGCCGCATGAAGGAAATTACCTATGATGAAATGCTTGAAATGGCTCGGCTTGGCGCTGGCGTTATGCAGCCGCGTTCGGTTGAAATGGGCAAGCATTTCAATATCCCCATTCATGTACGTTCAACATTTACCAACAAACCGGGGACTATGATTAGGGAGGCATATACGATGGAAGAAAAAGACTTTGTAATTCGCGGTGTAGCGCATGACGAAAAGGTCGTCAAAATCGCAATCCTCGGCATTCCGAACAATCCGGGCATCGCGCACCAGATCTTCTCCACGCTGGCGGACGCTCATATCGTTGTGGATATGATTGTCCAGAGTATCCGGAATATTGAAAAGAATATCACGGATATGGTCTTCACGATCGCGGAAGACGACCTTGTGAAAGCGCGTCCCATCGTCGATCAGGTCGCGAACGAACTGAACGCCATCGCTGTCCTCGTCGAAGACAACGTGGCAAAGGTCTCCATCGTGGGCGTCGGCATGCTCGGAAATCCAGGCATTGCGGCGCGCATGTTCGGCGCGTTGGCTTCGGCAGATATCAATATCGACGTCATCAGTACGTCGGAGATCAGCATTTCTTGTCTCATAAAGTCGGCCAGCATCAAACAGGCGGTCAACGCAATCCACAGAGAGTTCTTCCCGGCAAAGGAACAAAAATAGAGGCCGGGACTTTCTTATCCTTGTTATAATAACAAATAATATTGTATACATTTAAATTCTCGCAGGAAATAGCAGAGAAGAATCGAATACATAAGCGTTTCATATTTTTGAGATAAAGGGGACTTCATAATGGAAATGAGCATGGCTGCGTCTCACGCGATTGGAAAGAATTTGAGCGACGCGATTTTCGGAGCGAGCGCGGCGGCGAAGGCCGCAACCGCCAAATTCGGCGCGGAGAAAGTCACCAACGCGACCATCGGCGCCATCATCGACGAGCAGGAAAAGCTCGCGTGCATTCCGACGATGGAAAAGGTGTTTCGTTCCTTGCCGATGACGGATGTCATCGACTACGCGCCGATCGCAGGCTTACCCGACTATCTGAGCGCGGTGCAGGACCTTACCTTTGCCGATCAGAAGCCGGACGGATATGTGGCGGCTGTGGCTACGGCCGGCGGAACGGGCGCCGTACATCACGCCATCGCGAATTACTCCGAAGTCGGGGATGAGGTTTTGACCTCCGATTGGTACTGGGGGCCGTATAACGCGCTTTGCCGCGAAGGAGGGCGCAAGCTGGCCACGTATCAGTTGTTCGACGAGCAGCAGAATTTCAATATCAGCGCGTTTAAAGAAAAAGTGTCGACGCTGCTCGGAAAACAGAATTCACTTTTGATCATCATCAATACGCCGGCGCACAATCCGACGGGATACAGTCTCTCGGAAGACGATTGGGCACAGGTGCTTGACGTCTGCAAGGCGGAAGCCAAGAAAGGCGACAAGAAGGTCAGCATTCTTGTGGACGTAGCTTATATCGACTACGCGGGAGAAAAAAATGAAGCCCGCAAATTCATGAAGCAGTTTGGCGGGCTTCCCGACAATATGTTGATAATGTTCGCTTTCAGTATGTCTAAAGGTTATACGATGTATGGACAACGCACGGGCGCGATTATCGGCCTTTCTGCGAGCAAAGCCGTCATTGACGAATTCGCGCAGATCGTCAAATTCTCCAGCCGCGCGACCTGGTCGAATATCAACCGCGGCGCAATGACAGTTTTGACGAAAATCCAGCAGGACGCGACGCTCCTCGCGCAGTTCGAGAAGGAGCGGGAAGAGCTTTACCAGACCATCCGCAAGCGCGGCGCCATCTTCATGGAAGAAGCCGCAGCCTGCAAATTGAACGCGCTGCCGTATAAAGCCGGATTCTTTATCTCGATCCCGGCGACGGATCCCGGTGCGGTTTGCGACAAACTCCACGACGATTTGATTTTTGCCGTTCCGCTGAAAATGGGAGTCCGCATAGCCGTTTGCGCGGTGCCGATTGCGAAAATGCATGGAATGGCGGAGAAAATCAAAAAAGCGTATGACGCCATAAAATAACATTAGACCTAAAGGGAAGCTGCCGCAGCAAAGTACGCGCAGCTTCTCTTTTTTGAACCTGTTCATTTTTTGTTGCGGGGACTCGCGCCCGGTGCTACAATTAAATAGGATTTTCGTATGGGTTTACGCCCGTCGACGCGCATGGATGCGCTAGTGCGGGCGCAGGCGCCGGATGCGCCGCCTTTGCGCCCGTCGATTAGAATTTTTAAGAAAGAAATGAGGTTGAAAACAATGGTTTGGAACGGAAAAAAGAAACTCTT
>CAMHCS010000075.1 GCA_946183785.1 uncultured Selenomonadales bacterium | reverse complement strand
TCGTCGCGCAGCGCGCACACGCCGTTGGTCTTTGCGTTCTTGAGCTTGCAGGCGAAGCAGCTCCTGCAGCCGGGGAACTTGATGTCGTAGAGGTTCACGAGTTCCGTGACGGCACCCGCTTCCTCCGCTCCGGCCTTGGCGGCCTCGAGCATCTTGTGCGTGTTCCAGCCCTTGCGCGGGCTTGCATTGAAGAACATTGCGAATATCTTGTTGTCGATCATTGTGTTTCTCCTTATAGAAAGAGCGCAATCAGCATTTCTCGGTGATTCAAGGCCTGGTGTCGCGGCTTATTTTAGATCGCCTTAAGCACCTCGGCGACGGGTTTGCGCGGAACCTTTACGGGCTTGACCGCTGCCTTGCCGACAGCGATGATGGACATGAGGGTCTCTACGGCCGGGATTCCGAGAATCGCCTTGACCTTGGCAGTGTCGCGGATTCCCATGATGAGCGTGTCCCAGCCGCGGTTCTTCGCCGCAAGGACGAAGTACGACGAGGCGAGACCACAGTCGTAGGCGCCCCACATGTTTCCGAGTTCGTCTGCGGGATCGCTTCCCATGAAACCGCTCTCTCCCGGCACGAACGTCACTGCGACGAGCGCGGCTGCATCCGCGGAGTTGGCCGCGTTGAAGGAGGGAAGCGCCTCCTTCCACATGCGCGCTTTCGTCTCGGCCCCGACTGCCGCGTAGTAGCGAGTCGTCTCGCTGTTCTTCCAGCTCGGCGCATTGAGCGCATCCGCGACGATCTTCTCCATCTCGTCTTTCGATATCTCGCTCTTCGCATACCTGCGCACACTCCTGCGCACCTCGATCAGTTCGGTGAATTCCATGCCATCATCCCCCTTCTTTGAGTTGGTGTTTTCGTTCGTGTTGTCGGAACATCCCGCGGCCGCCAAGGCCGCAGCGGCGGATGCGCTCTCGACAAAGCGCCTTCGCGTCATGTATTTTTCTTTCATGGTGGGCATTATACCATATTCCCGTAATCAGATGTAAGCGGTGTGTCCTCCTTGTATTTTCTTCGTTGTGCCCCTTTCTTCTTACCCAACGATGAAACGCCCTACGAACGGAATGCGGCGCAGCACGACACCTGCCGCCGAGGCAAGCACGTATGTCGTCACGGCGGCTGTGATCATCGTTACTGCCGGGGGAAGATGCTGCCGGAAACAACCTACGACAGGAACGAGGATCAGCATGTGCAGCAGATATGTTCCATAGCTGGCTTCCGAGAGCGGACGCACGACGCGCCGGTAGAACCCGCCCGAAAAATCCAGCTTGCGGATGAGCAGGAAGTAGGCGACAGTCATGAGCGCGATGCCGAATCCGCAAAACTCCCAGCTCGTTTCAAGATCCACCGCGAAGGCATACGGGCGCGCGACGGGATAGCCCTGCGCATCGGGAATGCGGAAGTAGAAGAAGCCCCACACGATCGCCATGCCGACAACCCACAAAGGCAAAGCAAGCGAAAGCGTTCTGCGCCAGCAGAGATTTGGAACAAACTTCCTGAAATAGAAGCCGAGAAGCATGTAACCGAAGAATCCGCTTACATAGTAGAACGCCCCAAAGCGATTCCACGGCGCCTCGCCCCAGAGGAACGGCGTCGGGCCGAACTCGGGCGCACCGAACTTTGCGCGCCAGAAAAGACGGACAAACGGGAAAAGCGTAGTGGCCAGCCAAAGCAGCAGCCAGCCGCGCACCTCGCGTTCCGAAGCCTTCTCCGCCCATGGCGAGAGAAGCGGCATGAGGAGATACAGCCCCATGAGCATATACACGAACCAGAGATGCCCGCCCGCGAACGGGAAGTTGAACGGGAGCCTGGCCCATTCCCCCCACGCGGCGGTGTAGACGCACATCCACACGACATAGGGGACGAACACGCGCACAAGGCGCCGCCTGAAAAATTCGCCGGTTGGACGCGTCACCGGAAAGAGCAGGTAGCTGGACGCCATCACGAACAGCGGCACGCAGCAACGCACAAGGGAGTCAAGCCACGACGCCCAGAACGCGGCATCCTTTGACTGGAAGAACGTGTTGCCGTCGGCATCGAAGTAGAACGGCTCGCACGTGTGAACGAGCATCACCATGAAACAGGCGATTATCCTGAGCCAGTCGAGGAAGACCACTCTGTTGCCCTTTTCGGCGTTTCTCACGTTAATTTCTGTGTTCATGTTTTCTCCTTGTTTTCGCTATCGCATGTTTTCAAGGGTTTATCACAGCATACAACCGCACGTTTTCAAGGGCATACAGAATCAGCCTATCGCACATATTCAAGCATTAACGCTTCGTTATGTTTTGCCACGCCACAGGAAACGCATGCCGTGAGCTTTACCGCGCCGAGATAGAGAAGCGCGGCCATGGTGGTCGGCCCCACATCCCGCAGCAGCACCTTTGACGCCGGGATGTTAATGGCGTAGAAAACCGCCGCCAGAAATGCATGTAGTATAGCTTTCATCATGGTTGCTGTGGCAATGATCCCGACCTCTTAAATTTACCTCTTGTATTAATTTCTCCAATCAGTTCCATGCCGTCAAGAGAGCTATCGACGGGTGTTCCCTTTACGGAGACACACCATCCCTCGCCATTGAGATCGCCACCCGAATACATGTCAAACGAGAAGTAATCATCTGAGCCTCCCCATCCGCGAACATATCCCTTTTCTGGGATAGCATACCACCTTCCACCGAACTCAAGTTCCACTGTTTCTTTTTCGACGTTCACACGCAGATGACGTTGATTGTTTATCAAGCCATATCCATCCACCAAGCAGTAAGTACCGTCCTTGAGGCGATAAACCCTAAATGGGCCATAACCACAGGTATCTATTAAAAGGCCGATCCGCTTGCCGGATTTGAAAAGAAGCCGCTTGTCGTACTCTGCACAGAATGTCTTTGCGCGTTTGTACTCCACGGCGAAAGGCAAATCCGCTGTGATCCGGCCTTTCGTCCACGGCCAGTCACCTTCAGTTGCAAGCGGCGAGAAACGTATGACGGCACAAAGAGCCGAAGCAGTGGCAAAGCAAAAAGTGAAAAGAATGACAAAGTAGACCACGATGTGCGTCATCCACCAAAGGCCGTTCAGAATCCGGTTGCGTGGTTCTTTCAGGCGCCAACCACCGCGATAGGCAGCCAAGGCGTAAGCAGCGAAGGTCACGACGGGCAAGAGTGTCAATATCCAATGCGTTTCCAGCAATTTGCCAACCAACACCATCAGCATGATTCCGAACGGGATTATGCGGAAAGCCCACGTCTTGCCGCCAGCCTTCTTCCTCCGCCATGCCAACGCGCCGAATCCCGTCAACAAAAGCATTGCCGCAGCATCACCTATCCCGATTGACATATTCCCGCTCCATTTCCTTATGGTTGCACATCAAAAACAGCGATGTTGAACAAATTGCGCCAAACGTGATTATTAGTCGAAGCCATATTCATCATTCACACCAGTACCTTGAGAAGGTCGGCGACAGCGATTCGCGACGGCGAGAGGCCGGCATCGGTGGAGGCCAGCCCCGATTGCGGCATATCGAAACAGACCTGCCATGCCAACGGGACATCAAGCGTTTTCTTGAAATACACAAGCGCCGGGCTGAGGGGTTCCTTGCCAGAACTCTTGCACTCAACCAGCATGAACGGCTTGCCGTCCTTCGAGACAAGGAAATCCACCTCTCTTTGCATCTTGTCACGCAGATAGTGCAGCCCAAAATTCCCAAGCCCGGCATCCGTCCAGAAATGGACAGCCTTCAGCAGATGCGAGGCGATGAAGTTCTCGCGCCGTGCGCCTGCGTCACGCACTTCGCTCCAGTCCCATAGGTATATCTTCGGTTGCTTTCGGATTGAGCTGGCGACATTCCTGCTCCATGGCCGCACCTCGTAGCAATAGAACACGCTTTGGAGAAGTACCAGCCAATTCTTCACGGCTGGAGGTGAAACGCTCAAATCTTCAGCGAGCGAAGCATAGTTCACGCCGCCGGAGACACGAGCCGCAAGCAATTCGGACAGCCGTTGAACCTGATAGACGTCCTGCACACGGCTCAGATCGCGAAGGTCTTGCGAAAAAATCAATTCAAGCCTGAGCTTCTGCCATCTTCTGTGGAACCGGTCCGTTCCATTCAAAAATGCCTCGGGATATCCTCCAAGTTCAAGGAGTGTGTCAATCGTCTCTTGTGAAATGTCCTTCGCTTCCTGAAACATGGATTCAACATTGACCTTCGGCGAGGCCACCTCTCCAGCCGAAAGGGGATGTATCCGATATGGGAAATAGCGCCCCATCATGCTGTCGCCGCCGCGTTTGTAGACGTCAAGACGCGCACTGCCAGTAACTGCGATCTTCAGTTTGCGATTGTCTCCGTAAACATCGAAAAAGCCTTTTAGAAATTGCTTCCATCGAGGGAACTTGTGGATTTCGTCAAACAGGACAGCTCCCTGTTCGGGACGCGCTTCATGGGACGAAAGTCCAAGTTCTCCGGCAACGGCCTCGGCTCCCCTCAAAATGAGCGCGGCGTCAGACGACTTGTCGTACGAAAGATAATGCCCGCCCGGCAAGGCAACCTTCGCCAATGTCGTCTTGCCGACTTGACGTGGACCGGACAAAAACGCCATTTGCCGCAATTCGGCGAAATGTTCGGCAAGGACAGTCTCGTATATGCGTTTCATTGAGTTGTAGTATAACATAATTGCCCCATCCCCCTCAACCACCAAAATAACATATCGTTTATTTTGGTGGCCACCAAACTAAATTACCGTTTATTTTGGAGGGCAATGTCGAGAACAAATCCCAAAAGATGTAAACGGACTATCTCACATGGCTTTCATGGAATCGCGCCAATGCCTTGCAGGATGCCCGCGATGCCGGTTGCGGCGACGTCCTTGCAGATCTTGCCCTCGTCGTCGAACGAGTAGAAATTCATGACCGTGGTCGTGAAGCGGCGTCCGTTCGGCTGAAGCCCGGCGAACGGCGTTTCGCCGTTGAACGTGCCGAAGCATTCCCACTGGACGGCGACCGTCTTTTCGTCCGCCACCATGTCCAGAAGCTTCCACTGGACATCCGGGAAACTCTTCCGCATGAGGCTGACGACGCTCAGGTATCCCTCCGCGCCGTAGAGCGGCGTGGTCGAGACGGGCGTCTTGAACGCGGCCGTTTCGGCGATGAGCTTGCGGCCCAGCTCAAGGTCGTTCGTGTTGATGCACTTCTCGAAGAGGCGCATCGCCTCGCGGTTGCGTGCGACAAGGGTGCTCATTGTTGCTTTCATTCGTTTCCTCCTTTGATGTCGAGTTCGCCTGTCCTTTTCATTTGTATTACTTTCTCCTCATTTTCATATCACCACCAACTCGTTCAGAGGATTGAGTCAACCACCTTGCGCATGACGTCAATCAAGATGTCTAGCGAATGGGCCTTCCAGGCATCGCTTTTCTGCTGGATGTCGTAGATGCGTCCGTAGTGACGGGACATTGGCATCACGAAGACCGGATCTGCGGAGCTCTTCACATTGATGACAGCATCTTCCGCCTTGCGCCGCTCGGCGCTGGTCAAGCGCGCCTGCAGAAGACGCGAAAGGCCGAGCCCGTTGAACGTCGTTCCCGTCACGCGCCCCTTGTCATCCTTGCACGCGGCAACCACATACGTCGCAAGTCCACCACCCAGCGAATGTCCTACGACTTCCACTCGGCCCGACGTAGAAGCCAGCACGCCGTTCATTATCTTGAGCGCCTGCTCGTACTGGCTGTCGAGATATCCGAAATACTGTTTCGTCACGGCAGATGCATCGGTGAATCCATTTGAGCCGTTGTCGAAGTCGCATCCACTCCAGGCGACGACAATGCCGTCCGAATCCTTAGATGCCATAAGTCGCACGCGGAGTCCCGACGCATAATGAAGATATCCATCGCCCGCATACGGCATCGTGGCGAAGGCGTCAAGTCCGCACGCTTTCCATTCCGCATCCGTAAACGGCCTGAATCCGTTCGGGATGTCAACGCCGGGATATGCCGCATTCGCACAGGAACCAAGGCGCAGGAGATTCGTCTGAAACGCCAAAGGCTGGTCGAAGAACTTCTCCTCCTTCATTTCCAGGGAAAACATGTGCGGCGCAGACGGGGTGGCCGTATCGGCAACGTTTGAAATGGCGCTCACGATTCCGGAGCGAACCATGCTCGCCCCTGAATGCACTGTCGCGACGGCCTTGCCCTGCGCCCCGGCGCTTGCACATGCCAGTGCCGCACAAAAGGCAAGATAATGTTCCCTCATCATAATATTTTTCATGGCAAACCTCTTATTGGAGTAATGTTGTGCCGTCTTGTCAGGTTCGACATCGCCGCACGCTGAACGCCATGCCAACCCAAAGCCCCGTGCGCCGGTAAATCCGCCTCTGTTGCCAACCGTATCTCCATATCGCTGATGTCTTTCACGATTTCTCTTTCAATTCTATTTCGCGGTGAGCTTGAGGCCGACGATCCCGGCCACGATGAGCGCGGCAGACGCGATACGCAGCGCCGAGGCGGACTCGCCGAACAGGGCGATGCCCGCGACGAACCCCCCGACTGCGCCTACGCCCGTCCACACGGCGTATGCCGTTCCCATCGGAATCGATTTCATGGCCACGGCGAGCAGCCAGACGCTGGCGGCCATCCCGATCACAAACACCGCGTCTGCCGTGATGTTCTTGAATCCGTTTGACATCTTGAGCGCAACCGCCCAGACGACCTCAAACAACCCTGCGACAATCAATATCAGCCAGTTCATGGCGCACCGTCATTCATTTGTTTTTGTAGACGAGACCCGCCTTGAATGCATCGGCGGTCTTGCCGCCTACCGTGCGGTAGGCGAACTGCTCCTCGTCGTAGATTATCGGATTCAGCTTGGCGAGGTCGTACTTCCCGCGCTCGTCTAGGATGCTTTCGTCGGCCTGTATGTTCACGACTTCTCCCGTGATCTGGGTGTGGCTTCCGATGTCGACCGTGTTCACGACCTTGCACTCGACCGTGAGCTTCAGCTCGTTGATGACCGGGGCGTTGACCTTTTCGGCCTTTGAGGTCGTCCAGCCGACCTCGGCGATTTTGTCGTGGTCGTAGCCGGACGCCATTCCGATCCAGTCTGCCTCCGCCGCCTGCTCGATGCTTGGATAGCCAATGGTGAACGCGCCGGAGTGCAGGATGCTTTTCAGGGTCTTTCGCTTTGCCGTCGCGTTGATCGCGATGGTGAGGCAGGGTGGCTTGTGGCTCGTCGGCGTGTAGAATGCGAGCGTGCAGGCGTCCGCCTTGCCCTTCTCGTCATACGCCGCCGCGATGATCGCGGGCGTCGGCGAAACAACCGCCCGCAGTTTGAGAGATTTCTTCATATTGCATCCTCCTTGCATCGCCAGTATTTGTCGGTGTGTTTGATGGCGTGATGAAAAGCGAGGAAAACTACGGCTGCCGGCA
>CAMHCS010000074.1 GCA_946183785.1 uncultured Selenomonadales bacterium | reverse complement strand
TTGTGCAGATGCAAATGCACGTTAAACATTCTTGCAAAACTTATTATACGAGGAGTTATCACGATGAAAAACGCAAAGCCTGTGTATGTCATCGGACACCGCAATCCGGACACGGATTCCATTTGTTCCGCCATCGCCTATGCCGCGCTGAAGAGGGAGGAAGGGGAGAACGCGATTGCGGCGCGCGCGGGACAAATTAATGCCGAAACACAGTACGCGCTCGATTATTTCAAGGTCGACGTGCCGAAGCTGATCGTGGATTTGTACCCCCGCGTCAAGGACATCATGCTGGACTGTACTGCGGTCGTCAAGGAAACGGACAACCTGCGATATTTGGGCCGCGTCCTGCAGGAGAACAATCTCCGCTCCGTTCCGGTCACCGACGACGAGGGGCGCATGGTCGGCATCGTCACCGTGAGCGACTTGGCGCAGCGGTATTTTGAAGAGCTGAATATGCAGGATCTCGGGGAATCTTCCGTATCCCTTAAAGCGATCGTCGACATCATCGAAGGAGAAATCGTCGTCGACAGCGACGAAAACTCTCCGGTCAAGGGCAAGGTGCATATCGCGGCCGGAAGCAAGACCACGATCAAAAAATGGGTCTCGCAGGGCGACATCGTGCTCGTCGGTGAGGGGCAATACGCTTCCATGCAGGAATGTCTGCTGCACAATATCGCCTGCCTGATCGTCACGAACAGCGGAAATATCCCGGAAATCGTGAAACAGGACGCGCGGCGCACCCATGCGATGATTGTCCGCACGCCGCTCGACACGTTTACGGCGGCCCGCCTGATTAACCAAAGCATTCCCGTCGGCAACATCATGCAGAAAAAATTGACCGCATTCCAGTCACACCAGCTTTTGAGCGATATCCGCGGCACGATCGAGAACGCCAAGTTCCGCAATTATCCGGTCGTGGACAACGAGCGGCTCGTCGGCATTGTCAGCAGGGACAATCTCATGCTGCCTGAACCGGAACGCGTGATTCTCGTCGACCACAACGAGCGCGGCCAGGCGGTGGAAGGTATCGAGAACGCGAAAATCCTTGAAATCGTCGACCATCATCGTCTCGGCGGCATGCAGACGGGGGAGCCGATTTACATTCGGGAAGAGCCTGTCGGCTGCACCGCTACGATAGTCGCCAATATGTACTGGCAGAAAAATGTCGGGATTTCTAAAGAAATAGCTGGACTCCTCCTGTCGGCCATCATTTCCGACACGGTGCTGTTCAAATCGCCGACCTGCACGGGATACGACAAGATCACCGCGGAACGGCTCGCTGAAACCGCCGGGGTGCAGATGCAGGAGTACGGCATGGCGCTGCTTAAAGCAGGCGCCAGCATTGGCGATATGCAGCCGGCGGAAATCGCGAAAAACGATATGAAGGAATTCCAGATCGGCGATTACCGGATCCTGGTCAGCCAGATTTCCGTCATGGATCCCGAAGACGCCCTGAAGATGAAGGCGGAGCTTCTGGAGAGCATGAACGCTATATGCGAGACGGATAATTTCGACATGTGCCTGCTGATGATAACGGATATCCTGCAGGAAAGCACGGAGCTCCTCTATGTGGGGTCGCCGAAGACCCTGATCGGGCAGGCGTTTATGAAGGACGCTTCGGGAGATTCGATTTCCCTGCCCGGCGTCATGTCCCGCAAGAAGCAGATCATACCTCCTCTGATGGACGCAGTACAGCGAATGGCAAAATAACAAAGAAAAGACAAAGGCTGCCCATGGTATTGGAAGCACTGATTAAGTCAAATCGTGGCCCCGTCGAGGGATTTTTTCGTCAGGCAAGGAAAAGTGCTCAAAGTCGTAGCAGGGTTACGTCGAGAGCACGTTGACGCAGCAGGACGGAAAAAGACACGCGGGGGCGGGGCGGGACTTATTCAGTGCTTCCCGTATGCGGCGGTCTTTTCTTATGAAGGAGAATAGTCTTGGACACGATTTTTGACCAGTTGAACCCAATGCAGCGAAAAGCTGTCGAATGCCTTTCGGGGCCGCTTCTCGTAATGGCGGGGGCTGGCTCCGGAAAGACGAAGGTGTTGACGTGTCGGATCGCCAATCTGCTCGATCACGACGTGGCGCCGTATCGGATTTTAGCGATTACGTTCACGAACAAGGCGGCGGCGGAAATGCGCGAGCGCGTCGATCGCCTCGTCGGAAGCGCGGCGAAGGACGTCTGGCTCAGCACGTTCCATTCCTTTTGCGCCCGGCTGCTGCGCTATGAGATCGAAGCGTTGGACGGTTACAACAGGAATTTTGTCATTTACGACGCGTCGGACAGCAAGACCGTCATCAAGCAGTGCCTGAAAACGATGAATCTCGACGAGAAGCAGTATCCGCCGGCGCAAGTCCAGGGGGCGATCTCCGACGCCAAAAACCAGATGATGACGCCGGAGGCCTTTGCGCAGACGGCGGAGAATTTTCACCGGAAAAAAATCGCCGAAGTGTACGGGATGTATCAACAGGTCTTGAAGCAGAACAACGCGCTGGATTTCGACGACCTGCTTCTGCTCGCCGTCCGCCTGCTGCAAAGCAATCAGGAGATTCGTGATAAATATCAGAGACGTTTTCAATACATTCTTGTTGACGAGTACCAGGACACGAACGGCGCGCAGTATCAGCTGACGAGGCTCCTGGCGGCAAAACACCGGAATCTTTGCGTCGTCGGCGACGCGGATCAGTCGATTTACGGCTGGCGCGGAGCGGACATTCGCAATATACTGGACTTCGAAAAGGATTACCCCGACGCGGAGACGATCCGGCTGGAGCAGAATTATCGCTCGACGAAAACCATACTGGCGGCGGCGAATGCCGTTATCGAAAATAATCTGAATCGAAAGCCGAAAAAGCTGTGGACAAAAAACGCCGACGGCGAAGCTATCGTGACCTATTGCGCGGCGGATGAACGTATGGAAGCCGCGTTCATCGCGCAGGAAATACTGCGGACGCACCAGTCGGCAGGCGTTTCCTTCGGGGATTTCGCGATTCTGTATCGAACGAACGTGCAGTCCCGCGCTATCGAGGAAGGCTTCATGAAGTCGGGCGTCCCGTACACGATGGTCGGCGGGCTTAAATTTTATGACCGAAAGGAAATCCGCGATTTGATCGCGTATCTGCACGTCATATACAACCCGTTGGACACGCTGAGCCTGCTTCGGATTATCAACGTGCCCCGGCGCGGACTGGGAGACACGAGCATCGCGCGGCTGAACGAATACGCCGAGACACACGGCATGAGCCTGTTTGACGTCATCTCAAGTCCCGAGGCGCTTGCCGAGATTCCCGGCATGACGGCGCGGACGAGGAATCCTCTGGACGCGTTTTCTGTAATGATGTTTGAATTGCTCGGTAAACTGGATACGGTCCCGCTTTCGGAATTCATCGAGTCCGTTTTGGAATCCACAGGGTATATCCATGCGCTGGAGCAGGAAGACAAGCCGGAAAACAAATCACGCATTGAAAACCTGCAGGAATTCATCGGCGTCGCCAAGGATTTCGAGGCGACGAGCGAGAATCCTACGTTGGAGGAATTCCTGAATCATATCGCGCTGATTTCCGACATCGACGACGCGGACTTGGCCGACGAGCGCGTCACGCTGATGACGCTTCATTCGGCGAAAGGCCTGGAATTCCCGATCGTATTCATGACGGGCATGGAGGAGGGCCTTTTCCCGCATACGCGTACGCTGATGAACGATGAGGAGCTCGAGGAGGAACGGCGGACCTGCTACGTCGGAATCACGCGGGCGCAGAAAAAGCTCTATCTGACCTACGCGCGGCAGCGCATGATCTTCGGAAACATCACTTCGTTTCCGCCTTCCCGCTTCCTGAAGGAAATTCCGTCGACGTATCTGGAAGAAGCCGGAAGCGCTCGCTCACCTTTCGCACAAAAGGGATATGCGCAGCAAAAGCCCTCCCGGAGCTTTCCGAACGCCAGGTCTGGCTATGAAGTTCTGCAAAGCATGGAGCCAAAGACGCCAAAGCCTTCCGCGCCTCAAGCGGGAGGGGCGGCCATCCGCCCCGACATGACAATCCGATGGCGTCCCGGCGACAAGGTGCGGCACGGCAAATGGGGGACAGGCACGGTCATCTCCGTAGAAGGGAGCGGGGAGGAAACCCTGCTGAAAATCGCCTTCCCTGATCGCGGCATCAAGGGCTTAATGCAAAAATACGCGCCGATTTGCCGTGCATAATGAGAATTGTGTGGGCTTAAAGACGTTGATATGGTATAATTAATTTTGTTTGTTTGAAAAAAAGATAGAACAGGAAAAACAATAGGACGGTGAAATCAATGGCGAAGGTTACGCAGAAGGATTTGGACATGGTGGCTCTGCTGTCGCGGCTGGAGGTCGCCGAGCAGGATAAGGAGAAGTATCTCGGGCAGCTCGACGCTTTTTTGCAGTATGTGGACAATCTTGCGGCACTGCCGACGGACGACGTGGAGCCGTTGGCGCATGTGCTGCCTATCCATAACGTGTTTCGGGAGGACGAGGTGCGTCCTTCTCTCGACCGTACGCTGGCGCTTTCGAACGCTCCGCTTCAGGAAGACGGGTATTTCAAGGTGCCGAAGATTTTGGAAGATTGATTTTGGGGAGGGAATCTCGTGAAGTTATATAACAAGCCCGCGCATGAACTGCATGAAATGCTTGTAAAAAAAGAAATATCTTCGGTTGAGCTGACGAAGGCCGTGCTTTCGCGCATGGACGAAACGGAAGGCAAAATCCACGCGTATGTCACGGAGACGCGAGACGAAGCGCTCAAACAAGCCGCCGACGCCGACGGGAAAATTACCCGCGGCGAGGAAATCGCTTATTTTGAAGGAATTCCGGGAGCCGTCAAGGACAATATCTGCACCAAAGGCGTTAAGACGACCTGCGCGTCTAAAATGCTGGAGAATTTTGTTCCGCCTTACGACGCAACGGTGATGAAACATCTGGAGAAGGTGCGGCCGGTCATTTTGGGCAAGGCCAATATGGATGAATTTGCGATGGGAGGCTCTACCGAAAATTCCGCATTTTATCCGACCCACAACCCCTGGAACGTCCAATGTGTGCCGGGCGGAAGCTCCGGCGGCAGCGCCGCGTCGGTGGCTGCGGGCAGCGCGATTTGGGCGCTTGGATCCGATACCGGCGGGTCGATACGCCAACCGGCCTCTTTTTGCGGCGTCGTCGGCATGAAACCGACCTACGGGCGCGTTTCCCGTTATGGCCTCGTCGCGTTCGCGTCTTCGCTCGACCAGATCGGCCCGCTGACACGCGACGTCACAGATTGCGCTCATCTTTTGCAGGCGATTTCCGGACATGATGAATACGATTCCACGTCCAGCGCATCGGAGGTGCCCGATTTTTCAAAGGCGCTTGTGCAGGACGTCCGGGGGCTGAAAATCGGCATTCCCAAGGAGTTTTTCGTCAAAGGCATGGACGCGGACGTCGAAAAGGCCGTTCGCGGCGCTGTTGATACGTTCAAAGAACTCGGTGCGGACGTGCGGGAGATTTCTCTTCCTCATACGGAATACGCGATTTCCGTCTATTATCTGATCGCTCCGGCGGAGGCAGCTACGAATCTTGAGCGCTACGACGGCGTAAGCTACGGCGCGCGGGTCGACGGCGCCGACGTCGTCGAGATGATGACGAAGACGCGAAGCGAGAAATTCGGCGAAGAGGTCAAGCGCCGCATTTTGATCGGTAACTACGCGCTTTCCGCCGGATATTATGACGCCTATTATCTTAAGGCGCTGAAGGTACGGCGGCTGATCAAAGAGGATTACGATAAAGCTTTCGAAAGCGTAGATGTTATTGTAACACCGACCGCGCCGACGCCGGCCTATAAAATCGGGGAAATGACCAGCGATCCGCTGAAGATGTATTTGCAGGATATTTACACGGTGCCGCTGAATCTTGCGGGCCTTCCCGGCATTTCGGTTCCCTGCGGGTACAGCTGCGAAAAGCTGCCGATCGGGCTCCAGATCATCGGAAAGCCGCTCGACGAAGCGACGGTCTTGCGCGCGGCGTACACCTATGAGCAGAGCCAGACTTTTTACAAGGACATGGCAGAAACGGAGGCGAAGGTATGAAGTACGAAGCTGTCATTGGACTGGAAATACACAGCGAATTGAAGACGAATACGAAAATCTTCTGCGGCTGCGCGACGACCTTCGGCGCTGAGCAGAACACGCACGTCTGCCCGGTTTGCCTCGGACTTCCCGGCGTTCTTCCCGTCGTCAACCGCCGCGTCGTCGAGTTTGCCATCAAGGCGGGCATTGCGCTGAACTGCACCATCAACAAGTTCAGCAAATTCGACCGCAAGAACTATTACTATCCAGATCTTCCGAAGAATTTCCAGACCTCGCAATACGACCTGCCCATCGCCGAGCACGGCTATGTGGACATCGAGACGGAGCAGGGCCGGAAAAGAATCCGCATTACGCGTATTCACATGGAAGAGGACGCAGGAAAGCTCGTCCATTCGGGCATGACGATCAAGGATTCCGCAGCGTCCAACGTCGATTACAACAGGACCGGCGTACCGCTGATCGAGATCGTGTCCGAGCCGGATATGTCGACGCCGCAGGAAGCGCGCGCCTATATGGAAAAGATCAAGTCGATCCTCGAATACATCGACGTCTCGAATTGCCGCATGGAGGAAGGCAATCTCCGCGCCGACCTGAATGTTTCGCTGCGTCCCGCGGGGACAGATACGCTGGGAACGAAGGCGGAAATGAAGAATATCAATTCGTTCAAAGCCGTAGAGGACGCTTTGACCTATGAAATCGAGCGGCAGGAGGAAATCCTCGAGGACGGCGGCCATATCGTCCAGGAAACGAGGACATGGGATCCGAATCGCGGCATTACGCTTTCCATGCGCACGAAAGAGACCGCGCAGGATTACCGCTATATGCCGGAGCCGGATCTCGTGCCGATCATCACGACGGACGAGGAGATCCGGGCCTATCGCGAAGGCCTGCCCGAATTGCCCGACGCCCGGCAGGCAAGATTGGAAAAAGAGTTCGGGCTGTCGTCTTACGACGCGGGCATCATCACTTCTTCCCGCGCCATGGCGGAGTATTTCGACGCTGTGGTCGCGGAAGGCGCCGATCCAAAGCTCGCCGCAAATTGGATCATGGGGGATTTGTCCAAGAATCTGAACCAGGAAGGCAAGGACATCAAAGATTCTCCCGTAGATGCAAAACGTCTCGGTAAGATGATCCAACTGATTGAAAAAGGAACGATTTCCTCGAAAATCGGCAAGGAAGTCTTCAAGACCATGTGGGAATCGAAGGACGATCCGGAAAAAATCATCAAGGACAAGGGGCTTGTGCAGATCACGGACACAAAGGAGCTCGAAGCGATCGTCGACAATGTGATTGCGGCGAATCCCAAGCCGGTCGCCGATTATAAATCCGGCAACAAAAAAGCCATCGGAGCGCTGGTCGGCCAGATCATGAAGCAGACGCGCGGAAAGGCGAATCCGCAGCTTGTCAACCAGCTGCTGGCGCAAAAGCTGGAGCAATAAAGGCGTTTCCGGATATTGTTTTTCGCCACGATTGGACAAGCGACCTGATTCGTGCTATAATAATATCCACTTAAAAATTGCGCTCGTAGTCCAGTGGATAGGACGTTAGCCTCCGGAGCTGAAAGCGTGGGTTC
>CAMHCS010000073.1 GCA_946183785.1 uncultured Selenomonadales bacterium | reverse complement strand
GAAAGAAAGAAGAAAGAAAAGAAAAGAACCAAAAGAAAAGAAAGAAGAAAGAAAGTTACCCCTTATTACCCTCTATCCTTTCTCTAAGTAAGAGAGAGAAAGCCCCCCTCCGTTCCGCTCGCTTCGCTCGCTGACCTCCCCCCAAAGGGGGGCGGTTTGTGTGTTATCGCGCGCGCGAGGAAGGGACTTTTCCACAAGCTGTGGATAACTTGCCCCTCATGTGGGGGAAACCTCCTTTTGATGGGCCTGCTATTCTTCCGGCAGGCCCTATATATTTTGCTTGTTAGGTGGTGAGAAGATGGCGGCAAAATATAACGGCTTTGTTGACTGGGAAAAGCCGGATAAATTGAACCAGCTTAGGAAATGGGCTGGTGAAGGTCTGACAAAAGCTGAAATAGCGCATAATATGGGCATTTCGCGTGATACGTTTGTTGAGTGGCGCAAAAAGTCCGCCGTCATCTCCGACGTGATTAAAAAGGGCGAAGAGGATTCCATTGACCTTGTAGAAAATGCGCTTTTCAAGGCTGCTTGTTCCGGCAACATCACCGCACAAATATTTTTTCTAAAAAATCGGCGTCCAAACGACTGGAAAGACAAACGGGAAAACGAGATCAGCGGAAACGGCGAAATGAGGCTTTCGTGGAGATCGTCAGCAAAGAACGAGGAAAAAGACGATGCTTGATATAGAAATGCCATATACTCCGAGGCCATTGTGGGAAAAGGTTATCCATCCGGCGTTAGATGCTCACCGTTTTGCTGTGCTTGTCTGCCATCGTCGTTTTGGTAAGACTGTCGGCGTGATATGCCAAATGTTAAAACGGGCGTGGGAATGTGAAAAGGAGTCTCCGCGCTATGCATACGTTGCCCCATATCGCAATCAGGCAAAAATGATCGCGTGGGAATATATAAAATTCTACTCCAGCGTTATTCCTAAGCGGCGCGTCAATGAGTCTGAATTATATATTGAGCTGCCGTCAATCCATGCTAACCGAAGCGGGGCAAGAATTTACATCATAGGTGCTGACCATCCCGACGCCCTGCGCGGCGGCTATTGGGACGGGGCAATATTAGACGAATACGCGCAGATTAAGAAAGAGTTGTGGGACGAGGTGCTTCGTCCTGCGCTTTCTGACCGCGAGGGCTGGGCGGTATTTATTGGGACGCCGAAGGGCCAAAATCAATTTTACGAAACATACCAACGCGCACTGAATGACCCTGCATGGTTCTCCTGCTTGTATAGCGTAGATGAAACGGGCATTATTCCCGACGACGAACTAGAGGACATGAAGCGCGACATGACGCCAATGAGCATACGCCAAGAGTTGTACTGTGACTTTTCCGCTTCTGCGTCTGACGTTGTTATCCCTATCGACCTAGTAACGGAGGCGGCAAAGCGCGAATTGACCGAGGCCGACGTTGCAGGCGCGCCTATTATTCTCGGCCTTGACGTGGCGCGGTTTGGCGATGACGCTACCGTTTTGACCGTGCGTAAAGGGCTATGGTGTCAGCGTCAGCAAGTGCACAGAGGACTAGACACGATGCAGGCGGCTGACGTCCTCATCAACGCCATAAACACATACAATCCTCAGGCCGTGTTTGTTGACGTTGGCGCTATGGGTGCTGGTGTGGTCGATCGTGTGCGGCAGTTGCATTACCAAGTTACCGAGGTCAATTTTGGCGGCTCACCGCAAGATACAGACAGATACGCCAACCTACGGGCGGAAATGTATTTCAAACTTCGTAAATGGCTTGAGGACGGCGGGGCTTTGCCGAACGAGCCGACGCTGAAAAGCGAGCTATCTGTGGTGGAGTATCAATTCGCCAGGAACGGCAAGATCATTCTCGAACCAAAGGACAAGATCAAAGAAAAGATAGGCAAGTCGCCGGACTTCGCGGATTCGTTGGCCTTAACATTCGCTATGCCTGTATTTGCGGGCGTTTCGCAGTACGAGCCAGAAGAGGAAGCATACGACGCATTAGGGAGATACTGATATGAGCGCAATAGAGCAGATTATCAGCGCGTTATTGAACGTGGATGAAAGCCCACCGTCAGTGACGCCTATAGACAATACACGAGAACGGGAAAAAGCCCAACAGGAGCAGATGTTTTTCTATAACTCGCATTATGGCGAGGAGGAGGAAGACGGCGACGATGAAGGGCAAGAAAATACAGGAGGGACAAACGATGAAAACGATGGACTTTGAAATTGATTTGCAGTTGTTTGGCGGAGTTCTGGATGATTGGTTTGGCATGGACGGCGGCGGCGGTGGTGGAAGCGCCGCGCCTGTGCAACCGACAGTCAAACAATCTGCGCCTGCGGCTACGATGTCGTCTCCCGCGCAGGAGAGCAGGGACGCAGAAGAGGCCAGAGCGCAGGCCAAGAAACGAATCAAACGGGCGGCGGCAATGAATCGAAACGCAACGAACGTGACGCATGGCGCGCTTGTCGGTGACAGTGCTATAGGCTCTATCCAAAAGCGGCTATTGGGAAATTGACGGCGGTGATACAGCATGATCGCAAAAGCAATACAAGAGGCGCTGGCCGATTCTGACGCGCTCCGTCGAAAGCGACGTATCATAGCGCAGATGTACGACGAACGGGCGCAGCAGGAAAGCACATGGCGCAAGCTGTCGCAGTACATCAATCCGGCGCGTGGGCGCTTTGATGTGGACAACCGCACAAGCGAGGGAAAACGGCGCGACTATTTCCTGCTTGACCCGTATCCCATGGAAGCACACGGGAAATGCGCGGCTGGACTTCACAGCGGTCTAACGTCACCTTCCCGGCCGTGGTTCGAGTTGGGCTTAGCTGATGCGGAGTTATCAGAGTATCACAGCGTGCGGCTATGGCTTGACGAGTGCAAAGAGATTCTGATGGACGTATACGCTAAGAGCAACGTCTATAACACGCTTCTACAGACCGAGGCGGAGTTAGCGCAGTTTGGGACGGCGGCGGCGCTTCTCTTGGAAGATTCAAGGACAGGTATATGGTGCAGGCCGTTCACCTGCGGCGAGTACGCCGGGGACGTGGACGCACGGGGCAGGGTGTCACGGTTCGCCCGGAAGATGCGCTTCAAAGCGTGGCAGATGGTCGAGGAGTTTGGCGAGGACGTTTGTTCCGAGGCTGTGAAGCGTGCGTATAACCAAAACGACGATAACAGCGACTTTGAAGTACAGATGCTCATAGAGCGCAATCCAAACTATGACCCTGACGTTTTGGATATTGGCAATTTCCCGTGGCGCTCTGTGTATTTCGAATCTACTTCACAGGATAAATTCCTCCGCATATCCGGCTTCCGTGAATGCCCTTTCATGATGCCGCGCTGGACGACGATAGCAAACGGGATATATGGGACAGGCCCGGGGCATAACGCCTTGGGGAACTGTATGCAGCTGCAAAAGCTGGAAGAAGTCAATATGCAGTTACTAGAGAACAGGGCAAACCCGCCGATGATCGTCCCGACGTCCGTTGGCAAGGTTAACCGTCTGCCGGGAAAGACGACGCTAGTCCCTGACGGTACGATATCGCAGGGTATCCGGCCGCTATATGAAATGACGGGGAGCCGCGAGGACGTGATGCAGGCGATCCAGTTCAAGCAAAGTCAAATTGGGGCGGCGTTCTTCAACGACTTGTTTGTTATGCTTTCTCAGCAGGACTCGCCCGAAATGACGGCTCGAGAAGTAGCGGAACGACACGAGGAAAAACTGCTCATGCTTTCTCCTGTGTTGGAGCAGATGCACAATGAAGTGCTTTCCCCGCTGACAAAGCGCACGTTTGAAATCTGCATGCGGAACGGGATGTTCCCGCCCATGCCCGAAGAAATGCAGGGGCAGGAAGGCACGATTAAGGCAGAATTTATTTCCCTTCTGGCGCAGGCACAGAAAGCCGTGGCCGCGCCGAGTATCGAAAGGACGCTTGCGTTGGCAGGCAATCTCGCGGGTATCTCGCCGGAGGTCATGGACAATCTCGATCTTGATGCGACAATACGCAAGCACGCTTCTTACATGGGGACGCCGGAGAGCATTATGCGTGATGAGGACGACGTAGCCGAAATGCGCAAACAGCGGGCGGCGGCACAGGCACAGCAACAGCAGCTTGCAAACGCCGAAGCTATGGCTCCTGCGCTCAAAGACGGCGTTGAAGCGGCGCGCCTTATGTCAGAAATTCGCCCGGAAGATAGGAGCATAGCGGCCTTAATGGGAGGTGCGTAATGGATATTGAGAATCTGGCAACCATCATGAGTACCGAAGCGGGAAGGCAATTTGTCGCGGAAGTGCTTGATTTATGTGGTGCGGGCGCGATTGCCGCAAGCGGTAATTACGCGCAGGACTTTTATTCTCTTGGTCGCCGCGCTGTCGGGGAAGATTTGCTCCGCGCCGTCCGTCTGATTGACGCGGGCGGCGGTTCCCTTGACGGCTTGGCGTTGGAATACATGATGCTAAGGGAACACAAACAACGAAAAGAAAGCGAGGATTTCTAATGGCTGACACGATTGACACTGGCGCAACGGTAGACACACAGCAAGCTCCCGAACAGGCGGCTCCCGAGAATGTCGCTTCGCAGGCGACAGAGGAACCGGGTTCCAAGGATATTTTGAACGCCTTGAATGGCGAGGGGCAGAAAGCGCCGGAGACACAACAGCAAACGCCGGAAAAGTACGAGATCAATCTCCCCGAAGGGCTGTCTATGACGCCCGAAATGGAGAAACAGGTTACGGAGTGGGCGAAAGGGCTGAACCTGACGCAGGAGCAGCTAAATGGTGCGGTCAAGCTGCACTCTGAAATCATGCTTGGCGCTATGAAAGCGGCGCAAGAGCAGAAAGAGGCAATGGCAAAGGAATGTATCAAAGCGGGGCTTATCACGGACGATAAGATGCGCGGCGTGAAAGAGGTATTCAGAGCCTTCGACACGTCGGGGAAAGCAATGCAGGAGGCCGTCGAAAGCGGTATTCTGTTTGCCCCGAATTTTATGAGGATGCTGGTCGAGATGGGCAGCGCCCTCATTGAGGACACGGCTCCTGACAACAAGCCAGCGGCGCAGGCCAAGAGCGCGGCTGATCTGTTGTTTGGCAATAGCAAATATTAAATTCCAAGAAAGGACAGTGGTAAACCATGGCAACAGTCGGAGTAAACTATGTAACCATGCACGATTGGGCGGCGCGGTTTGGTGCGCAGGGGCAGCTCATTGACCAGAAAGTTATTGAGTTGCAGTCCAAGACCAACAGGATTCTTGACGTCCTCCCGTTCAAGCAGTGCAACCAGAAGCAGCAGGAAGTAGCGCTGATGCGCGCGGAACTTCCTGACGTGGCTTGGAGAATGATTAACCGAGGCGTAAAACCCTCAAAGTCCAAGTCCAAACAGGTATCTTTCACTTGCGGCGGCTTGGAGGCGCTGGCGAAGGTCGACGAAAAACTTTTGCAGATCAACGGGAACGACAATAACTGGCGCTTGTCGGAGAACGTGGCAACGCAGGAGGCTATGAATCAGAAGATGGCAACGACCTTCTTCTATGGCGACGAGAAGGTGAATCCTGCGGGATATACCGGGCTTGCGGCGTACTATTACAGCAAGACGAGCCAGGACAAGCTGTGGGCTGACCAGATTATCGACGCAGGCGGCACGGGCAACGCGCTTACTTCTCTGTGGATTCTCGGCATGGGCTATGATACCGTCTATGGTATTTTCCCGGAGGGGACTTCCGCAGGCTTTAAGTACAAAGACAACGGCCGCGTGAAGATGTACGACGCAAACAATGCGGAGTTCTACGGCTACGAATCTCAGTACAACTGGGATATGGGCTTGGCCGTCCGCGATCCGCGCTATGTCGTTCGCGTTGCGAACATTGACACGACGGCGCTTTCGTCCGCAAACGCTGATGCGTTCGTCGAGAATCTGATTCGCGCGTACAACCAGATTGAGAACCCGGACAAGGCACGCCTTGCTATCTTCGCGAATCGTCAGGTACAAACGTATTTGGATATCATCGCTTCGAAAAAGAGCAACGTCCGCCTTACGATTGACGAGTTCGGTGGCAAGAAGATTACGCACTTCTGGGGCGTCCCGGTTCTGCGGTGCGATTCGATTCTCAATACCGAAAGCCAGATTGTGTAAAAGAAAGGGAGGATGTAATCATGGCATACATTGATGCAGAAAACATCTTGATTGACAACAAGACCTGCTCCGCGTCCGTCGTGGGTGACGTGGTAGACCTTGGCAATCGCGGCGGCTTTACACAGCCGCTTTACGTTGACGTCAAGCTGACGGAAAAGACCTCTTCGGGCAAGATGGATAAGGTGACGCTGGAGAGCGCGCCTACGTCCGGCTTTACGTCCGGCACTGTCTCGACGGAAGCGGAGGTCATTCTGCACGGCGGCACGGCGCAGGCACAGCACCCAATGACGCTTGCACAGTTCCATGCCCCGATTAAGGCGGAGAATCGCTATATCCGTTTGACGGCAACGGCGTCTTCCGTATCGGGCGGAAAAATCATGGCGACCATGCAGCAGGGAATCGCGGTGCCGTACTGATGCGGTGCGTTTGTAAAACGAAATGCTTTTACGGTGGGCGGCTGTATGAGGTGGGTGACGCGGCGGATTTTCCCGCCGCTGCACTGCCTGAGCATTTCATCCCGCTTGCGGGAGAGACAGCAACGGAAACACCCGCAGAAAAACCCGTAGAAAAGCATGGGGCGGAGCCAGAGCCTGTGAAACCGAAACGGGGGCGCGTGGCAAAGGCAAAGGAGAAAGACCGTGGATAAGATCGAGATTTGCAATATGGCGTTATCTCGAATCGGGGCAAGTCCAATCGAGGCAATGACGGAAGCGTCGGAAGAAGCGCGCAAGTGCAATCAGTTTTATGAGCATGATAGGCGCGTCGTCCTTCGGCGCTTCCCTTGGCCTTGGGCTACGCGGCGCGTAGAACTTGCAATGCTTCCAGATGCGCCGGAAGATTATCTGTACGCCTATAGATATCCTGCGGATTGTGTCTGCCTGCGGAAGATTTACGCCGTGGAAGAGGACGGACACCTTCGCCCGCTTCCCGATTTTGTCAGCTATAAGGTCGTTGGCGACGGCAGCGGAATCGCGCTGTGCACGAACGAGCCTAGAGTAGTCGCGGAATACACGGAAAACGTCTCCGATACGTCCATCATGGACGATATCTTCCAGGAAGCGCTTTCGTGGAAACTCGCGTCCAGTATTGCTTTCAAGCTGACGGGCAACGCAACGATCACGCAGATGGCGGCAAGCGAGTATGAACGGATATTTTTGACGGCTGCGGCCGACGCCGCGAACGAAGAGAATGTCAAAGTGCCGGAATTGTCCACGTTCATACGCGCACGTTTTGAAACAGTGGTATGAGGTGCTGGTATGGGACAGTTTCTCTTGAAACCCTCCTTTGCGGGCGGGGAACTTACCCCCGCCCTTTATGGGAGGACTGACTTACAGAAATACGATGTTGGCGCGGCATTGCTCCAAAATGCAGTTGTACTCCGATATGGCGGAGTGACGCGCAGGGCTGGCTTTCAGTACATTGCAGGGACGAAGGGCAACAATAAGGCAAGATTAATCCCGTTTTCGTACAATGCGGAGCAGAACTATGTTTTGGAGTTTACGGCGGGCAAGGTTCGCATATTCACAAGTGCGGGAATAGTGCAAAGCGGCGGAAATCCCGTTGAAGTGACTACCCCCTACACAGAAGCGGAGTTGTCGACGATCAAGTACACGCAATCTGCGGATATGCTGTTCCTTGTCCAGCCAAACCATCCGCCCGCGACGCTGACAAGATACAGCGCGACAAACTGGCAGTACGCCGTGCTTCCCATAAAGAACGGCGCATTTGAGGACACGAACACGACAGGCACGACGATTACACCGTCCGCGAGGACTGGCGATGATATCACGCTCACGGCCAGCGCGTCTTTTTTTACGTCCTCCATGGTCGGCCAGCTTATCCGTCTGGGGCATAACGTCGCCAGTCAATATGTCAAGGGCAAGCCGAACGAAAACACAATGCAAGTGACTTGTGTTCCCGGCGCTTCTGTGTTTGTGGAATCTTTCGGTTTCTGGGACGGCTCCTTTGTCGTTTCTGTTCAGGAGGATGATGGCTCATGGACGAAGCTGAAAGAACAAAGCGGCAACCGTTCGC
>CAMHCS010000072.1 GCA_946183785.1 uncultured Selenomonadales bacterium | reverse complement strand
AGTCGAAAAAATCCCTCGACAGATGCACGAATTGACTTAATCAGTGTTTCCCTAAGGAATCCAATACGTATTTTCCCGGAAATTTCCTCAATTTTCAGAGGACAAATTTCATTTCGTGTGTTATGATATGTATAAGGAATACTGTATTCTTTTTTACGGAATATTGGCAAGGAAGATAACGGAGGCGATCATCATGGGAATTCCGCGTGCGTTCATGCGGCTTGTTCTCGTCATGACCGCCTTTTTTGCATTCTTCTCCCCGGTCTCCGAAGCGAACGAATTTCATGACTGGCGATACCGCGAAGGCGATTCGCCGCGCACGGCCTTCGGCGGTTTCACCTGGCTCCAGGACGCCGGCGAGGACGAACAGACCTGGATTCCCTACGACGGCGAAACGGAAACGCCGCCGGTCTCGGGCGAATCAAATTACGTCTGGCTTCGTATGCGGCTCGATCCAACCTCGCCCGACGTCAATACGCTCTTTTTCGTCACGATGAACCAGTCGTTCCGCGTCTGGCAGGACGACAAACTCGTTTATCAGTACGGGACGCTTGCGCACCAGCAGATCGGCTACGGCTGGCGCTGGCACCTCGTCACGCTGCCGCCGGAGCAGCGCAGCCTCAGGCATACGATCACCTTCCAGATGTATTCCGAATCGACCGTCAGCCTCGGACGGCTGCTGGGCATGTCCATCGGCACGAACGCCGACCAGGTCCGCAGGCTCTTCCTCTTTGACCTGCCCTACTTCATCAATCTGCCCGTCATCTTCATGCTGATGGTCATCGTCGGGATCTATTACATGAACCAGACCGAGCTTCGACGTCTGTACAGCTGCGTCTTCCTCTTCCTCGTCATCTTCGCCGTCTGGATGTTCAGCGCCAGCAACGGCACCGTCTTCCTTTGGGACAAGCCGGGATTCTGGTGGCACGTTCTGCTCTTCATGTTCTATCTGATGCCCATCAGCGCCTCGTACATCGTCATGGAAATCGTGGACGCGCAATACCGACCCGTCGTCCGGAAAACGCTCTGCGCATATTTCGTAATCGCCGCCGTCGCCGTCACGGTGGAGCTCCTGAACGTGCTCGAAGTCGAGCTTCCGCTGCCGCCGGCATTCGCAGACCAAAACGGGTTCATGATCGTGCTCCCGGTCCTCCTCGTCTGCATGCTGTTTTTGCAGGCCGCGCAGGTATACTGTCTTGCCCGCTCCGTTGGCGAGCACCGCCGCCACTGCCGCGCCTATCTGGTGCCGGGCATCATACTTCCGCTGCTCGCGGTCCTGAACGGAGCCTGCCGTTTCCTGCGCCTATCGGCGCTAATTCCCTACCTGATGACTATCGCGCCCTTCACCATATTCGCGTTCGCATTCTTCATTCTCTCGCTGGTCAGCGAGCAGTTCCACAGGGAACGCAGCCTGCTCGCCCTTGCGCGCTCGTTGGAAATCGAAGTGGCAAGCGCCATCGAGCAATCGGAAATCGACCCGCTGACGAAATGCCTGAACCGCCGGAAATTCGACCAGAGCGTGCGGGAAACCGTCTCGCTGGCGCAGGTCGCGCAGCTCCCCATCTCCATTTTAATGCTCGACATCGACTTCTTCAAAAGCGTCAACGACAACTACGGCCACGACATGGGCGACCGCGTGCTGATCAACTTCGCCGACCTGATTCGCCAGCGGCTCACGCCGCATGAAACGCTCTTCCGCTGGGGCGGCGAGGAATTCATCGTCCTCTGCCGAAACGCCGACCTCGATCAGGCCCGCAAGCTGGGCGAATCGCTCCGAAAAGCCGTCGAAGACTCCTCCATCTGCCCGATGAAGCGCGTCACCTGCAGCGTCGGCGTAGCTTCGTGGCACGAAGGCGAAACGGACGAGACCGTGTTCAAACGCATGGACGAGGCCCTCTACACGGCGAAGCAAAGCGGACGCAACCGCGTCGCCACGGAGGAAGACGCGCCGATGCTGACAGCCGTGGGAGTGGCCTGACGGAAACGACAAAACGGCGCAGAAGAAAATTCGCTCCGGCGCGGCGTTATTAATACACAATCCTATTTCCAATTTCTGCATGCTTCGATCCAGTATGGCCTCATATTCGGCGTTTTGCGCCTCCCATGCCTCGTCGTCGATGCGTGTCATCACATATTATCACAGGTATATCGCATATTTTTTCCAAAACCGTGCAAAAATCATTTACCAAACTATACTCGAATGATATAATAGCTATAAGCACGACGTCATACACAATTTTAAACATGTGAGGAGAGGATAACGTATGTGGAAGAAATTGATGAGCGCCATCCTGATCGCGGCTCTCGCCGTGATGACCGCGGCCTGCGGCGGCGGAAGCTCCAGCGGCGGCTCCGGCGCGCCGAAGAAAGAGACGAAGGTGGATCGCAGCAAGGAATTCGTCACGGTGCTGACCGGTCCCACCAGCGGCATCTATTTCCCAATCGGCGGCGCGTTCTCGAAGGTCATCGGCGAGATGGGCTATAAGACCTCGGCGACGGCCACGGGCGCCACGGGCGAGAATATCAACGCGATCCTGACCGGCAAGGGCGAGCTCGCCATCGCGATGTCCGACTCCGTCATTCAGGCCGTGGAAGGCTTCGGCGCGTATGAAGGCAAGCCGAAAGCCACTGACCTCCGCGCAATGATGGGCCTCTGGCCGAACGTGGTGCAGATTGTCACAACGGAAGACTCCGGCATCAAGACGTTTGCCGACATCAAAGGCAAGCGCGTCGGCGTCGGCGCCCCGAATTCCGGCGTCGAGCTGAACGCCCGCATGATTTTCGAGGCCAACGGCATGACCTACGACGACGCGAAGGTGGATTACCTCTCCTACGGCGAGGCCATCGACCAGATGAAGAACGGCCAATGCGACGTGGCGTTCGTCACCTCCGGTCTCGGCAACGCGACCATCAAGGAGCTGGGCACGACGAAGAAGATCGTGTTCGTGCCGGTGGACGGCGAGGCGCTGAAGAAGCTGACCGCGAAATATCCGTTCTACGTTGAATGGAAGATCCCGAAGGAAACTTATGGCACGGACAAGGATACGGTGACGGCGGCGGTCATGAACATCATGCTCGTCTCGAAGAACCTGTCCGACGACGTGGTATACGACCTCCTCGGCGGCATTTATTCCGACAAAGGGCTGGAAACGATTGGCGCGTCCCATGCGACGGCGAAGCGCGAGATCAAGCTGGACACGGCTCTTCGCGGCATTACCGGCACCAGCGTCAAGCTGCATCCGGGCGCGGAGAAATTCTACAAGGACAAAGGCATCCTGAAGTAAACCGCGCATGAAAAAGACGGTTGTCGCGCTCTGCGCTGCCGTCGTCCTGCTCGCGGGGCTGTGGGCGCTGAACGAGCTTTCGGCACAGACCGTGCTTCGGATTTACGACTACGAGACAAATGAAATCTATGTAGAAGTTCCGGCCAAAGAAGGCGATCAGCTTTTCTTTGGCTGGATTCATTCTTGGGAGAAAATCCCCTGGCACGAATATTACCACATCGACGCAAACCGCGACCTGATCCTCGATATGATCGCCTTCCCCGCTTTCGGCGCGGGAATCCCGGAGAATAAAGGCACCGAGGTCTGGGTGGACGACGACGGTATGATTTACATGAGCAATATCGGGCAGGTTTTTCACGAATTCACCTGGATCAACTCGCACTTTGCCACGCGGGACATCAAACTGAACGACGTCCTGATCGCAAAGGGCGAAACGCTTCCCGAGCACACCCGCGTCAATTTAATAGTTACAAAGAGGAGATTCTTGGATGGCAAAGGAAACGGACGCCGCGCTGCTTCAAACTGAGGAAACGGAGCGGCTGGAGGAAAAATCACAGGAAATCATACGGAAGCTGGACAAGGAGTCGGCGACGCGCAAATTCACGAACCCGCTGATGCAGAAGATCTTCTTCGGCGCGTGTCTGCTCGTCTCCTGTTATCATCTGTACACGGCGGCTTTCGGCCCCCCGGTGACGCTGGTGCACCGTTCGCTGCACGTGGCGATGATCCTGGCGCTGGGCTTTTTGATGTACCCGGCGGGGAAATCCTCGGACATGACAAAGCCGTCGGTCCTCGACTGGATCCTGGCGGTGCTGTCGTTCGCCGCGCCGATTTACATCTATACGGACTACCTCGGCGTGGTGGAACGCGCCGGCAATCCGAACGACGCCGACCTCTATATGGCGACGCTGCTCGTCGCGCTGGTGCTGGAATGTTCACGCCGCGTCACGGGCAACGCGCTGACGATCCTGTCGCTCGTCTTCATTGCTTACGGCCTGTTTGGGCGGGAATTCCCCGGCATGTTCATGCACCGGGGCTATGACTGGGCGTCGCTGTCGAACCATTTCTTCGCGAACACCGAGGGCATCTACGGCACCTCGGTCAGCGTCGCGGCCAGCTATATTTTCCTGTTCATCCTGTTCGGCGCCGTCATGTCGAAATGCGGCATGGGGCAATTTTTCAATGATATCGCCCTGGCCCTCGCCGGTCATACGAAGGGCGGCCCCGCGAAGGTATCGGTCATCGCGTCGGGCTTCCTCGGCTCCATCAACGGCTCGGCGGTGGCAAACGTGGTCACCACAGGCGCGTTCACGATCCCGCTGATGAAAAAGACCGGCTACTCGAAGGAATTTGCCGGCGCCGTCGAGGCGGCGGCCTCCGTCGGCGGCCAGCTCCTGCCGCCCATCATGGGCGCGGCGGCCTTCATCATGGCGGAAATGATCAGCGTCCAGTATTCGACTATCATCACCTGGGCGGCGATTCCCGCGCTGCTCTACTATCTGAGCATCGTACTGCAGGTGCATCTGCGCGCCTCGAAAGACGGCCTCGTGGGCCTGCCGAAGGATCAGCTCCCGAAAACCGGCGACGTGATGAAGCGGCGCAGCCATCTTTTGATTCCCGTGCTGTTCCTGCTTTACATGCTGTTCTTCTCCGGCACCACCGTCATTTTCTCGGCGGTCATGACCATCCTGGTGACCATCGTCGTCTCCATGTTCCGCGAGGAAACGCGCATGACCTTTTCGATGTTCCTCGACGCGCTGGCGGACGGCGCGAAGCAGACCGTCTCCGTGGCGGTGGCCTGCGCCTGCGTCGGCATCATCATCGGCGTCTGCTCGAAGACGGGATTCGGCCTGACCATGGCGAACACGATTATCGCCCTCGGCTCGACGAGCCTGCTCTTCACGCTGTTCTTCACGATGATCACCTGCATGATCCTTGGCATGGGGCTGCCGTCGATTCCGGCGTACATCATCACGGCGACGATTGCGGCTCCGGCGCTGGCGAAGCTCGGCATCCCGGCGGGCGCGGCGCACATGTTCTCGTTCTACTACGCGATGTTCGCGAACCTGACGCCGCCTGTAGCGCTGGCTTCCTTCGCGGCGGCCGGCCTCTCCGGCGGCAACCCGATGAAGACCGGCGTCGCTTCGGTCAAGTTAGCCATCGCGGGCTTCATCGTGCCGTTCATGTTCGTTTACGCACCGCAGCTCATGCTGATCAACACCACGCTGGCCGAAGGCGCATGGGTGGCGGCTAGTGCCTGCGTCGGCGTCTTCCTGATTGCCGTCGCCGTCGAAGGGTATCTCTTCGCGCCGATGGCGGCATGGCTCCGCCTGATCGCCGCGGCGGGATCGCTGCTTCTCATCAAGCCGGGCATGGAAACCGACGCTATTGGTCTCGCGGTGCTGCTAGTAGTTTTGTTCCTGCAAAAGAAGAAAGCAAAGAACGCCCTCGCGGCGTAGTATTTCCAAAAAGAGAAACCACCTTCCGAAATGTTGGAAGGTGGTTTCTCACATTATGGAAGCACTGAATAAGTCCCGCCGCGCCCCTGACGGGTCTTTTTCCGTCATGCTGCGTCAAAGTGCTCTCGACGTAGCTCTGCTACGACTTCGAGCACTTTTCCTTGCCTGACGAAAAAATCCCTCGACAGATGCACGAATTGACTTAATCAGTGTTTCCTATAATTCCCTCATATTTTAAAATTACAGTACAACCAACATCAAAGATCTCTGAGTAAATCGTCAAGATCCAGACTCAACGTGTCAAGACTTGCCTCCTGCCAGTGCTCCCAAATTGCCTTTGAGACACGGCTGACCAACTCCTCAGGCTGGAATGGCTTCCGGATATAGTCCTCCACCTTGTATTGGCTGGCCTTGATTATGGAACCGCGGTCGGCAGCGGCAGTAAGCATGATGACGGGTATATTCTTCATCAACGGGTTTTCGCGTATGACGGAAAGCGTTTTGAACCCGTCCCACCCAGGCATCGCCACGTCAAGCAATATGAGATGTACTGTGCTTGTTTTCAGCACGTTTACGCCATCCATGCCCGAAGGCGCCGTCAGGACGTCGTACGGTAAATTCTCCTTCAAAATCGTCGTCGCCGTATGACGAGTGAAATCGTCGTCGTCGATGATCAAGATAGTAATTGCACTTTTTTCAGCCGCCATGGTTTCATTCCGCCACCTTTCCGCATTGATTGCCTTCCGTCGTCGCTCGTATTGCCGACGCTTTCTTCATGCTTCCAGTATACTTCGTCCTCCGCCCAATGTCGAGTCCCAAGGAGAACTTCCGTCCTATATATATAAGTATACAGGAAACCGATACCATATTGCAAGAATCAATGATGTATAATTGTAAGAAATTCATTTTTCCCAAAATATAAGATGAGATATTTGGACGTTTGCCTTGTGTGAAAGTAGAAAGAACGTTTATGAGCGGAATGACGCGAAACGATTTCATCAAGCTGGCGTACGCGACGGCGGCCCTGGCTGCTTTGCCGTGCTGCGCCGGAGCGCAGCAAAACCGCCGGAGCGACACGGCAAAAAGACGAAAACGCTGTCCGTGAAAGGAATCCCCCTTCGCGGACAGCGTTTCTTTTGTCTTTTTTCAGGAATGTGCCAATTCTCCCTCGGGCAGAGGTTCTTCTTCATCGTACATGTTCTCGAGCCGCGCCACCGCCAGCGTCGAAACCACGTCGCCAGTCACGTTCAGCGCGGTATGGATCATATCGATCGGGCGGAAGATACCGACGACCATGCCCATGATTGTCGCAGGAAGTCCCATCGTCCCGAGCAGCATCACTGTCAGCACGATGCCGCTGTTCGGGATGCCTGGCGTGCCGATGGAGATCAGCGTCGTCATGAAAACGAACATCGCCTGCTGATAGAGTGTCAGGTCGACGCCGTAAATCTGCGAGACGAAAAGTACCGTGACCGCGTAATAAGCGGCGATGCCGTTCATGTTGACCGTCGCGCCCAGCGGCAGCGTAAACGACGCCAGCTCGTGCCTGACATGAAACTCCTGCTCCGTAACCCGGAGCGTCACCGGCAAAGTGCCGGAGCTGGACGTGGTGCTGAACGCCACCCACCAGACCTCGGAAATTTTGTGGAAGAACTCGGACAGCGGGATTTTGGCCACCCCCTTGATGATGAAAAGATAGATGAAAACGACAATAGACGCCGCCGCCATGTAGTGCGTCAAGATAAATTTTCCCATGATGCCGAACACGGAAAGACCGTACGCGCCCGTGCTGCAAGCGGCCAGAGCGCAGACGCCGTAGGGCGTCGCCCGCATCACGAGATCGGTAATCTTGAACATGACCTGCGTTGCCTCGTCGATGACCGCCTTAACCCGCGCGGCTTTTTCGCCAAGAATCGTCAGCGCCACACCGACGAAGACCGCGAAGACGATGGTCTGCATCAGGTCGCCCTTCGCGAGAGCCGCGATTGGATTCGACGGTACCATACCAAGAATCGCCGCGCCGACGGTCATCGGTTCCGCGGCCTTGATCGGCTCGCCGGACTCCACGATGCTTGCCACGCCAAAGCCGCGCCCCGGCTGCATCAGATGCGAAACGGCAAGACCCAGGATCGTCGAGAGAACCGTCGTCACAATATAGAACCCCATGACCTTCGCGCCGATGCGCTTAAGCTTCGCCACGTCGCCAATACTGGCAATTCCGCTGATGATCGAGCAGAAAATCAACGGGATTACGATCATCTGGATCAGCTTCAGAAATAGATCGCCAATCGGCTGCACGAACAGTATTTTCTCCTGGAAAACCAGCCCCAGCACCGCGCCTATGCCGAAACCGAGAAATACCTTCGCGCTCATGGACATTTTTTTCATACTGTTTCACACCTCATAATAAAATGGGAAATACAAATCCCTAGTATTTTGCTATTATATCAGTTTGTGCCGCCGATGGCAATTGATTATTTCTCGTCGTCAAGCCCCCCGCCCCTGCAGCGAGACAGCAAGCGCGTATGACAGGACGCATGTATCTGTGATGAAAGGGGCTGTCGCATGAAGGAAAAATCTTCATGGACAGCCCCTTCTTTCAGCTCACTAATAAATTTTGATTGCCACACTTACAACTTTATGCAAAAATTGGAACCTCAGATTTACAATCTAAGTGCAACAGATAAAGAATGACACAGGTTTCCTGTTATAATGGTGTTTGCGAAGACAACATCACAAGGAGGAAGCCATGTGCCATTACAAACATCTTACACTGGAAGAGCG
>CAMHCS010000071.1 GCA_946183785.1 uncultured Selenomonadales bacterium | reverse complement strand
GTCCAAAAATTACCCTTACCAAATCAAAATTGTCCTTGACAAGGGGAGCACTTTACTATGGGTAAAAAATTACCCATAAGGTTTATCCCAATATCAAATTCGCCGTTCCACAATTTTCAAGGCTTGTCGCGCATTATAATAACGCATCCCCTATTTACATCGCCTGTTTCTGTGTTATATAATACCTGTAAAGTGCGTAGTCACGCCAACAAAAAGAAAGAGGGGATTTTTTTGAAGAAAGCAGATTTCATCAAAGCCGTCGCTGCGAAAGCTGGTACGAGCCAGAAGGCCGCTGACACTGTTCTCGCGGCAGCTCTCGCGACAATCCGCGAAGCATTGAAGAAGGACGATTCGGTAGCGTTCCTCAAGTTCGGTACATTCAAGATCTCAAAGCGCGCCGCCCGGAAGGGCCGCAACCCGCAGACGGGCAAACCAATCCAGATTCCCGCCGCGAAGCTTCCGGTCTTCAAGGCCAGCGCAGCATTCAAAGAACTCGTCAACGGAAAGAGAGCCAAAAAGAAATAAACAAAAGCGCTCACCAAATAAAAATGTACGGTGAGCGCTTTTATTTTTGCCTATACAGTTCCTTCTTGTGCCAATGAAACCCGTGGCGACGCTAAGTTAAAGGCTACCATTTCCAATCAATCAAGAGAGAATATGAAGTTGATGGTAAAATCCACTACTCCACGTTCCACTGTAAGCTTATCGTTCGCGAACTGATCCCGCGCCGAAAATCGTCTCGACTTCCGCGGCGGCCTCCGACGAACCATCTAGCCAGAACTCCCACTCCAACGCCATATTCTTCTTCCTATCCGTAAGATATAGATACACAGCATGATCTCCGTGACGCGCTTTCGCCGTCGCTCTGAGCCGCTCGAATTTATCCTGTGTCGCTTGCGCGCTGGTCGTCAGAATGAAATAATCGGTCTTATATTCTTCCATCGGCCAAACCTTTTCAGCGAGCAATTTCACGCCATTTTCCGTTACATCAACGCGCCCTTGAACGACAACAGGGCGATCCTCTGTAAAAAGCTCCGTCGACTGGTAAAACAAATTGGGAAAAACAACCGTTTCTATATCCCTCGAGTAATCTTCAAGGGTCACAAAAGCCATAGCGTCTCCCTTTTTCGTCACAATTCGTTTCACTATTGTCACCAGCCCTGCTACACGCACAAGTTGCCTATCCTTTACTTCGCCGTCTAGAATCTGTTTCAACTGAGTTAGCTTCCCCATCAAGTCTCTATAAACGTCCAACGGGTGACCAGAAATGTAAAATCCCGTGATTTCTTTTTCCCAGGCCAAAATCTGCGAAAGCTCCGCCTCTGGAACATCAGGCATTGAAATCTCCGTATTCACCAATTCTTCGCCAAAAAGCCCAATTTGACCACTGGCCACATCTCTTTGAACCCGCACAGTCGATTCAAGCGTTTGCCCCATTATTGCAAGTAGCTGCGTTCGCTGTACTCCAAAAGAATCAAAGGCTCCGCACTTAATAAGGCTCTCCAGTGTCCGCTTATTCACTTTCCTCGTACCGAGACGCTGACAAAAATCCTGCATTGAAAGAAACGGGCCTCCTTGTTTGCGAATCATCTCAATATCGTCGACAATCTGCTCACCGACATTTTTGACGGCGGCAAGACCAAATCGGATTGCTGCTTTTCCATCTACGCTAAACCTTGCTTTACTCGCATTGATGTCCGGAGGCAAAATCGAGATTCCCATACGGCGTGCAAAATCAATATACGTCGCCACCTTGTCGTTGGCCCCCATAACGCTGGTCAACATTGCCGCGATGAATTCCGCAGGATAATGAGCCTTTAAGTATGCCGTTTGCCATGCGACCAACGCATAAGCCGCGCTGTGGGATTTGTTGAAGCCGTAATTTGCGAAGTGCGTCAAGAGTTCGAATATCTTTTCCGCCAACTCGTCGTCGATCCCTTTTTTTCGCGTCCCTTCGAGGAACGCCTCTTTCTTCTGTATCAAGAGTTCCGGCTGCTTATGCCCCATAGCACGACGCAAGATGTCCGCCTCGCCAAGGGAGAATCCTGCCAGCACCTGAACAATCTGCATGACCTGCTCCTGGTAAAGCACCACACCGAAAGTCTCTTTCAGAATCGGTTCGAGCAGTGGATGAAGATAGGATACTTTTTTCTTCCCTTTGCGCCCGTCGATGAAATCCTGCACCATGCCGCTGCCCAAGGGGCCGGGACGATACAGCGCCACCGTCGGGATCAAGTCTTCAAACCGCTCTGGCGCAATATCCTTGACGAGCTTCGTCATCCCTTCCGATTCCATCTGAAAAACCGCGCCGGTCTTACCTTCGCATAGCATCTGCGCCGTGGCCTGATCTTCTGACGGGATGTCATTGGTATTGATTTTCTCCCCCCGAACGGTCTCTATATTTCGGATTGCGTCGCCAATGACAGTCAACGTCCGAAGACCGAGGAAGTCCATCTTCAAGAGCCCAAGTTCCTCGACAATATCCTTGTCGTAGCCGGTCACCAGCGTCCCCTCAGACATCTGCACCGGCATATAGTTCGTCAGTGGCTCGCGCGCAATCACGACGCCCGCCGCATGGATTGAGGAATGGCGCGGCAATCCTTCGATTTTCCTTGCAAAATCAATCAACCTCCGCACGTTGAAATCCGAATCGTAGAGTTTCCCCAAAAACTCCGAACCCTTGAGCGCTTTATCAAGCGTAATGCTCGGCTCAGACGGAATCAACTTGGCCACCTTGTCCACTTCTGCATACGAAAGGCCAAGGGCACGCCCAACGTCGCGCACCGATCCACGCGCCGCCATCTTCCCGAACGTGATAATCTGCGCCACATGGTCGTCGCCATAGCGCCGCTTCACATAGTCGATGATCTCCTTGCGGCGGATATAACAAAAGTCCACGTCGATATCTGGCATTGTCACGCGCTCGGGATTCAGAAAACGCTCGAACAGCAACGCATATTTGAGCGGATCAATGTCCGTAATACCGAGAATATACGCAACAATGCTTCCCGCCGCTGATCCGCGTCCTGGTCCCACAGCAATTCCTTGCTCCCGCGCATAATTGATGAAATCCCAGACAATTAGGAAATAACTGTCGAACCCCATCTGATGAATGACGCCAAGTTCGTACTCCATACGGGCACGCACTTCGTCCGTCACGGGATAATATCGGCCTTCCACTTTTTCTTCACAGATTTGCCGAAGATACGCCTCATCTGTCATCCCTTCTGGCAAAGGGAACTGTGGCAGGACATGCTCCCCCATGGTGAATTCCACATTACACCGCTCGGCGATTTTTTGCGTATTTTCCATCGCCTCGGGGTAGTCGGGAAACAACGCCGCCATTTCCTCCGGCGATTTTAAATAGAACTCGTCGTTATGGAAACGCACACGCCCCGGATCGTCCAAAGTCTTGCCCGTCTGGATGCAAAGCAAAATGTCATGGAATGCCGCATCCTCTTTATGGGTATAGTGGGAATCGTTCGTTACCACCAGACCGACGCCATACTTTTGCGCGAGCCGGATAAGCCCCGGCGTTGCCTTCTCTTCCTCTGGAATTCCATGCTTTTGCAGCTCGATGAAAAAGTTGTTTTTGCCAAAAATGTCGATATACTCTGCAACGAGCGCATCAGCAATGTCCGGCTGATCTTGAATAAGCGCTTGGGGAATCTCTCCTGCGATACAAGCGGACAAGCAGATAAGCCCTTCATGGTACTGGCGTAAAAGTTCCTTGTCCACGCGCGGTTTATAATATTTTCCTTCGATGTTTGCAAGGGAAACAAGCTTCACAAGATTCCGATAGCCTGTCTCATTTTCCGCGAGAAGGAGCAAATGATAGTAACGGACACCTCCGACCTCAAACATATCCTTCCGCGACGCAGGCGCTAGATAAACCTCACACCCGATAATCGGCTTGATTCCGGCTTTTTTCGCGGCCTTGTAAAACTCCATCACGCCGTACATCTGCCCATGGTCAGTGATGGCGACTGCCTTCATGCCAATCTTCTTGACTTCGTCGATCAGTTCACCGACACGGCTCGCACCGTCCAAAAGACTGTACTCCGTATGCACATGCAGATGTGTAAAACCGATTTGATTTCTCGTCGTTTCTTTTCCCACCATATTACCGTCTCCTTAATAATTGTCGATTGCGTTAATTCAAATACCACATCACTGCCCGGATGGACAACTTTCCTGCTGCTGAGTAAAGAGTTCTGATTCTATAAAGGGAACATCGTCTTTTTTGCTCCTACGCCTCCGCGGCTGCGGCTTGAAGCTCTTTGCATCAATGATTTTTCTCCCATCTCCCGCAAGATTAGAGAGTGTTTCTTGTACTCTAGGGAGACTAAAACCATGTTCAACAAAGGTTTCTGCCGCCGGGTAATAAGTATGGTCGACTACAAAACCTGTTTTTCCGTTACGATTCTTGAGACAACTCAACTCCAAATGCCGTTGTGGTTGTTTGTTAAGTGCATTATACTGCTTGTTCCGTTCCGCCTCATTCCCTCCAAGTTCAAGGTGGTTGACCTCATAAAAGTTCAGGAAAAAAATGCATTCGAAGCTGTATTCTATGTCTCCACTCTCTTTCGCTACTGCTAAGTGAGCAGGCTCCATATAATTAGATCGAGAGGTCGAGGATAGACATATAATAGTGAGGTTATACTTAGTGCGGAGGCTAATAAGACGAGACAGTATGTATTTCATTCTTTCCATCTTATCAAGCTTTTCTTCCGCACTTTTTGTATTGATAATCTGCAGATAATCAATATACACAACGGGCGGCTTTTCGTCTTTATGAAAAGCGATATAGCGTTCAATTGCTTTTGCTATGTTCGCAATATCATGATATTCTTCACCCGTGTAAACAGAGAGGTTTTCCAGCAATGTCTTGTTGTTCTGCCCATACTCGTCTACAAGTTCCTCAATATAGGGCGACATTTTGACATTAAGAGATGACATGATTTCATCCATTTTTCCATCGATAGCCTTTTTAGCCGAGAGGCTACGAGCGATCATCCGGCTCCCCATGTCATCCTTTGGCATTTCTAGCTCGAAGTATAGAACCTTGCGGCCTGTTCCGGCAATTGTGCAAGCCTGTTGGAGCGAAAAGGCAGTCTTTCCAACACCCGGAACCCCTGCGATAAGGTACATTCCTCGATAATAGCCTCCACCGAGGGCTTCGTCGAGGGTTTGGGAACCAGTAGATGTGAGGGTTCTTTGAAAAGAGCGGCAATCCTTTTTTAAGTCATCGATGTAAAATGCAAATTTGCACGGATCAGATATGAATTCAATCATTTTTTTTGCATTGGCGGTTTCCGTGGCGATATTCGCAACAAACGCTTCACGATTCGCCATCAGGGCTTCGTTTGGATCTTTCGTTTGAAAGTAAAAATCATTAGACACAATACGGTATGGAATGCTAAGCTTCTGAAATTCGAAAGCAAGCTTTGCCGTTGCATCGCGTCCTGCTTTATCATTGTCAAGGGCCAAAATGAAGAATTTTCCGTTCGGCGGGTTCAAAGATATAAGCTCAATAAAACGGCTTATATTGCTTGTGCTGTTCAAGCCGATAGCCCGTTGACCACATTCTTCGATTGAAAGGCAATCGAACGCGCTTTCCGTTATATACACAATAGTGCTTTCGTCCACGAGAGCTCCGCGGTTGAAGATTTCGACAGGAACACCAGCCGGATTCAATGCTTTATAAGGGCTGTCGCTGGGGAGGGCAATCGCTCTCGCAGTATAGTAATATTGATTTGCGGGGAAAATAATACGAGCGGTGGAGTGTCCTTTTCCTACTGGATCGCTAATCGGGTCATAACCGATTTTCAGCGGATTTCCCTTCGAGATATGTATACCGCGGCTAAGTAAATAGTTCATGCCGGGGCGCCCTTCGGGGGACATAAGACGCGCCGCGCACTCTTCAAAATAGTCGGAGAGGTCAGTCAAGATTTTCGGCATTTCGGATTCTAACTTCACCAGTTGGGATTCCGCCTTCGGTTGGGTGTTGGTATTAGAAGTATTAGTCATGATAGAAGAACCTCCTTTAGAATAGTCGCCATTATTGGGGATTGTGATATTGTACATGCGTGCAAGTTCTATAGCCGCTTGGTGATAAGTAAGACCGGGGTTCATCTGACGGTACAATTCGATGACATCTCCGCCGTTGCGCTTGCCGTTGTCTTTCGGAGAACAGGCGAAACAAGTCCATGAGTTGTTATCTTTGTAATAATGGAGCGCGCCGTCGTTATGTTCGCCACTGTGACAGATGGGGCAAACATATTTATCTTTGCCGCCTTTAGGGCTACGCACGAGGAAGTTGATGCAGGGAACATTTTTTCGGATATTCTCATAAAACTGAGTGAGCTCGGGATTAGTCATATAAAACAGTCCTTTCTATTTTTAAGAGTTGTTATCATCTGCGGGGGCTTCATTTTCGAACCCCATCTACTTGCGTATTTTCGACCGAACGCAAGTGAGGAGCGAAGCGGTCGTAAAATACGCAAGTATTGTACTTACGTATACTTACGTATACTTATAGGATTTTGGTGTGCGTTCTAATCTTACTGCCGCAAGGATTTCAAAAAATGGCTTTAGGAAAAACGTCGACATATTTTTGATAAACCGTCGATATGTTTTTGATTAAAACATCGACATATAAAAGGTGAATAGTCGATATATAAATCTTCACCTTTTATAAACGGAAGATATCATCTTAGCTAATGATTTCTGTTACGCGAGTAGTATTTGTAAATGGTTACCCCTATCGGCTCGCCTGTTATTCTATCGTTGTAAAAAACAAACTTCTTGATATAGCCAACTTGTTGATAATAAGTCAAATATTTTTTGACAGTTGCAAAAATCGGATATTTGCTTTTATAACTTTTTTGGCCAAACCAAACCATTTCTTCCAGCAAGTTTTGGAGGTTTACTCTAAGCGTTTGATAACCTCGAGCTATACGATACAAAAGCTTTTCTTCAACCTGAAGATTATACTCGGTTTTGGGAATCGTACTTTGTAATACTATCAGATCGTGTGTCGTAATCTGGCTTCTGTTTTTTGCGATATTGAGCAATGGTGGGATGTCGAGGAACCGGATAATTGCGTTTGCTGGGAAATGAAAATTCTTTGCGCCGCCGTACTGTTCTATATAACTACCTTTCAGATAGTAGTCCTTGCTATATTTCTTTCCATTTAAAAGTTCGTCTTTCTCTATCTCAATGATTTTTACGGGAGCCAAAACTTCTGTGATTTTGATTATGGGGTACCCCTTGTAACGCTCCGCTTCTGCGGTGTTCTCAATCCTTAATATTGTGGCCATGAGACGCATTAGACTTTTACTAATATTTTCAAGTACCCTTTTGTTCGCATTATTCAGATACCCCATACGTTTTGCAATTTGATTTATCGTAATATCTCTACGCCCTTCTTCATATAAGCTACATAACGCAACATGGACGCGTCGATCATAGGCTCCAAGGATCCAGTATTCACATGAAATGCCATTAACATTTAATTGCAAGGACATTGTACTAATAACCTTAATAGGTTCTTTCCCCTTGTTTTTGAGTTTTCGGTTTTTTGCCTTGTCTTCTTTGCTAGTTACAGGGATTTCAATAATCGTCAAGTCCTTCTCCTCTGTTTCGGCAGGATTGGGTGTAAAACCTTTGAGCGCATAATTGCTATAAATATCCACTGGTTGGATAACCTTTCTGCTTGTCTTCATTATTAAGCCCTCCATACATTAAATATAGAAGGCGGTATTTAGTTGTCATTATTCAGTGTGTATTAGTTAGCTTTATTTAGCTTTATTTAGTATCCGCCTTATTCCAATGTTTCCAGTTTTGCTTTTACCAAATTCGCAGAGACGTTCCATAGGCCCCGTATAGAGCCAAGCGAATAATCAGGCAACCTTTTCTGATGTCATAGATAATAAGACATCAATTTCAGCAATCCGACTCAAGAGTTTTGCTTTTTCCGCATTTAGCGCATCAACGTCAACTTTCGTCTCTACCAATTCTGCCGTATAATCAAACTCTTCGCCTTCGGCAAGTTTGTCCAGATATCTGTCCCACAAAATTTTTGGGACGTTGTAAAGCATAATTTCCGCGCCGTCTGATACTACACTATACCAGTTTTTCGCTGACCCACCGCTTCTCGCGTTGCCTTTGATATATGCGACATCATCGCCTATTCTCGCGCCGCTGTCGCGCCCGCTTGCGCTTGAGAGTATTTTCCCAAAAGCCGTTACAGGAGAGTGCCAAGAGTAGCACTCACTGCCCGCTGTCAATTTTATTGTCACGCGTTCAGCCGGGGCTTCTTCATCAGTTTCGCCGTATACAGCCGCCATGATTTCGCGAACGTGCGGGATCATCTCAACATTGACCGTCCAACATTTTTCCGTCCCGTCCCATTTCGCGCCGCCGAGCTTTTTGATCCTCGTAACGAATGCCGGATGATAAGGCGCGTAAACATTGGCTTTTCCTTCGTCGATACTGATTTTTAACATTTTCTTTTCCTCCTTATTTTTGGAGCTCGCCATCATTAGCTGACAAGTTTCTGTCTCTAACATTCAATGCGTGATTCATTTTCGAATCTCTACTTCGTTGCTGTACATAACACTGAACTGGATTTAGCTACTATCTAGTTGTTGCATGCTTTCTCAACCTCCTTAAATGCATCATACCACACTTTTCTTTTCCCGGGCGCGAATATTTAGAATTTTTTTAAGTGAGAAAATTGTTATAAAAATGGTTCCAATTAGAATATAGCACATATTCCCTTTTCCTCTGGGGATTTTCGCAATTGATATGAAAATACTTTTCGTCTTCACCTCGTATCAAGATATTGAAGCTGCCGTGTACCGAACGGTAGCATGAGGTGGCGACGTCTAAGTACCTCCCCCAACTCGATTGTCTACCGGGCAAAAAAGAAAGCTCCCTCCACAATAGAGAGAGCTAAAAAAACCAATTCTTTCGTTAGAACATCTTATTGTAGTATTCCGAAGCACACACGATGAGACCAACACGTGACACCGCCGAAATAAATGCCTCTGTCGGTTGCATAACATAGTATATCCCTTAAAATTATGCTTATGTGTGATAAAGAAGCAATAGAAGTGCAAAAAATTTTGCCGTTCCTA
>CAMHCS010000070.1 GCA_946183785.1 uncultured Selenomonadales bacterium | reverse complement strand
ACTTCTGCACGACCATCTGGCTGACGCGCGCCGCCATCGGCACCGCCGAGACGCCTGCCGAGCCGATCAGCGGATTGATGCGGCCGCCCGTCGCGACCTTCATGATCTGGCCGAACGCCACACCGGCCGCAGTGCCGCCGATGAAGGCGACGAGGCCGAGGCAGATGATCAGGATGGTCTTGTAGTTCAGGAAGCTGTCCGCATCCATCGTAAGACCGGTACCGGTGGCCAGGAAGATCGTGACGATGTTGATCAAAGCGTTCTGCGCCGTGTCGGACAGACGATCCGTAACGCCCGACTCACGGAACAGGTTCCCCAGCATCAGCATACCGATCAGCGAAGCAACCGGCGGCAGAAGCAGGGAGATAACGATGGTCGAAAGAACCGGGAAGATGATGCGCTCGAACTTCGTCACCGGACGGAGCTGCGGCATCTTGATCGCGCGGTCCGCTTTCGTCGTCATGAGCATCATGACAGGCGGCTGAATCAGCGGAACCAGCGACATGTAGCTGTACGCCGCCACCGCGATAGCGCCCAAGAGGTGCGGGGCCATCTTGACCGTCAGATAAATTGACGTCGGGCCGTCCGCGCCGCCGATGATACCGATGCAGGCCGCTTCCTGCACGTTGAAGCCGAGGAGCATCGCGCCCGCGAGAGCGATGAACACGCCGAACTGTGCAGCAGCGCCGAGAAGCATCGTATCGGGGTCAGCGATCATCGGGCCGAAGTCCGTCATCGCGCCGACGCCCATGAAGATGATCGGCGGGAAAATCTCATACTTGATACCGAAACCGATAGCCATCATAACGTTCATCTCGTCATTGAACCCCGTCTTCGGGAAGTTCGCGAGGATGCAGCCGAAAGCGATCGGCGAGAGCAAAAGCGGCTCGTACTCATGAACAAAAGCCATGTACAGAAGCAGGCATCCCACAAGAATCATGATGATGTTGCCCATCGTGATTGCGGAGAAGCCGGAATCGTTCCATACCGACTGGAGCGAGACGCTGAATGCAGTCATAAATTCGCCCATTCCAATAATTCCTCCTTATTTGTTTTCTCAGCGATTAAATTTTGAAATCGCTTTGAAAAGCTTGCAGTTCCTCGGTCAAAAGACCGTGTTCTGGACGCCGTTCGCGCGACCGACGCTCTTCCAGCCCGCACTTTCAATCGGGCGGATCGCAACGATCTTCGCGTCGCCGCCATAGGCCGCGACAGCCGCCGCAATGACCGCGATATTCAGGTTCGGGTCAACGGCAGGAGCCGCAGGAGCCGCCGCAGGTGCTGCCGCAGGAGCCGCCTTCGGGGCCTCCGCCGGTTTTTCCTTCGGCTTCGTCGGATCGATCATGTGAATGAACTTAATCATGAACGAAAGACCGATCAGCACGGCGAAAACGATCGTCATGTTGATGCACATGATAATCAGCGGATTCGTAGTTGCCGGTTGATGCATTTGATAATCACCTCAAAATTCCTTTTGTAGAAGAACGGCTTTGCCGCCTCCCCAAAAACACCGATAAAATCTACCTTTCGATACCGTGCCGCCTTCTCACCCCGCCTTCCACCGTACAAAGGACGCGCGCACTGGCAAAACCGACCTTTTCGCTCCGCCGTCAGCCCTCTTTGCCTCCCTGCAAAAAAGAGCCTCGACGCATCCTCTATGGTTTATCCATTATCGGCAATACCACAGGTGGATACCTTCATAGGACAATCCCGCCCGTGATTAGAGTTCAATTTATACCAAAACGAAATAAGTGTCAACGAAAAGCGCCTGAGCCTTTTGATTATGAAAAAACACATGAATCCATTGATTTTATCAGCTTATTTTCATAATATCCCGTTTCGGCAATCAATATTTTATTTTGACATTATCACTTCATCATGATATTGTTTACACAAGTTTTTAAATGTATTCCAAAACGGGTTAATAAAATATCCCAAATCAAAATATCGTGAGCCCATATATCCCAAAATTGAATATCCGTTGCGGCATTTTTTCAAAACTCTCTTAGATCAACAGGAAAGCATTCTTGTTTCTTTCTCCGATATGGAAAAGAAAAAGCCCCCGCAAAAGCGGGGACTCCTTCTGTTCATGGCTAACGACGATCGGCCGTCAGCGGCCCGTTATAAAAAGTCCGCGGTGCATTCCGCGTCCCATCACGGGAAGAACGGCCAAACGATGGGGATAACCACCAACGATACGATAAAGGAAACAATAACGAGCGGCGTACCGGCCTTGACATAATCAAAGAACTTGTATTTGCCGGGGCCGAGCACCAGCGTGTTCGGCGGCGTGCCTACCGGCGTCGCGAAAGCACAGGACGCGGCAACGGCAATCGCCATCAGGACCGCGTGCGGGTCCGCGCCGATCTGCTGCGCGATGGAAATGCCGATCGGGCAGAGCAGCGCCGCAGAAGCCGTATTCGACATGAACTGCGTCAAACCGCAGGACAGGATGAACAGGATCGCCGTGACGACCAGCGGGCTCGGGCTGCCGCCCATCAGACCCACCGCCGCGTCGGCAATCAGCTTGCCGGCGCCGGACTTGTCCATCGCCGTCGACACAGGCATCATGCCGGCAAACAGGAAAATCGTGACCCAGTCGATTCCCATATACGCCTGCTTCTCCGTCAGGCACTTGGTAATGACCAGCGCGAGAGCAGCCATGATGGCCGTGACCTGCATCGGGATAATCTTCGTGCCGAGCGCCATCATGACGACGGCGACAGCGAAAACAAGGACGACGATAATCTGCTTCGTCGAGTCATGCGTCGAGGCGGCAGCCTCCGCTTTCGCCTCTTCGTCCAGCTCGCCGATCTCGCTGCCGGCCGGCAGGAAGCGCTTGCCGATAAGAACCATGTAGATGATGCCGGCAACCGTGATAGGAATACCGATCCATGCGAACTCGAAGAAGCCGAAGCCCTTCATGCCGACGTTTTCCAGCGCGCCGGAAGCGATAATGTTCGGCGGCGTACCGATCAGCGTGATGATACCGCCAAGACCGCAGCCGAACGCCATCGGCATCAACTGGCGCTGCGGGGAAATCCTCGACGCGGAGCAAATGCCCTGCATAACGGGGAGCAGCGAAGCCGCCGTGGACGTATTCGACAGCACCGAGGACAGGGCCGCGCCCGCGCCCATGCCGCCGATCATCAGGCTGTTCTCGCCGTTGCCGACGATGCGGACAATCTGCTCGCCGATTTTCTGCGCGACGCCCGTATGGAACATCGCCGCGCCGACGACGAACATACCGGCAAAGAGAACCACCGTGGAGTTGGAAAGGCCGCTGAACACGGTCTTGATGGGAATCAGCCCCGCCATGCCGACCGCAATCGCGCCCGCCATCGAGGTAACCGCCAACGGCAGAAGCTCCGTCACGAAGAAGAAAGCGACCACCGCCAAAATAATCAAACAGGTTACTGCTGGTGACATAAAATCAAACCTCCTTTTATATTACCCTTGCAGCATTGCCAAAGCCGTACCGGCCGCGACCGCCGTGCCGATAACGCCGGCCACATTCGGTCCCATAGCGTTCATCAGCAGGAAGTTGCCGGGGCAATACTTCTGCACGACGACCTGCGAAACGCGCGCCGCCATCGGCACCGCCGAAACGCCCGCGGAACCGATCAGCGGATTGATGCGGCCGCCCGTCGCGACCTTCATGATCTGTCCGAAAAGGACGCCCGCCGCCGTGCCGCCGATGAAAGCGACGAGGCCGAGGCAGATGATCAGGATGGTCTTGTAGTTCAGGAAGCTGTCCGCGTCCATCGTAAGACCCGTGCCCGTGGCAAGGAAGATCGTGACGATGTTGATCAAAGCGTTCTGCGCCGTATCGGACAGGCGATCCGTAACGCCCGACTCACGGAACAGGTTCCCCAGCATCAGCATGCCGACCAGCGAAGCCACCGGCGGCAGCAGAAGCGAAATGACAATCGTGGAAAGCACCGGGAACACGATGCGCTCGAACTTCGTCACATTGCGAAGCTGGGGCATACGGATCTCACGATCCTTCTGCGATGTGCAGAGAATCATGACCGGTGGCTGGATCAGCGGAACCAGCGACATATAGCTGTACGCCGCCACCGCAATCGCGCCCAAGAGATGCGGTGCCATCTTGACTGTCAGGTAAATCGACGTCGGGCCGTCCGCGCCGCCGATGATGCCGATGCAAGCCGCCTCCTGCACGGTGAAGCCGAGGAGCATCGCGCCCGCGAGTGCGATGAACACGCCGAACTGCGCCGCCGCGCCGAGGAGCATCGTGTCAGGGTCGGCGATCATCGGGCCGAAGTCCGTCATCGCGCCCACGCCCATAAAAATGATTGGCGGGAAAATTTCGTACTTGATGCCGAATCCAATCGCCATCATAACATTCATCTCGTCGTTGAACCCCGTCTTCGGGAAGTTCGCGAGAATACAGCCAAACGCGATCGGCGAGAGGAGCAGCGGCTCGTATTCCTTGGCGAAGGCCAAGTACAGGAGCACGCAGCCGACAAGAATCATGATGATGTTGCCGCTCGTAATCGCAGAAAAGCCAGAGTCGTTCCACACCGATTGGAGGGAAACGCTGAATGCCGTCATAAATTCATTCATTCTGTCAATTCCTCCTAATTAAAATACCGTGTTTTGGACGCCGTTCGCGCGGCCGACGTTCTTCCAGCCCGTGCTCTCGACAGGCCGAATCGCGACGATCTTCGCGTCGCCGCCGTAGGCCGCCACCGCCGCCGCAATAACCGCGATATTGAGATTCGGGTCAACCGCGGGGGCTGCGGGCGTCACGACAGACGCGGCTCTCGGGGCCGGCTTTTCCTCAAGTTTTTTTTCCTGCTTCTTCGTCGGGTCGATCATGTGGACAAGCTTGATCATGAACGACAGGCCGATGAGCACCGCGAACACAATGGTCATGTTGATAACCATGATGATCATCGGATTTGTAGTTGCCGGTTGATGCATTTGGTAATCACCTCATTTCCTTTCCTCTTGATTTTCTCCCTGAAACGATCAATCTTCGCCCCCCTCCTTGCCGCGCCGTCGCGCATCCTTGCACCCTCCCGGTTGTCGGGAACAGCGGGCTCTTTTCCACGCTTCTTCCTCATGGGCGGAATTCCAAAACGGGATATTTATTCCGCACCCGAATTTAATTTATACCATTTCTGCATATATGTCAATCTTTTTCTTTTCAGTTATTTTACATATTTTTAAGAATTTTCACCGTGCATGCAGATTCAGTAAATTCCAAAATGGGATATTCTATTTTGCATCGAATTATGCCACTATAGCATAATTCGATGCAAAAAACCGCAGGCGCGCGCACCTGCGGTTTTTACATCGAAACTATATATCCTTTGTTGAATTTTGCTCATTCCAGCCTTCCCCTTTGGGGAAGGTGGCAGCCCGAAGGGCTGACGGATGAGGTCTTATAGCGTAGCGGTTGACACGGGCGCGACGCCGCAAGACCTCACCCACCGCCTGCGGCGGTCCCCCTCCCCAAAGGGAAAGGCAAGATTTAATCACGACATATATATTTAGGGAACCACTGATTAAGTCAATTCGTGCATCTGTCGAGGGATTTTTTCGACTGTCTAGGAAAAGCCCTCGAAGGCGTAGCATCGCTACGTCGAGAGGGCTTTGACAACGACAGGCGGAAAAAGACCCGGCGGAGGCACGGAGGGACTTATTCAGTGGTTCCTTAGACAGTATCTTCGATTTTGTCACATCACGGGAAGAACGGCCAAACGGAAGGGATAACGAGCATGGCGACGAGGAAGCAGACGAGAATCAGCGGCGTGCCTGTAATCACGTAATCCCGAAACTTATACCCGCCGGGGACGAGCACCAGCATATTCGGCGGCGTGCCTACCGGCGTAGCGAAAGCGCAGGAAGTTCCCACCGCGATGACCATCAGCACTGCGCGGGGATCGGCGCCCAGCTCCTGCGCGATGGAAATCCCAAGCGGGCACAGAATCGCCGCAGAGGCCGTGTTGGACATAATCTGCGTCAGGCCGCAGGACAGGAAAAACAGCACCGCCGTAATCATCATCGGACTGGGGCTGTCCACCATGAGCTCCAGCATCGCCTCGGCCAAGAGGCGGCTCGCGCCGCTCGTGTCCAATGCGGCGGCAACAGGCATCATGCCCGCGAACAGGAACACCGTAACCCAATCTATGCTCTCAAAGGCCTGCCGCTCGGTCAGGCATCTGCAGGAAACAATAAGAAGCACTGCAATCACAGCCGTGACATGCTCCGGCACGACGCCCGTCCCCGTCGCCAGCATGACAAGCGTAGCCAGACAGATCACGGCGACCACATACATTTTTCGCGGATCGTTCGTGGACGCCTGCGCCGCCACCGCCGCGTTCCCGTCGATGCCCTTCCCCGTCGCGCCGTCTTTTGGCAGGAATCGCTTGCCGACAAGAACCATGTAAAGAATGCCCGCCACCGTAACCGGCACGCCAATCCACGCGAACTCGAAAAAGCCGAAACCCTTGAGCCCCGCGTTTGCCAAGGTGCCGGAAGCAATCAAGTTCGACGGTGTGCCGATGACGGTGATGACGCCGCCCAAGCCGCAGCCAAACGCCATCGGCATGAGCTGCCTGCGCGGAGATATTCTGGAAGCGGAGCAAATGCCAAGAACAATCGGCAGCAGCGACGCCGTCATGCCCACGTTGGAAAGGAAAGAACTCATGACCGCGCCCACGCCCATGCAAACGAGCATCAGGCTGTTCTCGCTTTTCCCGACATGGCGCACAACCCATTCGCTGATCCTTTGGGCCAGCCCCGTATGGAACATGGCCGATCCCACGACAAGCATGCCCGCCATCAGGATCACCATGCCGTTGGACAAGCCGTTGAAAATATCCTGCAACGGAACAAGCCCAACGAGACCGACGGCGACCGCGCCGGACATGGCCGTGACCGCCAAGGGGAGAAGCTCCGTGACAAAAAAGAAGCACATAACCGCCAAAATCACAAGGCAAGCGACTGCCGCCATTTCTTCCCCTCCTGTCGCAAACTCTTCCATTCCTGCCATTATAACGCCTTTGTTCCAGTTTTGCCGTAGGCAAAACTTCCTCTTTCAGCGTTTCAACGAGGCAGCTTTTGCCTCGTTATACACCATCACCGCGTTATTTTTTCAGTACGCGCAAAAGAAAAAATGAACCTACAAAAATAAGGAAGCAGTGGAATTTTTTATGCCTTAGTGGTATACTCTATTGTACAGTTGTTATTGGAATTTGTACAGTGTCTTTATTCATAAAGAAAGGATCAGACCAATGGCACGACTGCACGATAAATTTGTCAGGGCGTCAACCCCAGTCTCCCAAACGGAACAGGACATCGACCACTACATCACCGTGCATCCCGACGGCGTATACGACGAGGCCTTGTCGGCAGACAGCCGCTGGGAAGTCTTTTATCATCTGTCCGATATGCGGCAAGCGCTTTTTGGCTGGTATGACATGCCGAAAGACGCCGACGTGCTGGAAATCGGCTGCGGCTTCGGCGCGCTGACAGGCGTGCTGGCGGAACGTGCGGCCCACGTCGCCGCGCTGGACGAATCGCTGTTCCGCGCCCGGGCCTGCGCGAAGCGCTGGGAAAAGAGGGATAATATCGACGTGTATGCAGGACATCTGCATGACATCCCATTCCCCCAACGGTTCGACGTCATTACTTTGGTGGACGTGCTGCCGTGCGTCGCCGACGGTGAAAAATCCCTCGCCCCGTACGCCGCCTACCTGAAATCGCTGCTCGCCTATTTGAAGCCCCAAGGCCGCCTCCTGATTGCGATGGACAACCGCCTCGGGCTGAAGTTTTTCTGCGGCGCGGGCGATCCCTACTCCGACGATCTATTCGGCGAGCTCTCCGGCACAAGCGGCAAGGGGCGACTGTTCACGGCGGCGGAAACGGGGGAAATCCTCGCGGAAGCGGGCTTCATGTATTGGAAATTCTATTACCCGTTTCCGGATTACCGGCTGCCCCAGTTCATTTTCACCGACGACGCGCTGCCCGATCCCTCCATCGGCGAAAGAATGCTGCCGTACGATCCGACACCGGACGCCCGTGTCCTGCCGGAAGCGGCTTTGTACGCCGACGCCGTGCGAAACGATCTCTTGCCGGGGATGGCAAATTCGTTCTTGATTGAATGCGGCATGACGGAGGATTTTTGCCGGACGGAATCGGCGTCGTTAGCCTGCGACCGCGCTCCCGCGTACAATATCGCGGTCTGCCGCGAAGGGGAGCTTTTCATAAAAAAGCCGATCATGGCCCCTGCCGTGCAAGGTATCCGCGCGATCGCGGAAAACCTTGAAACACTCCGCCAGCGGGGCTTGGACGTCATCCCCTTCGAATTCAAAGACGGGCAGCTTCTTATGCCGCGCTTCAGCGCACTGACAATGGCGACATGGCTTGAGCGCAGAAAGCCCCAAGAACGCGACGTCGTGTTGACAGCGATGGAACGGCTGTGGGCGGCCATCCTGCAATCCGCTCCCCCCGTGCCGGACGCCAAGAACCGCATGAAAAAACTCGCTCCCCAAGCGGACTGGGGCGTAATCCTGAGCCGCGTATACCTGAACATGACGCCGGACAACATTTTCTATCAAGACGGAAAGCTGACCTTTTTCAACCAAGGGCTTTCCCGCGAAAACTGCCCGGCAAAATACCTGATGTTCCTAGCCGTTTACGATAACGCCGACGCGCTCTCCCATGTCGGCGTGCTCGACGAGCTGAAGGAGCGATACGGGCTTGCGTCGCTCTGGGGCGTGATGGAGGCGGCCCAACAGGAAAATTTAGCGCGTTTCCGCCGCTACAACGTATATCGTCGCTTTTACGACTGGGCGTCGATGAATCCCGCGCGGATGCAAAAAAACCGTCAAATCTTGAAAATCATCGGAAACGAAGAGGTGGAATAAAAAAACAACAAAAAGCCCCCGCAATCGCGGGGGCTTTTCTTATCCCAATATGTGGCTCGCTTCGCTCGCAAGGAAGCTGAATGTTCGCTTCGCTCACATTCGGCGATAACTAACGGCTAGGCAACCTCCGCCCTAACGGGCGAAGGTTCACCAAGCCTTAGTAATCTCACGGGAAGAACGGCCAAACGATAGGAATGACGATCAGGGACACAACGAAGGAAACGAGGACCAGCGGAACACCGGCCTTGACATAGTCAAAGAACTTGTATC
>CAMHCS010000069.1 GCA_946183785.1 uncultured Selenomonadales bacterium | reverse complement strand
GGGACGTGTGCCTGACCTTACCAAAACCCGTGTCCATTTTCTTGGGTATAGTTTATAGGTTATGCTATAATGTCCTATAGAAGCAGAAGAATAAATGTAGAGGTGAGAATAATGGAGAATTTGTTTGTCGGAGCCAACAAAAAGATGCTCAACATGCTGATTTTGAAAATACTAAAGGACTATACCGACGCAGAGCATCCTTTGACGCAGCAGGAAATCATTGATTTGCTTCGGCGTCATTACCACATGGATTGCGACCGTCGTTCCATTCGCAATAATATCCAGTCTCTCAAAGATATGGGATATGAAATCGTAACCCGGCGGGGTTGTTACTTGGCGGATCGAGAATTCGACGACGCCGAACTCCGAATGTTAATCGACAGCGTTCTGTTTTCCAAGAACATCTCCGGAAAGCAAGCAAAGCGGCTCATTGAGAAATTAAAGAACTTCGGCAATCGATACTTTCACGCAAAAGTATCCCATGTGTCGAATCTGCCGGAACTGTTCCACACCGACAACAAGCAGACGATGATTGCTTTGGATGTGCTGAATGACGCTATCGAAGCAAAGCGTAAAGTCAGCTTCATCTATAACACTTACGGAACGGACTTCAAACTCCACCCAAAGCGGGATGAACCGTATGTTGTGAATCCTTATCAGATGGTGGCTAACAACGGGAGATACTATTTGATTGGCAACTACGATAAGTATGACAACGTGTCCCACTACCGCATTGATCGTATCACTTCTGCCACAATGCTTTCTGAGCCAGCAAAGCCCAAAAGCAAAGTCCGGGATTTTGCCAAAGGATGGAACCTTCCCCAGCACATGGCGGAGCATATCTATATGTTCAGCGGGGAAAGCGTAACGGTGAAACTCATAGCCGACACATATATGATGGACGATCTTGTGGATTGGTTCGGCAGGGATTTTCGTGTTCGTGTAGAAGATAACGGAAAAATGTTGGTCACATTGAAATGCAACGAATCAGCCATGAAATACTGGGCACTCCAGTATGGAGAGTGTGTAGAGATCCTGTCACCGAACAGCCTGCGGGAAAGTATTGCGAAAATCGTGCAGGGAATGATTGGAACGTATTGTGTCGAGGTGGAGGGGGAAGGAAATGAATGAAGTGATAAAGCGCTATGAAACACTGAAGGAAAAGGTCTCGGAGCGTTGGGCGGAGTTTGCGGAATTGATGAAATTCGTGGAGACGGAAACGGAATACTTGACGGCTCCGGCTTCGACAAAGTTCCATCTTTGCAAAGAAGGCGGGTTGCTGGAGCACAGCGTCAACGTGGCGGAACATTTGCTCAAAATCAAAAACACGCTCGCGCCGGACATCAGCGACGAAAGCTGTGTAGTCGTCGGACTCCTTCACGATCTTGGCAAAGCAGGAATGCCGAATAATCCACTGTACTTGAAAAATCCGCCGGACAGCAAATGGAAACAGCCGTATTATTGGAACAGTAACCTTGTTTATTTGAGCGTTCCTGTGCGAAGCATGTATCTGATCGCGCCGCGGTTTCCGCTGACGGAGGAAGAAGTGCAGGCTATCGTTTATCACGATGGGCAATATGTTGAGGACAATCGAAGCGTCGCAATGCACGAGGAAAGGTTGACGCTGCTTCTGCAATATGCGGATACTTGGAGTAGCATGGTCGTGGAGAAAGATTGAAGGGAGGTACAATGTATTTGAATTGAATCACGGTGAATTGTAACTATTATTTACAGGAGGGCTTCTTATGTCTGATTACAATGTCTACGCATATAATAAACCGGCTGATGAACTCATCCCGTTCATTTATGATTCTCTCACGAAAGACCACATTTCACGATATCTTTATAGTTATATTCCAAACTGCGATTTGAATCGTTTAAAAGATATCCCGTGGCAAAAAATGGAGAAAGCTGAGAAAGATTGCTGGTCTCATGCGCACCGCCTTTTGGATTTCAAAAAAGGTGACTGGATTCTCCATATAAATGTACCGGAATATGGTAAAGTTACTGCTGCGCGAATTGTCGGTGAGTACACATATCAGGAAAAATTACCTTCTCCGTGGGAGGATGGTCGTTATACGTTTACAGTTGAGGATGTATTTACATTCGATAGAAATGATCCTCGTGTCCATCCATATTTGAGTTCTAGGCTTAAATTACAACGCAGTCTTTGGCGGATATATTGTGTTGATGAATTTGAACGATCGCTAAAACTTTTAAGGGGAGACACTACAGAAGAGATTTCTGAAAATCACCATCTGATACAGGAAACGAACGAAATATTAGAGAAGTTTGCACAAAGGGTTCAGGCGAATAATCCCGGAAAACGTCTTGAACATTTAATGGCGGGAATTTTCCGGGAAATACCCGGAGTGACGGATGTAAAAGAGAATGGCTCTGGCTGGGGGACGGACTACGGAGCAGATTTGATAGTTTCTTACAGAACCGGGGTTATCCCTGAACTTGAAAACGAACAAACTTTAGTGGTACAGATAAAATCATACGAGGGCGAGCATTGGAATACAGAGGCGGTCGAGCAACTTAAAACGGCCATCGGGAAGTTCCATGCTTCGATGGGGCTTATTATCACGACGGGAAAACGGACGGAAGCTCTTGAAAAAGCATTCGCTGATCTCTCAAAGGAAATAAAAGATACGCCCATTTATTTGATGGCGGATTCGGAATTGGCAAAGTTCATAATGAGATACGGAATGGATGTCCTACTCAGTTGAAGGTGAATTGAATAGAATGGAATTCCGAGAAGAGGTGAAGCGTCTTGATAGAATTTGATGAAAAAAGGACGCCGCAAGCGACGGTAATCGGCATAGGGGAATTAGGCGTGCGCGTATTGCTGAAATTGAGAGAGAAACAGCGGGAAGGTATGAAACTTTATGCATTCGTATTGGATGAAACGCAAGTAACACAGCATGATGATCAAATCTCAAAGATATATGTCGGCGGCGAAGACATTACAGAACCGGAACCCTATTTTGACGATATGGATCCAAACAGTATAGTTCTTGTTGTTGCTGATATGACAAACAATTATACCGCAAAAGTGATTTCGGCTATTGCCTCTTATGCGGAAGAACAAAGGCTGGCGCTTATGGCTGTATTAGCCATTATGTCAAATGACTTTGAAGGGGAACAGGATTATATTGGAAAAACAAGAGTGCTTTGCATGACGCCGGAGATGATACGCTGTCAATGCGAATTTCAACCGGATTTGTTTAAGGATGAAGCCGACGTGGTTGCAGAAACAATAACTGGATTAACAGATTATTATCTTTTGCATGGAATCATTGGAATTGACTATGAGGATGTCAGAAGATCGCTTTGCCGTCCTGGGAAGATGACGATTTCTGTTGGACGGGGGGATACTTGGCAGGAAGCCTTTAACTGCCTGCTCCGTAATACTAAGGCAATTGGCATGGATATTAGAGAACCTTCGTATGAGCCGGCGTTTATCAGTTTTTCGAGTGCGAGGGAGCGGCTTTCTCTTTTTGACATCAATGACACAGTATCCAGTTTCGAGCCACATCTCAGAGACGATTCCTACTGTCCGTATGCAGCTACGGAGGATGATTCCTTGGGGCATGAGGTGAAAATCTTTGCGCTGATCAGCGAAAGAATCGAGTAAAAGCCTTCTGATAAAAATGGAGGATGCCTAGATGAGCGATATTTCTCAACGATTTACTCATCAAGTACGCAATCGGGCAGTGGAACTGTACGGAGAGCCTCTGCCCAAGGATGTACATGACCGTATTGCGGAAGAACTGGAGTTTATCGCGGATTCCAAAGTATACGAGATGATGCTTATAACTGCCGATGTTTTCAAGGGGATAGGGCTTGTTACGGAAGACATACCCGTTGTCGGTTATTGTGAAGGCTTTTATGTGGCTTATCTGCTAGGTCTCAATGGTGGAATCAATCCGTTGCCTCCGCATTACCGTTGCACTCATTGCAAGCATTCGGAATTTGAACACAGAAACAGTCGTGTCGGTATGGACCTGCCGGAAAAGTATTGTCCTGTTTGCGGAAATCTAATGATGGGGGAAGGTTTTAACATTCTTCCTCAATGGGGATGTCTTTACAAGCAATATTATTCGCTCTGCTATCTTCTTAACACTGACACATTTTCGGCAGCAATCGAGGCATTCCGGAAAGCTGGATTCACTTGGAATATAAGAGAAGAAGCCAATGCCGTTATTTATTTTTCCGATAGGGCTGAACTACGGTTGTTGTCCACGCAAATTGCTCAACAATCTTCAACTCGATCGGAATGGCAAATAGCGACCCAATTATTGCGGCTTTCCGATTTGACAGGTGTTCGTCTTGGACAAATTCCGTTCAACAATTCTTCGGATACGTTGGCCGTCAGAAATGTGTTACGTCAAGGCAATGCATTTATCGGCATCCAAAGTCTGATGGACAAATTTACGGAAAAAGTGCTTATGCATTTCAGGCTCAATGGATTGTATGACTTAGTGCGACTGTTTGGTATTTGTCGCCACGGAATAGGCGTATGGTTTGGCAACGAAGAGCTATTGCTGAAAAACGGTACAATCACTCAAGATGAATTGCCTGTCTGCCTCGAAGATATCTTTGAATATCTACAAAAAGCCGGATTCGATAAGACTACCGCCATTGCCCTCACCGAGCAGCGGAAGAGAACGGGAGAGAGGTTTTCAGCAGAGCAGGAAAATACTCTTCGTTCGCATGGCGTACCAAGGTGGTTTATTTCAACCTACAACAAGGCATTTGAGATGGGAGCAAGATCGCGGGCTGTATCCGACGCGATTATGGCTTGGCGTCTTTTATACTATAAGTTCTGCGTGAATCTTGGTGCGTTTTATCAAGCGTATCTTGACACAGCAGACATTAACTTGGAACGCTGCTGGTCAATCAGTAACGGAGAGAGGGATTTGGCCTTGGATCTTGAGGGGATTTATCGAAACCAAAACGGCTGTTGTCTGAAAGATGAATATACCCTGTTGATGGCAAAGGAAATAATGGAGCAAGGTTTTGCGTTACGGGGCTTGGTTAGACGAGCCATTGATTTTCGGCAGATTGATCCTAGTAAAGAATGGACACAAAATAGAGAAAGAAGTGCATAAGGGATAGGGAGCCGCTTTGCACTTAAAAAGGAGTTTGCGCCTTTTTCTGGACGAATTATTGGGAGGATGTACCGTGACTGAAGAAATAAACATTCATCAACGAGAAGACAATGCGGAAGTAAAACGCGTGGAGCTCAACGTATATACGAAAATGAGCCAGTTCCCTGATACGTCGGTCGTTTCGCCAAAAGAATTGATTCGAACGGCGGCGCGTTGGGGATGGGATGCCGTTGCTATTACAGATCACACTGTTGTGCAGGCATTTCCAGATGCAATGAACACTGTGATAGAAGACAGGCTCAATATAAAGGTTATTTACGGAATGATAGGCAATCTGATCGAGGATACTGATTTCAACCCACGTCGAGAAACGTATGTTTCGATATTGGTAAAAAACCAGGAAGGTTTACGCCACTTGTATCAAATTGTGTCTTTGTCTAATTTGCGCTATAACTATGGTTCTTATGGTTCGAAATACATCCCCAGATATGTATTGAAAGCATATCGCGAAGGTTTTCTTCTTGGCTCTTCTGGTGTGAGGGGAGAGCTCATCCGCGCGGTTGCCGCTCGTCAAAGTGAAGATAAGTTGCTTGCGATTGCAAGGTTCTATGATTATTTGGAAATACAACCGATTGGATGTTACGTGCATCTGATTCACGATCGTTTTGGTTTTCCGGGCATCAGAACTGATGAAGATTTGCGTGATATCAATCGGAAGATTGTAGAAATAGCAAATAAACTTGGAAAGATGCTTGTTGCTACGGGAGCTGTGTGTTGCCTGAATCCAGAGGACGCTATATGCCATAAAGTACTTGGATGCAAGGGCGATGTGAATCTTTACTCGCAGTTCGTTCTCCGCACGACAGAAGAGATGCTGAGAGAATTTGATTACCTTGAAGAGGGAGTCGCTTACGAGGCAGTAGTGACGAATCCTCGCCGCATTGCGGACATGGTTGAAAGGATTAAACCACTTCCCGATGATTGGCATTGGTATCCGCCGGAGGTTCCTTACGCTAACGAAAGAATTAAGAAACTGTCGTATCAACGAGCACATGAGTTATATGGGGAACAGCTTCCCAAAATTGTACAGACGCGGCTGGACCAAGAATTGAAGCCCATCTTCGATGGCTTTTCCACTTTGTACCTGATTGCGCATGAGCTCGTTAAAGAATCGAATGATGGGGGGTATCCTGCTTTTGCGCGTGGCTCGGTTGGTGCTTCTTTCGTTGCGACCATGACAGGTATTACAGAAGTTAATCCACTTCCTCCCCATTGGCGATGCCCGAAATGTCATTACAGCGAATTTTTGACCGATGGTTCCTATAACTCTGGATTTGATTTGCCGGACAAAAACTGTCCGAATTGTGGAGAACCGCTCGTAAAGGATGGGCATGACATTCCTTTCGCCGTTTTCCTTGGCTATGATGGGGAAAAGGTACCTGTTATAGACCTTAATTACGCTGATGTTTACCGTTCCAAGCTTTGCAAACATGTTGAGTGGTTTTGCGGGAAAGACAAGGTGTACGTCGCGGGAACGATAGCGACACTTTCAAAAAAGGATGCGCTTCTTCTTGCGAAAAAATACTTTGAGCAGAAAGGAGAAACGCCGTCTGATCATCTTATCCAATATATTGTAAACAGATGTGAAGGAGTAAAAAAGACAGAGGCATATTCTGATGGGGTCATGATTGTACCCCAAGATATGGATATCCACTTCTTCACCCCGATTCAGCATCCTAACGGCCAAGCAGAGAGCGATGTCATAGTAACACATTTCGATTACCACGCCATTTCATGTAATCTTGTCAAATTCAACATTCTCGGCCATGATGTTCCGACGCGTATTAAGATGATGGAGGATTATTCCCATTGCGACCATAGGACAATTTCTTTCAACGATTCGGATACGTTTTCGCTGTTCCAATCCACAGAAGCGCTTGGTGTTTCGCCGGAAGATTTGGGAGCAACGACAGGAACGCTTGGCGTACCAGAGTTTCAATCGTCCTATGCACGTCGAATCTTAGACGAAACGAAACCAACGTGCTTTAGCGACCTTGTCAAGATTTCGGGCTTCTGCCATGGGACGGAGATTTGGAAGGGTAACATGCAGGACGCGCTTCGTGATGGCGTCTGCACGTTGCACGATGCGATTTCTGCACGTGACGATATAATGATGTACCTGATACATAAAGGTATCGAGCCGTTGCTTTCATTCAAGACGATGGAAAGAGCGCGAAAAAGCTTAGGAATCAAACCGGATGTCGTAGAACAGCTCAAAGCAGGCGGCGTGCCGGAATGGTACATTGAGGCGTGCCAAAAAGTTAAATATCTATTCCCACGTGCCCACGCAGTGTCTTATGTTATGATGGCTTATCGAATCGCTTACTACAAGGTGCATTATCCTTTGGCGTTTTATGCGGCATTTTTCTCCGTCAACGACGGTCCGTTCGATGTCGATGTGATAACGGCGGGAAAGGAAGCTGTAAGAAAGCGCATTTCAGAATTGCAAGCCGATTACCCTGACCTCGAAGAGGATGTATACAAACTTGATTGGGAAAGGTATGAAGTATTGGAGACTGTAGAGGAAAGGATTCTCGCGTTACAGGTCGCTTTGGAAATGCTTTTGCGCGGATTCACAGTGAAACCTGTCGATCCCAGTCGTTCAGACGCGAAAAAGTTCATTATCCTTGATAATGCCTTGCTACCTCCGCTTTCGGTGCTTAAGAAATCGAATAGCTAATATTGAAAAAGGATAGTTTGGAGGGAAAAAGGATTTTGAATTGCCGATGTCGAATATATCTGATTACATGATTTTGGGTAGGTGGAGCTGTCAAGCACGAGCGTCTGATGTCCTTTTTCAAGCCATAGTATTGAAAAAAGGAAGAAAGGGGGTGAAATGCTATGGGCACTATGCCGAGATTTTATTTAAAAGACTGGGTTGAAAAAGATGGGTATGTGATGAAAACAGAATTTGATGGCCGTGTGCAGTGCTGTTTAGTATGCAAACTTTGCAACGGAGTTCAGCTTGAGACCATATATTCAGGGTGGTTAAGTGATATGGGGACTTTGTCCGGGAGTTTCAGATGTGGCGGATGTGGTATGGAACAGGAATATAATATCCATCCGTGAAGATGTACTCACGCTCGGCAGTCTATTTTAGCTGCCGGGCGTGAGTTATATCTCATCGCTGAGAGCTTAAAGGCATGGGAGGATATAGGTTATGCAGGCTTTAAAATGTGAATTATGCGGAAGCAATGATATCGTTAAACATGACGGGCTTTTCGTATGTCAGCATTGCGGAACCAAATACTCTCCAGATGAAGCTAAAAAAATAGTGGTTGAAGGTACAATCAAAATCAACAATATTGACTCGGCGCAGAACTACTTGGTATTGGCAAGAAATGCGTTAAAAGCCAATAATTATCGCGATGCAGAAGCATATAGTAATAAAGTTCTTGAAATAGAGCCCAAAGCAGGAGACGCATGGTTTATAAAGGGCGTGGCGGTAGGTCACCAAAATTCCGTTTCCGAAATTAGAATTAAAGAATCTGTATTATGTTTTGACAATGGTATTAAATGTATTATGGAGGCTAACAAATTAGAAATAAATGATGATAAATTAAAAGAATTAAAAGATGCTGTTCATAGTCAAATGACAAATATCATGCTTCCCTTATTAGATTCAACCTTGAGTTGGTTTGTAAGCAACCCGACTAAGGCGATTGCCAATGCGGCTTTAAAAATTGCTCGGGAATCGAGTAGCCTTTATAAGGTCATGTCTGAACGATATGGATTTAGTCCTGAAAATTGGGATTCGATCATTGCAAAGAAAGTTATTTCTTCTGTAAATGAAGCCTACGATACAACCATGCTAAGTGATTATAATGCGCACGGGAAAAAATATCCTAAAGAGGCTGATTTCGATTTGTTTTTGAGTCGGATAGATTATGCAAAGCAGCTTCTTGATGCTATATTCTCACTTTGCGACGATAAAGAGTTAAAAATCTTAAATCTCAAGACTAAATTAAAAATTGTGGATTTTGAATATGGTATTCAATCCTATGTAAAAAAGGATGAGGAATGGGTAGTAGAATATACTTTAACGAAGGAACGAAAGCAAGAGATAGTTAATGAATACCAAGATTTAGTTAAACAAATCAAAAAATTAGACCCATCTTATGAACCGCCAAAAGCCGGTGGCTGTTATATAGCGACAGCAATATACGGCTCATACGATTGTCCGCAAGTATGGATTTTACGGAGGTTTAGAGATCGATATCTATTAAAAACGAGTTTTGGTACGTTATTTGTTAAAATGTATTATCTCATCAGTCCAACATTGGTAAAAAAGTATGGTAAATCAACTTGGTTTAATCGGTTTTTTTCGATTCCAATCAATTATTTGGTAAGAATGTTAAGAGCAAATGGGATTTCCGGAGAGCCATATCGGGATAGTGAATATTTATAATTATCACTAGGTTCACGGCTGAAAGGAACTATCATGTGTCGTTATCGTATATTATTTTCCAGAATCGTACTGTTTACGATTATTCAGCTTACTGGACACATTCTTTTTACGTGTTGTTTTACCTGGGGACTGAAGCATGGACAACCTGGCGGTACGGGGATGTTTATAGTTGCACCGGGCAGCGTTATCGATCCGGACTCTATTGAGCTGGACTACGAAGATGAAAACCACAAACTCAGGATAGGTGAGCTTCTTAACAAGCAGGCTGAGATTTA
>CAMHCS010000068.1 GCA_946183785.1 uncultured Selenomonadales bacterium | reverse complement strand
GCATGCAAGCCAGCGCACAAAACACACCGGCTGCCAGTTTCATCTTCAATGTCATTCTGCTCCCTAACCTTCCTATGCTTTTATCGAAAGATCACATCACATTCGAACATCCGAAGCCATGGGTTCTTAACATTTTTCTTGTCCTTCCTTCCCAAACATTCCGCAAACAAAAGCGAGCCGCCAAGTCCCGCGATGGTGTAAATCAATGAGACCGCAAAAACGACCGGCGTCCCGAGATTGATGATGGCGAAGGCGTCCGAACTGAGCAAATGAGAAACGACCATGCTGTCCGCAAATTCGCTCAGTGAAATCCCCACAGCGGACAGCATCGCGGGAATCATGAAGTGCATGTATTTCTTGTTCAGGACAAATCCCGTTCTTTTGTATTTTATATCGTTATTCTTAGCTTCCATAATCAATCCCTGTCAAACAATATATGGCTCCGGCCATTGAGGAAGCACCGAACAAATCCCTCCGTCAAACAGTCCGCTGGACTATTTCGCGGAGAAACTTATTCGGTGCTTCCTCAAGGCGCCCGTTATCCCTGATGAGAATTGGATTCCTTACCTTTTCGGATACGCAATGATCCACGGTTGTTCCCGTTGATCCTTCGGCAGCATGGAGTGGTCGAACCACATCGCAAAGAATCGCTGGGCGTTGTTTACAACATAGCCGTCCTGCGAGTGATCCGAGACATCGTAGGGATCCATCATGATCAGCGTATCGTCGAGGGACGATTCCGTCCCAATCGTATCATAGCCGATAATGACACGCCAATGGCCTCCCCATTCCACGTTTTCCACCATGACGGGAATCCCCAGGCGCAGACGGTTCTCGACGAATTTTTGAAAATCCGCGTACGTCCCGAAAGCGGGGCTTGTCAAGCTGCTTTCCACCGTCCAGCCAAGCCGTTCAAAAAACTTCACCATGTTCGCGGGATTTGTGCCGATGGGATACCCCTTCGTTTTCATCTCTGTCGCAAGGCTCATCTCATCAAAATCGCGGTTCCCGTAATAATAGAGGACGGTAAGCGCCGCCGCCGGACCGCAGGTGTATTCCTTTGTCTGTTGGTACGTAGGATAATGGAAGAGCATCACCCTGTCCGGCGACGAACCTAACTCATAAAAATCCGGGCAGACAAAGTATCGCGACGCCGAATGATTGATCTCTTTGGGCGCGGAGGACGCTCCCTCCGACGTAGTGTCCATTCCGGCGGGATAAGGAATCACACGGCCATGATGTTCGGTTGTTTCGGACGTCGTTTCCGACGAAAGCATCATGCCGGACGCGGGCGACGCGCATATCGAAAGCGCCCCGAAAAGGCAGATTGCTAAAAATGTTTTTTTCATAATCAAGCCTCCCATCTTTCCGCATCCATGCGCTATATCGTGTGCTGCTGTCTCTGTTTAGCTTACCACGAAGCGGGTATCGCGTCCACAAAAATCACGCGTGATTTACCATCTCCATGATGATATCACATGTATCGTAAAGAAATACGCCCACCGGCAGAGTCAGCATCTCTCTTGGTATTTGGGGATTTGGCTGATTCTATTATACCGGGAACAGGTTCTATTTTGTTTTCAAGTTTCCAATTTTTCCTGTTTCTAATCATATTTTTCAGGCAGTTGCAACGGTTTTTCCGGTGGGAAGTTGCGTAGAAATCTTGTGTTTTTTCGTTGCCTGTGCTATTTTTATCAAGGTTGGCCAGAGAGAACAGGACAGGAGAGATGCGGGATGAAAAGGATGGCGACGCTTGCTGCTTTTGTGGCGGCGTTTTCTTTTTTTTGCGGAGCAACGACCGAAACGGGCGTCGTGGAGGCGCGGGCGGCGGCCCGACAGACGGTGCGGCATTCTGAGACGCGCACCCGCGGCAGCGCGCTTCGTCCGGGGGACTGCATCGGCGTCGTCGCGCCCGCTTCCTGGCTGGATCGTGAGAAATGGGAAAAGGGCGTGCGGCTTTTGAAAAAGCGCGGCTACCGTGTGAAGCTCGCGCCGTCCTGCACGGCTGCCAGCGGCTTTTTCGCGGGGACGGATTCGGCGAGGGCGTCGGATCTCAACCGCTTCTTTGCGGACGACGAGGTGAAGGCGATTCTTTGCCTGCGGGGCGGTTACGGTTCGGCGCGCGTGCTGGACAAGCTCAATTACACGGAGATTGCCCGCCATCCGAAACTTTTGATCGGGTTCAGCGATATCACCGCGCTGCATACCGCCCTGGGGGAGAAAAGCGGGATTGTCACCGTGCACGGGCCTATGCTCGGCTCGCTGGCCAGCAGCAATTTGACCGCGTACACGGAGCGGGAATTTTTCAGGGGGATTGCGGCCGACGAGCCGCTGGGCGCACTTCCGACACCGAAGGGAGCCCCGATGAAGGCCGTCGTCCCCGGTGAAGCGGAAGGCGTCGTGACGGGGGGCAATCTCAGCATCGTGCTTTCTTTGATTGGGACGCCGTATGAACTGAAGGGCGACGGCTCTCTGCTCTTTTTGGAGGACGTGGATGTGTCGTCTTACCAGATTGATCGGGCGCTTTATCAACTTTGGCAGTCCGGACTGCTCCATCGGGTGAACGGCATCTTGTTCGGGGCGTTCACGGGCGGCGACGACGATCTTGACCCGGGCGATCCCACGACGGCGGAGGTTATCGACTATTACGCGCGGCTCGTGGGGAAACCCGCCATCAAAGGCGTGCCCGCAGGCCATGTTTCGAACAACGCGTTCCTCCCCTTCGGCGTCCGGGCGACGATGAAGGCAAACAAGGACGGTACCGCGAGCCTTGTCTTCGACGAAGCGGCGGCGCTGCCGCCAAAAGACGCAAAATGATTTATTATAGGAAGGGGAACCGGCGAGAATTTTTGAAAGCGGGCTTTTTTGGTTTTTTGGGTCTTGTGCTGGGCAAAGACCAACTAATCCACGCCGAGGCGGCCTGCTGCGAACCGATGATTTACAAACGCTTTTTGCGGTTTACGGAATACGAGGAACGCAAGGTGACAGAGGTTTTGGTAATCCATCATACGGGGATTCCCGGGGTTGACAAGGATTCCACCGCTGCCGACATCCATAAATATCACCAGGAAGTCAATGGATGGGCAGGTATCGGCTACCATTACCTGATCCGGAAAAACGGCATGATTGAACAGGGACGGCGCCCAAACGCGGTTGGCGCTCATGCCTATGAGCATAACAAAACGTCGATCGGGATTTGTCTGGCGGGAAATTTCAACCTCGGCAAGCCCACTGCAGCGCAAATGGATTCCGTGAAGGAGCTCTGCGCGTGGCTCTGCCGAAAATACGAGCTGAACCCTACGCGAAAAGGCGTCATTGTCGGACACCAGGATCTCAACGATGACGCCGACTGCCCCGGCATGCACCTCTACAAACGGCTACCGGAAATCCGGCAGTTCTGCGAGGACAACAGGTAACAGACTGTTATTTTACAAAACAATATGGAGGTTTTTTCGTGCTTATATTTACAATCTAATGGATAAAATCAGCGTGATTGGGAGTTCAATATCTCTTCCAATTCATTTTTGATAACCGTCACCTGCGGGCCGTAAACGACCTGTACACCTGCGCCGCTTTGCAAGACTGCGCGGCAGCCGCTTTCCTTCAGCAGCCGTTCGCTTACCTTGCTGCCGTCCTGCACGGTCACGCGCAGACGAGTCATGCAGCAGTCCAGCTCCGCGATATTTTCTTTGCCGCCCAAACCGCGAATGATCAAATCCGCACGTGTCGAGCCTTCTGCAATCTCCGTTGTTTCTTCATCGTCTTCTCGGCCAAGCGTCTTGAAGTCATATTTCAGAATAAGATACTTGAACGAGAAGTAGTATAAAAAGAACCAGGGAACGCCCACCATGGGAATATAAATCCAATTTGTCTTATCCGCCCCCTGCAAAACTCCAAACAACACAAGATCGATGCAGCCGCCCGAAAAAGTCTGTCCGACCGTGATTTCCAGGATATGGGCAAGCATAAACGCGCAGCCGTCAAAAAAGGCGTGCAGGACATAAAGCGCCGGCGCCACAAACAGGAAAGAGAATTCAATAGGCTCCGTTATGCCCGTTAAAAATGAAGTCAGACCGGCAGACAGCATCAAGCCGCCCACCACTTTCTTCTTCTCCGGTTTAGCCGTTTGATATATGGCAAGGCAAGCCCCCAAAAGACCGAACATCATAGTAATGAAACGGCCAGACATAAAGCGGGAAATGCCGATATAATATTTCGTGGTATCAGGATCGCCCAGTTGGGCGAAGAAAATCCGCTGCGTACCTTCAACCAGCTGTCCTTCGATGACTTCCGCACCGCCCAAAGCCGTTGTCCAAAACGGCAGATAGAAAATATGATGCAGACCGAAAGGGCCAAGCATCCGCAAGACAAAGCCATAAATCAAAGTGCCGATGTATCCCGTAGACTCCACAAATCCGCCAATGCCGAATATGAGCTGCTGAAGATGCGGCCAGACAAAGAACATCGCCATGCCTAAGAAAATAGCCGAGAAGGAAGTTACGATAGGCACAAAGCGAGAGCCGCCAAAAAACCCCAGGAACTGCGGCAAGTCAATTTTACGGAAACGATTGTGCAGCACGTATGTCATAATGCCTGCGGCCACACCGCCAAAAACGCCGGTTTCAAGCGTCTGGATCCCTAATGCCATTCCCTGCCCTGCGCCGACCAGATTATCCTTCGCCAGCGTTCCCGTGATTTTCAACATTGCGTTGATGGTGGAGTTCATGACCAGCAATGACAGAACCGCCGATAGCCCTGCCGTCCCCTTATCCGATCGAGCCAAACCAACGGCAATGCCAACAGCAAACAGAATGGCCAAATTGGAAAAAATGACGTCTCCCGCCGCCGCCATAACAGCAAATATATTTTGCAGCCACGCAATATCCAGAAAAGGATATGCCTTAATGGAATCAGGATTTGACAAAGCCCCGCCGATCCCCAATAAAATACCGGCTGTCGGCAATACCGCAATGGGCAGCATAAAAGATTTGCCAAAGCTTTGCGCCCTGGCAAACAAAACACTGTCGCTTCTCTGGTTTTGTGTCAACATATTCATCAAATACTCTCTCTTTTATTATAGTCTTTGCGCAAATTTTGCCGTGATCAGCTGCGGCCTGGTAATCGCCGACCCCACAATCGGCGCGTAAGCTCCCGCAGACATGACGCGACTAATGTCTGCGGGTACATTGATGCGTCCTTCCGCAAACACGGGAACAGAAAGTTCTTGACTGAGTCTGGCGACCAATTCTGCATCGGGGCCTTCAAGCTGCGGCGAATAAGGCGTATACCCCGACAATGTAGTCGATACCGCGTCGGCTCCCATCTTTGCCGCCGCGACGCCTTCATCATAAGTGGAAATATCCGCCAATACCAACCGACCGGCTTCGTGAATATGCGTCAACAGATCTTCCGCCTTTTCATCCGCAGGGCGACGGCGATGCGTCATATCGAGGGCAATCATCTCGCATTCGGTTGTAAGCAGCGCCTCCACTTCCGCCGCTGTAGGCGTAATGTAAATCGGCGAATCCTCATAATTGCGCTTTATAAGACCGATAACGGGCAAGCCCGTTATCTTTTTTATTTCCCGGATATCATCGACGCCCTGTGCCCGTATGGCGCAGGCACCGCCTTCTTTTGCCGCCAACGCCATACGCCCCATGATAAAAGAACTGTGGAGCGGCTCATCGGGCAAGGCCTGACAAGACACAATCAACTTTCCTTTGACCACAGAAAAGAAATCCATAAAAATTTCCCCTTTTGCCCGCAAATTCATCGCACCGCCAGCAGGATAATTTTTTCATCCGCGGGAAGAATGTCAAATTCCGCTTCCAGGACGGAAATGATTTGCTCTCTTGCCGTAAGGCCCGATAAATCCAACTGTTTCTCGCCGTAATACGCATAAAGCGGCGGCAGTTCCTCGCCTATTGTACCATAGGCGGCTGTTTCTTCAAAAAGTGTGTCGATATCCTCTTTCAGCTTATGCTTATTTGTTATGACAGCCCCCAGGCCTTCCCGCTGCAAGGTCACTACGCCGTTTCTGTCGATAACCCGCACCATACACTTTTTTGACGGGAAAATACCCCAAAATCTGCTTTTGACCGTCCCCTCAAAAACGTGCCATTTCCCCACTGCCGCCGCTTCCGTGACTTCCTCTGCAGGCAGGCGCATGCTCCTGGCGGCTGTTTCTTTCAGCTCCTCTGCAGAAGCTTTCCCCACTCCTATGCTGTCTTTTTTCAGCTCCGTGGCGCCCGTCGCCGTTGCCCGCAGGATATTGGTTTTCTTATCGTACTCGATGGCGATTTCCACGGTAGCTTCCTGGGCGCCGGACTTCATGACCTGCTCCAGGGCCTCGTGGCGGATGGATTTCATATCGCTGTCCGTGGGGTTTACCACCGTGCGTTCCACCACTTCCCGCACCATGGCCATGGCGACTCCGATGGTGGAAATAATCGGCGCATTTTTAACGATCTTCCACTGGACTTTTTTCATGTTGCCCAGATAGGGTACCACGACGCCGCCGCTGCCGCCGCCTCCCGCCAGACACAAAAGCTCAGGCGAGAGTTTGTATTCGGTGATTAAACGGCTGACAATTTCCCAAATTTTTTCCGAGCCTATATCCATTGCCTGTTTTGCCGCCTCTTCCGCGCTTGCTCCTATTGCGTCACCTAATGCTTGCCATGCAACGCGGGCATTTTCCGTTTCCTTGCTGTAAGCGTAGTCGCCTTCAGGGACGCTCCTTAGAAGATTCGCCGCCCCGGCAAGAGTCAAAGAAACCTTCCTGCCGTCGCTTCCCCCTACCACGGCAAAAGCCGGTTCATCGTCCTTTAAGGGGGCGATGAGTTCCAGTCGGGGATTTTCCAGCTTCTCCGAGAAAATTTCGTAGGGAAGGCCGGCAATATGGGCGCTTCGAGGACCCACATCCGTTATTTTCCCGTTTTCAACGCGAATCATGCTGCCCCCCGCCACGCCAAGAGTTCTGACATCGAGGGAAGACAAATAGGTTTTATGCCCGCCGATTTCGCCATAGCGCACCATAACCCTGCCGTCCTTGACCACGGAAATATCCGTGGAAGTGCCTCCTGCTTCCAGGAAGATGCCGTCGGAAAGCCTTTCATACATCAACACGCCCGCGACGCCGGCGGCAAGCCCTGAAAGCATGGTCAATATCGGACGGCGGCGCACCTCGTCCACGGTCATGACGCCGCCGTCGCAGCGCATAATCATCAAAGGATTTGTGATTCCCGCCCGCTTGACGCAGGCTTCCGTCATGTTTGCCGTTTCCATCATGCGGGGAATCAGACTGCCGTTTACCACCGCCGTGCGGGTGCGCACTTTCAGCCCGTACAGTTTGGAGACTTCGTGCCCGCCTGTGGCGTACAGTCCCATTTCCCTGGCCATATTCACAACGAAGGCTTCGTTTTCCGGATCGTCCACGCCGTATGCCTCGGTAGCTACAATAACCTCGGCTCCCCCGGCTTGCAGTTCCTTTATCTTTGCTTCCACTTCCTTGGCGTCGGCTTTTGCATCCGCTGTTTCCAGAAAGGTGAAGACGGTTTTCAGCTCCTTGCCCAAAGCCAGGGGAATATTGCCGATATTGCTGACCTTTTCTGCCCGTCCGGCCTCTATGCCGCTGCCCATGCCCAAAATTCCCGTGGCAGCCACATCACCTTCCAAGAGCGCGTTCGTTGCCTGCGTTGTGCCATGGGCAATAAACACCACTTCCTCCGGCTTGATGCCGTTATGCTCCATGATGTCCTGCAAAACACGGACAATCCCCTCGGCCACACCCTCTTTTGAATCGTGGGTGGTGGGGATTTTTTCCTTCGCTATAATCTCATAGGTCCCATTGTCAATGGCAACAGCATCGGTAAAGGTGCCTCCCACATCAATGCCGATCCGCACTTGGCGCATAGTTTCGCCTCCTCTCCGATTACTGCAGTACCGCCACAAAAATCATCATCAGCACACAGGCCCCCCATGCATAGGGCAGGATGCGTTTCATCACGTTTGTGGCATCCACGCCCGCAAATCCCGCCAGCCATGTATTGTGTGAATTGGTAGGATCGGCTATGGCCTGTAGATACCCAACCCCCGAAAACATTCCGTAAAGAGCCGTGGTGGGAAGGAAATGAAGGCTGGTCAGGATAGCGGCAATCCCCGTGCCCATGCCGTACATATTGAAGGGACCGCGATAAAGGGCTGCCGGCGCCAGAAGAGTGAACAGCAGGAGCACGCCATAGAAGGAGTCCGGCATCACCGCCACAAAGAGGGGATCTAGAATATCGGTCGCCGCTTTCTGCATGGTGGCAGTCACCAGCATGCCGATCCCCATGAACAGGAAAATAACGCCTGCCACATCCTTGATACCGTCAACGATGGAACCGGTAAAAAGGTTAATGGCCTGAGAGGGGCGCACCAGCAAAGCGGCATAAAAAGACGCCAATACGAAGCCAAGGACAGCAGCGGCAATGGGATCTACCTTGCCATCCGCCGCACTTCCCAGCCCCACGGTGTAGTTCAAGACGCCGATCACTGCCAAAGGCAGTATCGGCGTTATAAGAGCGGCTCCGGGCAGCGCCTCCTTCTTTTTTATAAGCGTGGATTTCTTCTGCGAGAAAAGGGTCCCCAAAACGCTGAACAGGCTTCCGGGCACGGACAAAACGGCGAGGATAAAATTTTTCGCTAAAGCAAAAGCCGATGTTCCGGCGTTGTTGCCTCGGGGAATGTTGATCAAGATGTAAGCGCAGGTTGTGATAACAGACACAATGGCTCCCGGCACCAAATAGCGAAGCACGGCCTCCGCCCCAAAGATGCCAATGCCGGTAGCGGCTCCCGCAAAATTCAGCGCACTCCCCGTAAGCATACCCAAAAGGATCAGGATAACTGCATCCATGGCGGCAATTCCCGCGCCGGTCATAATGGGAATGGCGATGGACCCGATCATGATAATGGCACCGAGACCGCTCATGCCAAGGAAGATGAAAGCAGTTGCCGCCGTCATCAGACTGGCTATGGCAATGGGCTGATCTCCGGAAAGTTCCGCCGCCTTTTTGATGATTGTGTCTGAAATACCGGTCTTCTGGATTACCCGGGCAAACATGGAGCCAAAGACAACCAGCACAATGGGAGCGCTCAGGCGAAAGGCTCCCTTCACCATGATTTCGCTGAGCCAGTCAAAGAAGGGCACGCCTGAGATAAAGGCAATCCACCCCGCCATAATGGGCAGCGCCAAAAGCGTCGGCAAAATTCTCGCCACCATGAGGGCGGCAAGGAGAACGAAGCCGCCGAGAAGCAAAATACCTGATAACGTCAATGTGATTACCTCCTCGTTTCTTGCCAAACCACCGTAATAGCGGACATCGAAAAGGTCTTGGCAAGCCCCCGATTCCTGCTAATGCAAACAAAATGTATTTATACTCCCTGCGTCCGCGTAGAAGATATACGCAACACAATGGTAACATAACAAACATGAACATAGCCTCTTGCGAGAACTAAATCTCTTCAAGAGGCTTTTTTATTCCTGTTCCAATCGTAGCAAAATGGTCGTAATCCGTTTCTCAAATGCCCGCCATTTGCCGCGCTTTGCCCAGATATGCCTTGATATGCCCGCACATCCGAGCTGCTGCCGTGGCAAACAAAAAGTATCTTCGTCATTGGATTTCTCCTTCCCGAAATGCCGCAATACGCCGTCGTATGCCGCATTATGCACGTTTTGAAAAAAGAACAAATCTTCGTCTGAATATTACAAAATGGGAAAATGGGGGCAAATCGCGGCATATTGAGGCAGTCATTCGTAGTAAAAACGTAGTAAAACGGGGCGTGTGTTACTACTCGGACAAGCCCCTCAAAATGGCGGTGACAAATGAACACTTTTTTAGTCACTGTCCATAGTATCTGAATAACATGAAGAAGAAATGAGAGCGCCATAACAATAAAAGCAGGCTCAACCGGAACCTGCTTTTTTGTTGGTGCGCCTGGCGGCGCACGTTTCTAGCCGGTGAAAGTCCGGAGTCTGCCCGGT
>CAMHCS010000067.1 GCA_946183785.1 uncultured Selenomonadales bacterium | reverse complement strand
CACCTGCCGGCCCGCTCCCGGCCCGTCGTTTGCCACCGGGACTTTTGCTTCGGCAAAGGTCTTCATGTCGTTCAGCATATGGAGCGCGGCGTCAACGAGCTTCAGGCCGAGGCAGGCGACGGCGCCGCCGGGGACTTTGACGTCAAGCTGCAAAAGTGCGGGCTGGACGTGCAGGACGTAAGGGACGAGCGCCGGGCAGAGCGCTTCGGCATATCGCGCAATGATTTCCGTCGCCTCGTCGTCGAGGATAATCAGCGCGTGGTTGTGCGCACCGGCGATCATTGCGCCGAGCAGCGCGGCGGCGTCCGCCTGCAACGGCTTCGGAACGTGGGAAAGAAAATCCTGCGGTTCGAAACGGAGAGAGCCGTCCTCATTCAGAAGTGCTTCGTGAAAGGCTTTCGCTTTCGTGCCGAAAGCGTCGTTTTTACCTGACTCGGTCAGCGCCAGTGCGATCAGCGACGATGAGAAGGTGATGTCCTCCGCTGTTTCTCGGCCGAAATCAAAGGCGTCGGTCAGCGGACGGTCGGGGCGGAGGCGCGCGACCTTGACCTCGGCTTCCGCATGCGTTGCGAAGGCTGCTGTGAGCTGATGCTGGGCGTCCGACATTTTGCCGTGCTCAAAAACGAGCAATGTGCGTGAAAGATCGATGCCGGGACGTTCCTCGTCAAGAATGCCGGCCAGTTCCACGGCAATCTCTTCCAGATAGCCGAGGCAGTAAATCGGCTTTGAAAGATTGTCGACACGGAGACGGCAGGCTTCCATGGAGGAGCGCGACGGGCTGGGGAAAGTATCGAGATAAAAGTCGAAGGTCTTGTTTGTCAGCGGCACGGCTTTTGCGGGCATTGTCTGACGGTCGAAAAAGTCGTCCTCCGCGTCAAGATCGAGATAACCGGAAGCGAGCATCGCCGCGTCGAGGAGGTTTACCGCGATGGAGGAGCCGGTAGCTTCGCCGAGACGGAAGTTCATGTCCATATATGGGCGCAGGCCAAGCTTTTCAAGCATAGCTCGATGGGCCGGCTCTGCAGCCAAATGGGAGCCCATCAGGTAATGGGGAACCAGCGGGCAGATCGCTTGGGCAATCAGCGCCGCCGCGCCGGTGTTGAAGCCGTCCAGCACCACGAAGCCGCGATGGGCGGCTGCGCCGAGGATAATGCCCGCGATGCAGCCAATTTCAAAGCCGCCGACTTTCGAGAGAAGGTCGATTCCGTCTGCCGGGTCGGGGCGGTTGATTTCCAAAGCCTGCCGTACAACCTCGATTTTGATTTTCAACCGCTCGTCGGAAATATTCGTGCCGCGTCCGGTGGCCTGCTCCGGCGTAAGTCCGCAGGCCGCTGCGACGACGCAAGCAGACGAGGTGGTGTTGGCGATTCCCATTTCGCCGGGCAGGAAGCAACGGCAGCCGGTTTTCGCGCATTCCTCCACCAGTTCGATGCCAATTTCCAGAGAGCGGATGGCTTCCTCGCGGGTCATAGCCGCCCCCTTCGCGCAGTTTTTTGTGCCGAAGGCGATTTTTCTCTGGATCAGGCCAGGGATCCATTTCGTGTCCGACGCGATGCCGAGATCGGCGACGAGCAGTTCCGCGCCGGAAAAATTCGACAGGGCATTGGCAGTCGTGCCGCGCGAAATCAGGTAATTGGCCGTCATCTGCACCGTCGTAGAGACCGGATAGGCGCTGACGTTCATTTCCGCTACGCCGTGGTCGGCGCAGCAAATGATCGTACATTTCTTCAGCGTTGACGGCGCATCGCTTCCCGTGATGGCGGCGTATTTTTCCAAAAGTTCCCCCAGAGCTCCCAACGGCCCGCCGCCTCCAAGCGTGGATTCAAGCCGCGCCCGGACGGCCTTGCCCGCCGCTTCGTCCGGCGGCTGGATTTTCGCGATTGTATCTTCCAACAGAGACATACAGGGAGCCTCCTCATTTTCAAATAAGAAATTTCACTTCCACATTATAGCAGATTTTTTATTTTCGCGCTCCTTGACCGCAGTTCGACTTCGGAATAAGATGGACAGGGGAGGGGACGGTATGGCGGAGCAATCGTGCGAGCGGGTCTTTGCGCCCGCGTACATTTGGGATTTTTTTTGTGACGGCGCGGCCTGCGGCAGCCGATGCTGCGGCGGATGGCGTATTCCGGTAGACGCGGCGTCTCGCGAACGATTGGAAACGATTTCGGAACGCGAGGAGATCTTCGCTCACTTAGAACAACAGGATACGGGCTGGGCGACGCGGCATGGGGAAAATGGGAACTGCTCGTTCCTTGATGCGGACGGCCTGTGTTTGCTGCAAAAAAAATACGGAGAGGAATACCTGCCGGATATTTGCTATTCATATCCGCGCGTTTCTTATAGATTCACGGGTTTCGTTGAACGTTCTCTCGCGATGTCCTGTCCTGTGGCGGCACGCATTGCCCTTATTTCCGAAATGCCGATGCGCTTTGAGGAACGGACGGTTTTCGTGAGGCGGGTTTCTGCCTCGATTCACCCTCCGATGGAGGCGTTGGCGTGGGAAAATGCCATTCGATCGATTCAGATTCACTCGATTTCATTTTTGCAGGAGCGCGCATACCCTCTTCGAGAGCGATTTTGGCGCCTGGGACGTTTTTTTGAAGCGCTGGAATCACGTTGCGGCAGGACGTCGCCGGACACGGCAACGCTCGATTGCTGCGTTGCTGACGTGGAGGAGGACGCGGAGCCGGTTGTTCGCGCCGAGCCCATGCGCCGGCTTCGATATGTGGCTTCGCTGCTCGACACAATTTACGAGGCGCATTATCCGCCCGAACGTATCGAAGCGCTCGCCGCCTGCGTTTCGACTGTCGAAGCGGATGTCGAGGCTGATTTGCATGGACGGAACGGCCATATTCTTGAAAACCTCGCGGTCAACGAATTTTTTCTTCGTCTTTATCCATTTGCCTGCGGCGGAGGCTTCTCAACGAATTTCAAGCTGTTCGCGCTCCGCTTTCGCATTGCGGAATTTTCCCTGCTGCTTGCCGCCGCCGCGAAAAATATTACGCTGGACGAAGACAGGATTTTGGATATGCTCGACCGGATCATGGAACGTCTCGATCACAGCCGCGCTTCGGACGAATTCCTGCGCCGCTGCGCCGCCGAGGATTTCAGCGGCATGACGAGCGGCGGTTTTTTGGCGTTGCTTTGATGGTTTTCTGGATGCGGCGACGTTGTTTTATACAAAAGAATCCCAAAAACCATTGGAAATCTTCAAAAAAACCTTTACAAAGGCGTACCCTTGTGCTATATTTGAATAAATCATACGTTCGGAAGGAGAAGATTGCATGTCAAGAAAGAATAAAACCGCCCCGGAGCGTTGTGCGGAAATCTATAAGTACATCAAAGATTTCCTGATGAAGAAGGGCTATCCACCATCCGTACGCGAGATCGGCGAGGAAGTGGGGCTTAGCTCCAGCTCAACGGTTCATTCTTATCTGCACATGTTGGAGGCCGAAGGCAAAATCCATCGCGACCCGACGAAGCCCCGCGCCATCGAGCTGGTGGGCGAGAAGCCGTGGGAGCACATGCTGCGCGTGCCGCTGGTAGGAAACGTGGCTGCGGGCGTGCCAATCACTGCGGAGGAAAATGTTGAGGAAGTTTTTAACGTGCCGTCTTCGCTGATTGGCACACAGGACGACACTTTTATGCTGCGCGTACAGGGCGAGAGCATGATTAACGTCGGCATTTATGACGGCGACTACATCTTCGTCAAGGAGCAGGACACGGCGAAAAACGGCGAGATTGTCGTCGCCCTCGTCGAGAACGAGGAAGCCACGGTTAAGCGCATCTTCTTTGAGAAGGACCGCGTCAAGCTTCAGCCGGAAAACGATACGATGCAGCCGTTCTACGAAAAGAATGTGGTCGTTCTTGGCAAGGTCATCGGCGTCTATCGTCAAATGTAACTTTAATGAAACACCGAACAAGTCCCTTCGGCCCATGCCGAGTCTTTTTCCGCCATGCTGCGTCAGATGCCGTTCGACGTAGCTGTACTACGACTTCACGGCATCTTCCTTGCCTGACGAAAAAATCCATCGGCATGGTCTCGAATTGACTTATTCGTTGTTTCCTTAATGAACCCAAACAAACCAAAAGGGACTGTGGAGTGCAGTCCCTTTTTTCTTGGAGGAATCCAAATGAAACGGAAGTCTTCTTTGTGCTTTTGCGTGTTATTTGCTGCGCTGCTTGTTTTGACGGGTTGCGGAGGCGCGCTGACACAGGCGGAAAAAGGAGGCGCGGCGTGTAAGCTGACGCAGGAAGAGCGGACGGACGCAATCCTTGCGCGTATGACCCCCGCCGAAAAAATAGGCCAGCTTTTGATGATTGGCGTTCACGGTACGGAGATGGACGCTGACAGCCGTTTTATGCTTTCCGAGTATGCCGTTGGCGGCGTCATCCTTTTTGACCGTAATCTCGAAACAGCGGACGGCGTGCGCCGATTCACGAAGGCCTTACAGGAGGCGCGGCACGGCGAGCCTCCACTTTTGATTGCCATCGATGAGGAAGGCGGTATGGTCGTCCGTATGGCGGATATTTTGCCTCCGCCTCCGGCGCAGTCGGAGCTTGGCGAAAGCGGCGATCCGGTACTCGCAAGGAAATGGGCAAAAGAAACCGCAAGGCAGCTCCGCGCTTTCGGCTTCAACTTGAACTTTGCACCCGTGGCCGACGTGGGGGGCGACAGCCGATGTTATTCTGACGACGCGGAGACGGTCGCCGCTTTCGTGTGCGAGGCCGTTGACGGCTATGCGGAAGAGAATATGCTCTGCACGCTCAAACATTTTCCGGGGCTCGGCAAAGGCGAAGCGGACACCCATCTGGACACCGTGATTGTACAGGCCGACAGGGAGACGCTGGAAGCGGAAGATATTGTGCCGTTTCGCGCCATGATGGATACGGGCAAGCCGGAGCGGTTCTTTATCATGACCTCTCATATCACGTACACGGCTGTCGACAACGATCGGCCCGCCAGTCTTTCGCCCGTCGTTATGACTTCGCTCCTGCGGGAAGAGCTTGGCTGGCAGGGTGTTATTGTTACAGACGATTTCGAAATGGGTGCGGCGAAGATATTTCCCTTTGAGGAGTTGGGCGTTCGCGCCATTGAGGCTGGAGCAGACCTCGTCCTCGTCTGCCACGAATACGAGCATCAGCAAGCTGTCTATAACGGGCTTCTGAAGGCCCTGCAAAGCGGCCGCCTTTCAGAAAAGCGCGTGGACGAATCCGTCCGCCGCATTTTACGGGCGAAGCTGCTTTTGGAGGATAATGCGGCGAAATAAAAAGCACATGAAAAGCCCCTGCTTGCAATGGAAATCGTAGGCAGGGGCTTTGCGCAATTAAAGTCTCAGATTCCTTCACCGACCTGGCCGAGCTCCGTGTAGATCATGCCGTGTTTGCCGCGGTCCGAGCGCATCAGGGAGACGCTTCGGACTTGCGTCTCGACTGTCGGCGGCTGAACGTCAGGCAACGGCGTTTCTCCGTAAAAGGTCGCTTTGCGGATTAACGTGATATGCGGCGAGAAGCGCTTTCGGTCAAAGGGGATTTCGTGATCCGCCAGTGCGCGGCGCAGCCGCTTGACATATCCGAAGAGTTGCGGATTGTCTGCGATGCCCGCCCAATACAGATCGCCGAAATTTCCCAGTCCATCGAGACGCAGAGGAAATGAGGAAAACGGCACAGAAGTCAACGCGTCCATGACGGCGTCCGGACTTCCGTATTCTCCGATGAAGGCGAGTGTCAGATGCAGTTTTTCGGGCGGCGAGCATTTTCCCCGTAAGCCGCAGTCCTTTAGACATTCTTGCAGATCGGTCAAGGCGTTTATTATTTTTTCGTCGAAGCGAATGGCGATAAAAAGTCTCATAGCAGTATCCCTCCATGCATTTTATCATAGCATGTGCGATGGGGAGCGGCAAGAAAAAAGAGAAATTGGCTCTTGCGGCTTTGTGAGGGAAGAAGTAAAATATGGATGATAAAAATAGCATATTGCGGGAGCTCGCAGACGGGCTGAGAGGAAACTGTGCGTTTCGACCGAAGACCTGATTTGGATAATGCCAACGTAGGGAACGAAAACGACTGCAGGGGCGGCTTACGTGGACGTTCCGGCAGTCGTTTTTTGCTTGACAGGGGGAATAGATATGGATAGAAAGTACACAACGCAGATGGATGCGGCACGAAAGGGAATCCTGACGCGGGAAATGGAGATCGTGGCGAAAAAGGAGCGCATGGAGTCTGACGCGTTGAGGCGACTTATGGCAGAGGGTAAAGCAGTGATTTGCGCGAATCGGAATCACGAGAGTCTCGCCCCCGAGGGGGTCGGCAGCATGCTGCGGACGAAGATTAACGTGAATCTGGGGGTTTCAAGGGACTGCGCGGATTATGAGATGGAAATGGAAAAGGTCATGCGCGCGGTCAAATTGGGCGCAGAGGCAATCATGGATTTATCGAGCCACGGAGATACACGCCCGTTTCGCCGGAAGCTGGTGAAGGCGTGCCCCGCCATGATTGGGACCGTTCCCGTGTATGACAGCGTCATTCATTGCCAAAAAGACTTGGCGGAGCTCACGGCGCAGGATTTCATTGACGTCGTGCGGCTTCACGCGGAAGACGGTGTGGATTTCGTGACACTTCACTGCGGGATTACGCGGGAAACGCTCCGGAAACTCAGGGAACACGGACGGAAAATGAATATCGTGAGCCGGGGCGGCAGTCTTGTATTTGCCTGGATGAGCATGACGGGGGAGGAGAACCCCTTTTACGAGCATTTCGATGAGATTCTCGATATCTGCGAGGAATACGACGTGACGGTTTCCCTCGGCGACGCCTGTCGCCCCGGCTGCCTTGCGGACGCCACGGACGCCTGCCAGATTGACGAGCTCATTCGGCTCGGAGAATTGACGAAACGGGCGTGGGCGCACAACGTGCAGGTGCTCATCGAGGGGCCCGGTCATGTGCCGCTGAACCAGATCGCGGCCAATATGGAACTGCAAAAAAACCTTTGCATGGGCGCACCCTTTTATGTGCTCGGCCCCCTGGTGACAGATATCGCGCCGGGTTACGACCATATTACGTCGGCCATCGGCGGCGCGGTTGCCGCGATGCACGGCGCCTCTTTCCTCTGTTATGTGACGCCGGCGGAGCATTTGGCTCTGCCGGACGTGGACGACGTCCGGCAGGGAATCGTCGCTGCGAAAATAGCCGCGCATGCCGCTGATATTGCAAAAGGGATTCCCGGCGCGCGTGAGATTGACGACCGCATGGCGGAGGCGCGTCGCAGGTTGGATTGGGACGCGCAGTTTTCCTGCGCCCTCGACCCGGAGACGGCGAAAGCGATTCGCGACAGCCGCCTGCCGGAGAACGATCACAGCGACACTTGCAGCATGTGCGGGAAATTCTGCGCCGTCCGCAGCATGAATAAGGCGCTGAACGGCGAGCAAATCGATATCTTATGAAGTGAACGTTTCCAGTAATTTCGTGCCGGCGGTCTCCTTCGGCAATGCATGCAGTTCATTATAGAGTTCGTGCATCCTGCCGAAGGGGATTATTTTTATGACGGCGTCTCCGCGCGCCGCAAGCGCGAGGCTCAAATATTTATAGAAAAATCCGATCCAATACGCCTCGCCGTTGGAATATTTTCCGTTCGGCGCCTCCTCCGACAACAGTTCCTCATCGTCGATGAGATCGAGGGAATAGGAGGGGGAAGCGATCTGGTAGTAGGCGTAGTCGTCGTCCCTGCCGCTGGTGGCCAGATCCGACGTCATATAGCGTTCAACGTATCCTTCCAGATCATAACCGAGACGATTGGCAATGGCGAAAATCTTTCCCTGTTTATTGCAGCGCTCATAGGGAATCGGGTGTGGCTCCAGATTCATGGTCAATTCCTCCTGCTTTTGTTTTTTGGGGCATTGTATAACCGCGGAAGATGAAGTTTGCGCCTCTGCCCGCGACACTGTCCGCTTCTAATATTACGTCGTGGCGGCGGGCGATTTCCTGAGCGATGGCGAGCCCGAGACCGGTGCCGCCTTCACGGTTGGTGCGGAAACGGTCGAAAATGTGCGGCAATAGGTCGGCGGCGATGCCGGGACCGTTATCCTTTATCGTCACGCGCCACCGCTCACCGGAGAGCTCAACGGCGATCTCGACAGGCGCGCCTTCTGGTGAGAACTTCACGGCATTGTCAAGGACGGCGAGGAACATTTGGCGCAGCCGCCCATAGTCGCCGCGCATCGGCAGCGGCGGCGCGTTCCCGAGCCGAAGCTCGACCGATTTTGGCACGGCGAGGCGGCGGGCCGTGCGCACAGCGTCGCGAAGCGCATCGAAAAGGTCGACGTCTTTTTTTTCGATGGCAAAATCTGGATTTTCCAGCCGCGCAAGGTCGAAAATATCGTTGACCAGCCGATTCAGATGCAGGACGTTGGCCTGCATCTGCGAGAGATATTCGCGTCTCTTTTCCTCGTCTGAGACAAGTCCCGCCGACAGAGCGTCGAGGGAGCCGCGCAATACGGTCAGCGGCGTCCGGAGCTCGTGGGAAATGCCGGCAAAGAAATCGCGTCGCATGGCGTCGAGTTTTGCGCTTTGCCTGGCGGCTTCTTCCAGACGTTCGGCGAGGGTGTCGAGGCTTTGGGCGAGGGAGCCGATCTCGTCGTCCTGCCGGATGCCGCTTCGCGAGTCATAGGCGCCGTCGGCGAGAGCCGCCGCCGTTTGTTCCATAGCGGCCAGCGGACGAATGAAACGGCGCGCCAGCAAAATGGCCAGGGCGGCGGCCAGAACGAAAGCCAGCGCAAGGGATACGGCGAGTATATGAAAGCCCGCCGCCTCCCCGGCGCGGATATCCGACAGACTGCGATGCATCAGGATTGCGCCTGTCACGCTGCCGTTATCGTCGCGGACGGGGGCGCCTGCCGTCACAGAAGGGACGTCGAGCATCGCGTTGAAGCTTTCTCCGGTAGCGCTTTCTCCGGTGAAAATTTTTTCCAGCAGCGCTTCGGCAGTCGGCGGAAGCTCTGTGTAATCCGTTCCTGTTTCCGAGCCGCTCAGGGTAATCGTGCGCTCGGCGCGATCGACGAGCCATACGTCACTTCCGGTGAAAGCGTTCAGCTGGCGAAGCAGCGTGCCGAGCCCCTCCCCATTCCCTCCTTCGACGGAAGCGGGTGAAAAAGCGTCGGCGACCCGACGGCGGCAATAGGTGTGCGGTCCCATGGAAGTATGTGCCTTCACTTCATTCGGCGTCTGTGAAGATGAGGCTTCCCCGCCTGCGCGGCGCATCGTCATGCCGTGGCGGCCTTCGTGTCTGCCGCGCGGAATGGAGACGGCTGAAGCGTTGCCTCCCGCTTGGTTGCCCGGGCCTTTTCCGGACAGGGAAGCGGCGACCGCTTCCGCGTGCGTCACGAGATCGTTCGTATTGAGTTCCAATGTGTATCGACGGAACAGGAAGCTGAATACGCAGCCGATGACAAGAGCAAAAACCAATAGCGTCAGGGAAAAATAAAGCGCAAGGCGGCGGGTCAGGCGGTACTTCATGACGTTACCTCCAGCGTATAGCCGACGCCCCAGACTGTTTTGACGTCCCAGTCCTCATGGGGAATTTTGGCGAGCTTTGCGCGGAGTCGCTTGATGTGCGTATCCACCGTCCGCGTATCGCCTTCGTAGTCCCAGCCCCAAAGACGATCCAGGAGGTGCTCGCGGGAAAAAGCGCGCCCTTTGTTTTCGGCGAGAAGGCACAAGAGGTCGAACTCTTTGCGTGTCAGCGCTACGGTCTCGCCACTAACGAGAACGCGAGATTCGTCGGGGTACAGGGCCAGACTCCCGCATTGGATTGCTCGATGCGCGGCCTCCGCCGACCGCTCCAGACGGCGAAGTACCGCGCGGACGCGCGCCATGACCTCCGCGCCGGAAAACGGCTTCACAATATAATCGTCGGCGCCGATATCGAGGCCCATGATTCGATCGTAGTCCTCGCCTCGTGCCGTAATCATCAGGATCGGCACGTCGGACTCGGCGCGAATCGCCCGGCATACGGAAAATCCGTCCATTTTCGGCATCATCACATCGAGCAGCACTACTTCATAATGTTTCGTGTGGAAAAGGCGGAGCGCCTCTTCACCGTCATGCGCCGCCGTCACAGCGAACCCGGCGGGCGCCGCGAAGGTTTTTAAAATGTCGACGATTGCCGCGTTGTCGTCGGCAATCAGCATTGGGATCATTGTATCGCCTCCCTTGTTTGTGACATGATATCCGAAAAATATGGCGGAATTGTGACGCGGACCATTTTTATTATACTTCAAAACGGCAAAAGCTAACCATATTATATTACGCGCGAATTGAATTTTTTGCTCGAAATATTTTTTGAATTAGTCCTTGACAAAGAGACATCCGCGAGGTAATATAAACAAGCTGACTGACGGAGACGTCGGTCGGGGGCGCACC
>CAMHCS010000066.1 GCA_946183785.1 uncultured Selenomonadales bacterium | reverse complement strand
GATAACTCCATCGTCCTGCAAACGGGCACGAAAGCGAACCAGGCAATCAAGATTGGCCTGACTGACATGCGCGCCCAGGCGCTCGGCCTGAAGGGTGCGAATGGCGACACGCTGAACATCGGCACGCAGAAGAACGCGAACGCCGCGATCAACGTGCTGGACAACGCGATCAAGAAAGCGCTCGATCAGCAGACGACGATCGGCGCAATCGAGAGCCGTCTCGAGTACACCTCCACGAACCTGACCACGGCTTCGGAGAACGTCCAGGCTTCGGAGAGCACGCTCCGCGACGCAGACATGGCGAAGGAAATGACGGAATACACGAAGAACAACGTTCTTCTGCAGGCCGCTCAGTCCATGCTCGCGCAGGCGAACCAGAACTCCAGCTCCGTTCTCTCGCTGCTCCAGTAAGCGAAGGTTGCTCGGAACTAGACACATTAGGCACCATATTCGGCGCCACTGGCAAAGGCCGTCCCGAAAGGGGCGGCCTTTGTGCTACATAATTATCTATAGTGGGGGGCAGTCCGGTGGACTGCCGAGTGGCGCGTGAAGGGCGCCGGATGAGGGATCATTCACCGCCCGCGCGCTTCCACAGGAACCAGAGCAGGCAGTCGAGGGCGGAGAGGATGGTCAGGACGGCGAGGTCGCCCAAATGGATTTCCGTGAAGCTGAAGGTGCGGATGGAGACACCGGTGGCGACGAGAGAGACGGCCAGCAGAGCCAGCAGGATATTTTTTTTGTTCATTTGTGAATTGAACGCTCCTTTTTGCGCGGCAATGGGAAAAGCAGTTCTTCCCTCTGCCGTGCTTTCTTTTTTGCGAAATTTTCTTCTATTATAGTATAAGTTGGGTTATAATATCGATAGTTTTATGCGAAAATTTTGTTCGGTACATTTTGGAGGTTTTTGTATGCGGATTGTTATCGTCGGCGCGGGGAAGCTCGGGTACAGTATTGCCGAGCTTTTGTCGGGGGAGCAGAACGACGTGGTGGTGATCGACCGGGACGAGGCGCGTCTGGAGGCGGCGAAGAACACGCTGGACGTGCTGACAATCGCGGCGAACGGCGCGAGTCCGATTACGATGAACGATCCCGATGTGCGCGGCTCGGACATTTTGATTGCGGTGACGGCGCAGGACGAAGTGAATATGATGGCGTGCATTCTCGCGAAGAAGCACGGCATCCGGCACACGGCGGCGCGCATCCGCGACACGGAGTTCTTGACCGGCGCGAAGGAGTATGTGAAGGAGCATTTCGACATCGACCTGCTGCTGAACCCCGAGTACATTACGGCGATGGAAATTTTCCGGATCCTGATGACGCCGTCGGCGCTGAACGTGGAGGATTTCGCCGAGGGGAAGGTGCGGCTGTTCGAGACAAAGGTGAAGACGGACTCGCCATACGCGAATATCGCGCTGAAGGATTTGACGCTGCCGGACTCGGTGCTGGCGGGCATGATTTTCCGCAACCATCAGATGATCATCCCCCACGGCGACGACAAGCTGCTGCCGATGGACAACGCGTATTTCATCGGCAAGACGGAGAATATCGAGAAATTCAGCGAGGATTTGACGAAGCGCGACGCGCGTCAGCTTTCCCGGGCTGTGATTATCGGCGCGGGGCGCACGGGGCGCGTACTGGCGGCGCGGCTGGCGGAGCGCGGGGTGCGCGTGAAGCTGATCGAGAAAGACAGGGAGCGGTGCCGTGCGGCGTCGGAGCTGCTGAATGGGGTCATGGTGCTGTTCGGCGACGGCACCGACATCGACCTGTTGACCGAGGAGGGCGTCGGTGAAGCGGACGCTGTGATCTGCCTGACCGAGGACGACAAGCTGAACCTGATGCTGGCGCTCCTCGCGAAGCACCTCGGCGCGCGGGAGACGGTGGTGCGCGTGGCGCGCAGCGAATATGTGGACCTGATGGAGAAGGTCGGCGTCGACGTTGCGCTGTCGGAGCGGCTCTTGTCCGCAAGCGAGGTCCTGGCTTTCGTGCGGCGCGGCGGCGTGGTTGCGGTGTCGCTTCTCGAGGGCGCGAAGGCGGAGGCGGTGGAGTTCATTGTAGCCCCTGATTCGGCGGTGGTTGGCCGGCCATTAAAGGCTGTGAATCTGCCGAAGGAGTGTCTGGTTTGCGCCTATGTACGCGGAAACGAAGCAATCATCCCCAACGGCGATTCGGTGCTGGAGGCGGGGGATCGGGCGATCCTGTTTATACGTACCCAGCACGCGAAGAATGTGATGAAATTCTTTAAGGGAAATGACTGAAAAAAGTTAGGAGTGTGGAGTTAGGAGCGTGGAGTGATTACGGTATTATATTCTGTATTCACTCCACACTCCACTCTCCTCCCTCCATACTGATGGAAGGGTGGAGTGTTTTTGAGAACGCGGCTTCTTTTGTATCTTTTGGGCTGGACTGCGATGGCGGCCGGGGCGTCGCTCCTTTTGCCCGTGCCGTTTTCCGTCGCAGACGGAGACGGCCTGTACTGGGCGTTCGTCCTTTCCGCGGCGGTGCTGCTGACGTTGGGCGGTTATGCGGCGTGGGCGGGGCGTGAGCACCCGGAGCGCCTTTTGGTGCGGGAAGGCGCCTGTTTTCTTGTGGGGACGTGGATTCTCATGACGGTGACGGCGGCTTTGCCGTATCTCCTCACGGGGACACTTTCATTTGCGGACGCATGGGCGGAAGGCGTATCCGGCGTCACGACGACGGGACTGACGCTGCTCGCGGCGGACGCGCCGCGAGCGCTCCTTTTTTGGCGGAGCCTGACGCAATGGCTCGGTGGTGGATGCATTATCCTGCTGCTTTTGACGGTGGTGCCCCAGGTGTCGGAATGGTTCGGCATGTCGCTGGTGATGCCCCGGGGACAGCGGGCGAGCCAGCTCTTGGCGTCGATGCGGCGAATCTCCCGGCGTGTGATGGGCGTATATATTGGCGCGACGGCTGTTGCAGCGGCAGTGTTCACGGCGTTGGGGCTGTCCGTATTTGACGCGGTGAATCTTTCGATGGTGACGCTGGCGACAGGAGGCTGCTACACCCCGAAGACGGGTGTGGGAAGCCCGTTGTTTTTTCTCGCGTTGATGGCGGTGATGTTGTTTTCCGCCGGGAATTTCTTTTTTTACGCGGAGGTGGCGCGGCGCCGGGAATTGGCCGCCGACAATGCGGGCGCGAAAGAGATGTGGGCTATGCTGCGCTTCGCGGTTGTGGCAGGGCTTCTCATTTCGCTGCATCTTTGGATCAGCGGAACTTACGGCGGATCCGAAAGCCTGCGGAAGGGATTTTTTGCTGCGGCGGCTTTTTTGAGCACAACGGGAATGGATCCTGTACAGCTTGTCGGTTGGCCGGATTTCGATCGCTTTGTGCTGATCCTGTTGATTTTCATCGGGGGATGCATTGCGTCATCGGCGGGGGGATTAAAGATCCTTCGGCTTTCGGTCCTGGTGAACGCGTCCATAGAGGAACTGCGGCGGACGCTGCACTCACGTATGGTGCTGCGCGTTTCAGCTTTGGGCCGGGTGGTGCCGCTCTCGATGGTCGGACAGCTTTTGAGCTTTTTCGCGCTGTATACGGCTGTGTTTTTCGGCGCGGCGATGGCACTTTCGTTGGGAGGGATTGCACCGCTATCGGCGCTGGGACTTTCGGCGGCTTGCTTGACCAGCGCGGGGCCTGCGGCGCTTCTCGCAGGCGATGTGGGCGTCTACGCGGCGATGGGCGAAGGCGGGCGGCTGTTTTGCTGCGCCCTGATGCTCCTTGGACGTCTGGAGGTATTTTCGTTCCTGTTCGTGATCCAGACGCTTGTCAGCCGTTGGGAAGGGCGGTGGTAGCGTGAGCTGGGGACGAATGGCGTTTTTCTTTGGGCGCCTTTTGTCGGGATTTTCCATCGTATCCTTCGTTCCGCTCTTTTTCGCGCTGGCGGCGGGAGAGACGGTACGTCCGTTCCTTTTGATGTTCGCTATTTCCGCAGGCCTTTCCGCCGGACTTGGCTGCGCGGGAACAAGGCCGGCGGACGGGCTGTCGCTGCGGGAAGGCATTGCGATTACCAGTCTGGGCTGGATTCTGTGCTCACTGATTGGCTCCGTGCCATATATTTCGGGAGGCTATCTTGACGTCGTCGACGGGGTGCTGGAATCGGTCTCTGGATTCACCGGAGCGGGGGCGACGGTTATTACCGCGCTTTCCAAGATCCCGGACAGTGTTCTGTTATGGCGCTCCATGACGCATTGGATTGGCGGACTCGGCATCGTCGTCTTTTTCATCGCTCTGTTGCCGCAGTTCGGTGAAGGTGCGGCGCGCATCTTTGAGACGGAAAGCGGGACTCCCGTGCCGGGACGGATGCGCCCGCGCATGAAGACGACTGCGCAGGCTCTTTTTGCCATTTATTTGATGCTGACTGCAGCTGCTGCCGTTGCATATTGGGGAGCGGGCATGACGTTCTTTGACGCGGTGAATCACTCCATGTCCACCATTGCCACTGGGGGATTTTCCACCCACGATGAAAGCGCGGCCTATTTCCGCAGTCCTGCCATCGAGTGGTGCATGATTCTTTTTATGCTGCTCTGCGGCGCAGATTTCGGGATGTATCTTGCGATGCTGCGGGATGGGGTGAAAGCGGCGCTGAAAAACGTAGAGCTGCGGTTTTTCCTTGCGATGGTGCTTATCTCAACGCTTGTCATGGCGTCGGAACTATTGAGGTCGGGTATGGATACGGGAGCGGCTGTGCGGACGGCGCTGTTTCAATCGTCTACGGTGGCCTCGACGACTGGATTCGTGTCGGCGGATTTCGACCAATGGCCGCCGATTTCCAAAATGTGCCTGCTGTTCATGATGGCGGTGGGCGGCTGTTCTGGCTCTACGGCGGGCGGCATCAAGGTAATCCGGATTTTGCTTGTGGCGAAGCTGGTGGGGTTGGGCGGACGGCGCGCCCTGTCTCCCTTTGCGCTGGAGGAGGTTCATCTCGGCGGGCGAACGGTCAGCCGGGAGGTGCTTTTGGGCGCGGGCTATTTCCTGTTCACCTATTGCGCGCTGGTGTGCCTGTGGTCGATGATTTTCGCTTGGGACGGCTCGTCGGCCTTCGATTCCATCGCCCTCGCAGTAACGACGATGGGGAACGTGGGGCCGGGATTCGGCGAATGGGGGGCGACGTGCAACTATGCCGCGCTGCCATTGATGTCGAAACTGACAGTCGCTGTCTCGATGCTGATCGGGCGACTGGAGATTTTCCCGATGCTCGCGTTGTTCCGACCGGGCTTTTGGAGAAAAGAACGGGGCTGGGATTAAAGAAGCCTTCCCCTTTTGGGAAGAGGCGGCAACTGTAAGCTGACGGATGAGGTTTTATTGACTACTGCAGGGCTAAATGAGAGAAAGGGGGTATAGACTTGGAGTGGCGCGTGGTCTTTTATTTTCTTGGGCGAATTGCCTGGGTTTGCGGCGTCGCTTTGCTTATCCCTTTTTTTACGTCTGCGGCCTACAATGACGAGGCGACGTTTTCCTTCGGGTTGTCCATTTTTTGCTGTATCCTGATCGGAGGCGCCGGCTGGAAGGTCGGATATATGGAGGAAGGGCTCATGACCGTCCGGGAAGGCATTGCCATCACGGGACTGGCGTGGCTTTTGACGCCGTTCCTCGGCATGCTGCCTTATACGCTGGGCGAGCACCTTTCGTTTGTTGACGGACTGTTTGAAAGCGTGTCAGGGTTCACTGGGTTCGGCGCAACGGTTATCCCTGCGCCGGAGCTTTTGCCAGAAAGCGTCCTCCTCTGGCGGAGCCTTACACAATGGCTGGGCGGCCTCGGTATTGTCGTTTTCTTCATCACGCTGCTGCCAAAGGCGGGGCAGAATGTTGTCCATATGTATGAAGCAGAGTCCGTGGGGCCGACGGAAGACAGGATGCGTCCGAGACTCAAGGAAATGACGGAAGCGCTGGTCGTCATCTATATCGTGCTGACTGCAATGGCAGCGGCGATTTTCGCGGTTTGCGGCATGCACGCTTTCGACGCTGTCAATCATGCGCTGACGACAATCGGCACTGGCGGATTCTCCACGCACAGCGAGAGCATCGCGTACTTCGACAGCGTGGCTGTCGAGATGGCCGTGACGTTTTGCATACTGGTGGCAGGCGTCAGCTTTGCGCTCTATTATCGCGTCTATGTGCGCGGCTGGAAGGCGATGGCGGAAAACACGGAGTTCAAGGCGTATCTTTTGATTTTTGCGGTGGGTACGGTGCTTCTTTGGCTGAATCTTTGGCGGGACGGCATATACGGGCCGCTGGAGTCCATGCGTTACGCGGCGTTCCAGACCGCCGCGGTTTCAACGACAGGATTTGCGTCGGCGGATTTCGACCGATGGCCCACCTTCGCTAAGTGCCTTTTGCTCTTTTTGATGATGGTCGGCGGCTGCGCAGGGTCGACGGCGGCGGGCCTGAAGGTCACGCGGGCGGTGTTGCTCCTGCGTATGTCGGCTGCACATATCTGGCGGCGCATGCACCCGCGCATGGTCGTCAGTGTCCGCATGAACGGCGAGGTCGTGCCGTCGGGGGTGCTGCTTCGCGTGGGGCTGTTTTTCTTTGTCTATCTTTTTTTCATTGTATCCGCCTCGGCGCTGATCATGCTCGACGGCGTGCCGATGTTCGACGCGCTGGGCATGAGCGTCAGCGCCGTCTCTACCGTAGGTCCGGCTTTCGGCGCCGCAGGCCCGACGGAGACTTACGCGCCGTTTTCCCCGTTTGTAAAAACGGTGCTCTGCTGTATCACGCTTTTGGGGCGCCTGGAATTTTTCACGCTTCTCATCATGCTGCGTCCGGATTTCTGGCAGGAGCGCAAAGGGTGGTAAAGGTGGACGCGGCAAAAAGACGGCGTGCAATTTGTTTTGCGTTATGCTATAAATAGAGCAGATAAATGTTTTTGATTGTGGGTGAAAATATGCAGGCAAATCCGACCGATTGCAAAGGAAAATTCAGCATGGGGATGTTCCTTGTGGCACTCGGTATTGTGTACGGCGATATCGGCACGTCCCCGATGTATGTCATGAAATCCATTATTGAAGGGAATGGCGGAATTGCCTGTGTGGATCAGGAGTTTATCGTCGGTTCGCTGTCGCTGGTCATTTGGACGATCACGCTGCTGACGACGTTAAAACATGTGCTGATCGCGCTGAGAGCGGATAATCATGGCGAAGGCGGTATCTTTGCGCTTTACAGTCTCGTCCGCCATTGCGGGAAATGGCTGATTGTCCCCACGATGATTGGCGGCTGCACTATGCTGGCCGACGGGGTTCTGACTCCCGCTGTGACTGTTACGACGGCTGTGGAAGGTTTGCGCAGTATCGAGGTCGTGAACGATTTACTCGGAAGCGGGCAGATGATTGTCGTCATAATAACGCTGGCGATTATCAGCACGCTGTTCATGATCCAGAAGAGCGGGACCAGTTCCATCGGCAAGATGTTCGGGCCGGTGATGGTAGTGTGGTTTTTGTTTTTGGGCGTCACCGGGTTGTGGTTTACGCTTGGCGATCTTTCGATTTTGCGGTCTCTGAATCCGGTGTATGCTATACGCATCCTGTTCAGTCCCGACAATAAGGAAGGATTGATGATACTCGGAAGCGTATTCTTGTGTACGACCGGTGCGGAAGCCCTGTACACGGATATGGGGCATGTTGGTCGGACCAACATTTATGTCAGCTGGCCGTTTGTCAAAATCTGTCTGATCTTAAACTATATGGGACAATGCGTCTGGATTATCCATAATCAGAGCAACCCTGTTATACAGGCTATTCCGAGCATCAATCCGTTTTATGTGATGCTTCCGGAAGCGCTGCGGCCGGCGGCGATTCTTTTGAGCGCGCTGGCGGCGATTATCGCCAGTCAGGCCCTGATCAGCGGAAGCTATACTCTGGTGCATGAGGCGGCCAGCCTCGATCTCATGCCTCACTTAAACGTGCGGTATCCGTCGGACACAAAAGGACAGATCTATATTCCTTCTGTGAATAATATCCTGTGGCTATTCTGCGTGGTTGTGATCCTTTACTTCCAAAGCGGCTCCCGGATGGAAAATGCATACGGTCTGGCAATCACGATCAGTATGCTGATGATGACGATTTTGTTCAGTGTTTATATTGGAGTGCTTCACAAATACCGGATTGCTGCAGCGCTGTTTGCCGTGACGTTCTTTGCGCTCGAGGGCGTATTTTTCGTATCGAGTCTCGGAAAATTCGTGATAGGCGGCTATGTGGCAATCATCATTTCCGTGGCGATTCTCTTTGTCATGATTTCCTGGTATCGTGGAACGCAGATTGAGCAGGCGCAAAATATCTTCCTGAAGATGCGGGAGCATCTGGGCGCCGTTAAAAACCTGCAGAACGATGATTCTATTCCTTTGTGCAGCAATAATATGGTATATCTGGTCAAAGGAGACGAGACGGAAGAAATAGACCGGGATATCCTGTATTCGATTCTGGATAAAGAACCGAAACGAGCGGACGCCTATTGGTTTATCAGCGTTAATACGACTGACGAACCGAATCAAAAGCATTATAAAGTGGAATCCTTTGGAACGGATTATATCTTCCGCGTGAATCTGTATCTCGGTTTTAAGGTGAAGCCAAGCGTCAATATTTATCTCCGGCAGATTGTGCATGATTTGCTTGAAACGGGAGAATTGCCGAAACAGGTCCGGCGGCACTCAATCTATGAGCCCTCCCATGTTGGCTCTTTCAAATTCTGTATGATCCGGAAAATGATGCCGCAGGAAGGCGACATCGATTTTATGGACAATATGCTGATCCATGCGAAGTATTTTATCCGCCGCATCGCAGGGAATCCGCTTCAATGGTTTGGACTGGAAACATCCAATGTCATTGTAGAATATGTGCCGTTATTCCTGGCACAGAGGCAGAAGGCGGATCGGCTGGAACGAATCTGATGTTCCCAAACGGCGAAAGTTGCCAATTTCCCATAAAATCGGTATAATGAAAGTAATTAATACTAACAACTGATTAAATGCTTTAATCAGTTGACGCATGCTTCGCATGCTACATTTGCACCTACGGTGCAAATGCCGTCTCATGCAGACACTGTAAGAAATTAAATATTTCTAACAGTGTCTAGTATCAGGACAGTATGAAGCCTTCGGAAGCGAGGGAAGATCATGGAAATAGGAAAAATCACTTCGCAGCGGCAGCCATCCATGGCGTCGTCGGCGCCTCATGTGGGGAAGCGCGTCGCGGAGGCGGACACGTCGTTTTCGGCGGAGTTGACCGATCAGCAGGGCAGCCTGACGCGGGAACAGCTGGAGGAACTTCTCAAAAAAATCGACGAGCAGGGTGCGAGGCTGACGAAAACGCCGACTTACGATGAATTGCGTGCATACCGCAGCCTTGTGCAGGAGTTCGTCAACGAGGCTGTCGCGCATATGTACGAGCTGCATACATCTGCGGGCTGGGATCGTATGGGAAGGCAGAAAATCTATACCACGGTCCGCAGCATTGATGATGAGCTGGAAAAAATGGCCGAGCATATCCGGCTTGGGCAGTCCGACCAGCTCGATATCGTGGCGAGCCAGGACGCGATTCGCGGCATGCTCGTCGATCTTTACAGCTGATGTCGGAGGAAATCGCGGTTGTCGTGACGGCGGTTCCGGGCGAATGGGACGCGGTGGCGGGCCATGAACGGACGAAGACGCGCCTTCACGCACTTCTACGTCAGGGACGGACGCCGCATGCGCTGCTCTTTTCGGGGCCGCAGGGCATCGGTAAGCGGAAGCTGGCAGCGGCGACGGCTGCGGCACTTCTTTGCCTTACCCCAAAAGACGGGCTGGCTTGCGGCGGGTGCGAGAGCTGCCGGCTTATGGCGGTTGGGACGCACCCGGATTTTTATGCGGTATTGCCGGAGAAGTCCGGCAAGGCGGCGCGGAGCGTCAAGATTGAGCAAATCCGTGCGCTCCGTACGGAGACGGCGCGGGCGCCGAGACTGTCGGAGCGGCGCGTGATCCTGTTGGACGACGCGGAGACAATGAACGACGCGGCGGCAAACGCGCTTCTGAAGACGCTGGAGGAGCCGCCGGGAGATACGGTATTCATTTTGGCGACGGGTGCGCGGCAGGCGCTTTTGCCGACGATTCTTTCCCGTTGTACGGGCGTCCATTTTTCGCCGCTGGACGATGAAGCAATGGCACGGGTTCTGACGGCGCACGGCGTGCCGGAGGAGATTCGGGGACCGTTAATCACTCTTTCGGAAGGAAGTGCGGGTCGCGCGCTCCGGATGTTTGGGGAGAGCGCGATTTCGCTTCGCGAGGACGCGATGGCGGCATTGGAGAAAATGCCGAAAATGACACCGGAGGACGTTTTTTCCGCCGGAGAGCAGATCGGCGCGATGGAGCGCGAGCGTCTTTCGGAATGGCTTCGGTATTTGCGGCTGCTTTTACGCGATCTTTTGGCGATATACGGCGGCAGCGGCGCGCTTTTGAACGCCGACCTTGAGGATCGCCTATTCGCGCTGTCGGGCAAAGCCACTGAGGCATGGGCTTTCGCAGCGGCCAGGGAAGCGGCGGAGACGGCGCGGCGGATTGAGACGTCGAATGCATCGCCGCGCCTTGTGATTGAAGGTTTCTTTTTGCGAGTAGGACAATAAAGGAAACACTGATTAAGTCAATTCGTGCATCTGTCGAGGGATTTTTTCGA
>CAMHCS010000065.1 GCA_946183785.1 uncultured Selenomonadales bacterium | reverse complement strand
CGTTCTTTTCCGTCTTGCCCGCGTACATCTCGAAGACGGACTTCGTCTCCCTCGGACCCTCCTTCGCTTTTACGAAGCTGCTCCTCGAATCCTTCCAGTCAAAGGACTCGCCCGTCTTGACCTTCTGCTTCGCGGACTTCTTGAGCTGGAACTGCTGCACATACGAATGCAATGTCCCTATCGTCTCAAACATGATAAAACCTCCCTGTCCCCTGAACCCGTATTCTATCCATAGCACTTCCAAGTTTATATTATACCACTCGCCTTTATCTTTGCCCAGAGGAAATACGTGTATCCCGAGTTTATCATGAAAAGAGTGTAACTACCGGTATGCCCCAGGTTGCACTTCTTTTTTCACGCGACAGGAAGCGATGAATCAATCATCGCTTCCGCCTTCTCAAAATCTTCCAGAGCACTTTGTAGACCGTATCCGGCTCCACGGGCTTTGTCAGGTACTCGTCCATGCCGACGGCGCGGGCGTGCTGCACGTCCTCTTCGAAAGCGTTGGCGGTCATCGCGACGATCGGGATCGTCTTCGCGTCCGCGTGATCTTCCAGCGCACGAATCGCTTCCGTCGCTTCGAAGCCGTCCATGAACGGCATGCGGATATCCATCAGGATGACGTCATAAGTCCCGGTCTCGCTCTCGCGGAATTTCGCGACCGCTTCCTCGCCGTCCGTCACCGGGGTCACGACGAAACCTTTATCCTCCAGAATCGCCGTCGCAATCTCCCGGTTGATCTCGTTGTCCTCGGCCAGGAGCGCATGCATGTCGGTGAAATCCGCCCCTTCCCCGTCTTCTATCCCCATGTCTCTTGTCAGGGAAGTGACAGGGAACGTGACTGAAACGAAAAACACCGTGCCGACGCCCTTTTCACTCTCAACACTGATGGAGCCGCCCATCAGGTCGATAATATTCTTGGAGATGGCAAGGCCGAGCCCGGTACCGCCATAACGCGTCGTATTGCCTGCGCTTTCCTGCTCGAAGGCCGTAAAGATTCGCGGCAAAAACTCATGGTCCATGCCGATGCCCGTATCCCGGACCGTGAACCGCAGCGTCGCCCAGTTTCCGGTAACGCCCAGCGTCTCCACGACAAACTCCACTGAGCCGTCCTTCGGCGTAAATTTCACCGCGTTCGACAGGATATTGACCAGCACCTGCTTCAGCTTCAGCGCGTCAAACACGCAGGCGTCCGGCAAATCGCCCTTTGTCTTGCGCGTATAGCGGACGCCGCCCTCCGCCGCCCGCGCGCGAATGATGACGTCGACGCCCTCCAGGAATTCCGCTATCTCGTGCGGCGTGTTGTCAAGCTGCATCTTGCCGCGCTCGATGCGTGAGATATCGAGAACGTCGTTGATAAGCCCCAACAGGAAATGCGCCGCCGAGTCCATTTTCGACAGGCTTTCCTCGACATACTTCGTATCGTCGACGCGCCCCTTTGCCAACGCGGTCAGGCCGATAATCGCGTTCATCGGCGTGCGGATCTCATGGGACATACGGGACAGGAAGTCGCTCTTCGCACGGCTGGCCTGCTCCGCGTCCGCGAGAGCTTTTTGCAGTTCCTTGCGCTGTTTTTCAGCCTCGAGATACATATCGGTAATATCCCGCTGTATGCTGACAATCACCGACTTTGTCGGGCCGAGATAAAACGTGCGCAATTCCTTTCGGCGACGCTCGCCGTCCGCTTCCAGCCAGCAGCCGAACGTGACGACAGGCGTTTCTTTCAGTTCTTCCACAAGATTCCTGACCGTGTAGCGCGTAAGGAGAGCCTGCCTCTCCGCCGGGTCGGGCAGGAGCAGCGCCGATTGCTGCGTGACTCCCTCGAAGTCAAAATAAGCGTCCAGGCCGTCCAAGGGAAGAGCCTCCGCGGACGGTTTGCGCGCAAAGCGCGCCTTGCCGGTGGAAACGTCGAGGCAGGTGACATAGTCGAGCACGCCTTCCATTACGTTTTCAAAGGCCAGCTCGTCCACCTTCGCCTCGTGGATATCGCGCACATAGGCGAACAGCATCCAGTCCCCCGTCTCCGGATTTTCCATCAGATCCACACGGCAGCGCGCCCAGCGCAGCTCGCCGTTTTTGAAGCGGCGCAGGTACTCAATGGACTTGCCAAGCTCGCCATCCCGGATCGCTCTCTTGAAATGCTGAAGATCCGAGAATTCTCGGAACGCCTTCCGGTCTTTTTCCTCCGGTATAAAGGAAATCTCCCTTTTCACGACCCATTCGAAGTTTTTTCCCACCGCGTCGGCGAGAGGCTCGCCGTCCACGACATATTCCTGCACAGCGTCCTCCGCAAGGTTGATGGACACCGTCAAAAACACATCGTTCTCCAACGACTGGCGATGCATCATCTCTTCCAGGTAACGCATCTCGCGGCGAACCTGATCGGTCACGTCAAGACGCGTCGACATCGCGCGGAATGTTCTTCCATCACGGTCGGGAATCGCCGTCACAACCAGGCGATACCAGCGATACGCTTCGCCCGCGCCCGAGATGAAGCGGACAACCCCTTCCACCGACGGTTCTCCTTCCTTGATACGGCGGAACAACGAGCGGTATTTCTCCACGTCCTCGGAATGAATCGTACCTGTCGCGATGACGTCCTCCGGCGCATTCTCAAACTCATAATGACGATTGTGGAAAAACGCCTCGTAATGACCGGTCCTGATATCCCAAACGCCGACGGCCAGCCCCGTCTGCCGCATCGTCGCCTGGAACCGCTGCTCTAGCTCCTTGTACGCGTCCATATCCTGCGCCGTACCGAGCACCCTCGCCTCATGCCCTGCGACGTCCCGGAGCCGCGTATACCGCACGCGCTCCCAGTGATAACCGACGCCCTCCTTGCGAATACGGATCACCGTTTCGGCTTCGGCCTCTCCCTCTTTCATACGTTTATGCAGCGACAGGAAGGCCTCGACGTCGTCAGGGTGGATCAGCCCGCTCCTCACTGCGTCGTTCGGATAGTCCATCCTGCCGTAATCCCTCAAATGGCGGCTGGGATCGATGACGATCGCCCCGCCCGTTCCCGTCTCCGGGTCGTACACCCACGCCTGAAGATCGGAATGCTCGATGGCCGCTCTCATCATTTCCTGGCTTTCATGAAGCGCCTGATGCGCTTTCACGAAGGAATCGTTGTCATGGAACGCGCCGTAGTAAATCCTGCGATTCCCCTCCTTCTCAACCAACCGGATGCGCATATTCACCCAACGGTATTGGCCATTGCCGTCCAGCAGCCGGAAAACGCCCTCGTAATCCCGCTCCTCCATGACGTCTTTTTGAATCTCCGCCAGGACTGCCGACAAGTCGTCGGGATGGACGAACTGCAAGAATTCCTTGCGCTCCGCCATGCGTTTTTCCTTATCTACGCCGAGCATGTTGTAATAGCCCTGGTTCAGGTAGCCGCTTTTCAGCACGCCGTCTTCAAAGACGTAAATGCCGATGCCCGCAGGGATATTCTCGATCAGCGCGGCCAACCGCTGTTCCTCTCTCTTTGCTTCCAGAAGCTTCTCGGCACTGCGGTCGTTGTCGATCCAAAAGGCCGCCATCATCGCCGTGAATACCAGAATGAGGGGAAGGATCGCCACTTCGAGACTTCCCGGAAAAAAGGCAAAGAAAAGGAGCAGGCCGCATACTGCGACGCCTGCCCACACCCAAAGACTCTTCCTCTTTTGCATTGCGTTCCGCCTCCAATGCTTCATGAACGCACAGTTCTTCAGGAAGCACTGATTCAGTCAAGTCGTGGCCCTGTCGAGGGATTTTTTCGTCAGGCAAGGAAAAGTGCTCGAAGTCGTAGCAGAGCTACGTCGAGAGCACTTTGACGCAGCATGACGGAAAAAGACCCGTCAGGGGCGCGGCGGGACTTATTCAGTGCTTCCTTTACTCTGCTTCCTGTTTCTGCTGCTCTTTTTCCCGCTTCTCGCGCTCTTCCTTTTCCTTGCGCTTCTTCAATTCCTTCGCATGACGCTTTTCTTCTTTTTCAAACCTCTCCTGCTCTTCCTCCGTCAGCGTACCTTTCGTATGGGAAAGGATTTCCGTGCGATGGTCTTTTTCATAGGCCAGGATCGCGCGATAGAAAATACCGTCCCTGCTCTTTTCCGTCAGGTCGGCGATCACGACCTCCTTCTTCGGCTCCGAATGCTCGATCGTCCAGAAATGTGAATCAATCAGGTCGAGCGCTTCCACCGTGACGACGCCGCGCGGAATATTGAATGTCAAATAGTTCGCCTCACCCGCCAGGTCTCCGAGATCGTCCGTCGACTCCATACGCCAGGACCGCTTCATGCGGACGTCCTCAATCTGTACATGGTCGTAAGTTTTAATGACCGGAACAATCAGGCGTTCGAGGTCAACATGCCCTTTGGAATCCACGCCGTAGCACATTTCCTTTTTGTTGAAAAAATAATTCATGCGCTCCGACGACTGCACCCACTGGTAAATGTCCTCGGGCACCTTCGGCGGCGTATAGACCGCCTCCGCCGTCGAGAAATTCAGTGCCGCCGCCAACGCGAGGGCGCAAAGCCATTTCTTTTTCATTCGTATCCTCCTAATCCGTCATTCTTCGCTCTTTTTATGAATCCGGTCGAGCTCGTAGGGCGTTTCCTGATAGACGTAATAATTGAGCCAGTTCGCGAACAGCAGGTTTGCGACGCTGCGCCAGCGCACCACCGGCTGTTTTGTCGGGTCGTCGTCCGGGTAATAGTTGCACGGCACGTTGATGGGAAGTCCCGCCGCCGCGTCCCGATCGTACTCGTTTTTCAGCGTCATCGGATCGTACTCCGCATGGCCCGTGATGAAAAACTGGTTGTTTGGGAGGTCGGCTACACAGTAAACCCCCGCCGGTTCCTCCGCTTCCGCCATGATCGTCAGCTCCGGCACGCGCTCGATTTCCTCCCGGCGCACCTCCGTATGTCGGGAATGCGGCACGTAAAACTCGTCGTCAAAACCCCGGAAAAGCTTTTCGTTTTCAACGCAGAGATGGTGGCGGAACACGCCGAAGACCTTCGGCGCCACCGGGTATTTTTTCACGCCGTAGTGGTAATACAGGCCCGCCTGCGCGCCCCAGCAGATATGAAACGACGAAAACGCGTGGGTCTTCGACCATTCCATAATCTCGCAAAGCTCGTCCCAATAGGCGACTTCCTCGAAAGGCATCTGCTCGATTGGCGCGCCCGTCATCAAGAAGCCGTCGTATTTCTTGTTCCTGACCTCCGCGAACGTCCCGTAAAACTCGCCGAGGTAATCCATCGACGTATGCTGGGGCAGGTACGACTCCGTGTAGATGAAATCTGCCTCCACCTGCAGCGGCGTGTTGCCCAGGAGCCGCAGAAGCTGCGTCTCCGTCACCGACTTCGTCGGCATCAGGTTCAGGATCAAAAGGCGCAGCGGGCGAATATCCTGCCCGTAGGCGCGGTCCGCGTCCATAAAAAAGATATTCTCCCGTTCGAGCACGGACGCCGCCGGAAGATGATTCGGTATCTTAATCGGCATCGAAAATCCTGGTCTCCAATCGTGTCTTGCTTTTTATTATTGCGCGCTTTTCTTCGCGTTCTGCGTCTGCGGCAAATCGGTGCGGTAGCGATTCAGCCAATACTGGTACCCCTTGATGATTGCGCGCAGCCGCTCCAGTCCCGGATAAGCGGCGCTTCCCTTCGGAATTACCTCGTAGCGGCCGTCGGTCTCTATCGGCTGCCAGCCGGCCGCCGAAGTCCAGCGTTCCGCCTCGATGATTTTCTCCGTTCCCTGATCGGGATTCAGCGCCTTCTTCAAGAACTTGATTTCCAGCACCTGGCCGGCCTTGTCCTTCGTTTCCTGCCATTCCCAGTAAATGAGATTGTTCCCCGCCAGACGCATCGTCGTCGTGTCCGCCATCGCCTCCGTAGTGGCGCCGCCCGCCCCCGACAAAGTCCAGAGGAGCTTCCACCGATCCTCCGCGTCCTTCCGGGCGCGTTCCCCGTAACGGAAAACCTGATCGACCAGTGCGACGTAGTAATCCTCCTCAAAGGAACGATGGGTGATCTCGTATTCCTTCGGCGGCTCGTAGACCCGCGACCAGATCACCTTGCCGTCCGCGTCGTAGAAGTTCTCCTGAATATAAGTAATCTTCCGCTCCTGCGGACGCACCTCCACCAGCGCGAGGCTGTACGACAACGTACTCGGGTCGGGAATGCTCGCCTGGATCCCGTAATTCTCGATGACCTCCTGCGCGCCGCCCGCAGTGTAAGAGGTCTTGATCCAGGCCGAAATGCAGGTGGCGACGCCGTTCAGCGAGCTCTTGACCTGCACGTTCGACGGGGCAAAAAATTTACCGTAATTCTGGTCCGACGCAATCCAGGTCCACTGCGTGGCCGCCGCTTCCGCTCTCGGTGCGGCGACAGGCAACGCGTCAAACGACGGCTCTCCCGCCATGAAAACGGCTGTCGCCGCCATGAGAAGCGCGGTGCGCCCGATTCGTTTCATAACGATTCCCTCCCTAGTTCGGAGTTTTCGTGAGATAGCCTTTTTATTATATCATGCCCGTCGATTACATACCACTTAAATATTCAATTCACATTCAATTCGCTTTGCGTCTCCGTCCCTTTTGCCCGCTCCTGCGTTAGGAGTTCCGAAATTTTCTCTCCCGCCCGGTACAGGCCGTATCCGATCGCCGCGCCCATCGTGTTGTGGATCATGTCGTCAAACTCAAACCATCCGCACCTTGTCAAAAGCTGCGAAATCTCGATGAGCGCAGAAAACGCCGCCCCAGCCAATATAGCGTGACGAAGCCTCGCTTTTTCCCAGATGACGGGGAGCAGGAATCCCACGGGCAAAAAAAGAACGACATTCAAAACCACCTCGGCCAGCAGATTTCTCTTGCCGGAGGCGATCGCCGTGTACGACCAAAAGGGCGTCAATTTATATATCGCTTTTTTCATCGCCGCCCGCGCCAGCACCGTCGACGTCAGCACGAGAGCACACCAGGCGCCGAAACAGGGCCAGGCGGCGGCCTGCGTGAAGGAAAGTTTCCCCCGGCGATACGCCCAAATACAGATTGCCGCCAGCGCCGCCGCCAGGACAAGCGTCCAAGCGCGATAGGGCATGGCCACCGCCAGCTCCGCGGAGCTCAAAAAATATCGGGTGAATGCCTTCCAGACGCGCTTATCCGTTAATAAATCCATTCTTTTTCCCTTTACGCCTCCGGCAATGCGACACGCCCCAAAATACCTGTCAGCTCCGCTATCAAGATGCCGTAATTCGTCATCGGCACACCCGCCGCCCGGGCCGCCGCCACACGCGAGAGCACATAGCGGCGGTTGAACATGCACGCGCCGCAATGCACGATCAGATCGTAGCCGGAAAGCTCCGTCGGAAAGTCCGCGCCGCCCACGACCTCAATCCGGATTTTGCCGCCGAGCCTCTTGCGAAGCAACGCCGGGATTTTCACGCGGCCAATGTCAGCGTCCAACGCGTTGTGGGTGCAGGCCTCGGCAATCAGGATTCGAGCGTCGGGCGGCAAGTCCTTCACGCGCTCCGCCGACGCGCGGAAATATCCGATATCGCCTTTATAAGCGGCGAACAGCACCGAGAACGAGGTCAGGCGGCTCGCCTGCGGCGTCTTTTCCCGCACCTCGGCAAAGGCCTGTGAGTCCGTGATGATCAGCGCCGGCGGCTCACGGAGCGAGGCAAGGGCGGGTTCCATCGTGTCGGGTGTGCAGCCGACGGCGACGCAGCGGGCGTCGAGCAGCTCGCGAATCGTCTGCACCTGCGGCTGGATCAGGCGCCCTTTCGGCGCCTCGGCGTCCTGCGGCATGACGAGGAGCACTGTGTCCCCCGCTTCGGCGAGGCCCGCCAGCAGCTTCCGTTCTTCGCCGCCCCGCTGGATTTCACGCACGAGAGTCTCGCGCAGCGCGTCTATGCCCTCCCCTGTTTCTGCGCTGACGCGAAGCGCGGAAAGCCCGAGACGGCTTTCTATCGACTTTGCAAGTTCCGCTCCTCCGTCCGGACGAAGGTCGATCTTCGCCACGACGGGAATCACCGTCGTCCCCGACGCCCTGATCCGCTCCGCCCAATGCAGGGCGCCGTCCTCTCCGCCGTCCTCGGCAACGTCCTCCGCCTCAAACAGCACCAGCGCGATATCGGCGCGCGCCGACGCCGCCCGCGTCCGATCGACACGCATCCCGCCCAGCGTCCCCGCATCGTCAAAGCCCGCCGTATCGACAAACATCACCGCGCCGGCGCCGTGAAGCTCCATCGGCTTATAGACAGGATCAGTCGTCGTGCCCGCCACCTCTGACACCAGCGCTGCCCGCTGCCCGGTCAGCGCGTTCAAAAGCGAGGACTTGCCCGCGTTCCGCCGTCCGAACACACCGATTTGCACACGCTCGCCGCGCGCCGCCTGCGCCATGTCAATTCCCCCGTTCTCCAAATAGTCCGAAATTAGCATAGACAATTTCTGTGAAATTTTCGGGGAAACCACTTGCATACTCCGTCGACCCCTCCGGAAAAAAATCGCCGTTCTTTAAGGAAGCACTGAATAAGTCCCGCCGCGCCCCTGACAGGTCTTTTTCCGTCATGCTGCGTCAAAGTGCTCTCGACGTAGCTCTGCTACGACTTCGAGCACTTTTCCTTGCCTGACGAAAAAATCCCTCGACAGGGCCACGACTTGACTTAATCAGTGCTTCCTTAAGAACAGCGATCATTTCACACATGACTATTTCCTTTTCAACACGAACACCGCAATCTCCGGCGGGCAGCCCAAGCGGTACGGGAACCAGCTCCCGTTGCCGCTGTGGACGTAGCCCAGCGTCGGACCCACACGGTAAACGCCGCGCATGTATTTGAACACGGGAGGGGCCAGCGAAACGCCGAACGCGCCGATCTGCCCGCCGTGGGTGTGCCCCGCCAGCGCCAGGTCGACGCCATACTCCGCAGCGCCGTCGAAAAAGTCGGGGTGATGGGCCAGCAGCACCTTCACGGCGTTTTCCGGAACGTCCTTCATTGCCGCCTCCAGCGATTTTACGCCGTCCACCGCGAACACCGAACGTGAACGCGGATAGTCGACGCCGGCGAACCAGAGGGGCCTCGCGCCGTCGACAACGGGCTCGCTGCCGTCGCAGAGCACGTGCACACGGGTTTTCGCCAACGCTTCACGAGTCGCGCGGATATTCCGGAAATGCTCATGGTTTCCGTAGCAAAACCAGATTCCTTTCGGAAACCGTGGCGCGAACTCGTCAAGAATCACCGCCGCTTTCGCATTCATATCATCGTCGTCGAAGAGGTCGCCCGTGACCGCCAGCGCGTCCGCGCCCGTCGCCGCCGCCCGCTCCAGCAGTTCGCGCCATTCTTCCAGCGAGAAGAACAGCCCCAGATGTATGTCGCTTAATTGCGCAATCCGGAACCCATCGAGCTGATCGTCGAGCCCGGGAATCGACACGCCGATCTCGTTCACGGCGACCCGGGTCCGCCCCCCCGAGCCGCCGTAGACGCCTCCGGCCAACGCCAGCGCGGGAAGCGCCGCTGCCCCCTTCAAAAGCCGCCGCCGCTCCGGATCGAGAGGCGCGCCATCTTCGCCCGAAGCGATAAAAAAGCGGTACAATCCGCGCGCGAGGCAAGCGACCCCGACAAAGGCGACCAGCAGGAGCTTTGCCATCCAATACATGGAAAACACGATCATCGCCCCTCGCTTCATGCTCTCCGGCAGGATCCCGTGCCAACGGAGCGAAGCGAAAAAGAGCGCCAACGACGCCACGTCCAGCAACGCCGAAACGACGCGAACGCGCGCCAGCCACCGCGCCGGCGTCACCACGCCCAGCGACCACCAGAAAAGCCCCATGACCGTCCCCAGCACCAGGGCCACTATCAACCAAAAACGAAGCATCGATGCACATCCTTTCAGTGGTTCCTCAAAGTATCATGCCAAGCCATGCTGAAAAAAAAAGGTAAGAGCCCGCCGCGTCGGGCGGCAAAAATATTTTGCTTTCCCTATTGCAAAATAATATGCCTTCGTGTATAATCATTTATGTTGCAAATGCGCTGTTAGCTCAGTTGGTTAGAGTATCACCTTGACATGGTGGGGGTCGCAGATTCGATTTCTGCACAGCGCACCACGAAGACACGGGCTGGCTTGCCAGCCCTTCTATTATCTTTTATACCAACGCCCAAATAGCTCAGTTGGTTAGAGCACCATCGTCACATGGTGGGGGTCCAGCGTTCGAGTCGCTGTTTGGGCACCAGAAAATCAGGAGCCGCATGAGAACCAAATCCTCATGCGGCTCTTTTTTTCTGCAAAGCCTTTAGGGAAGCACTGATTAAGTCAAGTCGTGGCCCTGTCGAGGGATTTTTTCGTCAGGCAAGGAAAAGTGCTCGAAGTCGTAGCAGAGCTACGTCGAGAGCACTTTGACGCAGCACGACGGAAAAAGACCCGTCAGGGGCGCGGCCCCTGACGCCGTGCAACTGCCGGATCTCAAAACTTGACTTATGCGTTGATTCCTTTATCTGTTTTTCCTGTGCTTTTCGACGAACTCCAGCGCGAGCTCCGCGTTTCGCGCGGCGAGGCGGCGCAGCTCGGACAAGAGCTCGGCGTTTCTCTTTTTGAAGTCCGCGCGGCTCTCCCATTTCCCGCGCACCTTTTCCATCACCGCGTCCGTCGTGACGCTGGTGAGATCGCCCGCAGCCGTCTCGCCGATGGAGGCGAGGAACCGGTCAATCTTCGGGTCGTAGGAGACGCCCACCATCGGAATGCCCATGACGCCCGCGAAAATCAGCGCGTGCAGCCGCACCGCGAGCAGGAGGTCGAAATTGCCGACAAGCGACAGCAGCTCGCTGGTGGTGAATTCATCGGTCAGCACGGTCGCCTTCGTCTTCATGCGCGCCGCAATCGTCTCCGCCGTCCGCACGTCCTCCGGCACCTGCATCGGAAAGAACACGATCCGGGCGTCCATCTCGTCGGCGATACGATCCGCCGCCTCGGCGATTACCTGCTTGTAATGCTCCCAGCCGCGCCACTCGCGTACGGAGACGCCGACGACAGGCTTCGCGCCATCTGCCTTCGCCCGTTTCAAAATCCCGCGTCCAATCCCGAGATCGACCGGGTGGATCGCCAGTACCGGGTCGGCCGTGACCTCCACCGGCGGCCGACGGATGCCAAGATTCTCAATCTCCTCAAATGAGCCGTGATCGCGCACCGTAATCAACGAAACGCCGCCCGCGATACTGCGCATGAAAAACCGCGCGACGCCGCCGCAGACAGGACCGATCCCCTGCGCGTACAGCATGACGGGAACGCCGAGACGCTCAGCCATCCAAATCACGCCAAGATAATAGTAAAGGCTCCGCCCGCTGGTCACGTTCTGCAAGAGAGAGCCGCCGCCGGAGATGAGCAGGTCGGCATGACGCAGCGCGCTCACGATGTCGCCCATCGACAGCCAGGAAACGGCGCGGACGCCATGCCGTTTTTCCGTGTCTTCCGGATCGGCCGAGATGACCGTGATATTCACTTGTGGGTCCAGATCGGATAAAACCTCGATCATCGCCGCGAGCATAGCCTCGTCCCCGGCGTTTTTCGAGCCGTAATACCCGGATACCACAATCCGATTCATGCTGTAAAATAAAGCTCCTTTAGTAGAATTGCCTTCCCCTACTACAATAGATTTCGGAAAAGGCGACTGATCATCGCTTATATTC
>CAMHCS010000064.1 GCA_946183785.1 uncultured Selenomonadales bacterium | reverse complement strand
ATGACGGAAAAAGACCCGTCAGGGGCGCGGCGGGACTTATTCAGTGCTTCCCTAAGATTTTGTAGCTTAAAACAAATGCTTAAAATACTGCTCAAAGAAGATTTTTGGATATTTCCCGTATCATCCGTGCAAATTCTCCGGTGACCGGCGTCAGATCATCCAGCTCGCAGGCGATCAACCCAATCTGTGTTTCGATGGCCGGAATGACCGGGCAGATTCGTAAACGATGAGGAATCGGTGAAAGGGTGAATCGGGAGATGAGGCCGACGCCGTTTCCTTCCTCCACCATGCGGACAACGGTTTGAGCGTCCTGCACCAACAGGCTGCGGGCGAAATCCTCCTTGTATCGGGATGGCAGCTTTTCCATCGCCGTTTCCAGTCCGGCGCGGCAGAGAACCAGTCGCCCCGCGTCTTTTTTCAGGTCGACGGTTTCTTCCAGGGAATCCGTCGGAAGGAGTCCCACCATTTCGTCCTCGACGAGCACCTCGGTCGCCAGATTGCCGAAGGGCGCATAGGTGACGGCGAAATCCACGGCGTGTTCTTCCACCATCTTCTTGACGGCTGCGGGCGTCCCTTCCCTGATCTCTACGGATACGGAGGGATACTTTTCGCGGTATTGCCGGAGCGCTTTGGACAGCAGGACGGCAGTGGTGACGGGAACGGAGGCGACGCGAAGCCTGCCGCCGATAAAATGGTTCTCGCGAAACGCCGTCTGGCGGATCCGGTTCTCCAAATCCTCCATCTGCCTCGCAAGCAAAAGGATCTTTTGCCCCGCGTCGGTGGGAATCATGCCGTTTTTCTTGTCACGATAAAAGAGCTTTAAGTTCAGTTCCTTTTCCAGCGACTGTATGGCCTTGCTGACGGCGGGCTGGGAAATGTAGCGGGCGTTTGCCGTCTCGGTGATGCTCTGTCGATCGGCGACGTCCAGGAATATACGCAGATTATGCGATAACATAACTTTTCGGTTATCCTCTCATGAATAATAATGTATTTTCCATTATGTTGAGTTTATCATACAATGAACGCAGAAGCAATTCATCTATGAACATGAAGGGAGCGCTCATCATGAAAAAAGTCTACGCCATCAACGGAAGTCCGCGCCGCAACAAGAATACGGCGACACTCCTGGACAAAGTGCTGGAGGGCGTCAAAGAAGCCGCGCCCGAGGCCGTGACGGAACGGATCGATCTCTATGGGCTGAAATACACGGGCTGCGTGAGCTGCTTTGCCTGCAAGCGGAAGGACGGCCCGAGCTACGGCAGGTGCGCCGTGCGCGACGGCCTTCATGACGTGCTCGAAAAGCTGCGGGAAGCCGACGCCGTCGTCTTCGGCTCGCCGATTTATTACCGCACGATCACGGGGCAGCTCCACTCCTTCTATGAGCGGTTCTTCTTCCCGTATATGCAGTACAAGCACGGCTATCCGAACTTAGTAGAGCGAAAGATTCCGACGGCCTGCGTTTACACGATGAACGTGAAAGAGGACGAAATGATCCGGGACGGCTATCAACAGTACATGGGGCTTTTTGAGGCGTTCCTTGAAAATTATTTCCGGAAGCCGCTGGTACTGCATTCCTTCAATACCTATCAGTTTGACGACTATGAAAAATATGTCTGCGAGGTGTTCTCGGAGGCGGAAAAAGCTGCATGGCGCGCCAGGCATTTCCCGGAGGATTGCCGCAAGGCCGTCGAGATGGGAAAAAGGCTTGTCGAAAAGATGTAATATTCCGGTTCGAGGTTTACAAAACCGAGCCGATTGTCGGCGAACAAGCACGCTTCGATACGAGGTGTGCGGGCTGTCTATACGGGGAACTCGGGGCGGCTTTTGTAGATGCCCTGCAGCAGCTTGACGAAAGCAAGCGCTTCCTTCCGGCGCTCCTGCTTGTGGGTGCAGAGCACGCAGGGTACCGTTTCCTCGCAGTCGAAGGGCGTCCACGCAAATTCGCCGCTTTGGTCGTTCAGGAAGCCGGGTGCGAGGCAGACGCCCTTCCTGGCGGCGACGTTCGTCAGCGTCGTGTCATGGTTCGCGCTGTTGAAATAAGAGACGCCCGTCGCCTCAATAACGCGCTGCTGGACGCGGCGAAGCTGCGGCGGGGAGCCGCCGCCCACCATCAGCGTCCGTCCCGCCAAATCTTCGGTGCGGACGAGATCTTTTTGCGCCAGCGGGTCTGCCGTTTCCGTAATCAGATAGATGCGGCTCTCGAAAAGCGGGTGCAGGACGACGTCGGGGATATGCTTCACGTCGTGCTCCATCGCGAACAGGATATCTTCCTCGCCTTTCAAAAACGAGGCGGCTTCGGCAAGCGGCAGGAAATGCGGCGTCACCGAGACCGCCTCGTTTTCCTTTTCAAATATCTCGATGGCCTGCGGCAGATAATAGATGGCCGAGCGCATCGGAAGTCCGACGGTGACGTCCGTGCGATAGCGCGCGCTGAAATTCTGCCCCTGCTCCGTCGCCCGTTTCAGTTCGTTCCGGACATTGCGCAGCGTCGTGCAAAACTGCTCTCCTGCCGGAGTCAGCGAAGCCCCGCGTCCCGAGCGGTCGAACAGTGTGAAACCGATCTCGTCCTCGACGGCTTTGATCTGATAAGTCAGCGTCGGCTGGGAAATGAAAAGGTTTTCCGCCGCCCGGTTGAAATTCTTTGTCTGCACCAGCTCCAGCACGCAATCCATCTGTTTTGTGTTCATTTGCGCAATCCTTTCATGATAGAAAAAATCTATTGGTTATAAAGCCTTTATATTGGATATTTCAATTATAGACGGTTATAATCAATTTGCAAGATGAAAATAAACTTGATAGAAGCGAAGGGAGCGACGATTTATGCAGTATGTGAAATTCGGCAGCACGGGGATGGACGTTTCGAGGATTTGTCTCGGCATGATGAGCTTCGGGAAGCCCGGCAAAGAGAACGGTGTGTTCCCGTGGGCGAAGGACTACGAGGACGGCAAAGAGATGTTCAGGAAAGCTGTTGACCTCGGCGTCAATTATTTCGACACGGCGAACGTGTACCAGATGGGTACCAGCGAAGAAATCACGGGACGGTATATCAAGGACTTCGGGCTGAATCGGGACGAGATCGTGGTGGCGACAAAGGTCAATTTCGAGATGCGCCCCGGTCGTCCGAACGGCGGCGGCACATCACGCAAGAACGTGATGGCGGAAATCGACCACAGCCTGCAGCGGCTCGGCCTTGACTATGTGGACCTCTACCAGATTCACCGTCTCGACGCGAACACGCCCATGGAGGAAACGATGGAGGCGCTGCACGACGTGGTGAAAAGCGGCAAGGCGCGGTACATCGGCGCGTCCACGATTTTCGCGTGGCAGTTGGAGCGGATGCAGAACATCGCCGAAAAACACGGCTGGACGAAGTTCGTTTCCCTCCAGCCGCAGTACAATCTGATTTACCGTGAGGAAGAGCGGGAAATCCTGCCTCTCTGCGCCGACCGAAAGATGGCCGTTGTGCCGTGGAGCCCGCTGGCGGGCGGACGCTGCGCGCACCCGTGGGGCACGGTCACGGAGCGGAACAAGGTGGACGACGTCTCGCCGATGGTCTGGGACGCGACGAACGATGTGGACAAGGTGGTCGTGGACAATCTTGAAAAGGTGGCGAAAGCGCACGGCCGCACGATGGCGCAGGAGTCGCTGGCCTGGATGCTGTCGAAACCGTACATCACCGCGCCCATCGTCGGCGCCACCAGCGTGAAGCACATCGAGGAAGCCGTCGCCGCCCTCGACATGAAGCTCGACGAGGACGAAATCGCGGCGCTGGAAGCTCCGTATGTGCCGCACATCAAGACCGGGGCGTTTTAAAGAAGGAGTGAACGACATGGAAAAAGACGTATTCCAAATGCTGAAAGACGGCGACCCTGTCGATATGACGCAGCCCTATTACCGCACGGCTATCGAGCACCTGAATTTCGGCACGCAAATGAGCCACAAGATCAACCACGCATTCCCGACGATGGAAAATCTGCGCCCGCTTTATGAGGAAATGTTCGAGGGGCGTATCCCGAAAACGGTCAACATCATGACGCCGATCCAAATTGATTTCCCGAAGCAAGTCACCTTCGGCGAAAACGTATTCATCAACCACAGCCTGACGCTGATGGCGGCGGGCGGCATCACTATCGACGAAGGCTGCGAAATCGGCCCGCAGGTCACGATTGTCACCACGAACCATGATTTTGACGACCACGTCGTCTTGAAATGCAAGGGCGTCCACCTTTGCAAGGACGTCTGGATTGGTGCGCGGGCGCTGATCCTGCCGGGGGTGACGGTCGGGGAAAACGCCATCATCGCGGGCGGCGCGGTGGTCACAAAAGACGTGCCGCCGAATACGGTGGTGGGCGGCAATCCGGCACGGGTGCTGAAAGAATTGCCGCCGCCAAAGCCGGGGCAAACGAAAAAAGCCCTTTGGGAAGCGGCGTCGAAACTGTAACGGGAGGAAAAGGGCATGAAGGTATTGCTGGTCAATGGCAGCCCGCACAAGAATGGCTGCACGAACCGAGCACTGGAAGAAGTGGCGTCGGTTCTCGAAAAAGAGGGCATCAAAACGGAAATTTTCTGGATCGGCGCGAAGCCCATAGGCGGCTGCATCGGATGCAATCGGTGCGCCGAGCTGAAAAAATGCGTGTTCGATGATCTCGTGAACGAATTTCGTGCGAAGGCTTACGAAGCAGACGGGTTCGTGTTCGGCTCCCCTGTGCATTACGCGGGTCTGGCGGGAAATCTCGGCAGCTTTATGACGAGGCTCTTTTTTTCGGAAGTCTGCGGCAATGAGAACAAGGCTTTTCGCCTGAAACCTGCGGCGGCGGTGGTTTCGTCCCGTCGGTCGGGGACGACGGCGGCTTTTTCGCAGATGAACAAGTATTTTACGATCCAAGAAATGTTTGTCGTATCGTCCCGCTACTGGAACATGGTTCACGGCTTTACGCCCGAGGATGTGGAAAAGGACGAGGAAGGGCTTTGCAATATGCGGGTGCTTGCCCGGAATATGGCGTATCTCCTAAAATGCAAGGAGGCCGCAGAAAAAGCCGGTGTGCCGCTGCCGGAGAAGGAACCTCCGATATTTACGCATTTTATCCGCTGAAGGGAGACAGTTCAAATGGCAAAGCAAAAAGAAGTAGTGGTTCTTGTCGGGGCCGGCTCTATCGGGCAGGCCATCGCGCGGCGCGTGGGCGCGGGGCGTCATGTAGTGCTCGGCGATCTGAAAAAAGAAAACGCCGACGCGGCGGCGCAGATTTTGGAGGACGCGGGCTTTGAGACGAGCACGCTGGCAGTGGATATTTCCTCGCGGAATTCGATCCTCGCCCTCGTCGAGCACGCGCAAAGTTTCGGTTCGGTGCAAAACGTCATTAACGCGGCGGGTGTCTCACCTTCGCAAGCGCCCGTCGAGGCGATTTTGAAAGTGGATTTGTACGGGGCGGCGGTGCTTTTGGAAGAATTCGGCAAGGTGATTGCCGAGGGCGGCTCCGGCGTTGTGATTTCCTCCCAGTCCGGCCATCGTCTCGGTGCGCTTTCCGAGGAGCAAAATACCGCGCTGGCGACAACGCCGACGGAAGAATTGCTAGAACTTCCTTTTTTGAAAGCGATCACCGACACGCTGAAAGCCTACCAATATTCCAAGCGGTGCAACGTGCTCCGCGTGATGTACGAGGCGACGCGCTGGGGCAAACGGGGCGCGACGGTGAACTCCATCAGCCCTGGCATCATCATCACGCCACTGGCAAACCACGAGCTGAAAGGCCCACGGGGCGAAGGCTACCGCACCATGCTCGAAAAAGCTCCCGCAGGCCGTGCCGGAACGCCCGACGAGGTCGGCGAGCTGGCGGAATTTTTGATGTCGAAGCGCGGTCGTTTCATCTCCGGCAGCGACTTCCTGATGGACGGCGGCACGACCGCCTCCTATTGGTACGGGGATTTGCAGTATTTGAAAAAGACCCATTAATTGACAAAATGAGCGTTTGCGGAGAAAATAAAGGAAACGCAAAGGAGGAGACGATCATGGCGGATATTTCGAGACGCGAGTTTATGAAAAAGGCGGGCATGACGCTGGCGGGGGCGAGCCTCGTGGGGATTGGCGGGCTGGTCGGCGGCTGCGGCGCGAAGCAGGCGGCGGGCGGTCAAACGACTGCGGCAAAAGCGTCGGCTGCGGAAGCCCCGGCTGCCGGCAAGTCGAAAGTCTATTTCACGAAGCACATCGACGCCGAGCATCTTGTGAAACTTTACCAAAAGGTGAACGCGGAGATTCAGGGCAAGGTCGCCATCAAACTGCACACGGGCGAGCCCCATGGCCCGAACATCCTGCCCCGCGAGATGGTGCGGGATTTCATGGCGCAGATTCCCGGCGCGACGATCGTCGAGGCGAACGTAGCTTACGGCAGTCCCCGCGCTTCCACGGCAGGCCATCGGGAAACGCTGGAGACGAACGGATGGACTTTCTGCCCGGTGGACATCATCGACGCCGACGGCGACGTCAATTTCCCGGTCAAGGATGGGCTGCACCTGAAGGAAGTGGCGATGGGCGCGCATTTGGCGAATTACGATTCCCTTGTGGTGCTGACCCATTTCAAAGGGCACGCGATGGGCGGCTTCGGCGGCTCGCTGAAGAATATCGCCATCGGCTGCGCGTCGGGCAAGACGGGCAAGCGTCAGGTCCACGGCGTCGTCGATTACGGCGAATGGGTGACGGGCGAGCTTTTCATGGAGCTGATGGCGGACAGCGGCAAGGCGATCTGCGACCATTTCGGCAAGCGCATCACGTTCCTGAACGTCCTGCGCCGCATGAGCGTGGACTGCGACTGCGCCGGTACGGGCGCCGCCGAGCCGGTGATTCCCGACCTCGGCATGATGGCCTCGACGGACATCCTCGCCATCGACAAGGCGTCCGTCGATATGGTCTACAACTTCGGTGACGCGCGCAAGAACGACCTGATCGAGCGCATCGAGAGCCGCAAGGGGCTCCGCCAGCTTTCCGCCATGAAGGAGCTCAAGATGGGCAGCGACGTCTACGAGCTGATTTCGATCAACTGACGGAACGGCGCAATTCTTTTTCGCATATATTATAGGGTCAAGAGGGGGATAAGAAATGAAAAAGTTTATGAAAAAGGCGACGTGGATCATGGCGGTACTCATGATGTGCCTGATGACGGCTACTGCTGTAGCGGCTAATCCTGAAAAGATACAGAAGGAACGGACCGAGATTGAAGAATTGTCGGAAAAGGCCCTGCAAAATCTGTACGCTAAGGTTCCTTCTGCGGAGCGGGTCATTGAGAACTGCTACGCCTACGCCACTCTGAGCAATACGGGGATGAAGCTGGGAATTTTCGGGGACGCGCACGGAAGAGGGCTGGCGATAAACAACGAGACAGGCGAACGCCTCTATATGCGCATGAAGGAAATGGGGCTCGGTTTGGGGCTGGGGGTGAAAGAATACGATCTGATTTTTGTCATTGGAACGGAAGCGGCGTGGAATTCCTTTATTTCCGGCGACATTAAATTTGCCTCTGCGGCGGAAGCAGCGGCCAGCGACGGAGTGACCGGGGATTCCATAGAGGGAGCCTCCATCGCTGCAAAGGGCGTCTGGGTTTATCAGATAACGAAAAAAGGCCTGACGTTGGACGCTTCCATCAAGGGAACGAAGATTTACCCGGACAAGAAACTGAACCAGTATGAGGAACAAAGCGAATAAAAGGAAAGGAGCGGCTTCCGCAGGGAAGCCGCTCCTTTACAGTTTTGCGGCCGCGTTGCGGGCAATTTGGTAAAGAGAAGATTAAGGCCGAAGGAACCATTTTGAAAAATCGCTTGACCGCGTCCCGCTGCCGCCTGTTATACTACATATATCAAACAAAAGTATCGGGTGAAAACAACGTATGAATCGAAGGACATTTTTGCTTGGCGGGCTGAGTGTGATTGGTATGGCGGCGGGAGGCGGATTCTTGTTTACGCGGCAGGAGAAATTCGGACGGCTGCCGTCCGGGGCGCGGCTGGCGCGAATACAGGCGTCACCCCATTATGTCAACGGGCGGTTTGAATGCCTGGAGCCGGTGGAAATTTTGGCGGACAAGAGCGAGAACCGCGTCTTGATGACCGTCAAATTCTTTATGCAGGATAAATCCGCGCTGTTTCCGAAACAGCCGATGATTTCCCAAAAGACGGATTTGCTGGCGCTGCCGCCGTCGGAGGACGTCACCGTCTGGATGGGACACTCCAGCTATTATTTGCAGCTTGGCGGGCAAAGGGTTCTGATCGACCCCGTGTTTTCGAGCTACGCTTCCCCAATCTTCTTCATCAACAAGGCGTTTCCCGGCAGTAACATTTATGCGGCGGAGGATTTTCCGGAGATCGACGTCTTGGCGATTACCCACGACCATTGGGACCATCTCGATTACGCCAGTGTCACGGCGCTCCGCCCGAAAATCCGGCATGTCGTCTGCCCGTTGGGTGTCGGCGCGTATTTCGAACAGTGGGGCTTCGACCCCACGATTATCCATGAAGAGGATTGGAATGGAAAAGTGGAGTTTGGCGGGCTGACGGTCCATATCCTGCCGTCCCAGCATTTTTCGGGACGCTTCATCTACCAAAATCCCACCGAGTGGTGCGCATTCGCCTTCACAACAAAAAAACGCCGCGTGTTTTGCAGCGGCGACGGCGGCTATGGAAAGCACTTCACGGATATCGGCGCGCGGTTCGGTGGCTTTGACCTCGCCATCATGGAAAATGGTCAGTACAACCAGCGCTGGCACCAGATTCACCTGCTCCCGGAGCAGACAGCGCAGGCTGCCCTGGACGTCCGGGCAGCGCGGGTACTTCCCTCCCACAACGGAAAATTCGCGCTGGCGATGCACGCGTGGGATGAGCCGTATCGAGCAATCACGGCAGCAAGTGAAGGAAAGCCGTACAAGCTCCTGACGCCGAAAATCGGCGAGCTCGTCAGGATCGGGGACGACAGCCAGCGTTTTGACGCATGGTGGGAACAGATGGAATGATGCAGGAACAAATAAAGGAGGTTCGTCACTGCTTCCCTGCGATTGTTTTCTGTGAAGACTCCCCAAAAATCAATCATTTTCCGCAGGCGGCGACGGTTTCCAATATAGGGAGAAAGCATAGTTCGGCATAAAGGATAAGTATTGGACAGAGCAATCGGATACGGCTATAATGTGAGAAAATGCGCACGGCTTCATGGAATACAACACGGTGAAATGAAAAAAGGAGTGACGAAAAATGAAAAAATGGTTCACGATGATGGTTTTGGCGCTTTGCGCGCTGACACTGACGGCCTGCGGAGGCGGCTCGGGAACGAAAAGCTCCGGCGACAGTCCCACGCCCGCACAGAAACACGAGGCTCCGGCGAAGAAGGACGCCGCGCCTGCGGGAAAACGCGCGCTGGTGGTCTATTTCTCCCGCGCCGATGAGAACTACAATGTTGGTTATATCGAGAAGGGCAACACGAAAATCCTCGCAGAAATAATTGCCGAGGCGACGGGCGCCGACACCTTTGAGATTGTACCGGCGCAGCCGTACCCGAAGGAATATACCCCGGCGACGGAAATCGCGAAAAAGGAAAAGAACGAAAACGCCCGTCCCGAAATCGTCGGCACGATGCCGGACGTCTCGAAGTACGATGTGATCTTCCTTGGCTATCCGATCTGGTGGGGCGACCTGCCGATGCCGTGCTATACGTTCTTTGACAAGGTGAAGCTCGAAGGCAAGACCATCGCCCCCTTCTGCACCCATGAGGGCAGCGGGCTCTCCGGTACCGACCGCTATATCGCCGACGCGACGAAAGCGAAAGTGACCGGGGCGCTGGAGATGAAGGGTACCACAGCTCAGAAAAATCAGGGCGAGGCGAAAAAGGAAGTCATGGAGTGGCTTAAAAAACTCGGATATGTGAAATGATAGGAAAAGAGCCTGCCTCCTTGATGTTGTTTCCTGCATTATAGCACAGCTCACGGAAAATGGAGACAAAAGTGTTCGCCGCGTATCAGGAGAAACATCTTGCGGCCCTAAAGTAGGGGGCATGCCCATGCTTCAAGGCAGGAGATACATTTGGTGGAATGCGCTTCGCGTGGGAATGTTTTTTATGCTTGTGCGGGAAATTGCGATATGCGATAATACGGATACGAATTATTATCCCGCATATCGGGTGGGGCACGAAACGGGAGAGAGGACATGAAAAAGATATTGTACCTGACCGACCTCTATTATGAAGCCAGAGGCAGGCGATACTACGAGGAAGATTTATATATCACCGGACGGCTCAAGGAACATTTCGACGTAGCGATATGCCACCCCAAAAATTCCGAAGCCTTTGAGCCGGCGGCCGACCTAGTGGTGTTTCGGAATACTGGGGCGGTCAGCGGCTTCAAGGAAGTTTACGCGTCATTTGTGCAAAGGGTGCGGAAGAACAAAATCAAAACCTTTAACGACTTTACGGGAAAAGCCGATATGTGCGGCAAGCAATACCTGATCGACCTGACGCTGGCAGGGTATCCTGTGATTCCGACGATAGAAGCGGCAGAGAATATAGGCCGCCTGCCGGAAACGGACAATTACGTAATAAAGCCGAAAGACGGCGCGGATTCTATTGGCCTCGAATTTTTGACAGGCGACGAACTTCGAAAAAGGAACCTGGGCGTCGGAAAATACCTGATTCAGCCCGCGATTGATTTCCAATATGAAGTTTCCTTTTACTTCATCAACGAAAAGCCGGAATACGCCATGTACGCGCCGGACAAATCGCAGCGGTGGAAGCTGGAGCCATACGAGGCGAGCCGCGAGGATCTCGCGTTTGCGGAAAAATTCATCCGATGGAACGACATCAAAAACGGGATCCAGCGGGTGGACGCCTGCCGGACGCGGGACGGCGAGCTCCTGCTCGTGGAACTGGAGGACCTGAACCCGTACTTGTCGATTCTCGAACTTGACGACGCCGCGCGAGACGCGTTTATCAGAGACATGACGGACGCGTTGCGGAAGATGGTGGTATGACGCATAGGGAAGCCGCGAAGGGGAAATTTCTTCGCGGCTTAATAGTTTTCAGTCGGGTGGCGTTTAAGTTCATTGCGGCCTGTGCTTGTCGCCCCATTCGCACATGCCGTCGAGCAGGGGAATCAGGGATTTGCCGCGTTCGGTCAGTGAGTATTCGACCTTCGGCGGGATTTGCGGATACTCCTTGCGGTGCACCAGACCGTCGGCTTCCAGCTCTTTGAGGTTCGAGGAGAGCGTCTTATACGAGATGCCGCCGATGTAGCGCTGGATCTCATTGAAGCGCACGACGCCGAACTCCATCAGCGTGTATAGGATCGTCATTTTGTATTTGCCGCTGATCAGCGACAGTGTGTAGCTGAATCCTGTACTGCCTAGGCTTTCGTCTGCAATGCAGCGCACCATAGGAACACTTCCCTTCGAGTAAGTATCTATACTGAATGTGCGTACTTGCAATAATTTCCTTTATGGATATGATTATAGGCAGGAGAGAAATTTTTGTCAAAGACAAGGGGGATTTGCAAGATGGCAAAGAAAATTATTGTTTTGAACGGAAGTCCGCGCCCGAAGGGGAACACGTCGGCATTGGCCGAAGAATTTTCAAAGGGAGCGCGGGAGGCGGGCTGCGAGGTCACCTCCTTCCTGCTCGACAAGATGGATATCCACGGCTGCAAAGGCTGCTTCGGCGGCGGCAAGGATGCCGTGCATCCCTGCGTGCAGCGTGACGATATGGAAAAAATCTATCCCGTTTACAAAGACGCCGATTTGGTGGTTTTGGCGTCGCCGCTCTATTATTGGAATTTCA
>CAMHCS010000063.1 GCA_946183785.1 uncultured Selenomonadales bacterium | reverse complement strand
GTCTTGACAGCCTTCAGGATATGCGGCATGAGGTTCTCGCTCTCGTCCTTCTTGCAAGCTTCCTTCAATTCCGCAAGAGCAGCCTTGACAGCCTCGTTGTCGCGGCCCTTGGTCATCTTGTTGATCGGCTTGCCGGCCTTCAGGTCAGCCAGCTTCTTGCACTGCTCAACGCCAACGGAAGCGTCGACCTTCAGGAGGCCCTTCGGCGGCTCTTCTTCCTGGGTGTACTCGTTGACGCCGACGATGATGCGGCGCTTGTTCTCGACATCCATCTGCCACTTGTAAGCCGAATCCTGGATTTCCTTCTGGATGTAGCCCTTCTCGATAGCAGCGACGGCACCGCCGAGCTCGTCGATCTTCTTGATGTAATCCCAAGCTTCCTTCTCGATGCGGTCGGTCATAGCCTCTACATAGTAGGAGCCAGCCAGCGGATCGATGACGTCGGCCAGGCCGCTCTCGTTCGCGACGATCTGCTGCGTGCGAAGAGCGATGGTAACGGACTCGGTCGTCGGCAGAGCCAGCGCCTCATCCCTGGAGTTCGTGTGGAGGGACTGCGTGCCGCCCATGACAGCAGCTGCCGTCTGGAGAGCAACGCGGACGATGTTGTTGTTCGGCTGCTGCGCCGTCAGCATCGAGCCAGCGGTCTGGGTATGAACGCGGAGCATCATAGACTTCGGCTTCTTCGCACCGAAGCGCTCCTTCATGACCTTCGCCCAGACGCGGCGGGAAGCGCGGAACTTCGCAACCTCTTCGAGAACGTTGTTATGCGCGTTCCAGAAGAAGGACAGACGGCCCGCGAAATCGTCGACGTCCATGCCGGCCTTGATAGCGGCATCAACGTAAGCGATACCATCGGCGATCGTGAACGCGATTTCCTGCGAAGCGGTGGAACCGGCCTCGCGGATATGGTAACCGGAAATCGAAATCGTGTTCCACTTCGGAACGTTCTTCGAGCAATACTCAAAGATGTTCGTGATGATACGCATGGACGGCTTCGGCGGGAAGATGTACGTGCCGCGGGCAGCATACTCTTTCAGGATATCGTTCTGAATCGTGCCGCGCAGCTGGTCAGCCGGAACGCCCTGCTCCTCGGCGACAGCGATGTACATGGCAAGCAGGACGGACGCCGGGGCGTTGATCGTCATCGAGGTCGAAACCTTGCCGAGGTCGATCTGGTCGAACAGAACTTCCATATCGGCGAGGGAGTCGATGGCAACGCCGACCTTGCCGACTTCGCCTTCGGAAATCGGATCATCGGAGTCATAACCAATCTGCGTCGGAAGATCGAAAGCGCAGGAAAGGCCCGTGCCACCGTTCGCAATCAGATAGCGATAACGCTCGTTGGAAGCTTTCGCCGTCGAGAAGCCGGCATACATACGCATCGTCCAGAAACGGCCGCGATACATGGTCGGCTGAACGCCGCGGGTGAACGGATACTGACCGGGGAAGCCGATCTCATCGGTGTAGGCCTCAACGCCCTTGACATCCAGCGGCGTATAGAGGCGCTGCTCCGGCAGATACTTGCGCTCCGGAGTCTTCTCGATAGCTTTCGCTACGGCAGCTTCGTACTTTTCGAGTTCAGCTTTGATCTTTTCATTGCTCATAATGGGTTTACCCTCCTATTTTTATTTGTTCGCCAATTTCGTCTGATGAATTATCTACGAGGCCGCGCCTCTTATTTAACCTTCATCGAGCCGGTCTCGGCGAGCCTTACGTGGAACGACAGGGCTTCCTTGAGAATGTGCGGCGTATGCGCGACGCCCTTCTCCATGGTCGCCTTGAGTGCGCGATCATAGTAATCCTGCAGAAGCGGACGATACTCGGGATTCGCGCAGTTGTTGATGATGAGTTTCGCGCGCTCGCGCGGGCAAACGCCGCGGAGATCCGCAACGCCCTGCTCGGTGACGATGGCATCGACAACCTGCTGGCCGTGATCGACGTGCGAAACCATCGGGACAATCGAGGAGATGTCGCCGTTCTTCGCCGTGGACTGGGTCAGGAAGATGGTCAGATAACCGTTGCGGGCAAAGTCGCCCGAACCGCCGATACCGTTCATCATGCGGGTACCGTTGACAAGAGTCGAGTTGATGTTGCCGTAAATGTCGGCCTCGATCGCCGTGTTCATCGCGATGACGCCAAGGCGACGAACGACTTCCGGGTTGTTGGAGATTTCCTCCGGACGAAGCATGATCTTTTTCTTGTACTTCTCGATGTTCTCGTAGAAGCGCTTCTGTCCTTCCGGCGACGGGGTCAGGGACGTGCCGGACGCGAAGTCGAGCTTGCCGGCGTCGATCATGTCGAAGATGCCGTCCTGGATAACCTCGGTGTAAACCGTCAGGTGCTCATACTTCGAATTGACGAAACCGGAGAGAGCCGCGTTCGCGACATTGCCGACGCCGGACTGGAGCGGCAGCAGGTTCTGAGGCATACGGCCTGCCTTGACCTCGCCATCCAGGAAGTCGATGAGGTTGCCCGCCATCTTCTTCGCGACGTCGTCCACCGCTGCCAGCGGACGAACCTTATCGGTCACATCCGACGGAACGATGAATTTGATTTTTGCCGGATCGCACGGAATGAACGGCGTGCCGATGCGAGTGTCGGGCCGAACCACCGGGATCGGGAGACGATACGGAGGATCGAGAGGAACGTAGATATCGTGCATTCCCTCAAGAGCCAACGGCTGGGAGGTATTGACCTCAACGATGACAACATCCGCAGTCTGGACATAGGACGGAGCATTGCCGACGGAAGTCGTCGGAATGATGTTGCCCTCTTCCGTGATCGCGGCGGCCTCGACGATGGCAACATCGATCTTCTTGCCTTTCATGAAGCCATAACGGGCCATCTGCGCCGAAGCGCTCAAATCGAGATCGCAGTACGAAATCTCGCCCGTGTTGATCGCCTTCTGTATGTCCTTGTTCGTCTGGTAAGGCATACGGAAATCGATGCCTTTGACCGCAGCCAATTCGCCGTCAAGCTCAGGGCCTACAGAAGCGCCGGTCCAAAGATTGATTTTGAACGGTGTCTTCTTCATGCGCTCAGCCAAAGCGTGCGGTACAGCCTTCGGATAACCGGACGGCGTAAAGCCGCTCGTACCGATGCTCATTCCCGGCTTGATAAACTCGGCGGCCTCTTCGGCCGTTACGATCTTATCCTGCAGAGCCTTGTTCCGAACGCGATCAAGAATGTCGTTCTTTCCAACCATTAAAAAACCTCCTTTGATTTACGGCCGCAATCGGCCGGTATTTTGACGTCTGACCGGCTGTCTTCCCTCCCAGCTGCCCGATGAACTCGCACTTGTCGGAGCCCCGAAAAGAAAGGTGTCTCAGCGCATTCAAGCGTCAATTTCTTCCGGCTATTAGTGTACCACTTTGGGCGTTCATAGTCAAGCAATTCGGCCTACTTCTTTCGTTTTTTTTGACAATTCCCGCAATACGGACACCTGTAGTGCAGAGGAAGTCCATCTCCTATATATGGACATTTTATGCCTGTTTATGGACAAACAATCACAATATATCGTTTTTCAAAAAAACGGAAAAACAGCTGATCAGGCTGCTTTCCCGTCAGGTCTCGAAGGTGTTTGAAATCCTCCGGATAGGTCTTTATGCCCTCATTTTATTTCTATGAGATTGCTCCGGCACAGCTCCCCTTGCAGCCATCCCCACTGCGCAAATCATCCACAGCAGCATAGAGGTTGGAATGTTAAACGCCACATGATCGGTGAAGCCGCCCAACGCTACCGTGACGAGAGCCAATCCGCAGCCGAGCTCGAAGCGGCGCACGAGAGTGCTTTCCTCCGTGGTCGACGAACGGAAGGCCGTGAACATCGTGCCAAAGAAAAACCAGTAAAACGCGGCCGCTCCGACAATGCCGATCTCCGCCGCATAATGCAGGTACATATTGTGCGCGTGGAATATCTGCGTAGAAGCGTCATTGATGTAGAAATCATATTCCGGGTAGACCTTAAGGAATGAGCCCCACCCAATGCCGAGCATCGGGTGATCGAGAATCATGGCCGCGCTGCTTTCCCAGATTGCGAGCCGCATCTCCGCCGAAGTGTCAATTTTCGTGAACACGGACAGGAGCCGATCCGCGAGCATCGGGTCGGCAAGCAGCGCTACCGCGCCGACGGCAATACACCCCAATAGGATGCGCCAATCTTTTATTGCCCCATAAGCCGCCAACGTCAGCATAACTGCGAAGCATGCGCCGCGCGCATAAGTCATCGCAAGACTCAAGGCCAGTATCAGGAGAACACCGCCAAGTTTCCAACGGCCGGATGTTTTCTCTTCGGTCATAAAAAAGGCGAAGACCATCGCAATCACTTCGCCGAGATATCCCGCAAAGATATTCGGGTTTTCCCAAGTGGAGAAGATTCGCTTCTTTAATTCCGGAAATGCTTCGCCGTCCACCCATTTCATATCGACAGTTTCGATTCCGAAAGCAAATTGGTACAGCCCATACATGACGGAACAAAACGCCGAGAACGCCAGCGCACGCAGGACGCCGCGAAGCTGGCTCTCCGTCCGCAGCGTTTGTCCGGCAAAAAAATACGTAAAAGCGTAAGCCCCCACGCAAACATAATAATTATAGAAGCTTTCCAGCCGATTCGGCGCTACCGCCACGGAAGCCCCGGCAAACAGGACAAACAGGAAGACCGGCACGTCGTAAGGCAGCCTCCGGAAATGGAACTCCGGATCGCGCGCCCAACGCCAGAGCCAGAAAACGACGCCAACAGCCAGCGCTCCGGCTGCGAGCCACGGATTGAGGGCAATAAGGAACGCCTCGGTCCGCAACGCAAGATAACAGCGGCTTTCCATGGCACGCTGACGATTTTGCAATTTTTTCTGCTCGATATTGCTCAGCGTATCAGTGGCCGACATTCTTTCGCTCCCCCTTCTCCGCCACAAGCCGCGCGCGCAGTTCACCAATCAGGTAAAGCGACCCCGTGCAGCAAAGGACTCTGCCTGCCGCCATCGACAGCGCGCAATCAAGGGCGCGTCCCCGGTTCGGTTCCGCAACTGTCTTCCGTGCGCGTCTTTTTACCGCCGCCAGCAATCGCTCCGTCGCTTCCGCCCGCTCCGAGTCCGGCTGAGTGACCACGACAACATCCTCGGGGCGAAGCAGGATGTCGAGCATTTCATCGATTGCTTTGTCACGCAGTATGCCGAGCAGGAACACGCGCGGCTCCGCAGGGAACGCCGAGTCAAGCGCTTCCCGGAGCGCCTTCATGCCCGCCGGGTTGTGGGCGCCGTCCACGACGATTTTCTGCCCGCCTGCGTCCATGCGCTCAAAACGACCCGCCCAAGCCGTCCGTGAAAACGCGTCCGCAGCTTTCGACATCGAAATCCGCGGATCCGCTTGCGTCAGAACTCCAATCAGCGCCGCCGCCACCGCGCTGTTTTCCGCCTGATACGGCGCGGCAAAGGAAATCCCGTACCGCCAATCCGAAAGCGAAAGCGAAGGCGCGTCAAGAGAGAGCCGCTGCCCTTCCGTCGTTCTTGCACAGAACCGCAGATTAAAATCCTCGCCCATCACGTAAAGCGGCGCGTTTTTCTCCCGTGCCGCCCGGCGAATCACGTCGAGCGGCATCCCCTTGGCCGCCGTAACCACGGGCACATTCCCCTTTATAATTCCCGACTTGTGCTCTGCTACGCCTTCCAGTGTGCCGCCGCATACGTCGGCGTGCTCCAGCGTCACATTCGTAATTGCCGCAGCCTCAGGCGTGATGATATTCGTAGAATCCAGAAGACCGCCCAAACCGACCTCGATGACCGCATAATCAGCCTTTTGCTCGGCAAAATACAGGAATGCCGCCGCAGTCAGTACCTCGAACTGCGTCGGTCCCTCCTCGCCTTCCGCAACCATTCGCTCCGCCGCGTCCTGTGTACAAGACAGCATTTGAGCGAAATCTTCGTCGGATATATGCGCACCGTCCACACACATTCTTTCATTATAAGATACAAGATGCGGCGACGTGAAAAGACCGGTCCGAAGCCCCGACGCCGAAAGCGCCGCCGCCGTCAGCGCAGAAACAGAGCCCTTGCCGTTAGTGCCGGTGATATGGACCGTCTTGTACGCGTCCTGCGGATTGCCCAAGAGCTCCGCAAGCCGACGGATACGGGACAATCCCAGCCGCATGCCGAAAGTATTCAATGACGCAAGATAATCCAATGATTGTTGGTATGTCATGCAAACCTCACCCACCGCCTTCGGCGGTCCCCCTCCCCATAGGGGAGGGCTCAGAAAACTTACAGCGAAGCCAAATGACGCAGACGCTCGGCCATGACCGCGCGCTTTTCCTCGTAATCCTTCTGCTTCGCCCGCTCCTTTTCCACGACCGCAGCGGGCGCTTTCGCCGTGAAGCTCTCGTTGGACAGCTTCTTTTTCGCGCGCTCGATTTCCCGGTCGAGGTTTTCCAACTCCTTCGTCAGCCGCTGCGTCTCCTTTTCCACGTCGATGAGGCCCTTCAGCGGCAGATAGACGCCAACGCCGCCCACGGCCGCCGTCATGGCGTTCTCCGGCTTCGCCGCGTCCGCGCCGCAGAGCGTCAGCGGCTCCGTATCCGCGAGTCCGCGCAAATACCCTTCATTTGCCGCGAAAACCTCGCGTAAATTTCCGTCCGAAATATGAAGAATCGCTTCGCTTTTTTTGCCCGGCTGCGCGCCCGCCTCGGCCCGCATATTGCGGATTGCCTTGATTGTCTCCATGATCGCCGTCATTGAGCTCTCCGCCGCTTCATCGAGCTTTTCTTCCTCGCCCGTCGGCCATGCCGACACCATCACACTCTTGCCCTCATGCGGCACGCGCTGCCAGATTTCCTCGGTGATGAACGGCATGAACGGGTGCAGCAGACGAAGGGTATGCTCCAGCACATACCCCAGCACATACTGCGCCGTCCGGCGCGGACGCTCGGTTTCCTTATCGTAAAGGCGCGGCTTCGCCAACTCGATATACCAGTCGCAAAGCTCGCTCCAAATGAACTCGTAAATTGCACGAGCTGCTTCGCCCAGCTCGAACTTCTCGAGATTCTCGGTGACGCCCGCCGCCGTTTTCGCATAGCGCGAAAGGATCCAGCGGTCGGACAGCTCGAAATCGTCCTGCGTCGGCACAAAGCTCTTGTCGAAGCCTTCAAGATTCATCAGCATGAAACGCGACGCGTTCCAAAGTTTATTGGCAAAATTCCGCGCCGACTCCACGCGTTCCCAATAGAAGCGCATATCGTTGCCCGGCGTGTTGCCCGTCACCAGCATGAATCGCAGCGTGTCCGCACCGTACTTGTCGATGACCTCCACCGGATCGATACCGTTGCCGAGAGATTTCGACATTTTCCGTCCCTGGCTGTCCCGGACGAGGCCGTGGATGAACACATGACGGAAAGGAATGTCCTTGCCGAATTTCAGTCCCTGCATCACCATGCGGGCGACCCAGAAGAAAATGATGTCATATCCCGTCACCAGGACGCTCGTCGGATAAAAGTGACGAAGCTCCTCTGTATCCTCCGGCCATCCCATCGTCTCGAAGGGCCAGAGTCCGGAGCTGAACCATGTATCGAGCACATCTTCGTCCTGATGGATATTTTTGCTGCCGCACTTCGGGCAAACCGTAATATCCTCGCGGGAAGCCGACGCCTCGCCACAGTCGTCGCAGTACCAGACGGGAATCCGGTGGCCCCACCAAAGCTGACGGGAAATGCACCAGTCGCGGATATTTTCGAGCCAGCCCGTGTAGATTTTCGCAAAGCGCTCGGGCACGAACTTGATGCGCCCGTCGTTCACCGCCTCGATAGCGGGTTTCGCCAGCGACTCCATCTTCACGAACCACTGCTTCGACACCAACGGCTCCACTGTCGTATGACAGCGGGAGCAATGGCCCACCGCATGCTCGTGATTCTCTGTCTTGATGAGGACGCCCGTCTCTTCCAGTTCCTTCACAAGCTGCTTGCGGCACTCGTAACGGTCGAGGCCCGCGTATTTTCCCGCGCCCTCGCCCATCGTGCCGTCGTTCTCGATGACTTTGACCTGCTCCAGGTTATGCCGGTTGCCCATCTCGAAGTCGTTCGGGTCATGGGCCGGCGTCACCTTCACCGCTCCGGTGCCGAACTTCGGATCGACGTACTCGTCGGCGAACAGCGGAATCCGCCGCCCCACCACGGGCAGGATCAGCGTCTTGCCGATCAGGTGCTTGTAGCGCTCATCGTCGGGATGCACCGCCACGCCCGTATCTCCGAACATCGTCTCCGGGCGCGTCGTAGCGATCTCGACCTTCTCGTCAGAGCCTTCCACCGGGTAAACGAGATGCCAAAGATGGCCCTGCTCCGTCTCGTGCTCGACTTCGAGATCGGACAGCGCCGTATTGCAGCGCGGGCACCAATTCGTAATCCGCATGCCCTGATAGATCAGCCCCTCTTCGTAAAGGCTGACGAACACCTCGCGCACCGCCCGCGAGCAGCCCTCGTCCATCGTGAAGCGCTCCCGCGCCCAGTCGCAGGATGAACCGAGGGAACGAAGCTGCGACATGATGCGGCTGCCGTATTTTTCCTTCCACGCCCAGACGCGTTCCAGGAATTTCTCACGGCCGAGGTCGTACCGGGAAAGCCCTTCCTCCCGCAGCGACTCCTCCACCTTCGCCTGCGTCGCGATGCCTGCGTGATCGCAGCCCGGCATCCAGAGCGTATTATAGCCCTGCATCCGGCGCCAGCGGATCAGGATGTCCTGCAACGTGTTGTCCATCGCGTGGCCCATATGCAGCTGGCCCGTCACATTCGGCGGCGGAATCACGATCGAGAACGGCTTCTTGTCCTTCTCCACCTCCGCGTGGAACAGCCCGCTCGTCTCCCAATACTCGTACCATTTTTTCTCAAACAATTTCGGATCGTACACCTTCGGAATCATGTTCTCCGTCTCCGACATCAGAATAACCCCCTGTACATAAATAAAAAAACGCCCTTTCATCCCGAAGGACGAAAGAGCTCCTCTTCCGTGGTACCACCTAGCTTCCCGCGTCATCAGCCAACAAACGCGGCTCAAAACATAACGCCGTTTCCGCGCCCTCGCAGGCCAAACCGCGACCGCAAGGAACAGCTCCAAAGCGACCTTCCCCGGCACGACGCAAGGTTCTCCCAGCCTGTGAAACCTCTCTCTATACCGCCGCCCGCCGCGTACTCCTCTTCCTCATCGCCGACATGATTATTATAATGTAGCGTATTTTAACACACCCTGCAGGAATTTGCAACAGGATCGTATGAAAAAACGCCGACAGGCTTCACGATCCGTCAACTTACTTTCAAAAACAATCAGTGCCGCCCTTCCAGCGGATCTGGGCCGTACTGGTTCGGTCCGTAAGTTCCCTCGGCAAAAAGCAGGTATAACGCCAGCGCAACATTGACGAAGGGAATGAAATGCCCGGCAATCCACCATGTGGGGCGATCGAGGTCATGCAGCCGGCGAATCCCCAGCATGAGCCCTGCAATGCCGCCTCCGAATCCAATGAGCGTTCCTATCGTTCCAATCGTCGACTCGCTCACATCGGCCATGGCGAGGATGACGCCCACCACGAGGGCTGCCACCATGACGGCGACGCCGATTGCCAGCCCTCGCATAATGTATCGCTTGCGGTTCAAGCGATTATCATAACGAAAAAACATCTCCTGAATGCCTTCATCCGGCACATAATGCTCCCCATTGAACGCCTGCGCGCCCATCATGCCCATACCATAGGCGGCGTTCGGTACGCACTGTCCGGGCGCATTCTGATACATTGCCGGCTGCGGCTGTGACAACTGCATCGTCTGCCTCTGCATCGGTGAATTTTTCATCTCCCGCCGATTCGACTGCGGATTCTCCGTCGCCTGTACCGCTTCTTCCATTACCTGTGCCCCGCAGGACGGACAAAATTTCCCGGCGCCGTCCAACGGCGAACCGCAATTCGCACAAAACTTGGCCATCTATAAATCCCCCTTGAAGTTTCTTCGTCTTATTTTACTCCGTCGTTTGAGGAATAGCAATTATCTGAGTTCATCAATTATCACAATCAGGATAAAAGAAAAAGCGTCGTTTATTCCACGACGCTCCAAATTTTGACGGTTCCCACCGTCTGCTGCCTTTGCTCGGGCTTCTGATCGCGCGTTTCTTTCGCCGCGCCCTGCATCCGCATCTCGCTGATCAGACTGTGCTGCAACGGAAGCTGGCGGCCGCCCTTCAGGCTTTGCCTTGTCTGTTCCATGAAGTTTCCCTCCCTTTCCAAAATTTCGGCTATTTTACCACATCTTAAAATTCTTTGCAAGAACACAGCGGGATTCCTATAATTTCCAATACGGAATATTTTTATTGCAACCCTCTTCCTTTTCACCTCGTTATCCTTTATACTATAAATTGTGGGAGAGATTCATTTTATAAGGGAGGTTATCGTATGAAAAAGTTTGTATGCAGCGTTTGCGGGTACGTTTTCGAAGGCGACGCGCCGCCGGCGCAATGCCCGATTTGCAAGGCTCCGGGCTCGAAGTTTGTCGAGCAGAGCGGCGATCTCGTATTTGCCGACGAGCATGTCGTTGGCGTCGCAAAGGGAGCCGACGAGAAGGTCATCGAAGGGTTGCGCCAGAACTTCACCGGCGAATGCTCGGAGGTCGGCATGTATCTCGCCATGAGTCGCGTCGCGGACCGCGAGGGCTATCCCGAGGTCGCCGAGGCATTCAAGCGTTACGCGTTTGAGGAAGCCGAGCATGCGGCAAAATTCGCGGAACTCTTGGGCGAGGTGCTGACGGACAGCACGAAGAAGAACCTCGAAATGCGCGTCGACGCCGAACATGGAGCCTGCGCGGGCAAGAAGGAGCTGGCGACGCTGGCGAAGCAGCTCAATCTCGACGCCATTCACGACACGGTGCATGAGATGGCGAAGGACGAAGCCCGTCACGGCTGCGGCTTCAAGGGTCTCCTGGACCGCTACTTCAAATAATCATTGTTACGGAAACCGTCGCGATCCGCGGCGGTTTCTTTTTGCGCGCCTTGATTCTTCCCGCAATTCTTTTTATAATTATAAAAAGAAGTTTTTACGTCGGAGGCGCTCATGCATCAATTTCTTTTCTATATCGGCGATTTCCCCATCCGCGCCTACGGGCTGGTGCTGAGCCTGTCCATCGTGCTGGCGACGGGCGTCGCCTATTTTCTCGCGAAGCAGGACGGCCGCTGGCACCATCATATCGCGGACATGGGAATTTACTGCGGCTTGGCTGGAATCTTAGGCTCCCGACTCTGGGACGTATTCTTCTTCGACTGGGACTATTACCGCGACCATCTGTCGGAAATCCTGAACGTCTGGCAGGGCGGCATGGCCATCCAGGGCGGCATCGTGCTCGGCGCCGTCGTCGGAATCCTCTACACGAAACGACACGGCATCGACTCTTGGGCGCTGGCGGATATCGTCTGCCCCGCCGTGATCTTGGGGCAGGCACTGGGCCGCTGCGCGAACCTTCTGAACGGCGACGCCTTCGGCGCGCCGACGGGCGGCAGCTTCGGCATCCTCTATCCGCCCACCACCCTCGCCTATCGCACCTACGGCGACCAGCCGCTTTGGCCCGCCGAGATTTGGGAAGGGCAGCTGGACATGGTGATTTTCGCGCTGCTCCTGATGTACCGCACGACCTCCCACGCGAAGGGGCAGGCGTTTTCGCTGTATGTGATCCTGTATTCGGCGGCGCGCTTTTTCCTGGAATACTTCCGGGGGGACTACGCCGATCCGGTGCTGGGACTTTTCACCTCGGCCCAGACCACCAGCCTGATCGCCGTCGTTCTCGGCGTCGCCGCATGGATATGGTTCGGGCGGCGTGAAAAGCAAACCGTCGTTTTCCCGGACAATCCTCAAAACGAGACGCGAAGCCATTGACACCTCTCCGCCCCTAAGGAACCACTGAATAAGTCCCTCCGCGCCTCTGCCGGGTCTTTTTCCGCCTG
>CAMHCS010000062.1 GCA_946183785.1 uncultured Selenomonadales bacterium | reverse complement strand
TGAATATGATTGATTTTTTTAAAAATCTAGGAAAGTCATATAAAAAGTTCAATGAAATTCCTGATGTGGTTATAGGTTCTTCTTTGACTCCGCTTGCTTGCCTTCAGGGATTACGAATTGCAAAATATTATCATGCTAAAGCAATTGCGGAAATACGGGATTTGTTTCCAGAAAGCTTGGTTTCAGATGGAGTGGTGAAAAAGGAAAACCCTGTTTTAATTCCAATATATTACTTCGAACGAAAACTTTATGAGTATGCCGATGATGTGATTTTTACTATGGCGGGTGGCTATGATTATATTAAGGAACGCGGCTGGGAAGAGGATATTCCTGTCTCGAAGGTGCATTATATTAATAATGGAGTAGATTTGGAAGAGTTTGATTATAATAAGGAACATCATATAATTCATGACTTGGATTTAATTAATGATAATATTTTTAAAGTTGTATATACAGGATCGATTCGCTTTACGAATAATTTAGGGAAAATATTAGATGTTGCAAGATGTGTAAAGAATTCAAATATTAAATTTCTTATCTGGGGAGCAGGGAATGAACTTCAAAAACTTCGACAGCGTGTTAAAGATGAAGAAATCGGTAATGTTATCTTTAAAGGGTATGTTGAGAAAAAATATATACCATATATAGTGAGCAATGCGGATTTGAATCTAATACATTATTCAGAAATGCCAGTTGGGCGCTTTGGAGTCAGTCCAAACAAATTATTTGATTACATGGCGGCAGGAAAGCCGATTTTGGACGATAGACCGTGCAATTATAATCCATTAGTCGAGTGTAACGCAGGAATCGAAATAGAAAATCCGACGGTTGAAAACATTGCGAAAGCAATTGAAGATTTTGCTCATATGGATAAAGAAACGTATAGCCGATACTGTCGAAATGCTAGAAAAGGTGCCGAGGAATATGATTTCAAGAATCTGACGCAAAAGTTATTAAAAATTATGACGGGAGAGTTGCACAAGTGAAAGAAAGATTACTCAAAAAAATTGCTGATCGTTCGCTGATTGCCGGTGTAGTAGGGCTGGGGTATGTAGGCCTTCCGTTGGCGGTCGAAAAAGCAAAAGCAGGATTCAAAACCGTTGGCTTTGACGTGCAATCGGCTAAGGTTAATATGGTCAACACCGGACACAACTATATCGGCGACGTAGTGGATGAGGATTTGGAGAAGTTGGTCAAGGAAGGCAAGCTATCCGCTTCGTCGGATTTCAGTCGTATCCGCGAAGTGGATTTCGTGGCGATTTGTGTACCTACGCCGCTTGATGAGCATCAGGAGCCGGATACGAGCTATGTGGAAGCTTCTGCCAAGTCTGTAGCCCAGTATTTGCACAAGGAGATGATGGTTGTTCTCGAATCCACCACCTATCCGGGGACGACGGAAGATTTGGTTCGCCGGATTTTGGAGGAACGTAGCGGTCTCAAATGTGGTGGGGACTTCTATCTGGGTTTTTCTCCGGAACGCGTTGATCCGGGCAATAAACGCTTCAAAGTAAAAAATACGCCGAAAATCGTCGGTGCAATCGGTGAAGATGCGGCAGAGGTCATATCCAAGGTATACAGTACCGTCCTTGACGGTGAGATTGTCACTGTTTCCTCCCCTGCTGTGGCTGAGATGGCAAAGATATTGGAAAACACCTATCGGAATATCAATATCGGCCTCGTTAATGAGCTTGGGCGCCTTTGCAACCGTATGGGCATTTCGATTTGGGAAGTTATTGACGCGGCGAAGACGAAGCCGTATGGTTTTCAGGCATTCTATCCCGGCTCCGGTGTTGGTGGACACTGTATTCCGCTTGACCCCTATTATCTGACATGGAAGGCACGAGAGTATGGTTTCCATACTACGCTGATTGAGAACAGCATGACTATCAACGACGGCCAGCCGGAATATGTGGCGGAACGTGCGATGCATATCCTGAACCGGAATAAGACCGCTATTAATGGCGCCAAGATTCTGCTTCTTGGTGTCGCCTATAAAAATGATATTGACGACTATAGGGAAAGCCCGGCGATTCGTGTCTGGAAGGAACTGAAAAAACTCGGTGCGGAGGTTTCTTATTACGATCCTTGGGTAAAGAACTTCAAAAACATGTATGGCGAAAGTGGAGAAAGTATTCCAAAACTGACGAAAGAAATTGTAGCGTCACAGGATTTGGTTGTTGTTACGACCGCGCACAAGGATGTGGACTATGACATGGTGCAGAAAAACGCGAAAGCGATCTTTGACACGAAGAATGTGATGAAAGACGTCGGCGTCAAAGAAAACGTCGAGGTGCTTTAATGAAGGTTGTCACTGTCGTAGGGGCGAGGCCGCAGTTCATCAAGGCGGCGATCGTGTCCCATGTGTTAAGAAAGAAACACACGGAAGTGCTCATCCATACAGGACAGCATTTCGACCACAATATGTCGGATTTATTCTTTGAGGAACTTGACATTCCAAGGCCAGATTACAATCTCGGCGTCTCCGGTGGGACGCATGCGGAGATGACCGGGCGCATGATGATGGCTATTGAGAAGGTTTTGCAAACAGAACGTCCGGATTGGCTTCTTGTTTATGGAGACACAAATTCGACGCTGGCCGCTGCGCTTTCCGCCGCCAAGCTCCATATCCCAGTTTGCCATGTGGAGGCGGGAGCGAGGCTGCATACGCTTCATAATCCTGAAGAAATCAATCGCGTTTGCACAGATCATATCGGATCGCTTCTCTTGGCGTCGACGCAAAGCGGTTTCGAGGAACTGGAAAAAGAAAATCTTGGCGAACGTAGCCAATTCGTTGGCGATCCGATGTTCGACGCTTTCCGGAAATACAGTGAAAAATTGGCGGTTCAAGACGTTCGATTGCGTTTATTGACAGGTGGTGAGGCATCCGTTCCAGACAAGTTTTATTACCTGACTTGTCATCGAGAGGAAAACACGAAAGACGACAGTACAATATTGGAAATACTGCAAGCCATGGAAAAACTCAACGCGCCGACCATTTATCCCGTGCATCCGAGGATCAGGGAGCGTGCGCTTTCTTTGCAAGAAAAATACAGGATAAAGAATATGCTGCTTGTCGAACCTGTTGGTTATATGGAAAGCACCTTCCTCGTCCGCCACGCGGAAAAAATCGTTACAGATTCGGGGGGGCTCCAGCGGGAAGCGTTCTTTGCGGGCAAGAAATGCGTGACGGTTTTCAATTTTCCGATATGGCCTGAAACCATGGTAGGAAATCGAAATAACTTAGCAGCACCAAACGCAGAAGAAATTTTGGCAAAGCTGGATTTGAAACAAAACATTGATGATAGTTATCAACCTTTCGGTGATGGTTACGCCGCGGAAAAAATAGTTGTAGCGTTGGAAAATGGTTGGAATAAAATATTGATTTAGGGGGCAGATTATGAAATACGCATTGATCGGTTGCGGTAGGATTTCCGTCAACCATATTGCGGCTGCACAGGCGAACGGCCTAGAGATAGTCGCCGTATCCGACATTTTGCAGGAAAAGATGGAGGAGAAAAAACATAACTTTAAGCTCGGCGAAGATACGAAAGCGTATGCTGACTATCGAGAAATGCTTTTGAAAGAAAAACCGGAACTTGTGGCTATCTGCACCGAGTCCGGCAAGCACGCGGTGATTGCCTTGGATTGCATCGATGCAGGATGCCATGTAATTATCGAAAAGCCGATTGCGCTTTCCCTTGCCGACGCGGATGCAATTATCAACCGTGCGAAAGAAAAAGGCGTGAAAGTTTGCACGAGTCATCAGAATCGCTTCAATAAATCCATTCAAAAAATTCGCGAGGCGGTGGAACGGGGGCGCTTTGGCAAAATGCTTTATGGTACAGCGCATATCCGTTGGTGTCGTGATAAAAATTACTATGCGCAGGCGCCTTGGCGTGGCACATGGGAGCAAGACGGCGGCGCGCTGATGAACCAATGCATCCATAATATCGACCTCTTGCGCTGGATGATGGGGGACGAGATTGAGGAAGTTGTTGGTATGACTGATCGCCTCGCACATCCTTATATCGACTGTGAGGACTTAGGCGTTGCATTGGTCAAGTTTAAGAATGGGAGCTATGGAATTATAGAGGGGACGACGGACGTTTATCCGAAAAACCTTGAAGAGACGTTGTATTTGTTTGGGGCCAAGGGAACAGTCAAGGCAGGCGGCGCCAGCGTTAACAAAATCGAGGAATGGAAGTTTGCCGATGGGCTGGATGAAGCAGAGAGAGTCATTGATGAATTCCACGAGAACCCGCCGAATGTTTATGGCTTCGGTCATACGCCGCTTTATGCCGATATGATTGACGCGATTAAGAATGACCGCGAACCTTATGTGAACGCGGCAGCGGGGCGCAGGGCGCTTGAGCTCGTGCTCGCCATCTATAAATCTGCGGCGGAGCATGTACCGGTGCAATTGCCAATAGACGCTGTATCGACGATGGATTTTAAAGATAGATTCAGTGCATAAATAGTGTGTTGTGATAAGCTTTTTTAAAAGGAAGTAAGAAGATGAAAGAAGTCATTCGTTGCAAGCGGTGTGTTATGGATAATAGTTCCGATGACACAATTACATTTGATGAAAACGGTTATTGCAATTACTGTACGGACGCATTGGCGCAAATAGGAAAGGTGTATTTTCCGAATGACGAGGGGAAGCGACGGCTGGATGCCTTGCTTGCTGAAGTGAAAAAGTTTGGGAAAGGGAAACAATACGATTGTATCGTGGGGCTGTCTGGCGGCCTTGATTCGTCCTATTTGGCTTATCTTGGATATCAATGGGGATTACGTATTTTAGCTGTCCATATCGACGATGGATTTGATACGGAAATTTCTAAATCCAACTTACAAAAGCTAATAGCTGCGACGCATTTTGATTATGATATTATAACGCCAGATGCGGAACAATTCAATGCGTTGACGCTTGCGTATATGAAAGCGGGTGTCCCTAATTTGGCGATACCACAAGATAATGTCCTATTTGCATTCCTTTATAAAAATATGAAAAAGCATTCGCTAAAATATTTTTTTTCTGGAGGTAATTTTGCACTTGAATGGATATTGCAACGAGGAAATACATATACTGCATTCGATGTAGTGAATATTAAAGCGATTCATGAAAAATATGGTACGAGACCAATTGATAAGCTGGAGTTTTTGTCGACAGTCGAACGAAAAAAAGACGAATATGTTCTTGGCATCAAGACGCTACGCCCATTAAATTATATTGATTACAATCGAGAGCGGGCATTCAAAGAATTGAAAGAATTTTGCGGATTTGAGTATTATGGACGTAAGCATTTGGAGAATATATTGACTGCGTTTATTCAATGTTATTGGTTTCCCAAAAAATTTGGCGTAGATAAGCGAACTTCTCATTTATCTAGCATGATTGCAAGCGGCCAAATGACGCGAGAGGAAGCATTACGGGAACTTGATGAACCGTTATATGATGAAGAAATGATGAGCGGGTACATTCAATTCATCAAAGATAAATTGCAGATTTCTGATAGGGAATTTGATGGGATTATGCGTGCGCCAACGCATCAGCATACAGAGTATAAAACGGAAGATGAAAAGTATATTGGGCTTTCATCTTTGAGGAAGCTGTATACAATCTTGAAATGACAGCAGGCTAAATTTTGTGTTTGGAGGGATTCCTCTTGGGAGATTGTTTTCTTCACCCAAGCAGTTTCGTTGATGCGGATGTAGAGATCGGCAGGGGAACAAAGATATGGCATTTCTGTCACATACAGTCTGGAGCAAGAATTGGGGAAAAATGTTCTTTTGGTCAAAATGTGAATGTTGGCAACAATGTCCAAGTTGGTAACGGAGTAAAGGTGCAAAACAACGTATCTCTTTATGAAGGCGTCGTCTTGGAGGATTATGTTTTTTGTGGTCCTTCATGTGTTTTTTCGAACGATTTGACGCCGAGATCGCGATTTCCGAAAGGCTCAGCAGGATATAAAAAGACTATCGTGAGGCATGACGCTACGATTGGCGCAAATGCAACAATTGTATGCGGGCATACAATTGGCGAATATGCAACGATAGCCGCCGGGGCCGTAGTGGCGAAGGATGTGCCACCCCATGCGTTGATGGCAGGAGTTCCGGCAACGCAGATTGGTTGGGTGTGCGAATGTGGGCAAGTATTGGATAGAAAAATGGTTTGTCCGGATTGCGGGAAAGAATATCGTGTAAATAAGGGAGTTTTGTCGGAAAGGGAAATCTTGTGAAAAAAGTTGTACACTTGACCAGTGCACACCAACGTTATGATCAGCGGATATTGTGGCGCGAATGTTTTTCATTGCGGGAACATGGATATGATGTGACTTTAGTTGTCAATGACGCGCAGGAAGATGAAACACTGGAGAATGGAATCAAGATAATATCTACGGGATTTGTGTTCAATGGACGACGACAGCGTATGACGGAAGGCGTGGAGCATGTCTATGCGCTAGGGTTAGAGCAAAATGCAGACATTTATCATTTACATGATGCGGAATTATTGACTATTGCACTGAAATTGAAAAAACAAGGGAAAAAAGTCATTTTTGACAGCCATGAAGTATACGGTGAGGTCATAAAAGGCCGACAATGGATCCCGGCGTTGCTTCGTCATGGATTATCCTTTATATATAACCTTTTTGAGGCATATGTATGCAACCGTATTGATGGCGTAATTCACATTGGAAAATATGATGGTAAAGATTGGTTTTCTGGACGTTCGAAACAATTTGTTTATGTTGGAAACTTTCCAAGATTAAACGAGTTTGGTGATATACAGGAGCCATCGTATTATGAGAGAAAAGGCATCTGTTTTAGTGGCGGTTTGGCAAAAGAGAACGGTCTGTTGACACTTTTGGAAGCGGCAAATAAAGCGAAAACAAGCTTGGTGTTGGCAGGTCGGTTTTCACCAGAATCGTTTCAAAATGAACTTGAAGAACATGATATACATCATGTTGTTAAATATGAAGGATATTTAAACCGTAAAGATATATTTGCTTTGTATGGAAAATGCGCAATAGGTATGTGTATTTATCCTGATACAGGTGGGCAAGTTATTAAAATTGAGAATTTTAATACAAAGATATATGAATACATGTCGATGGAAATGCCAGTTATTCTTTCTAATTGGCCATATAAACGTCAAATGGTTGAAAAATATAAGTTTGGTTTAGTAGCTGATCCAAACAATGTTGATGATATTGCTTCGAAAATTCGATGGCTTTTGAATCATCCAAAAGAAGCGGAAGAAATGGGAAAAAATGGAAAACGGCTTTTGATGGAACAATTTACATGGGACGTGGCGGAAAAAGAGTTACTTAAGCTTTATCAGAAGATAGAGGAATCATAAAGGGAAATAATGATGCGTGTATTGATTGTGACAAATGGAATACCATCCGAGCAGAGTCCGTTGCTTGGCATTTTTGAATGGGATCAGGCCAAAGCGCTTGTAAAAGCGGGTATAAAGGTGGATTTTTTTGCAGTTGATCTTCGTTCTTTTCGTCGGATTCGTCCTTGGGGAATTCGACATGGGGAGAAAGCCGGTATAATTTGGCATTCAATCAGTATTCCAATTGGCGCAGTGCCACTTCCTTTTATGTGTAAAATTGGCACAATAGCTTTGAGGAAGTTATATCAAAATGTTTTCGGGACTTCAAGTAAAGCGCCAGATATTATGCATGCCCATTTTACTGACATGGGTTACATAGCTTCAGAAGTGGCTGTGGAGGAGAAAATCCCTCTTATTATTACTGAGCATTCCTCGTTGATGGTGAAGCCAGTCATATCGGAAAGCTTGAACCAAATTGCAGCAAAAGGCTATCAAAGAGCAATCCGTGTGCTTGCTGTCAGTAATTCCTTGAAGGAGAACATATACCGACATACAGGAGTTATCGCTGAAGTAGTACCGAATATTGTTCCGGCAGAGTTTCATTATGAACAAAATGAACATATTGGCTATAAATTCATAGCTGTAGCTAATCTCATACATGGAAAAAGAATAAACGTTCTTTTGCGAGCGTTTTCTCAGTTATTTGATAGCTGTGATGGCGTTGCGCTTGAGATTGTGGGAGATGGAGAGCAACGTGACAATTTAAAACGGCTAGCTAGTGAACTTCATATATCTGAAAGAGTGACTTTTCATGGTTTATTATCGCGGAACGATATTGAAAAGTTATATAAAACCTGCGACTGTTTTGTTTTGCCTTCGGCGTTCGAAACCTTCGGCGTTGTATATATTGAAGCGATGGCAGCGGGGCTCCCCGTGATTGCAACACGTTGCGGAGGTCCAGAGGACTTTGTCACGGAGGAAAATGGGATATTGGTGAATGTGGACGATGTGGAAGGTTTGAAGGGTGCGATGATGAAGATGTATACAGAGCATGGGAAATATGATTGCAGGAAGATTTCTGACAAGATTAAAGCGCGGTTTTCAGCTGAAACAATAGGAAAACAGTTAGTGAACGTATATAAATATGTGCTCCGTGATTGTAATCAAGGAAAACTAATGGTTTGAAGGAAATGTGCAAATGAAGTTGCCTGATGTGAATACGTTCGGAAATCGTTTGATTACGTTGCTAGATATTGCTCTAGTATTGTCATCGTATCTGCGAGTAGAACCATATTCCAGTGAATTTGATATTGTATTGCCATGTCGGATTTATGCGTTTGTTAGGTTGTTATACTTTTTTTTCGTCAGAAAAATGCTCCCTACGAAGCATGAAAGTATTATCTTGGCTGCCTTGAGCATTATCCCTTGTGCTTTTTTTTGTGTACAGAGTGTGGCGCTTCAAAGTAAAGCGAATATGATAGCCGGTCTTGGGAGTGTGTCGTATTTATTAGCTGGCTATTATATTTATAAATATATAGGACTGAAAGAATATTGTAAATACCTGTTCTGGTTTTCCGTTGTCAATATAGTGGGGATTGTTGTATGGGTATTGTTTGGAAGTCCGGAAATTATTCCAACGCCTGGAAATGGTCGGCATACTCACATTTATGCATTAAATTTCTTGTCAATTTTGCAACATGTTAATTATGAGATTTCATCCTTTGAGACTGCGTTTTTGAAGGTGCGTTTCAATGGATTTACAGCAAATTCTAACGCATTAGGATTTGTTGGAGCCTTTGGAATGATTTACTTTTCTTTTATAAAAATGACGAAAAAGAGATGGTGGTATTCTATTGGGACCTATGCGATGATTTTGTTGCTCACGCAGTCTCGAGCTTCTTTTTTATTCATCTTGATTTATTACGTCACTAGGCAATTTTTCCAAGCGAAGATAACAATATCGAAAATTATGCAAGGAACGTTGATTGCCACCGTATTAGTCGGAGGTGGATGGTTTCTGAACAGCTTGCGTGGCGGTGGTGATATTACATCTCAGCGTTTGTTTTTCATTGAGACGTTGTGGAAGCTTTACTGGGAAAATGATATTATAAGCCAATTGTTTGGAGTTGGATACAGGAACTTGCATGCATTTTTGTGGTCAGACAGCATGATTAATTGGTTGTCTCCCGATAATAGTTATTTTCCATTGTTATTAGAGAATGGTGCAATCGGGTTTTGTATTTTGTATGGTTCGGTTTTGTTTTCTATATTTTATGCATGTACAAGAAATAAGAAAGGAATAGTTGAAGGAATCCCTTTTCTGTTTGCCTTGTTTGCATATTCGCATTTTGAAAATTGCATGTTTTTGGGACAAAATTCATATGGATATTTGGCTTATCTATTTTACTTAACTGAGCGGCCAAGAAATGATTATGGACTGCAAAAGTTAAAGGAGAGAAATTCTGTTGTCAAAGAAAATGATTTATTATATTCCAGGGGAGAATCATGACGGTTTCTATGTATCGGGAAGCACAATCAGACCGAAAAAAATGCTTCTCGCTTTTAAGGAATTAGGATATGAAGTGGATTTATTGTGGGGAGATAAAGAGGAAAAGAAGAAACAGATAAGAAATATTAAAAGTAATGTAAACAAAGAAATCAAATATGATTTCCTATATGCGGAGAATAGTACACTTCCGACAATGTTGGTGGATGGGAAAAAGAAAATTCTAGAGAACTTCCTTTTCGATAGAGAAATTTTGAATTTTTGTCATGTGAGTGAAATCCCTATTGGGTTGTTTTATCGAGATGTTTATTGGAAATTCCCAAGTATCATTTCGGGATACTCTGCATGGAAAAGAAAAATGTTGAACCTTATGTATCGATACGAATTAGCACAATACCAGAAATATGTGGATGTACTTTTTCTGCCATCCATGAGAATGTACAAATATTTGCAGGATGAATATAATGGAAAGATTTGCGATTTGCCTCCGGGGATTCCTGAGTATAGTGGGATAGTTGTAAAGAAACAAGCCGTTGAAGGCATTCGGGTGTTTTATGTAGGCGGGATAGGAGCTCAATATGATTTGCTCCTGTTTTTTCAAGTAATAGGAGAGTTTCCGAGTGTTCAGTTTACTGTGTGTTGTCGTGAAAACGAGTGGAACAATACGCGCGACATTTATCAACCGTATATGCGAGATAATATTAGAATCATTCATGAGCATGGCAATGGGCTGATTCCCTATGTGCAGGAGGCGGATATTGCTTGCCTTTATTTAAAACCAGACATATATAGAGAATTTGCAATGGCCGTTAAGCTGTTTGAATATATGGGTTGGCACTTACCAATGATTGTTTCAAGAGGAACTGCTATGGGGGATTTTGTGGAGAGAAATAAGATTGGGTGGAATATCATTTATGATGCAGACTCGTTGAGAAATGTGTTTATGCGCTTATTGGCACATCCGTCTGAAGTGAACGAAAAAAGAGATGCCATTTGCCAAATAGCCAAGGAGCATACTTGGAAAGCACGGGCGGATAAGGCACGAAAAGTATTACTGGAAATGTTATAGCGGCTTCGGTTGTGGGTGTTCGAAATTTTCTAAAACTGTGGAGGCAATGCATTGAGACAGTTTAACCAAGCGATTCGGTATGTTATTTCCTTCTTATTGCAGGAAAATGCAGAATTGGGGGAAAATGTTCATTATGTAACACGAGAAAAGGCAATAACGGATAGTTGTAAGAGGAGTAAGCAGATTTATATTCTTCAGTCTGGATTTTTTGATGACGGGTATTATGGCACTGAGGCATCATTACCCCAAATACCGGTTCAACTCTATGAAGGGATTCGCTTTTTATATGGGGAGGCAAAAGAAGAATTATTAGAAGGCGGTTCTTTGCTCATTCATATGGATATAATTGCTTCTGCATTTTTTTTCCTCACAAGGTATGAAGAATTAGTGCGATTTGATGTTCGAGATCAACATGGGCGCTATCCAGCACGGAATTCGATAGCATATCTTTCGGGGGGCAAGAAATTAACAGAGCCGCTTGTAGATGAATATGGGAAATTATTATGTAAAAAACTGGAAACTCTCGGGCATCAAGTTAAGAATTCTGTAGGTGGGTTTTCAAAAGTTTGGTTTACGCATGACATTGATACTCCATTTATAAGTTATTCATTTAAGGATATGATAAAAACTATTGGAAAGGCATTTCTTTATAATCATCGGTTAATATTCGATCCTTTTCTGAATTGGGTCGGATATTATCGAATAAATCCGCAGGCTTCATGGAATTACATGCTTAATGCTGAAAAAAAGGCTGCAAGGGAAATTAAATTCCCTGTGGAGAGTGTTTGTTTTATTATTTCAACTGAGCGACGCGATGTAGGAACAATCCCCTATATAAATGACAAAAAAATACCTTCCATTCTTGAGGAATTATGTACGGGGGGGGCGGTATTGGGGCTTCATACAAGCTATGCAGGAGCAGAGGATGAAAAGTGTATTCATGCAGAAAAGGAAAAGCTTGAAAGCATGCTTGGGCATGAAATTTCATTTCAGAGAAATCATTACCTTCGCCAATTGCACCCATCGGATATGAAATGGTATGAGGCCGCTGGGTTTACTGATGATTTTACGATGGGGTATGCAGGAGTTGCTGGCTTCAAGCTCGGTACTTGCCATCCGGTTCGCTTTATTGATCCTGCAGATGGAAGCCTGCACGATATTATTTTACATCCACTTTTGATTATGGATGGTAGCTTATCGGGCGCGACACCATATCAAATGGGGCTCGATTTTGAGCACGCGAAAGCAGTTTGTAAAGAAATTTTTAATCAAGTTTGGCGACACCATGGGGAGATTAACGTCCTTTTTCATAACGGGATGTTTAAGAATATTCCAGGAAACTATCATAAAGAGCTTTATGATTGGATGCTGGAATATATTATAAAGCTTAGTAAAACTGAATAAGATTGAGAATTTTGAAAGATGCATTGATCACCATATTTATAGATACAATAAGAGATTATTATAATATTACATGGAAAGTAATGATTATTCTGTTTAATAAAATAATTAGCACTATACAAAATAATGTATTTTTAAAGAACGTTTTATCGCTCTCATCTGGTGTTGTAATCGGACAAATAATTAGTGCATTGGGGATGCCAATTATTAGCAGGATTTATACGGCAGCCTCTTTTGGATTCTTTGCCCTTATGATATCAACTGCAAGTATAATTAGTGCTATCTCGGTTTTGGGTATGATGACAGTGTTTATGCTACCGGAAAGAGATTTTGAAGCACGGGAGTTAAGTAGACTTGTGACTATTAGTACAATCCTAATATCAAGTCTTATCATTTCGGCGTTATACGCAGTTTCACCATGTTGGAAATTGTTGCAAATTGAGAATGAACAATATTATCTCACGTTGGGTATCTTGTGGGTTTATATTGTTGTTTCTGTGGTTGGAAGCATTTGTTATGCGTATGTTAACAGGATGAAACTTTATAGAGTGCTTTTTTGGAATCCGATTATTGGGAATTCAGTCAACGTTCTTCTTGGGATTTTATTCGGTAAATTGGGCTGGGGATTTGTAGGATATGCTTTAGCAAACATTGGCTCAATGTTAGCGAATATTCTTCATCTTGTAACTTATGCAAATCCATATTCAGTAATACCAATAAATGAAAGAATTGGTTATA
>CAMHCS010000061.1 GCA_946183785.1 uncultured Selenomonadales bacterium | reverse complement strand
TCGAAAAAATCCCTCGACAGATGCACGAATTGACTTAATCAGTGTTTCCTTAAATCTTTCGGCGCCCGATGTCGTTTAGACAAACTTTCTTGACATTTGATTTTCGCATTATAAAATCAAAATAGAAAAATGTGTCTTATGTCTTAAACGGACTTTACAAAAATGAACTCTGGACGAGAGAAGGTCATTCAATGAAGCACGCAAAAAAATCCCTGAAGCAGAAGCTCACCATCGCGCTGTCCGTCGTCAACGCGCTGAACGTCCGGACATAAAAAAGCCCCGCGCGGAACGGTCCATTGGACTATCACGGGGGCAGGAATCAAGGAACATACTCGGCGCACATGGTTTCAAGCAGGGCGAAATCATTGCATCGTTTTGCCAAAGGTGTGGAATCGCCGTTTACCAGCTTGTGCTTGTAGAGCGCGGCGGCGTTTTTCCGTATCTTATCCTGTATCGACTTCACAAAACGATATTCCGCCAATAGCAGCGACCGATACTTTGTATCCCTGACGGAAGCAAAATCCACATACGAACAAGCGCCGGGCGGCACAGGGAACATATTGTTCAGGTTGATAACCGCGTAACGGGGCGAATCTTTATAAAATCGAGCCCTTCCTTCATACGTTGATGCTTGGCCTTGAACGAGGAAAGCGGCGCAAAATAATCATTTGCCCCGGCTCGCAGGACAACGCCGATATATTTCCGCTCATTGGCCTGCCCTTCCTGTCGGTTGCGGAAAAGATGCGGCGCATACGGCGCGAGATAATCGACATACGCTGCCTGAATCTCATAAAACTTGATATTCTCCATGAAAAGCAAAAGGGCGAACATGAAGTCCGCCCTGATGCCGCGTCCCGACGGACGCCCCTGTTAAATGTCTTGATTAGAGCCAAGAGAAGCTCGCGTATAAGTTCTCATTTAGGGCAGAGATACACCCCTTACGCTTATTATACCCGCCCTTCTCATCAAAGTCAATTCGTATGAAACTCACATATACCAAGGAAAGGAAGAACACCCATGAAAAACCGTTCGTCGAAAAAATCCCTGAAGCAGAAGCTCACCATCGCGCTGTCCGTCGTCAACGCGCTGAACATGGCGAGGAACGTGCGCGCCGAAGGAGGACAGACGGAGCCGCTGTAGGGCGTCGCCCGCGCCTTCTACGGCACGGCGCAGGCGACGGAGTATAACGTCCCGCCTGATTCCACAGTTGATGTAATGAACGGCGGCGACACGATGAATGTCAACGACGGCGGCACGGCCACGGACACGACGGTCGGCGACGGCGGCACGATGCGGCTGGCGTCAGGCGGCGTCGAGGCGGATACCACCATAAAGAGCGGCGGCAGGCAGCTCGTTCTGAACGGCGGCACGGCCATCAGCGCGACAATCAACAACGGCGGCACGCAGGCTGTCGAGGGCGGCGGCGTCGCCAGCGGCACAACGATCAACACGGGCGGTGTCCAGTCGATCGCGGCAGGCGGCGCCGCCACCAGCACCACCATCCAGAATGGCGGCGCGCAGAGCATCGCCTCCGGCGGCACGGCCTCCTATACGAAAATACAGACCGGCGGCACCCAGACGCTGGGCACGGCAGAGCAGCCGGGCGGATACAGCGACCATATCACGATGCAGGGCGGCACCCTCGTCGTCAACGACAATGCCACAGCGCAAATCGACACGGCCACCGGCGGCACACTGCGGCTGCTGGAGGAAGGTCTCGCAACGGCGCAGCTCGGCAGCCTCGACGTTTCCACGGGAGGAACGGCGTTCTCCTTTGACAGCGCCTACGCCCGGGGCGACGCGGTACACCTCGGCCTAGTCGAGACCGACGGCGAAGGCATGATCACCTCTCACTCCGAGCCCGGCAAAGTGCTGAACATCGGCACGATGGACGGCTACGCCAGCTTCGTCGTCAACACCGACCTGGCGGAAGGCAAGAGCGACACCATCAAGATCGGGACCGCGACGAACGTCGCGCAGCCGAACACCGTCCGGATCGCCCACGACCCGACGCTGGCCGACGGAAACGACGTCACCGGCGCAAACGTGACCGTGGCGACAGTGGGGAACGGCACGGAAAAAGCGGAGAACGGCGAACCGGCTTTCAAGGGCGTGACGAGCACCATCAACCTCGTCGTCTACCTGCCGGAAATCGCCACCGACGACAACGGCAGGAGATGGACCATCCGCAGCGTAAAAAAGAGCGCCAACACCGCCACCCACAGCGCCGTCATGGGCATGGAAGCGGGCATGGCGGCACTCGCCGCGGGCAACGCTTTCATCGGCGCGGCCACGGACGGCCTCGGCCTCGCGGCTAACACCGGCAAAGACGGCGTCTCCGCCTTCGCGGGCTTCGGCGGCGGCTCCATCCGTCAGGAAACGGGCAGCCATGTGAACGTGAACACCTGGAACGCCATCCTCGCCCTCGGCCACAAGAACGAAAAAGAAAAGAGCGCCTTCGAATGCGGCGCGTTCTTCGAATGCGGTACGGGCAACTACACCACCCACGACGACGACCGGCGCGGCGACGGCTCGATGAAATACACCGGCGGCGGCGTGCTGGCGAAATGGACGGCGAACCACGGCTTCTACGTGGAAGGCAGCCTTCGGGCCGGCACCGTTCACGACGACGCGAGGAACGTACTCAGCGACGGCGCGAACAGCTACAGCTACGAGACAGACGCGGGCTACTTCGGCGCCCACCTCGGCGCAGGCAAGGAAATCCAGACAGCCAACAACGACACGGTAGACGTCTATGCCAAATTCTTCTTCAATCGGAGAAACGGCGTCAGCTTCGAGACAGGCGGCAACGCCTACGACCTCAACGCGGTGAAGAGCGAAATCCTGCGGGTAGGCGCAAGGTACACCATGAAGCGGGAGAAATGGAACTTCTACGGCGGCCTGGCCTACGAGTACGAATTCGGCGGAGAAGCCACAGGCACAATGAACGGCCTGACCATCCGCAGCGCCAACGTCAAAGGCAGCACCTTCCGCGCAGAACTGGGCGCAACCCTGACCCCGGACGCGAACAGCCCGTGGAGCCTCGACCTTTCCGTCGCGGGCTACGCAGGAAAGAAGCAGGGCGTCATGGGCGGCGTCAGCGTGACGTTCGCGTTCTGATTCCGATACGAAACGCAGAAAAACAGACGGTGAGAAATCGCTGCTTCGGGAAGAAGCTGCGAACCTCACCGTCTTTTTCTTTGGGGAAATAAAAAAGCCATGCAGTTCATTGTACTGCCCTGCATGGCTTTTTGCATGGAGATTATCGGTTGCTTGATAGCATCCCTAATTCATGCGCTCCACCGCGGGGCGCTTTTTATTTCCGCTCAAACGCGAACAGCTTCACGCACAGGAACGTGACCGGGACGCCGAGGGCGGCGGCGATCAGGTAGCTGACAACGGGCGGGAAGCCAAGCCAATTGTAGAAGACCAGAACGATGATATTCTGTATGATATAGTTCGGAATGTAAGACACGGCGAAGCGGCCGAGCCGTTTCCATGACAGCGGCTCGGGAAAGACGAAAATGCTGTTCAGCCAATAGGCAACGACGTTTGCGGTGATATAGCCGAGGTTGAAAGCGATATTCGCGTCCGGCACGGCGAACCCATACAGCCACGAGAGGAACGTGCCGTTCAATGTGTTGACGCCGCCGATGACGAGGAACAGCAGAAATTCCCGCGTGAAAAAATGGCGGCGAAACTCTCTCAGGGTATGCATCCAAAAACTCCTTTCATGAATACATTATCGCTAACTCGTCTCCGTTTGTCAATTTTGGCTGAAAACCTCCGTCAACAAAAAAAAAAAAAACAAGTTGACTGGTTTGGGCAGAATGAATGATTCAATTTTGATATTCATCAAAAATGCGCGTAGTGCGTGGAAAAAACGGAATTATGCCGAAAGACTTAAATCCTATTTTTCAAAAAATTGAATTTGTGCAAAGCGAGGAGAATTGAAAAAATTTGCCCGAGTGATATAATATAATAGAGAATGTAATATAAACTCGCCGCAGGATGCGGAGAGGAACCGGAAAGGATGTATGGGTATGAAGCTGAAACAAAAGGCGATGGTGGGGTTCAATCTTTTCCTCGTTGTGGCCTGCGTGCTGCTGGGAGTTGTGGCGTACATGAACGCCACCGAAGGGTTTGACGTCGCGCTGGAGATGAAGGCGGACGGCGACCTCAACCAGATGGAAAAGCTGATCGACCTGCGCGCGCCGGGACCGTGGGCCGTCAAAGGCGACGCGCTCTACAAGGGCGATACGAAGGTGGACGGCAATTTCCAGTTGGCGGACGACCTCAAAGCCTTGTCGGGCGATCATGTGACGCTGTTCAGGGGCGATACCCGCGTCTCGACCTCGTTCCAAGGCGAGGGCGGCAAGCGGCCGGTGGGCACGAAGGCTTCAGCGGCGGTCATCGAGCAGGTGCTGACGAAGGGCGGCAAATTCAAGGGCGAGGCCGAAGTGCTGGGCAACCAATATCTCTGCGGCTATCATCCGCTGAAGAGCGCGGACGGCAAGGTGATCGGCATGCTTTTCGCGGGCATCCCGACGTCCGAAGTCGAGCAGATACAGAACGCGTTTATCAGGAATATAGTCATCGCTACGATCCTGTTGCTGGTGGTGGCGGGGGCGCTCTCTTGGAAACTCGTCGACCAGATCATCCGTCCGCTGGAGAAGGTGACCCGTGTGCTTGTCCAAGCTGCGGACGGGGACTTCCAGTTCAAGGATCTTTCCGTGAATTCCTCCGACGAGATCGGTGAGCTTCGGGCCGTGACGAACCGCCTGAAGGCCGGGCTGAAAAAAGTGGTGGGGCAGGTCGCAAGCTCGGCGGAGCAGCTCGCGGCGGCCAGCGAGGAACTGACCGCCAGCGCGTCGGAGACTTCGAAGAGCGTACAGACGATCGCCGAGAGCATCGTCCATATTGCCGAGGGCGCCGGGGATCAGTCCTCCGAAATCGACGCGCTGATGGTGGAAACGGACGGGATGAGCAATGAGATGCAAAGCCTCTATGAGGCTTCGCAAGGGATGAAGAGCGCCGCCGAGGACAGCCAGAAGGGCGCCACCGACGGCCGCGCGCTGGTCGAGGAGGCCGTGCGTTCGATGAAGTCGATGAGCGACCAGATGGCGGAAGCCTCCGCCGTGGTCGGAACGCTCGGCGATCGGTCGAAGGAGATTGGGCAGATTGTCGAGACGATTTCCAATATCGCCGACCAGACGAACCTTCTCGCGCTGAACGCGGCCATCGAGGCGGCGCGCGCAGGCGAGGCGGGCCGCGGTTTCTCCGTCGTCGCCGAGGAAGTCCGGAAGCTGGCCGAGCAGTCCGGCGACGCCGCGAAGAGCATCGCGACGCTGATTGGCGAGATACAGGGCGATACGGGCGCGGCGGTCACGGCGATGCAGAAGCAGACCGAGTCCGTGGAGCAGAGCTCCGCCGTCGTGAACCGCGCGGGCGAGGCTTTTGCCCATATCGAGGCGCTCGTCAACGATCTGTACGGGCATATCGAAAAGGCTCTCGTGAGCATTGACCAAGCAAAGGAAAGCAGCCATCAGGTGAAAGGCTCCATCCAAAAGATACAGAAGGTCGCGGGCACTACTGTCAACGAGACGCAGATGGTTTCGGCCTCGACCGAGGAGCAGTCCTCGATGATGCACGAGATCAGCAACGCCAGCCATTCCGTCGCCGACATGGCGCAATCTCTCCAGAGCGAGGTCGCTCATTTCAAGTTCTGATATCGGAGATCGCAAACAAAAAAGAGGCTGTCGCAGAAAGGTTTTTTCTGCGGCAGCCTCTTTTTATATAGGTCTTGATTTTGTGCAGGTATTTTCTTGCAATTTCGGGGGGCTTCCCCTATAATTGGATTACAAACTTATCATTGCGCTGGGGGTGCTGAGTTGGAAGAGAAACTGAAATTGTACGGATTCAACAACCTCACGAAGTCTTTGAGCTTCAACATTTATGATATTTGCTACGCGAAGACCGAGCGCGAGCAGCAGGACTATATACGGTATATTGATTCGCAGTACAATTCCGAGCGTCTGACGAATATCCTTTCCCGCGTCACGGAAATGATTGGCGCGAAAATCCTCAATATCGCGAAGCAGGACTACGACCCACAGGGCGCCAGCGTGACGCTCCTGGTCGCCGAGGAAGGGGCGCTGGAGCGCGGGGAGAAGCTGCCGCGCCCGATGGCGGACGCCGTGGTGGCGCACCTCGACAAGAGCCACGTGACGGTGCACACCTACCCGGAGTACCACCCGGACACCAGCATCGCCACCTTCCGCGTCGATATCGACGTGGCGACCTGCGGCACGATCTCGCCGCTCCAGACGCTGGACTACCTGATCAGCAATTTTGACTCGGACATCATCACGATGGATTACCGTGTGCGCGGCTTCACACGGGACATCACCGGCAAAAAGATTTTCATGGAGAATCCGATGAAGTCGATTCAGGATTACATCAACCCGGAGACGCTGGACGTTTACGACGCGGTGGACATCAATATCTATCAGGCCAATCTTTTTCATACGCGCATGTTGATCAAAGAACTGGACCTGAAAAATTATCTGTTCAACACCGACATTTACGAAATCCCTCCTAAGACGCGGCTTGCAATCAGCGACAGCCTGCGGCGGGAGATGATTGAGATTTTCAGCGGACAGAACGTGTATTGAGAAGAGGAAAATACCTTCCCCTCTGGGGGCGCGAAGCGCGGGAGTCCAGTGGACTCCCCGAAGGTGGCGCCCGTAGGGCGTCGGATGAGGTCTTGAGGCATGGCGGTTGATGTAAGCGGCTCGCTACAAAACCTCACCAACCGCCTTCGGCCGACATGTGCCACTGGCACATGTCGCTCCCCCCATAGGGGAGGGTTAATCTTTAGGCAAGAAAGGAGTTAGGGGCGTGAGAAGTGGATAATATAGAATTGTCGCAGAAATGCGCGCCGGTTTTGGATGCTTTGGAGCAAATGAAGACGGCACGGCTTGTGCCCTTCGATGTGCCGGGGCACAAGCGGGGACGGGGCAATCCGGAACTGACCGCGTTTCTCGGTGAGAAGTGCCTCTCGGTGGACGTCAACTCGATGAAGATGCTGGACAATCTCTGCCACCCGGTCTCGGTGATCCGGGACGCGGAGCGCTTGGCGGCGGAGGCATTCGGAGCGGCGCACGCTTTTTTTATGATCGGCGGAACGACTTCGGCGGTGCAGGCGATGATTCTGGCGGCGGCAGGGCGTGGAGACGAGATTATCCTGCCGCGCAACGTTCATCGAAGCGTCATCAACGCGATGATTCTCTGCGGCGCGGTTCCGGTCTACGTCGATCCGGGCATGGACCGGCGGCTCGGCATTTCTCTCGGCATGAAGCCGGAGGACGTGGAGACGGCGATTCTCGGCCACCCGAAAGCGAAGGCGGTCTTTGTCAACAATCCGACATATTACGGCATATGCTCCGACGTGCGCGCCATCGCGCGCCTTGCCCATGAGCACGGGCTGCTGCTCTTGGCGGACGAGGCTCACGGCACGCATTTTTATTTTCACGATAATCTCCCGGCGGCAGCCATGCACGCCGGGGCGGATATGGCGGCGCTCAGCATGCACAAATCGGGCGGCTCGCTGACGCAAAGCTCGCTCCTTTTGATCGGCGACGCCGTCTCCGAGGGCTATGTACACCAGATTATCAACCTGACGCAGACCACCAGTGCGTCGTATCTGCTGATGGCGAGCCTCGATATTTCACGGCGCAATCTCGCGCTGCACGGCAAAGAGATTTTCGACAAGGTAATCGGGCTGGTCGAGTATGCGCGGGAGGAAATCAACGAGATCGGCGACTACTACGCCTATTCGCGGGAGCTGGTGAACGGCGGCTCGATCTACGACTTCGACGTGACGAAGCTCTCGATTTTCACGCGGTCGACGGGACTCGCGGGGATCGAGGTCTACGATCTCCTGCGTGACGAGTACGATATACAGACCGAGTTTGGCGACATCGCGAATCTCCTCGCTTATATTTCGGTAGGCGACAGGGAAAAGGATATCGAGCGGCTCGTCGCCGCCCTTTCGGAGATTCGGCGCAATTACAGCAAGGACAGGACAGGCATGCTGGAGGCCGAATATATCCGGCCGAAGGTCGTCTGCGGGCCGCAGCAGGCATTTTACGCGCCGAAGAAGTCGTTGCCTATCGACGAGACGGAAGGACGGGTGTGCAGTGAGTTCGTCATGTGCTATCCGCCGGGCATTCCGATCCTGGCACCTGGAGAGCTGATTACGAAGGAAATTCTCGACTATATCCATTACGCGAAGGAAAAAGGCTGCTCGATGACGGGGCCGGAGGATATGGATATTTTGCGGTTGAACGTGATGGAAGAATAAACGGAGGAATATCATGGAGCTTTGGTTTACCGAGCCGCACACTAAAAACGTGAGGTTTTCGATGAAGGTAGACAGGCAGGTTTACAGCGGGAAGAGCGACTTCCAGCGGATCGACATTTTCGACTCGCTGGAGTTTGGGCGCGTCTTGGTACTGGACGGTTACACCATGCTGACTGAGAAGGATGAGTTCATGTACCACGAGATGATTGTCCATGTGCCGATGTGCGCACATCCGAACGCGAAGCGCGCGCTGGTCATCGGCGGCGGCGACGGAGGCTCGGTGCGCGAGCTGGTGCGCTATGAGGCGCTGGAACATATCGACCTCGTGGAGATTGACGAAGAAGTCGTCGAGGCATGCAAAAAGTATTTGCCGCAGACGGCGGGAAAGCTTGACGATCCGCGCGTCCATATCTATTACGAGGATGGGCTGAAATTCATTCGCCACCACGAGGACGAGTACGACGTGATTATCGTGGATTCCACCGACCCATTCGGTCCCGGCGAGGGGCTTTTCACCCGCGAGTTTTACGGCAACTGCTTCCGTGCGCTGAAGGAAGACGGAATCATGGTCAATCAGCACGAAAGCCCGTTTTACAAGGACACGGCTCACGCCATGCAGCGCGCCCATAAGCGTATCGTCAATTCTTTCCCGTTGGCGCGGGTCTATCAGGTGCATATCCCGACATACCCGTCGGGTCACTGGCTCTTTGGCTTCGCGTCGAAAAAATATCACCCGGTCAAGGGCGTGGACTGGGCCAGATGGGAAAAGCTCGGCATCAAGACGCGATACTACAATCCGAAGCTCCATGCGGCGTCCTTTGCGTTGCCGACGTATGTGGAGGAGATATTGAAAAGCGAGGAGCCGGAAGAGTAAGGGATTATAAAAAGGCGTCGCCGACATAAGAGTCGCGATGCCTTTTCTGTTGGGATTCCTGTTTCGCTCGGTATGAAAGAAAGGCGGAGCCACTCATGAAAATCGCAGTAATTATTCCGATGTATCGTCCTGTGCTTCACTGGTATGAGAGAATTGCTCTGAAACAAGCGAAACGGTTGTTTGGAGATTATCCCATTTTTTATTTGATTCCAGAGGGGCTGAATGTTAAAGCGTTTATGTCCGATAATACGACATGTGTCTCGTTCCCCGCGCAATTCTTCAAGGGCGTTGACGGCTATAACGAGTTGATGCTCAGCAATATCTTTTACCAGCGATTTGCGGAATACGATTATATCTTGATTTATCAACTGGACGCGTTTGCTTTTTCCAATCAACTGGAACGATTTTGCCGCATGGGATATGACTATATTGGCGCTCCATGGTCTTTTTGCGGCCATAAAATCATCGGCACAAAAACGGTAAATCAAAAGACGGACATACTGCACGTCGGGAACGGGGGGTTTTCCCTTCGAAATCCTCAAGCGTGTCTTGCGCTTCTCAAGAAGTATACGCTACGATTGAGAGAGTGGGAATTAAATGAGGATACTTTCTTTGCTTATTTTGGCAAAAAAAAGGAAAATGATTTTCGATTGGCACCTATTCAAGTCGCATATCAATTTGCCTGCGAGATTGATGCGGCGCGCTGGTATCGAAAGAATAGCAACACCTTGCCATTCGGTTGTCACGGCTGGAATAAATACAGCGCGGACTTTTATTTGGAAGCTTTTACGAAAGTCGGTTATAATCTTCGACCATACCGCGATCAAATGGCAACGAAAGATTTGGAGGATCAAACAAATCGATTGTGCCTTCTTATGACAATGCGGCTACGCCGGAGGTTGCTGAAAGAGCAGCCGCTTTATAACTATCTGCCGCAACATGGTAATACATATGTCGCGCACATCATAGGGCAATTGTCAATCTCTCTTTTGCAGCAGTTACGCCTAGAGGGGCTCCGCATATTCCCGCATATTTTCACTTACACGGAAGGGGATGTTTCCTCCATCATAGGCAATATGGAAAAGCTGTCCAAGGAACCCCAGACGGCGATTATTATCAGCATATATGACGATAGCGACGTGGTTGCCAAACTGGAAAGCGACGGTATGCAATATGGAAAAGATTTTCTATCCTTTTGGCAGGAGTATATCAGATATGGAAAACATTGGATTCAGGGCCTCTATGAAGCAAAAGGAAAATGAGCAAATCGCCTGCGGATATCGTGCGTGTTATTATCGTGCAGTAGCAGTAAGGATAATTTTTTGACTTGGCAGGATGGACTTGTTATGCTAAGAATCAGTGAATCATGCATTAGGGAAGAGGCGTAAATGGAGAAACATCAGGAGCCGTTTTTTTGGCTGGTTTCATGTTGACTCATTTTGTTTTCGAGGTATGCGCGGATCAGTTCCATTTTTTCCATTGTTGCTTTCTGCGGGTTTGGCATAATAATGCTCCCCTCATGTCGACAGTATTGTTTTTCACTGTCTCACATAATGGGAGCATATCAAATTTGGGAGCACGGCACCCCTTTAGGTTATTGAATTTCCTCGAAGCCATTTAGCTGTATATGGGATTTTTGTGGCAGGCAAAGTGCATTGAAGGAAGCTGTCACAAAGATTTTTTCCGTGCCGTCGTTTTGCAGTTGTTTCTCGGAAAACACATCTTCGGGGTTGTGGAAATAGTTGTTGGGATTGTATAGCGGCGGTTTATGCCAATACAGGCGATAACCAAGGGAGCGTAAATAAGCAAAAAGTGCTGCGTTTTTTGCTTCACGATCGGCTTCGGTATAAATGACAGGCTGATATTTCCGTATGGTCGCTTCTGCACCGTGCAGGACCTGAAGTTCCATGCCTTCTACGTCAATCTTGAAAAAGTCACACCCTAAAAGTTGGAGGGAATCAATTGTAACGGTTTCGACAGGTTCTCCCCTGTCGGAATTGCTAAGTTCCAGACCGCCCCAGTTGTTGACGACGTTCACGTCAAGGACGGGAACCATAATGGTGTTTCCGCTAATATCGCTCACGCAGTTTTGCATGCAATGTACGTTTGTCAGGCTGTTTAGTGCAACGTTTCCGGCGAGCAGCTGAAAAACGAGCCGCTGCGGCTCGAAAGCCCAGACTTGTCCCGTGTCTCCCGCAAGCTGCGCTAAATGTATCGTATGGGAACCGATATTCGCGCCCGCCTCGACGACGATATGTCCAGGCTTTACAAGCTGTTCGAAAAGATCGGCCTCGCCCTGGCTGAATTCTCCATAAAGCCGCAATGATTTCCCGACATATTCGTCGAGCTGGTTGTACATGATTTTCCCATAGCGGAAATCATGGCAAAGATTGACATGCCACATGATAGGCCCCTCCGTTTACTTGTGCGTTGTTTTTATATCATACTTATGCGAATAACAATTGTCAAATTTGACGCGGCGAGGTGGATTTGTTATTCTGTTTCCAAATAAGCAAAGGGGAGACACAAATGGAGAAGTACCAGGAAACGTTTTTCGGCTGCGATGCGGTGTATGAGGACTCGCGGATTGTGATTTTCGGCGCGCCCTTTGATTCGACGACGTCCTACCGGCCCGGCACGCGGTTCGCCAGCCGCGTGATGCGCGCGGAGGCGTATGGGCTGGAAACATACAGTCCTTATCTGGATTTAGATTTGGCGGACGCGGCGATTTTCGATTCGGGCGACCTCGAGCTTTCTTTCGGGGAAATGGACAAAGCGCTCGCCGCGATTGAGGAACGGGCGGCGGAAATCCTTTCGGACGGGAAAACGCCCTTCATGTTAGGCGGCGAGCATCTTGTCACATTAGGCGCGGTTCGGGCGGCGGCGAAGAAATATCCCGATCTTTGCGTCGTGCATTTCGACGCGCACACCGATCTTAGAGATGAGTACCTCGGCGTGAAGCTCTCCCACGCTTCGGTGATTCGCCGCTGCTGGGACATCTTAGGCGACGGGCGGATTGCCCAGTTCGGCATCCGGAGCGGCGAGGGAGCGGAGTTCCGTTGGGCGGAAAAGGAAGGACATACGCATTTGCGTCGCTTCGACTTCACGGGCCTGCGCGAGTCGGTGGCAGAATTTGCCGGAAAGCCCGTCTATTTCACCATCGACCTTGATGTGATGGATCCGTCCTGCTTCCCCGGCACGGGAACGCCGGAGGCGGGCGGTGTGACTTTCAGGGAGCTTTTGGATGCTGCGCTGAAAGTCATCCAAAACGCGAACGTCGTCGCCTGTGACCTTGTGGAGCTCGCGCCAAACTTAGACCAAAGCGGCGCGTCCACAGCCACGGCACTGAAAGTTATGCGGGAGATGCTGCTGGCGCTGGAAAAGCCGCTTTTGCAGGCGGAGACGGTATAGCGCCCGTTCATCCGCAACGACCGGCGAAAGCAATGTTTCTTGTGCGGCATTTGGCATTGTGTGCAGGGCGTGAGCTCTTGATAGACCGCCGAATGAAGACGCCGCATACGCGAGCCCGTCAATGCCAAAAGGCAATCGGCACGGGAGCGGCTTTTGGCTGCAGCAAAGCACGAAAAAAGCGTCGGCTCATTTTCTTCGCCGACGCATGCACATAGTATTCATTTTTCATCCTCTCCCAAGATAAACCTCCCTGTTAGGAAAACACTGACTAACCCAATGCAGGGCTTGCCGGAAATTCCTTCTTGCCTGACGGAAAAGAACCGGCAAAGGCGCAAGGGGCTTATCCAAGTTTCCTTAGTTTTCGGAAGAAAGAAAATCAGGAAGATGAAATCCGAGAGATGTCATTTTTGTGTGAAACTCTCTTGTGGACACGTGCAAAGAAGCTGCCAACTTATCCAGAAAGCATTCTTTGGGTGACTCCACGGCCCCCTCGGTGATGAGTACGTGTTTCCATAATCCTTTTGTTGACATGTTGATTTCCCCTTTTCTTTTTTTGAGAGCCAATGCCCTTCCACAAGCAAAATCGCTCCCATGGAGGAAACCAATGAACACTTTCCGTATTGTAGCAAAGGCATGAGAAAAAAGCAAGGGCTTTTTTCTCATATTTTAAGATTTTGATATAAAAAATGAGGGACGACATTTTTTGAAAAAGTGTCGTCCCTCTTGCATTGTTTATACTAATCACTGTTAGAAATCTTTGATTTCATATACCCGCAGGGCACAGGCAGTGATTGCATGAGACGGCATTTGCGCCGTAGGCGCAAATGTAGCCTGCGCAGCAGGCGTATCTCCGGTTAAAAAATTTTA
>CAMHCS010000060.1 GCA_946183785.1 uncultured Selenomonadales bacterium | reverse complement strand
CCGGACTTTCTGACGCCGTCGCCGGTGAAAGCCTTTGCGCAGGCTCACGGCCTGCCCGTCTATCAGCCGCAGAAAGTCCGGGAGGAAGAGTTTGTCGCGGAGCTGGAGCGGCTGGCTCCTGCATTGATCGTGGTCGTGGCCTTTGGTCAGATTTTGCCGCAGCGCGTTCTGGATATTCCGCCGCTGGGCTGCATCAACGTCCACGCGTCGCTTTTGCCCCGTTACCGTGGCGCGGCGCCGATGCAGCGCTGCCTGATGGCGGGGGAGACGGTAACCGGTGTGACCACGATGTTCATGGACGCGGGGCTCGATACGGGCGATATGCTGCTTCGGAAAGAGGTGGCGATCGACGCTGATATGACGCTGGAAACGCTGCATGACACGCTCAGCGATATCGGCGCGGAGCTCCTTGTGAAGACGATTGAGGCTTTGACGGACGATACGCTGACGCGGACAAAGCAGGACGACGGCGCGTCGTGCTATGCAGCAATGCTGACAAAGGAAACGGGGAAAATCGACTGGACAAAATCCGCCGTCGAGCTGCACAATCTCGTCCGCGCACTGGATTCCTGGCCAGGCGCCTATGCTGAATTGGAGGGAAAGATTTATAAAATCTGGCGCACGCGGGTGCTGGACGGTGAGCCGGGCGGTGCGCCGGGCGAAGTGCTCCGCCGCACGGAGCGGGGCCTTGTCGTCTCGGCTGGTACAGGCGCGATTGAGATTCTCGAATTGCAGGCGCCGGGGAAAAAGCGGATGGCCGCGGTCGATTATCTGCGGGGTCACGCGATACCCGAGCACAGCGTATTTGCATGATCAAATGAATATAACGGGTTCTAGTATGAAAGGAGCCGAACATGGAGGAAGGGCTTATTGTTGAACGGCCGCGCAAGCGTCTTTTCATCGCCCTGTTGTCACTGAGTCTTCTGGTGGTCGGGGCGGCCGTTTACGCGGTCTGGCGCGTCAGCTATCTGGGGCTTCGAGAGATCAACGCGTATCTTCCGATGATTTTGGGTACTGTTCTGGCGGGACTGCTTCTGGTCACCGGCCTCGGGATCGTCGGTATCGTGGGCGCGATTCTCGGCGTTCCGTTCTTGTCGATGTTCCAGACCAGGACCTACGCCCTGATTAACGCGCTGTTTCCAATCGCGATTCTGCTCGGCAAGATCTTCGGGTTTGACCGTCAGAAAATCGAACGTTCTTTTATTGCTGTGAGCAATCAGATTATCCATCATCAAAATATCAAGGTGCCGGCGGACAGGCTTCTTGTCGTTACGCCCCATTGTCTGCAGCTGGCCAGTTGCCCGCATAAGATCACCCGCGACCCGATGGCGAACTGCAAGCGCTGCGGCCAGTGCGATATCGGCGCGCTGGTGTCTCTGGCGGAGGAGCTTGGATTTCATTTCTTCGTGGTGACGGGGGGGACACTGGCGCGGCAGACGGTCAAGAATATCCGCCCGAAAGCGGTTCTCGCGATCGCCTGCGAGCGGGACCTGACGAGCGGCATTCAGGACGTGTATCCGCTGCCCGCCGTCGGCGTCATGAATATTCGGCCCAACGGCCCATGCTACAATACGCATGTGGATATGGCCATGGTGCGGCAGGAGATAGAGCGATTTCTCATTGATGTGCCGCCCGCAAAATCGGAGGAACAAAATGGATAAGGCGCGCGAAACGGCGATGAAAGTTCTGTTGGCGGTGCACGAGAACGGAGCCTATGCGAATATCGCGCTGACGGAGGCCTTGCGTAAGGCTCGCCTGAATGAAACAGACCGCCGGTTTGCGACGGAGCTCGTTTACGGCGCGGTGAAAGCGGGGGGGACGCTGGACTGGATGATCCGGCGCTATACCGACCGGCCGCTTCGCAAGATGACGCCGTATGTGCGGGCAATTTTGCGGCTGGGGTTCTTCCAGCTCTTTTTTTTAGACAGGGTACCTGCGTCCGCCGTTTGCAATGAGTCGACGGAGCTGGCAAAGAAATACGGCCATGTCGGGACGGGAAAATTTGTCAACGCGGTGCTCCGCACGGCGGCACGGGAGCCGGAGAAAACGCGAATATCGGAGAACGACGAGGCCGCTTTTTGGGCGATTCAATTCCAGCACCCGGAATGGCTGATCCGCCGTTGGATTCAAATGTTTGGCCGCGCGGAGACGGAGAAGCTTTGCGTTTTTGACAATGCGCCGGCCGTGCTTTCCCTGCGGACAAATCTGCTCCGCACTTCCAGAGACGAACTGATGGAGCGTCTGCGGTCGGAGGGTGCGGAGGTCATTCCTTCCGACTGGGCGCCGGAGGGAATTCTGTGCAGTACTCACGCGGCACTCGACGATTCGGCGTCGCTGCGCGAGGGTCTGTTTCAGGTACAGGACGAAAGCTCCATGCAGGTCGCCCATGTGCTCGATCCCCAGCCGGGGGAGTTTGTGATCGACATGTGCAGCGCGCCGGGCGGAAAGACGACCCATTTGGCGGAGCGGATGCAGAATCGGGGGAAGATCCTCGCGCTGGACGTCTATGACGCGAAGCTTGCGCGCGTCGAGGAAAACGCGAAGCGGTTGGGCGTTTCTATCATCGAAACGAAGCTCCTGGACGCGAGGGAAGCGGGCGGCGCTTACCCGGCAAAGGCGAACCGCGTGCTCGTGGACGCTCCCTGCTCCGGCCTTGGAGTACTCCGCCGCCGTCCGGACGCGCGATGGAGAAAAAACGAAGAGGAGATTAAAAAACTGCCCGCGCTCCAATCCGAACTTTTGGAAAGCGCGGCGCACGCCGTGAAGCCGGGCGGCGTTCTTGTTTACAGCACCTGCACGATAGAGCCGGCTGAGAACGATGAGGTCGTGCGCTCTTTTTTGCGCTCCCGAGGGGAATTTTCACTTGACGCGGCGGGAAAGTATCTGCCGCTGAAGCCATCGGAGAGCGATATGGTGCAGTTTTATCCGCAGCGCGACGGAATCGATGGATTTTTTATCGCGCGGCTCCGTCGGAAAGAGGCGTAGGCTATGGATAATATTTTCGGTCTTTCCGTGCCGGAGCTGGAAGCCCGCTGCGGGGCGCTTCATATTCCCGCGTACCGCGCCGGGCAGATTGCCGAATGGATGTACAGGAGAAGCGCGGATTCTTTCGAGGCGATGACGAATCTTCCCAAAAAGCTTCGCGCCCTGCTGCCGTCCGTATTTTCCATTTCGCGGGCCGAGTGCGTCGAGCGATGGGACTCGGCGGACGGCTGCACGTCGAAATTCCTCCTGCGGTTTGTGGACGGCGTGACGGTGGAAACCGTGCTGATGCGTCAGCCGTATGGGAACAGCGTATGCGTATCGACACAGGCGGGATGCGCGATGGGGTGCGCCTTTTGCGCGTCCACACTGCACGGAGTGACGCGAAATCTCACGACGGGTGAAATGCTGGCGGAAGTCCTTTTCATCGACGAAATGCTGCGCGACGGCGGTCAAAAGGTCGATACGATGGTGCTGATGGGCTCCGGCGAGCCGATGATGAATTACGATAACGTGCTCGCCTTTCTTCGGCTGGTTCACGCGAAGTATTGCCTGAACATGGGCTATCGGAATATCACGATTTCCACTTCAGGGATCGTCCCGGGGATTGGGCGGCTGGAGCGGGAAGGACTGCCGATCACCCTGTCGATTTCCCTTCACGCGGCAAGCGACGCGCTCAGGTCGGAGCTGATGCCGATCAACAGGAAATATCCGCTGCGTGAAGTGGTCGCGGCGGGTAAGGCTTACGGGGAACATACGAAACGTCGGGTGACTTACGAGTACATATTAATTCGTGGCGTCAACGACTCAAAAAAGGACGCCGAGGCGCTGTCGAGTCTCCTGAGAGGTCAGCTCGCCAGCGTAAACCTCATTCCAATCAATCCCGTCAGGGAACGGAACTGGGAGCGTCCGTCCAAAGAACGAGTCAACCGTTTTCTCGCCATGTTGGAGGAATATCATATTACGGCGACGGTGAGGCGCGAAATGGGAAGCGATATACAGGCGGCCTGCGGTCAGCTCCGCAACCAGCATATCGCTGAAAGCGCCGGTTTTGACTAATGTGCCTTTGCGCCGTATAATAAAAAGGTACGATGTTTTTTATAATAATCGCAGTTATTTTTTTTTATCGTTACTGCGATTTATGAGACGGCATTTGTGACGTAGGCGCAAATGCAGCCTGCGCAGCTTCGGTCAAAAGTTTATTAAATATTGGTCGGAGATTAGTATTAGGAGGGATTCGATTGTGATTGACCGTGTAGAATCCTTTTTGCAAAAATATATGGATAAGCTGTTCCGTCGGAAATATTCGGGCGAGTTGGAGCCCGCCACAATACGCAATGCGCTGGAAAGCGAAATCAAGCAGCGGCGCAAGAATACGCGCAGCGGTTTTATCGTGCCGAACATCTATGAAATCCGGCTCGGCACCGAGGACTATCAACGGCTTTCCTCGGCGCGTCTCATGGAGGATATGACCGTTTTTGTCGAAAAGAAGCTGATCCAGACGGACAGCTTCATGGACGGCGCGTTGTCCCTCCGTTTGCGGGAAGAGGCAGCAATGGAGAAAGGCGCCTTCGAGGTCGCGTCTCATTATGAGGATGCAAAGCCGCAGATAGCGGCGGATACCGATTCCAATACATTGGTACTGTCCCATTCCGATTTCACGCTGCCGCTCAATCTGCCGCCGGTGCGCCGTCTGGCGTCTTTGCGCGTGATCCGGGGCGTCGACATGAAAGCATATCTGGAAATCGGGGAGCGCAAGGTCTACCTCGGACGCCGGGATCAAAATGACTTTATTTTGACGGACCTCAATGTGTCCCGATTGCACGCGTCGATTGAATATGAACGTCATCGCCATGTCATTCGCGATGCGGGCAGCTTGAACGGGTTGTTCGTCAACGGGGCGCGAACGTCGGACGCCTGTCTGCTGCCCGGCGACGAGATCGGGCTGGGCAATACATTGCTCCGCTATGAGATCATTTGATGAAACTTCAAGAAATATCGAAAGACAGGAGGCGACATGTATGGCGGAAGTTTACCTGGCCACGGATATCGGGCCGCGACGGGAGTTGAATGAAGACGTCGCAGCCGATCTGGGCCGTGAGACATATGTGATCGCCGACGGCATGGGCGGCTATGTGGCCGGAGAAGTCGCGAGCCGCATTTTGACGGATACGGTACGCGACTTTTTGGCCGCAGAGCCGGGCATTGACGAAAATGTTTTGAAAAAGGCGATACTTCGCGGCAACGATGCGATCCTGCAAATGGTGCGGGACAACCCGAAGTATTCCGGCATGGGGACTACGGCGACTATTTTTCACCGCGAGGGCGGGGAAATCGTCTGGGCCCATGTGGGCGACAGCAGGCTGTATCTGCTGCGGAATCAGACGCTCAGCCAAATCACACGGGATCATTCGCTTGTCTCCGATCTCGTCGCCAATGGCTCCATCACCCAGGAAGAAGCCCGGTCGCACCCGAAACGAAACGTCATCACGCGCGCGGTCGGCGTGGAGGCGGATCTCGACGTGGACGCCGGCGCCTTCTCGACGGCGGAGCACGATATCCTGATGCTTTGCAGCGACGGATTGACGTCCGTCGTATCGGACGAAGAAATATGCGCCATAATCCTCGCTGCCCCCAAGGGGGAAAATACGGCGGAACGATTGGTGAAACGGGCAATCGAGGCTGAAAGTCACGACAATATCAGCGCCATCGTTGTAAAGTACGACGAATAAAGTTGAGGAAAGAGACATAATGTGTCCGTCCGGTAAAGGCGGATAGACGTTTTTGAATGGTGAGTCATTTTTTGGAGGGAAGCAACGTGGAACGCGGTATTTTGGATCACCGCTATGAACTCCTCGAGCATATCGGCGGCGGCGGAATGGCCGACGTATATAAAGCCCATGACGCGATACTCGACCGTATGGTGGCGGTCAAGATTCTTCATGCCCAGCTTGCTAATGACGAGGAATTTCTGGAGAAATTCCGTCTGGAGGCAAAGGGCGCGGCACGGCTCTCGCACCCCAATATCGTCGGCATTTACGACGTCGGCCACGACGCGGATAAATATTATATCGTCATGGAGTATATTGCAGGGGAGACGCTGAAGAAAAAAATACAGCGGGAAGGCTGTCTTTCCGTGGAAGAGGCTCTCCGCATCGCAAAGGAGATTGCGCGCGCCCTTCGGGAAGCGCACGCGAATAATCTCGTGCACTGCGATATCAAGCCGCACAATATTCTCGTCACGCAGGACGGACGTGTGAAAGTGGCGGATTTCGGCATTGCCCGCGCCGTCACTTCATCGACGATGACGTACAACGGAAACGTCGTCGGCTCCGTGCATTATTTCTCGCCGGAACAGGCGAAAGGCACGAAGATAACGCCGAAATCGGATATTTATTCCCTGGGCGTCGTCCTTTACGAAATGCTGACCGGAGAGCTGCCGTTCACCGGAGAGACGACTGTGAGCATTGCTCTGAAGCATCTGCAGGAAGAGCCGAAACCGATCTGCCAGCACAATCACCAGCTGCCGCCGATGGTCGAGGCCATCGTGCAGAAAGCGATGGCGAAGGAGCCTGGGGACAGACCGGACAGCGACGAGCTGATCGAGGATATCCAGCATACGGAGAGATTTCTCGGCTTTGAAGGCGGATTCGAGCCGGGAGATACCAGCGATCCCTTCGCGACGCGTCTGATGCCGCGCCTCGACGAAGGAGGGCTACAGGAGGAAACGGAGGAAGAGGAGGATAATCCGCGGTCCCGGCCGTTTTACAAATCAAAGATATTTATCGTAGCCGCGACGATCGTGGTATTCCTCGGATTCACTGCAGGCGCGTTTTTGGCCTTCGGAAAGTTTTGGAGCATGGCCGAGGTGCAGGTGCCGGACGTCAAAGCCCGGCCCATGGCGCTGGCCAAGCAGCTGATCGAGACTGCGAATCTCCGCGTTAAAGTTATCGAGCAATTCGACGCGGAGGTGGCCGCCGGGCAGGTCATTTCCCAAACGCCGGACGCGGGGGCGACGGTTAAGGAGCAGCGCGTCGTCACGATTTACGTCAGCAAGGGCGGCGAAGATCTCACCATGCCGAACCTGCGGGGGCTGTCCCGTCTGTCGGCCGAGGACAAGCTCAAGAAACTGGGGCTGACCGTCGGAAGCGTCTATGAAAAAGTCTCGGAGCAGGAAGCATGGACGGTGCTGGAACATGAACCGGCGGCGGGGAAAAAGATACAAAAAGGACAGACGGTCGATTTGACAATCAGCAAAGGACAGCCGATCAAGCTGGTCGGCGTGCCTGATTTCACCGGAGGCACGCTGGACGCTGCGAAAGACCGACTCAAGCAGCTCAAGCTGTCGCTCGGATCTGTGACGCGGGAAAAGAGCCGGCAGGCCTCGGGCACGATCCTCCATCAGACGCCTAGCGCCGGAACGGAGGTCGACGAGGGCACAACGATTGATTTCGTGCTCGCGGAGCCGATGGGGCCGAGCGCTCCGTCGACACCCGCAAAGCCTGATAGAAAAGAGGATGCGGGCAAGAACGACGAGGGCGGATCAAAGCCGCCCAGCCGGACAAACGAGACGGGAAAAAAGTAGCGCGTCGACAAACGCAAAAGAGGAGAACGATTATGCTGAAAATTGCTCCTTCGATTCTTTCGGCAGATTTCGCCGCCCTGGGCGCGGAGGTAGAGCGTGTGGATGCGGCGGGGGCCGATTATATCCATATCGATGTGATGGACGGCCAGTTCGTTCCGCGCATCACCATCGGCTCGGGCGTGGTCAAAGCGCTCCGTCGGCACACGAAAAAAACCTTCGACGTGCATTTGATGGTGGAGCGGCCGGAAAACCAGATTGACGCTTTCGCCGACGCAGGGGCGGACATGATTTCGTTTCATGTGGAGGCGGCGCAGCACGGTCACCGCATCGTGCAGTCTATTCGCGGGTGCGGGTTGAAGACGGCGATCGCCCTGAATCCGGGGACGCCCGCCGTAATGGCTGAGCCTTTTATGGACGAGGTGGATATGATTCTCGTCATGACGGTAAACCCGGGATTCGGAGGACAAAAGTTCATTCCTTCGACGCTCAAAAAAATCCGGCAGATTCGTGAAATGATTACGGCTTCCGGTCGGCCGATCGAGCTGGAAGTGGATGGCGGCGTCAACGCGGAAACGGCGAAGCTCGTGGTCGACGCGGGAGCGGATGTGCTGGTGGCGGGTTCGGCGGTATTCGGAGCAAAGGATCTGGCCGGGGCAATCCGCTCGATCCGTATTGTTTGATATTGGAGGAAAAGTTCTTGGAGGATATACAGAGCAGCGTCGATTCCCGGGGAATCGAGATTCAGCATGTCGGCGTGCGCGAAATTCATCTTCCGTTCCAGATCCGGACGAAGGAAGGGGATTTTCAGCAGGTATTGGCCCAAATTTGCTTTACGGTCTCGCTTCCGCAGGAATACAAGGGGACGCATATGAGCCGCTTCATGGAAATCCTGAATCAATGGAGTGCGCGGCCCATTGCCGAGCCGGAGATGGAAGCAATCCTGGACGAGGCGATGGAGCGGCTTTCCGCTGCCTCGGCCAATATTGAAATCCGTTTCAAATATTTTATCAAAAAGTTTGCGCCGGTCAGCGGCAAGGCGTCGTTTCTCGACCTCGACTGTTGTTTTTACGGCAGCAAGGAAAAGGACAGGGGATTCGTGTTTGAATTGGGCGTCGAAGTGCCGTCTACGTCCCTTTGTCCCTGCAGTAAATCCATATCGCAGTACGGAGCGCACAACCAGAGAGGCATTATGCGCGCGAGGGTTCGTTTCCGGGAAGGATGCGAGTGCATTTTTATCGAGGATTTGGCCAATCTGATGGAGCGGCAGGCTTCCTGCCCACTGTATCCGCTGCTCAAGCGCGAGGACGAAAAATATGTGACGGAGCGCGCCTATGAAAACCCGAAATTCGTCGAGGACATGCTTCGTGATTTAGTGATAGCGTTCCGGGCGTTGGCAGGGCTGGAATGGTTTTCGGTCTCCTGCGAGAATTATGAGTCAATCCACAATCACAACGCGTACGCCAGCTATGAGGAATGGGTGAAATGAAGCGTCTGATTGTCAACGCCGACGATTTCGGCCTGCATTCCGCCGTCAATCATGGTATTATAGAAGGGTATGAAAAAGGCTGCATACGCAGTACCTCTTTCGTAGCGGCCGGAGCAGCGGCCGAGGAGGCGGCGGAGCTCGCCCGGAAGCATTCGGGCCTGGGCGTCGGGATTCATCTGACTTTGGTGGCGGAGCGCCCGGTGCTTCCGCCGTCGGAGGTGCCGAGCCTGATTGGGGAGAACGGACGTTTATTGCCCGATCACATGGCGTTTATCCGCCGCTATATGACCGGCGGCGTTCGCAGGGAAGAGCTTTACGCGGAATGCGAGGCGCAGATTCTCCGGGCTAAAGAAATGGGCGTCCGACTCACCCATATTGACAGCCACCAGCATTTGCATGTGCTTCCCGGCGTGGTTAAGGTCGTCCTCTCGCTGGCGAAAAAATACGGTTTTACGAAAATGCGCCTTCCGGCGGAGCCGATCTTCTTTACGGGCGGATATCCGACGTCCGCAGGGCGGTATGCGGCAAAATGCGGTCTGACGTCCTGTGCCCGCATGGCGCAAAGCGCGATACGAAACGCTGGAATCACTACACCGGATTCGTTTTTCGGCATGCTGGCCGGAGGCCATCTCTATACGCTGTATTTTCTGTCGATTTTGCGGGCGCTGCCCGACGGCGTTTCGGAGATTATGGTGCACCCGGGTAAGGACAACCGCGTTTTGGACGATATTTACCATTGGGCGTACCATTGGGAAGAGGAACTGGCTTCCGTGACCTCGGCGGAGGCGATGAAAATGATTGAAGAACGACAGATTCGTTTGATTTCATATGAGGAGTTAATGGATGGGGAAATTCTATAGGCGGCTGGCGCTTCTTGTCCTGCTGGTATTGGCCATATCCGGGGCGGTAATTTACTTTACCGTGGATATCCATACGCTGACGAATTTGACGATGTTTCAGCCGTGGTCGTTGGCGCTGGCGCTTCTCTTCATCGGCGTCGGGCTTTTTCTGGACGGCTCCCGGCTGATGCATCTTGTGCATATATCGCATGAGGACATTACGCTGTCGCAGGCGGTGCAGGTCGTATTCGGGAATTACTTTCTCGCGCTTTTGACTCCGGGGGCGACGGGAGGCGCGGTGGCGCAGATGATGTTCCTGCGTCACGCAGGCGTGCCCACCGGAAAGGCGACTGTGCTCGTTTTTGTCAGAACGGTGGTCTCGATTCTCTTTTTGATCCTGTGCATGCCGTTTATCTTCATGCATGAGGCGCACATTTTGCCCGGGGTTTCCAACACGAAGCTGATGATGATCTCATTTATCGCGTTTCTCGTCATCGTGTTTCTGGTTTGGGCCATCAATTCCAATCTGCTCGGGCAGATCGTCGTCCGATTGGCGCGCAAGCTCTCTCCGACGAGACGTCGGTCGCTGATTCACATCTACCGCGATACGCGAAACGCGGTACGGCTTTTGGGGGAATCGCCGAAGGCCATGATCCTCGTCTTCATCGAGTCGGGGCTATCGCTGATCTGCATCTACGCGATCGTTCCATGCCTGCTTCTGGGGCTTGGCGTTTACGACGCGGACTGGTATGCAGTCATGGGGCGCATGATCTTTCTCAACATGCTGCTTTATTTTACGCCGACACCCGGCGGTTCCGGCATAGCTGAAGGCGGCTTCGTCCTCTTATTCAGTGAGACCGTGCCACAGGGAACGGTGGGGATCGTCGCCGTTTGCTGGCGTCTGATCGCCGAATACATTCCTTTTTTGATCGGTTTTTATTACACGGTCAAGGTCTTTGGCGTGACCTTCCTTCGAAAGAAGGAAGAGTCCGAGCAAAGTCTTTGATAGATAGAAAAACGGGGAGGAAATTTTATGTTGAAGTACACTTACTACGGGCATGCTTGTTTTCTGCTGGACGACGGTGCGCATAAAGTGCTTGCCGATCCGTTTTTGACCGGAAACCCGAAGGCGGCGGTTGCGGCAAAGGACGTGAGCTGCGATTATATCCTTGTTTCCCATGCTCACGGGGATCATTTGGGCGACGCGCCGGATATTGCGAAGCGTACGGGAGCGACGATCATCGCGATTCCCGAGGTCATCGGGCTCTGCAACGAGCAGGCGGGCGCGGAGCTGAAAGCTCACGGCATGAATCTCGGCGGCTCTGTCAAGCTGCCATTCGGCAAAGTACGCATGACGCTTGCGCTGCACAGCTCCGGCGTGGCCGGCGGCATCGCCTGCGGCTTCGTCATTCAGATGGGCGGAAAGACGGTTTATTTCGCCGGTGATACGGCTCTCTTCCGCGACATGAAGCTGATCGGGCGTAAAGATTCCATTGATTACGCGCTTCTCCCGATCGGGGACAACTACACGATGGGCCTCGAAGACGCGGCGCTTGCGGCGCAGTGGCTGAACGCGGCCAATGTGATTCCAATCCACTATGACACATGGCCGGTTATCGAGCAGGACGTCAAGAAGTATCAGGAACTGACGGAATCGAGTACCCGGGCGCACGTCCACATCATTCAGCCCGGCGAATCGTTGGAACTTAAATGACAGCAAACGCCCCGCAGGACAAACTGATCGTCATTCTGGGGCCGACCGCCACGGGAAAGACAAAGCTGGCCGTTCGGATTGCGAAGGAATTGCGGACGAGCATCGTTTCGGGAGATTCGATGCTCGTCTATCGCGGCCTCGACATCGGCAGCGCGAAGCCGGACGAAGCGGAAAGAGGCGGCGTTCGTCACGCGTTGGTCGATTGCTTGGATCCGGCGGACGAGAGCTTCAACGCGGCAGATTTTCAGCGGCTGGCCGCCGAGGAAATCCATGCGGTCAACCAAAGCGGCACGATCCCGATCCTTGCCGGTGGTACAGGGCTTTATGTAAAAGCGTTGCTGGAAGGATATCGTTTCAACAAGAATCAGGAGGACAGCGAATACCGGGCCTCATTGGAAATACTGGCGGAAAAGCACGGCAAGGCGTACATCCACAAAATGCTGGAGAAGGTCGATCCGGAGGCGGCCGCGCGACTCCACGTCAATGATTTTCGGCGCGTCGTGCGTGCGCTGGAAGTCTGGCGCCTGGGGCAGGAACGGATTTCCCAGGATAAGCAGGAGGACGGCCTCGCCTATGACGCTTGCGTTATCGGGCTTTGCTCCGACCGGAAGATTCTCTATGAACGGATTGAAAAACGCGTCGACGCAATGATTTTCGCGGGCCTGGAAGAAGAAGTCCGACGGCTCCTGGCGGGAGGCGTTTCCCGGAGTGCCCGCGCGATGCAAGGTATAGGTTATAAAGAGATGGCGGCCTATATTGTCGGAGAGTTGAGCCTGGCGGAGGCCGTCAAGAACATCAAAAAGGCGACGCGGCATTTTGCCAAGCGGCAATTTACCTGGTATCGAAAGATGCCGTATATTCGCTGGTTTGACATTGACGCGATTCCTTTTGAGGAACTCGTGGAAACGGTTTTGGAGACTATAAACAATAAATTCAGATGAAGGGGAGAGCGCAGTGGCGGCAAAGACGTTCAATCTGCAGGATACTTTTTTGAATCAGGCGAGGAAGGAAAACGTAAGCGTCATCGTTCATTTGGTCAACGGGTTTCAGATCAAGGGAAACGTTCGGGGCTTCGACAGCTTTACGGTGGTCCTGGAGTCGATGGGAAAACAGCAAATGGTCTACAAACACGCAATCTCGACCATTACGCCCGCGCGTCCGCTGAACTGCGCCTTTGATACGGAAAAGAAAGAATAGAAATAAAAACCGCCGCGGTCTTTCTGCGGCGGGTTTTATTTAGAAAGAGGAAATATGAAAACGAGAGGTTTTGAAGTCGTGTCGGCTTACGCCGATCAGGGGATTGATTTGCCGACGCGAAAGACAGGCTGCAGCGCTGGATATGACCTCGCCGCTGCCGAGGACGTGTCTTTGGCGCCTGGCCGCGTCACGCTGGTGCCGACGGGGCTGAAGGCGTATATGCAGCCGGACGAATATCTGGGAATCCATGTGCGGTCCGGATTTTCGATTCGGAATCGGGTGTCTTGTGTCAACAACGAAGGAATCATCGACGCCGATTATTACGGCAACGCGGACAACGAAGGCCATATTTTTGTGGCGCTGGTCAATCTGGGCGACAACTCCGTGCAAATCAAGAAAGGCACACGGATCGCGCAGGGGATTTTCTATCGTTATCTGACCGTCGACGGCGACGCGGCCGGCGTCGGCGCCGCGCGAAGCGGAGGCATGGGATCGACGGGAGAAGTGTAATCGTTTGATCGTTATTTGCTGACATTTGCGCGTATATATGGTAAACTACAAGTGGTTTTTTCATTTGAGAGGAAACGATGAATAAGTCAAGCGGTGTTCCTGTCGAGGACTTCTCCATCAGGCAAGGAAGAGGTTTGAAGGCTTAGCAGCGCTGCGTTGAACGGCATCTGACGCAGTATGGCGGAAAAAACCGGAATGGGAACGGCTTGACTTGTTTAAGGAACCACTGAATAAGTCCCTCCGCGCCTCTGCCGGGTCTTTTTCCGCCTGTC
>CAMHCS010000059.1 GCA_946183785.1 uncultured Selenomonadales bacterium | reverse complement strand
GCGTGCCCCTCCCTCTCTGCACTATCGGACGTGTGGTTACCTAATACTTATCTCATGTCAACGCCGATGATAAAATGTAAGAAAACGCCGAACAAAAAATGTAGGTAAAAGGCGACAAGGGAGGGATATATGGTAGACTTCTTTTCAAACCAAAGCATCGGTTGGAAAGGAAGTCGGAAATGAGAGGAGCACAATGGATGGACATACGAAGTGACCGGAAGAAAGGGATGAGCTATACAGAACTGGGAAAGAAATACAACATCGATCCGCGCACCGCAAAGCGGTACGCCGAGTCTGAGACACGACCGGAATACAGACTGACCGGGCCGAAACCTTCCAAGCTGGATCCGTACAAAGCGCAAATCGACCAATGGCTGGAGGAGGCGCCATATTCCGCAGTGCGGATTCTGGAGAAACTGAAGGAGCAAGGATTTGAAGGGAGGTACAGTATCGTCAAGGAATACGTGAGAGGGAAGAAAATGGACTTCAACGAAAAAGCGACGGTGCGCTTCGAGACCATGCCTGGCCAGCAAGGACAAGTGGACTGGGGATTCTTCGAGGATCACACCGTCGTGGAGGAGGGAAAAACGAAAAAGCTCTATTGTTTCCTCATGGTGCTCGGCTACTCCCGGATGCGCTACATCGAGTTCGTCACGGACATGAGCACCAGCACCCTGATCCGGTGCCACCAGAACGCTTTCCGGTATTTCGGCGGCTCCCCGGAAGAGATTCTCTACGACAACATGAAACAGGTGGTGATCAAAAGGCTCTTGAAACAGGAGGATTCCACCCTGAACCGCCAGTTCGAGGACTTCGCAGGCTTTTACGGCTTCAAGCCTGTCCTGTGCAGGCCCTACCGCGGGCAGACGAAAGGGAAAGTGGAGCGGACAGTCCAGTTCGTTCGGGACAACTTCATGGTGGGGATCCGCTACAACTCCCTTGCCGACCTGAACGGGCAGGCGCTGGCATGGTGCAACAAAGTCAACGGGAAAACCCACGCAACCACAAACGAAGTTCCTTTCGAGCGGCTGAAGGCGGAAAAACTCAATCCCCTGACGCGCGAGTACATCATCGATCGTGTCAACCTCCGCCGGGTTCAGAAAGACTGCCTCATCAGCTATGGCGCGAGCCAATACTCCGTCCCGGCGGAATACGTAGGAAAAGACGTGGCGGTCGTCGCCATGGAACACATGCTTGCCGTCTACTATGACGGCAAACAGATTGCCGTGCACCGCATCTCGGGGCGAAAAAAGGAGATGGTCATACAGTCCCAGCATTATGCCGAGATCCGCATCAAGGCACGAAAGGACGTAAAAAATCCTCTGCTTGAGCAGGGGATGGAGATGGACGGGTTCTGCCCGATACGTGACCTGAGCCGCTACGACGAGGCGCTCTATGGGTGAGCTTGTCATGGATCGGCTGCGGGAAAACCTGGAGAACCTGAAAATGAAAAACACGCTCTCCATCTTGGACAACTACTTGGAGCGCGCGGTCTCGGAAAAACTCAATGTCGTCGACGTGCTTGACTACATCTTTGACGAGGAGGCGAAGTCCAAGCGGAAACATGCCTATGAGAAGCAGGTGCAGATGAGCGGGTTCCCCATCAAGAAGACCTTGGAGGATTTCGACTTTTCTTTCCAGCCGTCGATTGACAAGCGGCAAATTGAGGAACTGGCCACGATGCGGTTCCTAGAGAGCAGGGAGAACATCGTTTTCCTCGGGCCGCCGGGCGTCGGCAAGACCCATCTGGCATCTGCTTTGGGGCTCATCGCCGCCAGACACCGGTTCTCGACCTACTACATCAACTGCCACCAGCTCATAGAACAGCTGAAAAAGGCGCACTTTGAGAACCGTCTGCCGGACAGGCTCAAGGTGCTCGGCAAGTACCGGATGCTCATCATCGACGAGATCGGGTATCTGCCGATGGACATCCAAGGGGCGAACCTGTTTTTCCAACTGATTGCCCGGCGATATGAGAAGGTCTCCACCGTGTTCACGTCGAACAAGATGTTCTCCCAGTGGAGCGAGATTTTCTCGGACATCACGATTGCCTCGGCAATACTGGACCGAGTGTTGCATCACTGCACGGTTGTGAAGCGAATCCTACCGCTTGAAGGAAAGAAAGGAGTTCATGCAAAAGAAAAAGCAAGTGTCCAATACGCTTTTGGCGTAAAAAAACTTCCTCGCTGCCACTTTCTTACATTTTTTAATCGCCATTTTCTTACATTTTCATTTCGCCCTTGACAGTGTACGAAGAAGAGGAGCGATGGACGAAACGGCGCATTGAGCGGCAAAGGAATATAGCATACGTGCTGGCGGCGGTTGCCGTCATTTTTTGTGCGGCGAAATAGAAAAGACGGGCATTGAGGATTTTGTATTTTCTCGATGCCCGCCTTTTTTGTTTGTCTTGCCGAATGGTGGTATAATATTTTTGTGTGCATGGGCTTTAACGCGGTAAAGAAGCTTCATTTCCAAGAGAGCGGAATATAAGGAGGTATTTTTGATGAGCAAGAAATTGGTTGCATTTTTTTCGGCAAGCGGAGTAACAGGCAAGGTGGCAAAGGACTTGGCAGAGGTTGCCAACGCGGATGTTTTTGAAATCAAGCCGGAAACCCCTTACACCGAGGCAGACTTGAACTGGCGTGACGATAATGCGCGAAGCACGGTGGAAATGAAGGACAAATCTTCGCGTCCGCCGATGGCGGGGAATGACATAGATATCTCGGGATATGACGTTATCTTTGTCGGATTTCCCATCTGGTGGTATGTGGCACCCACGATTATCAACACCTTCCTAGAAGGCCATGATTTTTCCGGCAAAAACATTATCCTTTTCGCGACTTCCGGGGGGAGTGGATTCGGCAAAACTGTGGAAGGGCTGCGCGGCAGCGTCTCCAATTCGGCAACCATTCAAGAAGGCAGGATTTTGAACGGACGTCCTTCCGCGCAGGAACTGAAAAAATGGGTGGAGAGTTTGGGCGTGTGACGCCAGTCTGTAAAAGGCGATCAGAATAAAAGACGGGCATCGAGGATTTGGTTCTTCCCCGATGCCCGCCTTTTTTGCATCTCAGCCTTCGTTGTTGTTTTCGTTGCCCCAGCAGTACCCGTCGCCATAGCCTCCGCCGCATCCGTAGCCGCCACGTCCTCCGTGACCGCCGTGATGGTATCCTCCGCCGCAGTACGCGTAGCTCATCTCGATGGCCGGAGCGTTGTCCCCGCAGAACCCGCGATCCGGCGTCGCCGCCAGCGCCGTCCCCGTCGAACCGATCACCATTGCCGCCATAGCCGCCAACATCATTTTCTTCATTTGAATCATCCTTTCTTTTTTAGAGAAGTTATCTTTGATGGTTTGAAGTATAAAGGACGATTGTGTCGAAAATGTGTCGGAATGAAATTTTTTTGCAAGCATAAACGATTGCGCTGCCGTGAAAATATGATTCAAGAGACTTCTGTGTGTTCTGACGACTGGCACGAAATGCTTGTCGTTATAATGCAGCAACAATCTCCGAACTGGCAGGCACGACGGCAAGGCAGACGGTCAACGAAAAGACCAGCATGCAGCTATGCCTGCATTCGGGTGCTGACGGCGATTTTCGCGGCGGCCGCCCGAAGCTCGTCTTCCGTATGGGTCGCCATAATCGCCGCTCGCAGGCGTGCGCTGCCCTTCGCCACGGTTGGGTAGCGGATGGCGGACAGAAAAATCCCTTCGTCATAGAGCCGTTTCGCCGCCCGCAGGGCGCGGCACTCGTCGCCGACGATGATCGGCACGATGGCGGAATCGCTGCGCGTTTCGACGCCGTTTTCCCGCAGCGCGTCGATGAAAACCTGCGTGATCCTTTGCAGCCGCGCCACCCGTTCCGGCTCTTCCGCCAAAATCGCGAGGGCTTCTTTCGCGGCGGCAAGGTTCGCCGGAGACTGGCTTGTGGAAAAGATAAAGCTTCGCGCCGTGTTCCGCAAATATTCGATCAAAAGGCTTCGACCCGACGCAAAGCCGCCCTCGCTGGCCAGCGACTTGCTCAGCGTTCCCATCACGACGTCGGGCTGTTCGGAAAGGCCGAAATGCTCGGCAAGCCCTCTCCCCGTCTTGCCGACAACGCCCGTCGCGTGCGCCTCGTCAATCATCGAGAGCAGGCCGTATCTTTTCGCAAGGGCAATCAACTCCGGCAGCGGCGCCACGTCGCCGTCCATACTGAAAACCGCATCGCTGACGATGACGCCGAAAGACGGACGCACCGCTTTGATCTTCGCTTCGAGGTCGCCCATGTCCGCGTGACGGTAAATAATCGTTTTAGCGCGGGACAGCCGGCAGCCGTCGATGATGCTCGCGTGGTTCAGCTCGTCGCTGAAAATCGTCGCGTCCTTCCTGCCGAGAGCGGAAAGAATGCCGACGTTCGCCATGTAGCCTGTATCGAAAAGAAGTGACGCTTCGGTTCCCTTGAAGCGGGAAATCGCCGCTTCGAGATCGTCATGAAGCGGCAGGCTTCCCGTCGTCAGACGCGAGCCGCCGGAACCGCCGCCGAACATCTGGGCAGCGTCCGCCGCCGCCTGCTCCACCCGCGGATGGTCGATCAGCCCAAGATAGGAATTGGAAGCCAACATCAAAAGGTCGCGTCCGTTGGCGTGGACATGGGCGCTCTGCGCGGATTCTATGGTCGTGATGGTACGGTACAGGCCCGCTTCTTTTCGCCTCTGGACGTCTTCGTCCAGCACGCGCCACGGGTCGGCAGGCGGTACAGGCGCCGGGACAGTCGGAGCGTTTTTCACCAGTGTTTTCTGCTTTTCGAGGTAAGCGATCGTTTTCGGAACGTCCTCCCGGGGCCCCCGGTACAGAAAAATCCGGCCGCCGTTGGGGTCGTCCGGTTCCTTGAGGCGCGTGATGCGGACGTATCCCGTTTTTTTCGAGGCGACATAGCCCGTTACATAGCCGGGGTCGTCGGATACGCAGATTTCCGCGAGGATATGGGGTGCGTTCGCCACCTTGCTGGCGAGGACGACGGCTTCCCCAAAATGATTTTTTCCCGCGCAGGAACTACGCGCATCACCATACTCCGCGTCCATGTATGTAGCGCGAATCCCGCGGGCGGGGTCGGGCTCCAGCCGCTCCAAGGTGTCGGCGTCAAGCAGCATCGCGCCGCGCATAGCGTAAGTTTCGCGGAATTTTTTCATTACAGCGTCCCCATTTGCGATGCCGATTTCCCGCAAAAAGGAAAGAATCGCTTCTTGCCCCTCAGCCGCGTTCGCAGTCTCGCGGGTGGAAACGGGCAATGCCTCGATACGTTCGATTTCCTCCGGACGCGCTTCCTCAATCTTGACCTGTATGTAATCCGCGCGCCCTTTGGAATGATGCAACGCCCGTTCGATCATCGCACCCGCGTTTTTCGCCAGCGCGTTTTCAGGCAGGATCCGTTCCGCGCCGGATATATGCTCGCTTTTCCCCTTCTCCGTTCGGCTTGCGCGCATCTTCATGCTGTACAAAGTCATATTCCATCCCCCTGAAGCCTTGCATATCCGCGATAATATATTTCGTCAACATGTTGTATTATATAGATTGACGAATGTTGCTGAAAAAAATTCCGCCCCGGGACACATCGTTCGGAGCGGCAGAAGAGAGATCCGATATCATGCGGGTTGCCGTGCCGCCTGCACCCGGCGGAGCGTCTTGACAAGCAACGGAGCCGCCGCCGCTGTAAAAATCATGCCGGGAACGGCTGCCGCAACTATCGCAAAAGCCGCTTGCCCGAAGAAACCGGCGAGCGTAAGCCGCGCGATTGTCGTTCCGATGGGACCAGCCACCAGCAACGCCCACGTGCGGTTATGCCCCAGCGCGAGTACGGCGCCCGCCACAAGCCGGAACTGCATCGCAATCAGCACGTGAAAAAAGTTTTGGGTTCCCAGCATCATGCCTATCGAGCTGGCCCAAATCCCGGCGATGATATATTTCCTGAATCCGAATACGCTGCAAATCGCCACCGCCAAAGGCGCGGAAAGCTGAAATTCGGCGCCGGGAAACAATCCCGGAAGCTTGAATGCGCCGGTGACCGCTATGAGTGCGGTAAGCAACGCAATCTCCGCGATATCGGCAGTCTTTCTTGCAAACATGGCCCGCATCCTTTCGTTAACTATAAAATTCAATTAGGTTGACATTCGGATTATACCCCAACCTGTTCTTTGAAGCAAGTCTTTCAGATTCCATTTGCATGCCGCGTTTTTCATACCTGCATCTCGGCTGTCCGTGGATCCCTTTTGCTTTCGGAGATGTCCGCTCAAGGCAAAAAAACGGCGATGGGGAATTGTTCTTTCCTCATCGACGGTTCTTTCCTTGTTATCCTTCTTGGTTTTCGTTGCCCCAGCAGTACCCGTCGCCATAACCTCCGCCGCAGCCATAGCCGCCACACTTATTGCAGCAACATGGCGAAGTCCGGCATGAACCCGAAGACGCTCCAATATCTGATGGGGCACAGTGAGATTGGCGTGACGATGAACACCTATACGCATCTCGGTCTGGAGGACGCGACCGAAGAGCTTCGGAAAATGGAGGAAGAAAGGGCGCGGGAGGAAATATTCAGGGGGAAGCAACGACAGCAAGAAACAAGGCTCTCGCCGCGAATGCTGCGGGTGGTTCAATAATTGCATAGAGGCAACAAAAAAGCAGGTTCCGGTTGAGCCTGCTTTTATTGTTATGGCGCTCTCATTTCTTCTTCATGTTATTCAGATACTATGGACAGTGACTAAAAAAGTGTTCATTTGTCACCGCCATTTTGAGGGGCTTGTCCGAGTAGTAACACACGCCCCGTTTTACTACGTTTTTACTACGAATGACTGCCTCAATATGCCGCGATTTGCCCCCATTTTCCCATTTTGTAATATTCAGACGAAGATTTGTTCTTTTTTCAAAACGTGCATAATGCGGCATACGACGGCGTATTGCGGCATTTCGGGAAGGAGAAATCCAATGACGAAGATTCTTTTTGTTTGCCACGGCAACAGCTCCGACGTGCTGGAATATCAAGGTATATCAGGGCATAACGCGGCAAATGGCGAGCACTTGAAAAACGGCTTACTACCGTTTTACTACGATTGAAAATGAGAATAAAACCGGCCTCTTGAAAAGATTATCAGTCCTTCAAGAGGTCGGTCTTGCGTTCGGGGAGTCACATTTAGCTTATATTCATATTGGACTCGCCAGTAGCTTATGAAGAGCAACGCCTAGAATTTTAGGCAATCGGAGCCACTTGCAACTTCAGCCCCAACGGACGCATCAGTTTCATTAACGTGTCTAACTTGGGAGTCGTTTTGAAGGATTCGATGCGGGCGACGGAAGATTGCGGGATATTGCATTCGGCGGCAAGTTCTCGCTGGCTGATTCCCATTTCTGTCCTTTTTTTTATGACGGAGGAAACAATTTCCGTTAGTGCTTCGATTTCTTCCATGTTCCGTTTGCTGCCCATGTCAATGGATTTCACATGTCGCTTATAATCTGTCCAAGTTCTCATTTCTTATCCGCTTCCTTTCTGGCAAGATAATCGTCGCGTTCTGCTTTTGCGCGACGAATTTCACGGGGTGGCGTCTTCATTGTTTTCTTTCGGAAATGGTGAAGCAGTACGAAAGCGTCGTTCTCGCAATAGAAGTAGAGTACGCGGTTGCTGCCGGGGCGCAGTTCCCAAATGTCCTCGTCGATATGCTTGGTAATGGTGCTTGGAAGAAAAGTTCCATTCTTTGAAAGCAGATCGATATAGAACAGCAATTGGTTGTACTGGATTCGGGCGTCTTTATTGGAATGGCTTCTAAGACGCAATTCCTCGAGGAAATTCCATACGTCCGATTCCCCGGTCTTTGTTTCGTAAAACTTGACGGTAAACATATTATCTCCAATTTGAATGTTTTCTTAATGATAGCATAAACGCTATCAAAAAACAATATGTCGCCTTCTCAGGGTATAATTATGACTTTGTCCCTTTTCAAACGAGCAGTTGCTATTATGGTGCGAATGAGGTAATATCCAGCCACTATAGCGTGGCAAAAAGGAGGTTACAGCATGAGCACAGAAAAAGATTCCATGCCGATCCGGGACAAATATTTACTCACATGCCGTGAAGCGGCAATTTATTTCAACATTGGCCTCAAAAATATGCGCAGTTTGGCACGAGATCGTTCCCTGAAAATCAGTGTGAAGCTTCGAGAAAGAACCCTTATTGTGCGTCCTAAATTTGAAGAGTATGTTCTGCAATTGTTGGAAGACAAGCCTACAGAGGATTTATCGTGATCTCCCCCTTGTGAGGTCGATTATTCCGATTTCACACGACTTTTTCTGGCAAATCCATCCAATCTTACGTCAGAATGCGCTTTCTGGAGAATACGGAACGAGCTGACGTTTATTATTCTCACAATGGGGCGCACTACGAGCAAGTTCGCTTTGAGAACAGTGAGAATATGACGAATCTGCGTATCATTGGATGCTTTCTTGGATCGGTAGCTGGAAGCGAGAAAACAGAAGGGAAAGAAATCCCCCACGAGGCATCATCTTGCCATCGTGGGGGATCCTTTGTATTGTTTCAGTCGCTTTTCTGCGGGGCGCTTGCGGTTCCATCCACAGCTTTAGCGGATGCATGCTTCTCCTGTTCCTTCATGTGCGCGTTTGCGAATTTCAAGAGGAGAGCGCTCAATTCCCACAAAAGCTTGGCGACTGCCGCAGCAGCTAACGCCAGTGTTGCGTAAAAACAGGCGCGGAGAATGCTGGATACCCATAAGCGGAACGCTTGCCCGACCTTGCTGCCCAAGAAAACAAACAGCAAGCCGAAATACAAAAGCCAGTATCGGTTCGGTTCCATCTCACGTATCACCTCATCCCGCAGTAGTCCCTATGGTGTAGCCATTATCTATAGCCAGATTGTTTTGCTTTCAGCAGACGGAGGATATTTTCCGTTGTGTCGGCCAAATTCTCGCGGGTATGGCACACGGCTTCCTCGAATGGCATCGGTGCTCGGTTGATGCTGAAAACGGCGGCAATGCCCGCGCGGTATGCCTCAGCTATGTCATTCTCGACTGCTCCTGCCACGCAGACTACGGGAATCCCTGCTTTCTGTGCGCGTTTTGCGATGCCTCCGACAGCTTTTCCCATCAGCGACTGGCAGTCAAAACGGCCTTCGCCGGTAAGCACGATGTCCGCGCCCAGCAGCATCTTGTCGAAATTTGCCAAGCCGAGCAAGGCGTCAATGCCGCGAACCAGGCGACCATTGAAAAAGGCGATAACGCCCGCGCCCATGCCTCCTGCGGCTCCTGCGCCGGGAACATCGACAGCTTTGCCGATGTCGTGAGCGATGACATCCGCCAAATGCCGGAGACCGTCATCAAGTGCGTGAACTGTGCGCTCGTCTGCGCCCTTCTGCGGTGCAAAGACTGCCGCAGCCCCGTTCTCGCCGCACAGCGGATTGTGAACGTCGCACATAGCCTCCACACGGATGCCCTGCATAGCTGCACGTATTTTTTCGGTCTCCACGGATACAATGCTGCGAAGGGATGCCCCTGTTGGTATGAATTTGTTTCCGATGGAGTCCCTGAACACGGCCCCCAATGCTGCCGCCGCACCGCAGCCGCCTTCGTTCGTGGCGCTCCCGCCCAAGCCCAGAACAATTCTGCGCGCGCCATGCTCAAGCGCGTGCCGCATTAGTTCGCCTACGCCGTATGTCGTTGCCGTGCCTACATCTCTGGAATCACCCATGAGAGGGAGCCCGGCTGCCGCCGCCATCTCGATGACTGCCGTTCCGTCCGGAAGAAGGCCGTAAAAGGAATCCACTTCGTTGAAAAGCGGCCCCGTAACGCGAAGACGGACTTTCTCCCCTCCGACGGCGGACAAGGCCGCATCCACGGTTCCCTCGCCGCCGTCCGCTATCGGGACTTGGATGACATCCGCATGGGGAAAGATTTTCCTTGCCGCGTCGGCCATGATGCAGCAAGCATCTTTTGAAGAGAGTGTTCCCTTGAAGGAGTCGGGGATGATGATGATTTTTCTCATGACATTCCTGACCGAAAATCAGCCATTGTTTTTGCGGTCGGCGGACAGCCCTGCAAATGCGTCGTGAATCCTGCCGTGCAGTTTCCGATGCCGATTCCTTTCCCGGATTTCCCCCGGAAGCCCTGCCCGATGCAGAGGCCATCGGGAATGCGCTTCCCGCTCTCCTTCAGCCGTTGCAGCGCGTGGATCAAGCTTCCGTAGCAGACGGAGCAGGCCGCATCTGCAGTGACGCGGCTTGCCAGTTCACGGGCAGTATTGCTTGCCCGGAACAATGTCTGTTGTTTTTCTTCCACATGATGCTCATGAATAGTTGCCTTTGTGATATCCGTGCTTCCTACGCCGAGCTTTTCCGCCAGCGAAAGGTAGCCGACGTCCGCAATGGAAAAGCCAAGAAGCTCTGCGCCGTAGCTGTCGATGAGCACGGGATCGGCGCCGCCAATCAGCCTGTCCATTGGGACGGGGTGGCCGCCCTCCTCGAAGGTTAGGTCTCCGCAGATCGCGTCCACGACGGTGAGGCTGGGGCGCAGGATTTTCGACAGGCAGGCAATCGGTTTCATCAGCCCCAACGAGTGGAAGCGTCGTTTTTCCGAGTCGGGGATGCAGCCCTTGAGATTTTTCAGCGCACAGGTGAGATTCGTCTGGCAATGGGCTTTCAGAACGGGAAGGTTGATGAGAAAGTCTGTTTCCAGCAGAGGCTTCCGGCAAACTTTGAGAGTCAACCCGCCAGCCTGTCGCTCGACAAATGCATCCTTCTTTAGATCGTACAGAGGAACACCGTATTTCTTCGCCAGTGCCTCGTAGCCGCAAACACGGAATGAGGTTTTCGTGTCTGCGCCTGCCCACGATCCCTCCATAATAGAGATGTCGCGGAATCCGCGCTCCAACAAGTAATGGAGAATACCTTCTGCTATTTCGGGGTGTGTCGTCGCGCCGGAATCTGCCGGCTTGGAAACGGCGAAGTTCGGTTTGAGGGCGATACGCGTATCTTTTTCAAGCATGGAGGCTACATCCATAGCCGCCATGAGTTCATATGCCATGCGTTGGATATCCTGTGAGCCATAAATGACATGGATGTTTGTTTCGTTCATTGTCCCACCTCAATCCCACAAGCTCATTTGCTCTACATCCTGATCGTAGCGGACAGGCACATCCGCATTGTCCAGGATATCCGTCCCACGCTCCACACCGGAGAGCCATTCCTTAATCCTCGACTCCGGTATCCGCACGGGCATCCTGTCGTGAATCGGCTTCACTGTTTCGCCGGCGGGCTCGGTGATGATGGCGAAACGTCCACCGTCCGGCTCGGCTTGGTAGACGCCAGCCAAGAAAAGTATATCGGTATCCCTGCCGGACAGTGTGGCCTTGTGTTTTTTGCTGTCCCATTCGTAGAAGCAGGACGCGGGCACGAGGCAACGACGATGCTCAATCAAGTGACGGAAGGTTGGTTTCTCCCATAGCGTTTCTTTCCGAGCGTTGATGATGAGGCCGCCTTTTCCCTGTATGCCCCATGTCATCGGCACGACAAGCGGCGCAGGATGTCCTGCGATGATGACGGGGGTGCGCTCGCCGGGACGGATGTCCCCGACGCGCAAAATGCCATCGGCTTTGCACCGGCATCGGATATTGAGCCAATCGTTCACTTTCTCGTTTGCGCTGTATCTCCCGCACATGATGATCCTTTCTTGTCAATCAGGTTCGTTGTCGGCATCCGTAATGGCGGGGTACGTCTTTTCGTATCCCTCGAACAGTATCGCACGGAAACCGCATTCTTGCGCCGCTTTGATATTGTCCGGCATATCGTCGGTGAAGAGGCATTCGCCCGGCTCCAGCCCGTAGCGTTCGCAGAGGAGACGGTAAATCTCGTACATCGGCTTGACCATTTTTTCCTTGTACGAGAAGATGCCGCCGTCCATCTCGGGAAGAAAATCCAGGACGGCTCTATTGGCGGCGATGGAGAACGCCGAATAGTTGGAAAGAAAGTACACTTTCTTTCCCGCACCTTTGATTTCGCGTATCCAAGGGATAGCGTAGTCGCACCTGTGCATGGCTTTTCCGGCTCCCGCGAACGCCCGCCGGATATCTGCTTCGTGTTCAGGCTCAGAGCGCACTGCGGCTTCGATTGCCTCGTTCGCGGGTGTGCCCGCATCCATCGATGCCCATGAGCCGCTGCGCCATATTGCCCGGTTGACGGCATCAATTGTTCCCGTGTCGTCCCCGAAAAGCGAGTGCATATAATCTTTCCAGCGGAAGTCCATCAGGACGTTTCCGATGTCGAAGATGACGTTTTTTATCATGCGGGGTGCCTCCAGCAGCTTCACCGATTTTTCCCTTGGATGAAGGCGGCCTATATGCCCGCCCCTTTTCATCAGAATCCCAAGTCCTCGTCAATGAGTACGACTTCCATGTCCATGTGGTTCATTTTTCGCCAGTAAATAACTTGTGCATTGCAAATCCTGTCGGGGCTTTTGCAGTGGTGGCAACGATCCTGCGTGACGGCGCAGGGCGTTTTGTAATTGTGTCGGGCGGCGTTCATGGGTGCGGCGACGTTCCTTGCGCGGTGCGCGGCCTCTTGCAGCGTTGGAGCAATCTTGTTTCGTCCGACGACAAAATATACCTTCCGATGGCCATAAAGGGAACCGGCGACACGATTGCCTGTGCCGTCGATGTTCACCATTTCCCCGGTTTCCGCGATGCCGTTCACAGAGGTAAGGAATATTTCGGTGGTGAGGCAGTCCCGTGCGGTGGAGTAGAATCCCTTTCCTTCGCTTCGATGCATTGGATCGTGAACATCGTTGTGTTTGGAAAGACGGTCAAACATGCCCAAGGTGAGTAGCGTTTCCGAATCGCCGAAGCCCACTGTGTATCCGTCAATCTTGCCGTCGAGATATTGCGCCGCTTCCTCGCCCGTTTCAAAGCAGGATACCTCATATCCTTTTCCACGCAATGCTTCGGCGGTTTTCTCAATGGTGGTCATGTTCATTCCCCTCCCTTAAAACTGCTCAAATGCTCGGAACAAGTCCCCCTCAATCATCCGCACGTCTTCAATCGGAATCCTCGTCCCGTCCACCATCATTATAACACGTTCCAAGCCATCCAGCTTCTTCACTTTGCCGGAGACCGTCACATAGCGGCCTCCGGATTTTTTATTGTCTGGAAGGAAATAGGTGACGGTGCTGTTCGGCTGTTCATTGATGTGCTTCTCAATGACGGCAAGTCTCGCGTTAATCATATCAATCTCATCCTCGATTAGTTCAAGTTTTGGATGACCTCGAAAAGTCGGGGGCGTCCGGGAACACCCTGGGCCTTGAGCGTAGGAGAGACGGCGAGGCATATCGTCCCCGTAGAGCGGCTTTCATCGGCGACGACGAGGTTGGCTATCATCAAATCAAAGGTGATAAACTACAGGTTCTGCGCCCGGGAGATGTGGTGTTTTGCCCGCCCGGATTCATTCATTGGCACGGCGCAGCGCCGGATAGCAAATTTGCCCATATTACTGTAAACCCGGAAGATAATCACGCGGTTATATGGTATGAGTTCCCGGAATATGCGGTATCTACAATAAAATATAACTGAAAAAAAGTGGCTCTACTCCAGAAATAGTGGAAAACACAAAAGGACAATCACAAAGGACAAGG
>CAMHCS010000058.1 GCA_946183785.1 uncultured Selenomonadales bacterium | reverse complement strand
TTGAAAATCCTTGCTTTCAGAGATTTATTTTTTTCAATTTAGTGGCAAACTTGGGATTTATGCTGGGAAAGTTGAGTATATAATCCATTTTGTGTCCTCCTCATTCTGTTTCTAAAGGCGTATTACATGCCTTTTCAATGTAAATAACGATTAAGGCACAAAATATTTGTCTGAAAGCAAAAAATAATCCAATAGTCCCATCTATTATGCCAATACTTTTCCAATTAGGCCTTGAAAAGCTTGACATTAATGACATTAAATTCTATAATATCTGATAAAATAATATAAAGAGGAGTGTTCCGAATGCCACTTACAAAAACTCAGAAACGTAGTTTACTTTTTTGGATTCTTTATAACGACTATGCGAAAACGCAAGCTCAAATCGCTGATTTTTTGAATGTTCAGCAAAGCACCGTCAGTAATGGTTTGAAAGAAGCCAACTATCTTAATGAGCTTAACGAGTCTCAAAAAGAGATAAAAAAATTAAGGGCAGAACTTGCCAAACAAGTTGGCCTTCCAAAAGACGGCCTGGCTGCATTTCTTCCTGAATATGATGAATGATTTTGGAACGTATGCTATAATGGGCGCAGAGGAAGACAAAGGAGGCGTATTGCGATGGGACTGTTTTCATTTGGTTCGAAGGAAAAACCAAAAGCACCACCGAAACGGGAAGCGAAGCCGGATACAATGGTTTCACTGGCTTTGCAAGAGAACCTCGGCGATGCCGACCTTGACTATCTGCTGGAAGCCTACGCGCCGAGGGCATGGAAGCGGTTGAACAGCATAAATGACAACACAAATACCTTGCTGGAAGCGATAACGGTTCTACTAGATGACATATCCTACAGGGTAGATGACAAAAAAAAGCTCATGTCCCAACTTGATGCCATAACCTCCCGCCTCGACGACATATCCCGCCGCCTGGACGCGCTGGAACAATCCAGGGAAATAACGGAACGGACACGGTAAACAAGGCAATAAAAAGGAAAGGAGCAGCCGAAGCCGCTCCTTCCGTCCCAAAAGTGTGTCGAGCTTTTAGGACTGTGCTTTGCTGTGGTGTTACCACTTGCCGTCAAGCCACTTGATCACGAAATACAGGATCACTCCCGCAATAACGTTCCCTGCGACAGCAAGCAACAACTGGGTGAATAGATTCAAAGGCATCCCCCCTTTCGGTGGGATTTGCACAGCATTGACATTATAGCATTGCTTTGGTACAATATACAAGGAAATACAACTGGGTGAGCATTTCCAAAGGCAAAACGGCTGGGGTGTCGACCGGCCGTTTTTACATTTTGTTTGCGAGGCGTTATGGACAAACGAAAAGCCGCCTCCGAAGAAGCGGCTTTTCTCCCCTCGCAAGTAGCCAGCTTTTGAGAGGAACGGGTACGTTTAGCTTACGGGAATGCTCAACCCGCAAGCAAGGCGTAGATTGCATTCGCAATAATTCCTGCAACAATTCCAGTCGTAACTGCGAACAAAATACGCCTGAGTAGGATGGCCATTACCTCCACCTCCTTTCGAGGCAGGAGCCAAAAATTATTATAGCATTTTTTTAAGTTTGTGGTATAATAATTACAGAGTAGCGATGGCACATGCCATGCGCGGTGACGCCAAAGCCGCGCAACAAAAAAACCTCCCATTTCGGGAGGCTTTTTTGTTGCCCTTATTGTTCTATTCCCGTTGTTTTGTCTTAGCCTTTGCCGATGCTTTCGCAGCAGCGGCCTTTTGATCGAATTTTGGCCTGTTCTGTTCTTCCTCCAACTTGGCCTCTTCGTAATTCTGCATATAATCCCGTTTCCATTGCGGGTCATTCCATTCCTTCATTTGCCTTCGCCCGCTTCTGAACGCTTGCACCGGAAGTCGGCTGTTGACCGCCGCTTTGCCAAGCTCCATTAATGTTCCCTTGGCTCCGCCTCTGCCATTATTGTTTGCCATTCGACTCGCTTCTTTGACCATACCCGCCGCCCGTATCGGGGCAGCAGCGGCTTGCGTCGCCATCGCCGTCATCCCCGCGCCGCCCAGGGACGGCTGGCCGTTCAGAAGTCCGGCTGCCAGGGACGGGATGGATTTCGTGATCCAGTAGATCATGATTGCTGCCAGCACCGTCTGGAGCAGAATCCCCAGATTCGTCCAGAGGCCCGAAGCCCCCTTCACCTCCTTCGCAAATCCGGCAATGAACGGGACGGCCATCCCCGCGATAAACGTAATGACGCTAACCTTGATGGCAAGATTTACCATTGCGCCGATGGCTTTCTCAAAGAGAAACTTGAACTTCTCCGTCACGCCGAAAGCAATCAAAGGGAGCGTCATCAAGGCGAAGGTGAAGAACTCGATTTTTGCCACGGTCACTTCAATGGCAGTCAATATCAGGCACAGCAAGACAGCAATCATTCCAATGAGATTGACAGCGGAAAGGCCGAGACTGGAAAGCGAAAACTCCGCTTGATCCCAATAAACGCTGAAAATCGTGAAGGCGTTCTGGACAATACCGTCGCCGCCGAGTTTCGAGGCTTCGCTCCCCGTCAAGCCCGCCGCCAAATACCCGATCATCTCGAAGCCATCCGCGAGAGCCGTCATCAGCCAAATCCACTTGTCCATCAAATAGAGCATAAAACCAACCTGAAGCACCTTGCTCAAGAGAAACTGCACTTTGTCTCCATGAAACTTGAAGCTCAAATCCCATGTCCCCTGAATGACGGCGAGAACCAGCAGGATTTTCTTGCAGTAAGGCAAGATGTTCGCCGAACCCGGAACAACGACATTGTGGATAAAGTTTTGCAGGAACGCTCCGAGAAGGTCGAAGGACTTGACGTCGGATTTCAGGTGAAATTCGTACTGCTGCACCACAGCGACGGAACTGTCCTCGAAGTCGAAGCCCAGGGACAAAAGAGCGCCGCCAAAATTCCACGCGAGGCCGATTCCCAACATGACTTGCCACAGGAGCTTCTTTTCGTCCTCGATGCCCATGCTCCACATCAGGAAAGATGTCACAGTCAGGCAAAACATGACCACGTTCGCGGCCTGTACCAATCCCTCGCCGAGTTCCGCCAACGCCGCGTCAAATGTTCCGCCGAGACCCGTCCCTGCAGAAAAGATGGATCGGTTTTCGCTCGCCACTTCGGCGAAAGCCGTGCCATTCAGCAGGAAAAGCAGTACCGCAAAGACGGCGAAAATAATCATCCGGCGATTTCCCATGGTTATCCTCCCATATCAGCGGACAAGCGCAGGCGCTTCCTTTTCGGGCACAGCATCCCGTTCCTTTTGGGATGCCGCCTTTGTCGCTTGCTGCACCAAATCTCTGAAAACGGACTGCCGCTCCTCTGCGGAAATGCCGTCGCGTGCCATGCTCCGCTCCATGATTTCGTACACGCCAAGGCGAGAATATGGCTTTTCCGCCAAAGCCTTCATCAGATAGCGGTCGGCCAGTTTTTCCGCCCTGTTCCCGTCATACGCCTGGGAAAAGTCCTCGATCCACTGCTCCACGCCGCGCCCCTTCGCGTAGAAATTCACGCCCGCCCGGACGACTTTGCCGAAAGCGTCGTTCGCCCCGCGCACGAAAGACGACGCGCGACGCACCACATGATCCAGTATCTGGTCGGTCTTCTGACGGACAGCTTGCTTCGCCCTGGCTACGGCGAAAGAAAACCGATTCTGAATCCGGTTTAAGCTGTCATAGAGATTTTCGACGGCCTCGGCCACTTTTCGCGGCGACTCCTTCTCCCTGCCGGACAGGATCTCGCTCCGGGCGAGGCGAAAGGCGTCAAGCATCTCATAACTCTGCTTCAGAAGATCGGCGACCTGTTTTTTCCGCTCGTCGGGGATGTCCTCGCGTCCCAGCTCTTTTTGCAGCGAGGTCACGGAAGTGACGATTTTCCCCATCGTCTCCGAGATTTTCCGCTCCCGCTCCGCGAGGCGTGCTTTCTCGTCCTGGAAATACTGTGCGCCGGACTGGAAGTTCGCTGCAACGTTTTCCATCTTTTCCAAAATCTCGTCCATGCGCGTCTCCGCGTTTTCCTTTGCCTTCTCATCGGCGACGGATGCGCCTGTCAGGCTGCCCAAATCCGCGAGACCGTCCGTGATGTTCTGCCCGTGATTCGCGACGAACCGCTCCCATACCTCCGGCACAGGCGCGGATTCCTTTTCCTGCGCCGACATCGCGCCGATGGCGGCATAAAGCTCGTCCGCGAATCCCTGCACTCCGGCGCGAACGTCCTCCGGCGCTTTCGCCGTGGCGTCCTCGACCTTCACCTGCAGGTTTTTATGCAATTCGTCAGGAAACGCCTGGTAGAAAGCAAAATCGTCAAAGTCCATCTCCTGAAATTCGTCCTCGAAACGCTTTTTCTCATCCACTGTCCATGCCTCCGTTTACATTTTTCTTTCATAAAAGTGGGGTCAACGTGACCCCAGTCGATTGTCCTATATTTCTTTAATTTCCCACGAATTTCCTTAAAGCATCCTTGGAATCCTGATCCAGGCGATCGCGAATCGCGTTCTGCCGATTCTTGACATAGCTGTCCAATACTTCCGCCGCCATCATCTGCCCGAGGATATGGTTCGTGTTCCGCGCCTCCGTGTACGTGGCCGCGCCGATATAGGCGTTCGCCTGGGAGACTTGCATCTGCCCCTCGGCATTGTTTGCCGCGTCCAGCGCGTCATTCACGCTGTCAGCCAGCGTCTCGCTGGAAGCTTGGGCGTTGGACGCCGCCTGTACCGCGTTCTGGTATGTTGCTTCCAGCGTCTTGTAATTTTTCTGGCTGTCCTTGTAAAGATCCACCAAGGTCTCCTTGCCGTCCAGAACGCGGTTCACCGAACCGATTTCGTTTTGCAGGACATGAACGACGGTCGTGCCGGAATTCAAGACGCCGATGCCCTTCCCCTGCCGCCGCAAGACTTCGGGATCGATCCGGGCGTCCCCCGCGAGGATGCCGCCCGTGGCTTTTGTGTGCTTTTGCAGGATGCGAACGATGGTGTTTTCGTTGAGGGATTTGATGTTGAGCAATTCCAGCGCGAGCTGTTTTTGCTCTTCGGTGAGAATACTTGCCGTGTTGATAGCTGTCTTGATGGCCTCGGCGACATTCTTCGCATCGTAGACGAGCACAGCAGCGCGGGAATGGGACGGAGAAAGCGTCATGGCTCCGGCTGCCACCGTCAAGCCCATCAGAAGCCCGACAGAAATCCAATACTTCTTTTTCATAATCTGCACCTCCTGTTTAATTGCACAAGGACAAAATCCTTTGGTACGCTTCCGCCACATTCACGATGTATTCCCGTGTTTCCTCGTAAGGCGGGCAGCCGATGGTGTCCACGGCGTTCGATCCGGCGTTGTACGCGGCGACGGCGTAAGTAGCCGCGTATTCCCCCATATCGGCGTAGTTCGCGAGCAGTGCCCGGAGATGGGACGCTCCGCCAAGAATATTGGAAAGCGGATCGTAGGGATCGACGCCAATCATCTGTGCCGTTTCCGGCATGAGCTGCATCAAGCCGATCGCCCCTTTGTTGCTGATCGCGGCGAAGTTGAACCCGCTCTCCGATTCCATGACCGCTGTGATCAAAATGGGATCCACTCCGTAAATCGACGAGGCGTAGCAAATCGCGTCGGCAATCCAGCGGGCCTGCGCCTCATCCCGGTTATGCTGCCATACGGTCATCCATATCGCGTCCGGCAGTTCCGAGGCATACACGCGGACCGGTGAAAGCAAAACGAAAAACGCGAACACTGCCGCAATCCGTGCCGGAAACCGTTTGCTCATCCTGTTGCCCCCGTTTCCGCAGTTCCGGTTTCCGGCGGGAGCGTCAAAACGCGCTGCGGGACAAGTTCGCTGCCCCGTTCTGTTTCCTGCGTGGATTCCGTTTCCCTGCCAAAACTTTTTCCCGATTCCCCAGCCTCCAGATGGCGAAGGAGGGACAGGCCGTAATTTGACTGCCCGTCTTTGAGCGGGGACAAGGAATCCACCACGGGGATGATTTCGGCAGCGAGAAAACCTTCCGCCAGCATGGCCAGCATGATATGTTCGTCCATACGGGGAACATAGGGAAGCGTAAACTGCTCCCGAAGCTGCGCCTGATAGTAACGGTACGCTTCCTCGGCGTTCTTGTCCCGCTCGGCGCGAAGCTCGGCCTTGTATCGCTCCAGCCGGCTCCGCTCCTCCAAGAGGAGGGCTTTGGCCCTTTCCCGAACGTACTGGATATAATTTTTGTTGCGCCCTGCTTGGGCTGCCAACGGGGAAAGCTCCTGAATGGCTGCTTCCAGTTTCGCCGCCGCCCATCGCTTTTCCGCCAGCATGGACTTGTATATCTCAATATCCATGCGGCCTTTCGGATAGGCATTCCCCTCCATCAGGCTCGCCAGCCGCCGTTGGTAATCCTGCCCCGCCGTCTCCGGCTCCGGACTCGAAAAGTCCACACTTTTGGCGTTTTGGATGCGTGTATAGACCTCCTGTGTACTGTCCATGATGGTATCGGCGAACTTCTCCGGGGTCATGTCTTTGGGCTGCACAACTTTCTCGATGCAAGAGCGGATGCCGTTCTTGTCGTAACCCGCCATCAGCATTTTCAACGCGCTCTGACCATACTGGTAGGCTGACATGGCGGATACGGAGACGTTGACGCCTTGGGCAGCAAGGCCGCACTGCCGGTTGAACTCGGCAAGAATGGAATCTTCCTGTCTTTTCGCCGGATCATCCCCGGCCAGCCGCCGCTCCGCTTCGCGAATTGTATTTTCGGCAAAGGCATAGTCTTTGGGCCGATGCGAGCCGTCGAGGAGAATCGCGGCAGGGGTCATGCGCAAAATGCCAAGCATGGCTTCCCGGTTGAAATCCGGGCAGCGGGCGAAACAGGTTTCTGTTATATCGGCTATGACGTGATCCTCAAACAGACGGCGGCGGATGGAGGGATTCAGCCGCAAGTGCTCCACCAACGCGGACTGGAACAACTCCAACGGAGAAAACCGGACGCAAAGGTCGGCGTAAGAGCTACCCTCCGGTATTTCCCCGATGCGACGGAACGAAAGGAACGACTCTTCTGCCGCCAGGATGCGATGCGCCTTGTCAATGATGAACCGGCCATAGGCTTCGGCCATGCCCGCAGTCTCCTGCGCCTTGACAGAGAACCTGGACAACGCCTTGAAAACAGCATCGTCGGGAATATGGGACAGCAACATTTCACGAACAATCAATGTGTCATAATAAGAACGATATTTCTGTATACCGTCCGGCTCGCCCCGGTCGATCAGCTCGTCGTTCATTCGCTCCGCTATGATACGGTAGGAGTCTTCCGGTGAAATGTATGTTTTCGAGGAAAGAAACGCGTCTTTCGACAGGGCGCGTTCTTCCATCAGGCCGTCGACATAGCGCTGCGGGTTTCGCCCTGGTTCCATTGCCACAGGAGACGCAGCAAGAAATGTTTCCCGCAAAAATTCCTCCGGAAATTCCAGTTCCCTCATTTCCTGCAGAATGGCAAGATCGCTTTCATAATCCAAAATCTTCAAGCCGTTCCGCGTCATATAGGCACGGGCAAAGAAACGGTAAACGTCTTCCGGAGACTGCACGCCGTCCATGGAAGCGGGCGCGTCGGCAATTTCCCCGTAGGCGTACTTGATATGGGCACATTCCTCGAGAATCTTCTGCGCATATTCACCACGGTCAGCGTTTGCCCGTTTGGATTTTTCCATCAGCACAAGTTTCGCTGTTTCAGGCAGAAACCCTGATTCGACAATCAAATGAAGCAGAACGCCGCCTTCAATGACTACTGCGAAACTGTCCGTTTCCGCATTGCCTGCATACTTCCCCTGCACCTGATCCAGCGCTTTTCCGTATTCTTCCCGCGCCGCAACAATCTCCCGCTCGACTGCATTCTCGCGGTTCGCCCTGAGAGCTTCGAAAACGCGACTTTCGTAAATGTTGTGCGCTTCCGCCTCCGGAATGTATTCCGCGAAAAGGCTATGATGCATATAGGCTTCCTGCAAGTCCCGAGGCGAATAGCCTCGATCGAGAAGCTCGGACAACGCGGATACGTCAGCTTCAAGGAAAAAGCTCTGCATCACCGAAACGCTGTGCCGCACGCGCAAGGATGAGAAAAGCGCCGCAGGAACAGCCTCGTTTTTTGTGCCGGAAAAATCCGCAGGGAGAACACGGCTCTTATACGAGGCGAACAGTTCGTCGTCCCGGATATTTTTCGCCAACGGACTGAAATTGAACAGCGCCGTAAGAACCGCTTTCGAGCCGAATCCTTCTTCCCGCAAGGAGGAAACTATCTCCCTGTCCACGGATGCCAGCATAAGATTGATCTCGTCCTCCAAAAACTTCGGGGCAACCTTTGCGTGATATACCTTTGCCGCGGCTTCCATCATGGTCAAACGACCTCCGTCTTTCATGTTTCTTTCAGAAAAGTGGGGTCAACGTGATCCCAAACAAATATTCTAGTTTTTTTCTTCAGAATTCATCAGATTGCGCAGATCTTCCCAAATCGTTGTCCCGCCGCCGATTTTGCCCATTCCTTCGGTCTTGAGCCGTTCCTCGTGGCGGCCCAGCCGTGCGTTGAACGCCTCCTCCATGGCGTTCAGCCGTCGTTCAATCAGCAGCACGCGATAAAGCCCGCAACCCGCAAACAGGATTGCCATAGCCGATAGGCTGAGCGCCATTGCCAAGGCATGACCAACGGTATACATTCAGACCGCCTCCTTTTGTTCTTTCGCCAACGTTTCCATGGCATCTTCGTTGAATCCATGTTCCCGAAGCCACACACGATTAAATTTTTCCTTGCCGTGCTCGGCAAGAATTTCCATGCAGCGGCTAACCGCTTTGTTGTCCGCCGCCACATAGGCAAGCGACATCGGGCAATGTTCCAGCGCGAGGCTGAACAGGCGCGCCCCTTCCTCAGAATCATAGTAATAATCCCGCTGGGGCACGGCCTCGGCAATCAAGCGAATTTGCTGGGCATTCAACCCAAACCGTTTGTATAGTTTTTGGTGATCCTCACCGAGGGCGAGACTGTCCGGGAGGAATATCCGGGACATGCAAGAAGAAAGAATTGTGTCGAGAATCGGCGATTTTATAATGTCATCCATGGATTGTGTCGCGAAAACTACAAATGCGTTGTATTTTCTGAGTGTTTTCAGCCATTCTCGGATTTTTCCCGCAAACAGCTCGTTGTCAAAAAAAACCCAGCATTCGTCAAGAACAATCAACGTCGGGGAACCGGCCTGCCCCCCGTCCAGCTGTTTCACCGCTTCCTCGATGCGATGGAATATATACATCAGAGTCGCGGATACAATCCGGCGGGCGTTCATCAAATCTTCCATCTCGAAGGAAATCCATGAGGATAGTTGCAGATTGTCCTTGTCGGAATCAAAGATGGTTCCGTATTCGCCCGGATTTCCCTTGTCATCTGTCAAACATAAAGGATAAAACGCTTCTTTCAAGGACTTGTCCTGCAAGAAACTGACGAAAGCCGTCATTGTCCGGAAGCGGCGCTCCATCCCGGCAAGCGTCGCAAGCGCGTCACGGATCAGGCCCTTCTTTTCCGGCGTCAATGTTGCCTCTTCCTGCTGCAAATAGTCGCAAAGCCAATCCTGCGCCCATTGCCGTTCGATTTCTTTGTCAATCGAGGCCAGCGGCTGGAAAGAAAGCTGCCCGCGTTCCTTTCCCAAGTCGTAGAACATGCCCCCCATTCCGACGGTCAGGACACGGGAGGCAAACCCTTTGTCAAAGATAATGACGCGCCCGTCTTGGTATTTCCTGAAAGCCGCTTCGATGCTGTTCAGCAGCACCGACTTTCCGCTTCCGGTCGGGCCGATAACGAAGGTATGACCTACCGAGCCGACATGAAGATTCAGCCGGTACGGCGTGCTTCCTGCTGTCTGTGTGTAGAGCAGCGCCGAGCCGTTCAGCTGCTTGCACCGCTCATGGCCCATCCATGAGCTGCAAAAGGGCATCATGTGAATGAGGTTCGCCGTGGAAACCAAAGGACGACGGATATTGTGCCCCACCATGCCGGGAATGCTGGCAAACCAGGAATCCACGGCGTTGAAGTCCTCAATTTGCGCTTTGAATCCCATATCGACGAATATCTGGCGAATCTGTTTGGCGCGGTCTTCCACAACATCCCGTTCCCGGTCGGCGAGAAGAATGGCAGAGGAAAAATAACAGTAGCCAAGCTGATCGGATTCCACAGCGTTCGTCGCGTCCCGAATCTCTTCCAACCGATTGACTGCCACGTCGCTGATGTTTTCCGGGTTCTGCTGGCCGTCCCGGACAAACATATCCCCCAGCGTGGAAACGAGGGACTGGAGCTTTCCCTTCCAGTTCCGTTTCGCTTCATCGAGAACATCCAACTGGTCGTTTTTGGACAAGCAATAGGCCCGTGTTACCCAGCGGTACGGAAAATCCAGGCGATTGAAAAGGTCAAACATCCCAAAGACCGTTTCCTTCGGGTATTGGAGCGGAGCGACAATCCTTTGATGTCTCTCGCCAAGAATAGGCTCAAGCCCTGCCGAAAATGGCGTGTCGTAAAGATACTGGTCGAGCAGCAGGGGATGTTTGGGAATATGCAGTTCCCGGTTTTCCCCTGAAACACAGGAATGAAGGTATGACAACGTTTCATCGGGCGTGAGGCAATCCGCGGGAACGCCGATGCTCTTGAAGGACAAAAAGAGCTTTGTCGCCTCGGTGACAAAATCCGCCATGATGTCCTCAGCGGTAACTTCCTTTCGCTCCTGCCCGTCCAGCACCATCTTTTTTAACCGGCCCAAGCTGTCCTTTGGAGGCATCCAGTAAAGCGTGACGTAAAAGCGGGACTCGAAATAGATGCCGCTGGAAAAAAGCCGCCGCCGCTCCGCGTCCATTGCGGCGGACAAAAGCTCCGGGAAACGAAGTCCTGACGGATATGCCGTCGCCGGAATGTGCTGCGCCTCAAAATAGAGAACCCGCCCGGTTTTCATGGAAGCCACCAGCTCCGACAGGCGCATGGTGGCAATCTCGCATTCCTCGGATGTGGAAGAGTCGAGATCCGGGCCGCGGTAGCGGAAAGTCATTTGCAGCGAACCATCTTTGTTTAGAACGATAGCGGCTTCATGACGATCCAAACGAACAGGAAAAATCCTGGCCATCGCCATGCTTGACGAAAGCAGCCAAATATTTCGGTCAAAGAGATTGACTTGATACAACCTTTTCTCCTTCTTCCCTTTCTCCGTGCGGCAACAAGACATCAAGCGAAGACACCCCGAGGATAGGAGGCCGGATATTCGCCCGGAACAATCCTGGCAGGCTGCCCCACCATATGTCACGCGCATTGAAATCCTCGCGGATATAAAGCATCTGCGATGACTGAAAAAGATGGTCAATAAAGTCTCCTGTTTCCCGAAGTTCCTTTTGGGACACGCAAACAATCACGCAATGGGAAAAATAGCCGTTTATATTCGAGAGCAAACCTTCAGTAATTTTCACAAGGATGGACTTCCTGCCGGGACACCAGCGGGATGTATAGCGTAACAGCTCCTTTTCCGCCTCCGGATTTCCAAAAAGGAGCATGCGCCGTACATCCCGCCACGGAACATCCTTGAAAGAAGAAAAGATAGAATAAAGTGATCCATCATTTTCTACATTTCCCGGCAGGCTGTATACCAGATATACTGAATCCCCCATACGAACCTGATTCTCGTGAAATCCGAGCTCCGCGTCCTGCGAGAGGAGCGCATCCAAGTCCACAGGGGTATCCGGCATTTCCACCGGATGCGTCCCCATGGACAAGGTGAACTCCATAAAGTCGATCAGCTCTTGATACTCCAAGAGGCGGCATTCGCTTTCCAACGGAAAAGATTGCCGCAGCCCGTCCATAACGGAGAAAAATTCCGCTTCCATATCCCGAAGATAAAATTTCCCTTCCGCAAGCGCGTTGCGGATTGTTCCGTTTATGCGGAAAAACGGATTCCAGCAAACGCAAAGAAAATGCTGATCCTTTCCGCCTTCATGCTGCGTCTCGGACCAAACCGACCAGCCGTTTTTGACATCCGGCAGCAGGATTGGCGCAGCTTCATCGGGAAGAGGCCGGAAGGAAAGCACCGCGAAAACGCTGTCATCTTTGTTTGTCACAATGTTCGGATGGGCGATCCCTTCCCATGGCAGCCAATCCGCAATGGAACGGTTATCCAGCCGATATTCCTTCCATGACATGAAACGGCCTCCTCAAGTTGAATAATAGTCGTGCTTATAGGAATAGAGGGAAAAGCAGTCAAAAAATTGTGGATCGGACGACGAAAAATATTGGCACGTGAAATGCACAAGCGCATTCACGACGATGATGTACCAAAAATGGAAATACAGGGCGAAAAAAATCCCCACGCCCGCATTGATAATCAGGAATGTCTTGGGAACGCCAGCGAACAGCAAGAAATCGGTCAGTGACCGATAGAGCGGGAGGCGAACCCAAGACACTTTAGTCGATTCTTCCATGACGATGCCTCAGAACAGGCATCCAGTCACACCGATGCCGAGAGAGTCGAGAAATTCGCCCGATCCCATGGCAATCGCTCCGCCGCCAACGCCTTTCAGGCAACGCTGCGTGACCTGCTGCTCCCACCCGAACGCATACGACATTCCCCCCATCGCGGCAGATATGCCAGTTGCGATTGCGGGAAGCGGCCCGGTAAGTGTATCATGGAGCACTTCCAACGGCTTCTGAAGGGGCGTAATCTTGATTGACGACGCCTCGTTCGCGTAGCCAAGAGCGGCGGGAAGCAACATAACCCCCACTTGCAGGATCAGCCAGCGGTGCTTCTTTACGAAACGTACCGGACGGGACTCGAACAACTCTTTCACTTTCATTTGAAACTCCTCCTTTTACAGATAAAAATGAACACCTTATCATTAGGATACCCCAAGTCAATCTTTCCACACTTCCGTTTTTATGATTTTTTCATGATCAGCCTTCCGAAAAAGTGGGGTCAACGTGACCCCAGACAAAATTCCTACATTTCATTATTCCCGAAATGATTGGACGATATATTTGTCCTTGGCTTTGTCATAATCGTTCACAAACATAATCTCCTCGATACGCCGCTGCATGGCTCGATATCGAAGATACACCACCACATCAATCGCTCTCGCAATAGCTGCTTGCTGAGGTGTAAGGGACGCCTGGGAAACCATTTCTTCCAGCCGAAAAAGTGTCTCTAACGCCGATTCGCTGTGGACGGAAGCACACCCCCCACGATGTCCTGTTGACCAAGCGTGGATCAACGTGAGGGCTTCTTTCCCTCGCACTTCGCCGACGACAATACGATTCGGGGACTTCCTGAGCGTCTTGCGAAGCAGCGCATCCATATCCACATGCTCCATCGTGACAAAGCCGACTTGATTCTCCGCCGTGCATTTCAGTTCCTTTGTATCCTCGATGGTAATAATCCGTTGTCCCAGCTTGGAAATTTCGTGGAGAATCGCGTTTAGAAGCGTTGTCTTGCCGGACTTCGTTCCCCCAGCCGCGATGATATTGCGCTCGTCATGGACGGCTTGCAGGATCACGTCCCGCTGAAGCGGCGTCATCGTCCCTTGCTTGACATAATCGTCAAGCGTATAGACTTCTCGACTGTGCTTGCGGATATTGAAGCTCGGCCCGGTGACGAGCGGCGGCAGCTCCGCCTGGAAACGGCAGTTGGCAAAAAGCCGGGATTTCGGGATGTCCGCTTGAAGGGACGGATCACGCTGCACATCGATGACTTGCCCGGAAAGATCGGCAACAGCGTAGATGATCCGTTTCGTGTTTTGCTCCGGCAGCGAGATTCCCGTATCCACAAAACCGGAATGAAACGTATCCAACCACAGGCGGCCATCAGGATTCACCATCACCTCAAACACTTCGTCGTCATGCATATACCGCATGACGTCCGGCCCGAGATTTTGCTCCAATGCGCCCCAACGCCGCTCCAAGACCACATCCTGCAACGCTTCGCTCATGCTCCCGCCTTCTTCGTTCCTTTTTCAGCCATTTTCTTTATTGCTTTCTGCTTCCACGCGGCAAAGGTTTTATTCGCCGGACTTTCATCCGTACTGCTCTGCTGCGGTTCATCTTGCTTCACATCCGTGGTCTCCTGTGCCGAATGTGAAGGCACTTTGTCCTCTGCCGGGGCTTCTGCAGGAGCTTCCGTCGGCCCAGTTTTTTCTAAGGAAACACCGAAAAAGGTCGCCAAAGTGGTAAAATAAAACAAACTATCCACA
>CAMHCS010000057.1 GCA_946183785.1 uncultured Selenomonadales bacterium | reverse complement strand
CGCCACTGAAGCCAGAGATTACGCCTGTACCACCAGAGGAAACATTCTGCTCGCCGCCGCTCATGGAAGTAACTTCACCAGAACCGCCCTCGGCGATTTCCTGTGTACCACCGCTGAACCCAGAGATAACGCCCGTACCGCCAGAAACGACTGCCTGCGTGCCATCATCCATGGACATGGCAGAACCTACGCCACCGTCAACGATGGTCTGCGTACCGCCACTGAAGCCAGAGATTACGCCTGTACCACCAGAGGAAACATTCTGCTCGCCACCATTGACTGATGTTGCCGTTCCTGCGCCGCCTTCGGCTATGGTCTGCGTGCCACCGCTGAATCCTGTGATTACACCAGTTCCGCCAGAAACAATTTCCTGTATGCCGCCGCTCATAGAGGTAACGTCGCCGACGCCGCCGTCAGAAATAGCCTGCGTGCCGCCGCTGAAGCCTTCGATCGTTCCAGTACCGCCAGAAGAAATTGCCTGCTCGCCGCCAGCCATGGACGTGACTGAGCCTACACCGCCATCGGCAATCGTCTGCGTACCGCCACTAATTCCCGTGATTGTTCCTGTTCCACCCGAGACGATATCCTGTATACCGCCGCTCATCGACGTTACATCGCCGACACCACCATCAGAAATAGCTTGCGTACCGCCGCTGAAACCTTCAATTGTTCCAGTACCGCCCGAAGAAATAGTTTGCTCGCCGCCAGCCATGGACGTAACCGAGCCCGCGCCGCCTTCGGCTATTGTCTGCGTTCCGCCACTGATTCCCGTTATTGTTCCTGTTCCACCTGAGGAAATATTCTGCTCGCCGCCGCTCATGGACGTAACGGAGCCAGCACCGCCTTCGGCGATTTCCTGTGTGCCACCGCTGAAGCCAGTGATGACGCCCGTACCGCCAGAAGAAATAGCCTGTTCGCCACCGACCATCGACGTGACAGAACCAGCGACACCACTAGAAATAAGCTGTGTGCCGCCACTGAGCTCAGTGATTGCTCCTGTTCCGCCAGAAGCGATAACCTGCGTACCGCCGCTCATTGAAGTAGCGCTGCCGACGCCGCCATCAGAAATAGTCTGTGTTCCGCCGTCGAATCCAGTGATAGCACCCGTTCCGCCCGAAGCGATTTCCTGCGTACCGCCGCTCATAGATGTAGCGCTGCCAATACCGCCGTCGGAGATAGCCTGCGTACCACCATTAAACCCAGTGATAGCGCCTGTTCCACCAGAAGCGATTTCCTGTGTACCGCCACTCATGGATGTGACCGAGCCAGCACCGCCTTCGGCTATTTCCTGCGTGCCTCCGCTGAAACCAGAGACAACGCCTGAACCGCCCGAGGCAATCGTCTGCGTACCGTCGTCCATGGAGGACGCGGTTCCTACACCGCCGCTTGCGATAGTTTGCGTTCCTTCTGTGAACTTCGATATGACGCCTGTTCCGCCAGAGGAAACTTCCTGTATACCGCTGTTGTCAATGATTGTTCCAGTTCCGCCGGAGGAAATGGTCTGCGTACCACCGGAGACGTTCGTGCCTACGCTTCCCTCGTGGGATACTTCCTGCGTTCCGCCGTTTGTTCCTAAGATGATGACGCCTTCGCCCATCTGGACGCCACGGAAATAGTTTTCGACCCGGCCAGTACCGCCAGAATCGATGATTTGTGTACCGCCGTCCATGATGATTGCTGTTCCAGCCCCTCCGAACATAATGGACTGAGTCCCAGCGATAAAATTAGAGACGACGGCCGTTCCGCCACTAAGAACGTTCTGCATTCCGCCACTCATGACAGATATATAGCCCAACCCGCCATCGGAAACAGTCTGTGTTCCGTAGTTTGTTCCGATAGCGCCTGTTCCGTTGGAAAGAATCTCCTGAACACCGTCAGAGAAATTGGACGCAGCAGAACCAGACCCGCCGAGATAGACTGCCTGCGAGCCAAAGTTGCTGAGAATATAACCTGTGCCATATGCCGACACTGTCTGCGTGCCGACAGAGAAGTTCGTCGTGATTCCGCCTGTTCCGCCCGAAGAAATCGTCTGCGTTCCATCCGATAGGTTCGACGTAATACTTCCAAATCCGCCGTCCGTAATCGTCTGCTCCGCGCCAGCAATATTGGAATCTGCTGTTCCAACGCCGCCAGAGACGATGGACTGGAGACCGGAGTTTGCCGTTGCCCGCGCACTTCCCCCGTGGACATACATCGCGCCGCCAGTCAGGATGTTAATTGCGTCCGCTGTTCCGCCGAAAACATCCAGCGTTCCGCCATTGGAAACCTGTGTTTCGGAGGCAAGACCTGCGGACACTACTTGCTTGCCAGACGCTTGGATGGATATATTACTTGCCGTGCCGCCTGCGACTATCTGGGTAATTCCGTCCTCGATTCCGCTGTTCGCGAAAGATCCGCCAGACAAGACCTGCGTTGCACCGCTTTGCAGGGTGTTCGAAACGAGCGTAACCGCATTTCCGAAGAATGTCTGCGTTCCGCCGTTGCCAATCGTTGCATTGGAAACCGTTCCTGCCGAGATGATTTGCTCGCCGTTCGCACTGACCTGAATATCTGTTGCGACGCCGTCCTTCAATATTTGCTTGCCGCTTCCAGTGATGTTCGCGTTCCGGCCTGTTCCGCCAGAGATGACCTGTGTTCCAGCAAAGAGCGACGTAACTTGTCCAGTACCACCATCAAGAATGTACTGCGTACCACCTCCAAGATTGGATGTGATTGCTCCGTATGCGCCGTTCGCTATGAACTGGTTGCCCGCATTGTTTGCGATATATCCAGTGCCGCCGTCTGCCATGCTTTGTACGCCGCCAGTCCCATTGTTCGTAATGAATCCGACGCCATTGGAAGCGACATTCTGCGTGCCGCCTGAGAAGTTTGTTTCGATATTTCCTGCGCCGCCGCTGGCTATGGCTTGGACGCCTCCGTCGAGGTTCGAGGTAATCGACCCTGTCGCCGCGTCCGAAATGGTCTGAGAACCAGCGTTTGCGTCAATGGTTCCTGTGCCGCCATCGGCAACCGCCTGCATGCCGCCATTCAGATTTGATGTGATGACACCCAGCGCTGTGCTGGAGATGTTCTGCGTCCCAGCATTGCCTGAGATATTTCCAGTTCCGCCGACCGCTATGGTTTGGACGCCGCCCGCAGCGTTAGTGGCAATCAATCCTTCGACTGCACCCGAGTAGACAGATTGAGTTCCCTTATTGACGTTGACTTGTCCTGTTCCGCCTGAAAGAACATACTGAACACCGCCGGCATTGTTGCTCGTTACTGAGCCAAGCGCTGTGTCGGTGACCGACTGCGCGCCCGCGTTGTTGGTGATGTATCCAGTTCCTCCTGCCGACATGTTCTGAATGCCGCCATTCAGGTTCGAGGCAATGGAACCCACCGCTGTGCTGGATATACCCTGCGTTCCAGCGTTGTTTGTAATATTCCCGACTCCTCCGACATCGATGACCTGCGCGCCGTTGGCATTATTATTTGTAATAAGACCGACGCCATTTGACGCGATGTTCTGGATTCCGCCCTCGGCGTTGGTAGTAATCGATCCATCGACTGCGCCAGAGTAGACAGACTGAGTTCCTTTGTTTACGTTGATTCGTCCTGTGCCGCCGGAAAGAATATACTGAACGCCGCCTGCATTATTGCTCGTTACCGAGCCCAGCGCTGTGTCAGTGACTGACTGCGCGCCGACATTGCTTGTAATATATCCAGTTCCTCCGACAGCCATGCTTTGTACGCCGCCAGCCACGTTATTCGTGATACTGCCGACGCCCTTCGAGGCGATATCCTGTTTTCCGCCTAATTCGTTCGTTGCGATAGTTCCCGCACCGCCGCTGGCTATGGTTTGAACGCCCCCGTCAAGGTTCGAGGCAATGGAGCCTACCGCTGTGTTTGAGACGCCCTGCGTTCCAGCGTTGCTAGTGATATTTCCGGTTCCACCGACATCGATGACCTGCGCGCCGCCATCGACGTTATTCGTAATGAGTCCAGCGCCCTTCGACGCAATGTTCTGGACTCCGCCAGACGAGTTCGTTGTGATTGACGCCTGCAATGCTCCTGAGTAGACAGACTGCGTTCCTTTATTTACGTTGATTCGCCCCGTACCGCCTGAAAGAACATACTGAATACCGCCGACATTATTGCTCGTTACCGAGCCAAGAGCCGTGTCGGTGACCGACTGCGCGCCGACATTGCTTGTGATATATCCAGTACCACCAGCGGCCATGCTTTGTACGCCGCCAGCCACGTTATTCGTGATACTGCCGACGCCCTTTGAGGCGATATTCTGTTTAGCACCGGCCACGTTCGTATCCGCTGTTCCGATGGCACCTGAATATACGGACTGAACACCGGAGTTTACCGTTGCCCGCGCACTTCCCCCGTGGACATACATCGCGCCGCCAGTCAGGATGTTAATTGCGTCCGCTGTTCCGCCGAAAACATCCAGAGTTCCGCCGTTGGAAACCTGTGTCTCGGAGGCAAGACCTGCGGACACCACTTGCTTTCCCGACGCTTGGATGGACATGTTGCTTGCCGTGCCGCCTGCGACTATCTGAGTAATCCCGTCCCCGATTCCGCTGTTTGCAAAAGATCCGCCAGACAAGACCTGCGTTGCGCCGCTTTGCAGGATGTTCGATACGAGTACCGCATTTCCAAAGAATATCTGCGTGCCGCCGTTGCCGATCGTTGCATTGGAAACAGTTCCCGCCGAGATGATTTGCTCGCCGTTCGCGCTGACTTTGATTCCTGTTGCGACACCACCATTGACAACCTGTTTTCCGCTTCCTGTAATGTTCGCGTTTCGACCAGTTCCGCCAGAAACAACCTGAGTCCCTGCCAGCAAGGACTGCACGTCCCCAGTTCCGCCAGCTAGAACGTATTGGACGCCGCCTGCGAGGTTGGAGGCAACAGAGCCATAGGCTCCATTGGCAATCGACTGGTTTCCTGCGTTGCTCGTTATAGAGCCTGTACCGCCCGCCGCCATACTCTGGACGCCGCCAGCGACGTTATTAGTGATTAGACCGACGCCCTTGGACGCAATGTTTTGGATCCCGCCATTGGAGTTCGTGGCGATGGACGCCTGCACCGCTCCTGAATAGACGGACTGCGTGCCCTTGTTGACGTTGATACGACCTGTGCCGCCTGCGAGGACATACTGAACCGCCCCGGCGTTGTTGTTCGTCACAGAACCCAGAGCAGTATTCGCTACTGACTGCGCGCCCGCGTTATTTGTGATATTTCCCGTTCCACCGACAGCCATGCTCTGGACGCCGCCCGCGACGTTGTTTGTGATGTTGCCCGTAGCTTTGGAGGCGACGTTCTGCTTTCCGCCGTTGGAGTTGTTCGCAATATTCCCGACACCGCCGAGGATGACGTTTTGCACGCCGCCGTTGAGGTTGTTGGTTATCGAGCCAGTCGCTGTACTCGAGACGTTCTCTGTTCCTGCATTGGAGGTAATATTTCCGGTCCCTCCGACCGCTATCGTCTGGACACCGCCAGCCACGTTGTTTGTAATATTACCCGTAGCTTTGGACGCGACATTCTGCTTTCCGCCGTTGGAGTTGTTCGCAATATTCCCGACGCCGCCGAGGATGACGTTCTGTACGCCGCCGTTGAGGTTGTTGGTTATCGAACCAGTCGCTGTACTCGAGACGTTCTCTGTTCCTGCATTGGAGGTAATATTTCCGGTCCCTCCGACCGCTATCGTCTGGACACCGCCAGCCACGTTATTCGTGATGAGACCCGCGCCCTTCGAGGCAATGTTCTGTACGCCGCCGCTGGAGTTCGTTGTGATTGATCCATGGAGCGCGCCCGAATAGACAGACTGAGTCCCTCTGTTGACGTAGATACGACCTGTTCCGCCCGCGAGGACATACTGAACCGCCCCAATGTTGTTACTCGTCACAGAACCCTGAGCAGTATTCGCTACTGACTGGGCGCCAAAGTTATTTATGATATTTCCCGTTCCACCGACAGCCATGCTCTGGACGCAGCCAGCCTCGTTATTCACGATGAGACCCTCGCCCTTCGAGGCAATGTTCTGGACGCCGCCGCTTTGGTTTGCTGTAGTAATGCGTCCGACGCCTCCAAACAAGACGTTCTGTACGCCGCCATTGAGGTTTTTGTTTATTTCACCTACCGCTCCGCTCGAAATGTTCTCCGTTCCAAAGTTGGAAACAATTAACCCATGACTTCCGCCAGAGGCTATTGTTTGTACACCGCCAGCGAAGTTGTAGTATATAGCTCCTCTGCCTTTGGACGCGATGTTCTGGGTGCCGCTTGACGAATTTCTCCCGATTGATCCATAAGCGCCCACGCCGATAGACTGAATGCCACCTACGTTGGAGTTGATGGATCCATGACCACTTTGAATATTTTGGATGGCTAATCCGCCAGTAGCAATCATTGCCCCAGCCAAAACGCTTCCGCCACTATAGGCAATTTCTTGAATCGCTGTGCCGCCATAAGCCAACATTGTTCCAATTGAACCTGTTCCTCCATATTGAACAAGTTGACCAGCGGTTCCGCCAGAAGCAATCACCGAATTAATAGATCCTGTCCCGTAAGCAATATTTTGCTTTGCTGTACCATTACTATAGGCAGTTATCTCGTTAACATTGCCAATTGCGCCGGGATCCCTTACATATTGCTCAGCGTATCCTCCGTTGGCTCCGTTGATCCCAGCATGAGCAACCATTACGCCAATACTACCGCTTGCATTAGTGCGAACAATTTGAGTTGCTTCGCCGCCAGAAGCCCCGCTGACTTTTCCACCATAAGCACGTATCTCGCTTATAGCGCCATAACCGCCACTGTAAATATCTTGATAAGCCATTCCGTTGGCGCTATACCCAGCGAAGCTTCCGCCATTAACATAAAATTGTATTATTACACCATAAGCATTGTAATAAATATTTTGCGTCACCCTACCGCCATAAGCCCCGTTGACTTGCCCACCATTCACATGTGCGGAATCAATCTGCTCAGTACCATTGCTAATGTCTAACTTTGCTACCCCCCCTGCGCCACCGTTGACTCCTCCACCAGACACAACAAGCTGTGGAAGATAAACTTGTCGTATACCACTTGTAACAACATGTCTATAGAATGCAGCGCCAGTTCCGGTAATTGCTCCAGCTACATGGATTGCCCCTTGTATATGAGCAAAATCACCAAGAGTTGCATAAAAAGGCTGAGTAACGGTTACCCCTGGACTAAGCGACATCCCTTGATAAGCAAACGCCTCCGCGCGTCCGAATAGCGCGCCGTCTGCCGCCTTCGAGACAAAGGAATACCCGTCGCGTTCCATAAAGAAGCACGCGGCTGGGGCTATGTTATTAAAAAGGTTGATAAAAGCAACTCCGGTCATTACAGCTTTCTTAAGACGCTTTTTCGATTTAACGGACATATACATGATACATACCTCCTTGTTCGGGCAATAAAAAAATGGAAACGATTTCATGTGCTGGCTGGGCCGCCTGCAAAAAATTCGTTCCCAATAATATTTCCTAAATCAGGTTTTAGATAGATAATAAAAACCTTAATGCTTTGGTAATAAAACCATCAAAGGCAATCACGTCGATTTATACAGCAATGAATACGTTGCTTTTTACAAAAATCATACGAATCACCCATACAAATCTTATCAGAATCATACCACTTTTTCAACTCGAAGACGGAAAAGCACCCCCAATAATTCTTGCCTTTTTGGTAATACAATCCCTTTTAAAATGCTAGCCAAGCGTGTGCTTGCCATGACGGTTATCAATAGCTCCGAAAAGCTTCCTTTTATATAAGTGGATTGCATGTTTTTTGATGATGACAACACATTGGTTCACAGACCGCTTTGGCTAGCTACATAGGAATGCAAACGCCCTTCCAATCGTGGAGGGGCGTTTCTTTATTTCCATTCAATCAAGCAGGCGGCGACGCGAAAGAGCGTCGTTTATTTTCGATATTTATATACCATATATTCGTATGTTACATCAAAATTCTTAAATGTGAAAGTGGCTTCCTTTTAAATATTACTCTATTAAAACAAGCGGGTTTTTTAGTAATACATTTTCAAATATTCTTTGGGGAAAAATTTTTTAAAAATCGTGGAAGAAATGACTAGAAAAAACATAAGTCTGCTATAATCTTCTTTGAGAAGATAAAAAAGAAAGAAATTCTTCTTTTGCTACTGCTTATTTAATGAAAACGACATGGTTATTCGATGAAATTTATAGAAGAATTTCTTGGAAAGGAGAGAGCGAGTACGAAACTATCTGAATGGGCAAAAAAGAATTGTCTCAGTTATCGCTCCGCTTGGCGCTTGTTCAAAGAAGGAAAAATCCCGAAGTCCAGGCGGATTCCATCAGGCGGCATTGTCATCGACGACGAGCCATCCTCTGAGCAGCGACCTGAATATACCGTCATCTACGCCAGAATCAACCCCTCGGAGAGCAGGGAAGGGCTTGACGCGCAGGCGGAACGGCTCGTGCAGTTCTGCACCGCGAAAGGATGGGTCGTCAAGGAAGTTGTCAAGGAGCAGGCGTCGGGATTCAGCGACAAGAGACCGAAGCTCCTGAAAATTTTGACGGAAAACAAGGCGACGCGGATTGTCGTGGAACGGGCAGACAGGCTGTCGCGGTTCGGATTCCGTTATATCCAGGTGCTCCTTTCGGGGAGCGAAATCGTTGTCGTCAACGAGACGGAGACAAAGAACGATATTCTCGAGGATTTTGTCGACCTTGTCATGTTCTTTTTCGCGAAGCTGAACAACCGCCGATATCCTCGTGAGTTTTTTCGGAAATTCATCCATAAGTTGGAAGAGGACACGAACAAGCAGAGGAAATGGGAGGAATCGAAATGCTGAAATTCTTGGACGTTGTCGAATCCGACGAAGCCAGCAACACCAAAATTGTCCGCGATCGCCGCACTGGCGTCAACTATTTTTGTTCGTGCGGGGACAACGACGCCAATGCTCTTTACCCTTTGTTTGGCTTTGATGGCATGCCCCTCATCACGGACGAGAACGGGGAAATCCGCAACAGCCAGCTTTTTGACAAGCACGTGTTTTGCGGCGGCGAGACCATCGTCAACACTTCGGGAAAAACAAAGGGCGGAGAGGTTTTTGTCAGCACGAGGGGCTATGTGGTCTCATAAACTTTATTTCATGCGGTGTCCTCACGCCGTGGCAATTGGAGGAAATTATTTATGAATGAATGGAAAGAGTTAAAACCTTCAGGAATTATTGCTCTCGCCGCAATCGCTTTATTGATTGTAGGGGCAGGGCTTGGTTATTCCAGATCGGCTCCGCCTCCGAAGAACATCGGCGTAGTGGATTACAACTACGTCGTCGAGCAGACGGCAATCATCCAAGGCGTTAATGTCAAGTTGCAGGAGATCGTCAAAACCGAGCAGGAAGCGTTCAACAAGAAGGTTGACGACGGAATGAGCGAGCAGGAAGCCGCCGCCGCGCTCCAGCAGGCGCAGGGGAACGTCGACAGAAATCGGGACGCGCTTTACGCGCCAATCAATGCGAAAGTCGACGCCATGATACACAACGTTGCGCAGGAGCAGGGGCTTGCCGTCGTCCTGAACAAGGGCGCGGTTGCGCAAGGCGGAATCGACATCACAAAAGACGTCATGAGGAAGATTTCGGAATGATTGGAACATCAAAAGAGGAGGCAATAAAGTGAAAAAAACAAAGGAAAAGCAGGAAGAAATCACGACAGCCGCGCCGCAGGACGCCGAGGAAAAGAAAGAGAAAAGTGAAGAGAAAAAGGAAGAGGGGAAAAAGAGCGAGAGCGTCGTCAAAGCGCCGAACTTCTCCATCAACCCCGGTCCTCTTACCATGAAGACCAACTACTCGGGGATTCTGTTCGACTTCAACTACGGTGTCCGTGTGAAAGTCCCGAAGGGCAACTACAGGGTCCGCTTCATCGACCTTGACACCAGCAGTGTCCTGTACGACGCCCCCGCCTCGGACAGCTTCCTTACGAGCACAAAGAAATACTACGTGCACTTTCGGCTCGAAGTGTACGAGAACAATAACCTTATTTTCGCGCACAATCTCGACCTCAAAGGCAAGAACGTGCTCCTGAAATTCCCCGAGGGAACCATCGGCGACACGATGGCGTGGTTCCCGTACGCCAGATACTTCCAGAGGAAGCACAAGTGCAACCTTTACATCGCGATGGGCGAGAAGATGGCGTCCATATTCAAGCCGGAGTACAAAGAGCTTCACTTCATCGGACCAAACGATCGCCCTGATGACTGCTACGCGTCCTACTATATGGGAATCTTTTTCCCAGCGACGGACAGAGCGCACCAGCCGGTCGATTTCCGCGTGGTCGGGTTGCAGAGGAATATCCCGTATATCCTCGGGATTGACGTCGTGGAGAGGAGACCAATACTGACGCCGACCCATCGTAGGGTTATCAAGGAGCCTTATGTCTGCATTGCCGTGCAGGCGACCTCGCAGGCGAAATGCTGGAACAACCCGAACGGCTGGGACGAGGTCGTTGCCTATCTGAAGTACCTTGGGTATCGGGTGCTCTGCATTGACAAGGACAAGGTTCACGGCATGGGGCGGTTCTTCAATACGATTCCGTATGACGCCGAGGATTTCACTGGCGACCTGCCTTTGCAGGAGCGCGTCGACCTCCTTGGGCACGCGGATTTCTTCGTCGGGCTGTCGAGCGGTCTTTCGTGGATTGCTTGGGGGACGGGAATCCCTGTCGTCCTGATTTCCGGGTTCACGCTCCCGCACAACGAGTTCTTTACGCCGTACCGCGTCATCAACTATCACGTCTGCAACGGGTGCTGGACAGACTCCAGCGAGGAATTCGTGCATGCGAACTACACGTGGTGCCCGCGCCATGAGAATTCGAGCCGGGAGTTTGAGTGCACACGCTTCATCTCCAGCGGGCAGGTCATCCAGCACATCAACCGCCTGATGGAGGACTACAACCTTGACCCGAAGGCCGGGCGCACCCGCCCGTTCCGTATTAAAAAAGACTAAGAAAAGAGGGAGACACATTGGCTGAAGAAAAGAAAGTTACAAAGAGAGCAAAGAAAGACACGCCGAAGGAAACGACCACAAAGAAGGAAACCAAGCCGAAGGAGACCGCGGCGAAGAAAACGACAAGGAAATCTACGGCGAGGAAGACTCAGCCGAAAGAACCCAAAACACAGGCTGTCGAACAGAATCCTGCCGACATCACCGCTTTCGAGCCTGTCGACAAGGAAGACCTTCCCGAATCGACAGAGACTGTTTCCTCCGACGCGTCAAAAGAAGAAAGCCAAGCCAGCCAAGCGGCTGGCCCTGAAAGCAAGACGGCAGAACAGCAGGCGCATTCAAACGCGGCTCAAGTTTCGTCTGAGCTCCCGCCGGGGGCTGTCCCCTATATGATACTCAATCCGCCCCCGCTCACATGCAAGGCGCCGGCGAATAACGAAATCCAGTATGACTTCAACCTTGGCGCACGTATCTCTGTGCCTGCTGGCAAGTATAGAATCCGTATCATAGACAATGACGCGCACCTGATTCTCTACGACGCGACGACGGACCCGGACCACCAGACGATAGTCCGAAGCACCAAGGTTTATTTCGTCAACTTCCACATCGATGTCTTCCTGGAGGACAAGCTCGTGTTCTCGCACGATTTCGACGCCAAGGACAAGAAGGTTCTCCTGAAATTCCCCGACACTGCCATAGGCGATACGCTGGCTTGGTTCCCGTATGCCGAGGAGTTCAGAAAGAAGCACGGCTGTGAGGTTTACGTCGCGGTTTCGAAGCGCTTCCGTGAGCTTCTTGAGGAAGGGTATCCGAATCTTCACTTTATCGACCAGAACGAGGTCATCCCCGATTCCTACGCGACCTACTACGTCGGGCTTTTCGCGCCTTGGGACAACAGGGATTTCCAGCCCGTGGACTGGCGCGTTGTCGGGCTTCAGCAACACGGCGCGTATCTTCTTGGCGTCGAGCCTAAAAGCATTCCGCCCAGAATTATCCCGTCCGACAAGAAGCGGACAGTGAAGGAGCCCTATGTCTGTATCTCGACGCAGGCGACGGGGCAGAAGAAGTACTGGAACAATGCCTATGGCTGGATTGGCGTCGTCGAGTTCCTTAAAAAGCTCGGCTACCGCGTCATCTGCATTGACCGCGACCGCAGGCACGCGAACAACCAGTACGTGAACAGCATTCCGTACGGTTGCGAGGACTGCACTGGGGACAAGCCGCTCATCGAGCGCGCGAATCTTATTGCCAATGCGGAGTTCTTTATCGGCCTTTCGAGCGGGCTTTCGTGGGTTGCGTGGGGAGTCGGCGTTCCTGTCGTCATGATTTCTGGGTTCACCTTGCCCGGGACAGAATTCCCGACGCCATACCGCGTTCAGCAGTTCCAGACCTGCACGGGCTGCGCGAACGACACGCGCAATGGAGAAAACTACAAGAATTTCGCCGATTGCCCGAAGTTTGGCGGCACTGAGCGCGAGTACGAGTGCTCCCGTATGATTATGGTCAATACGGTAACGGATGTCATTCGCAAGCTTATCGAGAACGAGGGGATAGATGTTCCAAATCCGGACGCGCTCAAGGAAGAGAAAAAGGAGGAGGAGAAGGCGTGAGCGTTCCATGCAACCATGTCCAGGATTTCCGTTTCGGGCGAATCATTTCGAACATTCACGATGTCTATATCGGAAGATCTTTGCGGCTTTACGGGGAATATTCGCCCTATGAGACACTCCTCTTCGATCAGATTCTGTTGCCTGGCATGTGGGTCATCGAGGCTGGCGCGAACATCGGAAGCCACACGGTTCACATGGCCCAGCTCGTCGGAGATCAGGGGCGCGTCTACGCTTTTGAGCCACAGCGCCTTCCGTTCCAGCTCCTGAACGGGAATCTGGCTATCAACAGTATTACGAACACATACACGTTCCAGCAGTGCCTTGGGGACGCGGTCGGCACATATGTGTGCCCGGAACTCGACCCCAACGTCAAGAACAACTGGGGTGGAGCCAAGATGGCTTCCAAGGGGAAAGGGACGAAGGTTTCCTGTACCACCATCGACGCCCTCAAACCCAAGAAGTGCCATTTCATCAAGATTGATGTGGAAGGAATGGAGCTCGATGTCCTCCGCGGGGCGACCGAGACAATAATGAACCATCAGCCCCTTCTTTATTTCGAGTATGAGCCGGGAGCGGACGAGAAAAAGATTCGGAGGTTTTTGAATCTTATCAACTACAAAGGGTTCAAACACACGGTTCCGCTCTACCATCCGGACAACGCGTTCGGGTGCAATAAGAACATCTTTTTCAAGAACATCGTTGACGACAAGGGTGAGCCTTTGGAGCAACTATACTGCTCGTTCAATCTTTTAGCCATCCCTCAGCATTCAGCCATAAAGATTATGGATTTCGAGGAGTTCTGATTTTCTAGCCAAGCGGTTGCTGTTGCACAAGATGAACGGTTATAAAAAGGAGGTGGTATCCGTGGCGCAGGCGCAAAATGATGGCGATAACTTTCCCTCTGGAAAGTGCTACGCTGTCAGTGCATACATCGAAGGCGATTTTGCTCTGGGGGTTCATAACCGAACTCTTGGCAAGTATCAGGATTTCGGATATTATAAGACCAAAGAGGACGCCGATGTTGCCGCCGAGAACCTGCGTATCAAGGGCGCTCTCGTAGTCAACGGCGTTTCCGACGTGATTGTTACCGAGCGCGCGCCATCGAACCAAACCAAGCCACAACCGAGCGTAGCGCAAAAGTTGGATATTCCGCAGATGGTTATGTTTTCCGAAGGCGACAGCCGCCTGCGAATAGGTGACGGCAAGCTTCCTATGGTATTCATCGACAACCGCGCTTTTGGATTCGGGCGGCTCACAATGCAGTTCTATACTGATGGCTGCCGCTCGCTTTCCGATTTGCGGGAACGTCAGAAAGAGGTCGAGAGCGCAGTGAAGGCAAAGATTGATCTGCAGAATTTCGAGATACCGGTCATTGTCTGAATGTCAACTACCCACCGCCTAACGCCTGTGGCGTTTGAGGCGGGGGCTTGAAAGAGTCCTAGTTGACTAGCCTCAGCCCTGAAATTCAGGGGCTACGTTGTTTCCGTGATGACACCCGCGGATGATGCCCTAGTCCGCGGCTCTGTCTGGGTTCCGTAAAAGTCCTGAGGGGAAGGGACGGTCGACCCAAGGACGACCCGACATTTCGGGCAAGCGGTTACAACATTGGCGAAGGGCAACCAACTCCCTTCGGGGAGGGCGCGGGCACATGTGTCCCGCGCAATTTCTAAAAAATACGCGGCTTTGCCGCTAAGATAGGAGGAATTTCTTTATGAAAAAAGCATTTTTGGTGGTTCTGTTTTCTCTTTTATTTATCAGCATTCCTTTTATGGCGTCCGCAGCAGAAAACAACGAAGAAGTGGAGGGAGCGGCACAAGTGAGCGAAGAATATGCACCCGTATCGGGAAACCATTTGGACAACATTGCTGTCCACACTTTCATCATCGAGCTTTCCGACAAAGGCAAGGAAAAAATCAAGGATTTACGCAAAGACCACAAGAATTTCATCGCCGCCCTGACGGATGAGAGCGTGAACTTGGAAGACTACGGGACTATGATTGCCCAGCCGATTTCCTTAAACATCGACGTTGGCAAGCGAATCGAGACCCGTCAAGACGCGCTTCCTGTTATCGCCAAGGTCAAGGACCGCGAGATTGTCGTCGGGAGTATCGACAACGGTTTGAAGTTCAATCTGGAATACATTTCCCATGAGGGGAACGATGTCACTTTGAATTCCGAAGTTGTGCTTCTCGACAATTGGCTTCCTGAAAACGCAAAAAGTATCGCAGTTCCAGAGATTCGGGGGCAGTACTTGACGTTCGCGCAGAAAATGCCTGTCGGGGTAGGCGTGATTGTCGGAGGATTCCAGAAACTGGGGACTATGCCCAGCGATGAACTCAAGGATTTGGTGGTGATTCAGATAGCTTATGCCCAATGATTGTCTGGCTAGCCAAGGTGGCTTTTGAAGTTTTTCCGTCCTGATGAATATCAACGTTTTAATATTAAAACCCGCTCTTGCGTTGTTGTTGTAACGCGAGAGCGGGTTTTTGGCTGTGCGCTCGACGGCACAGGAGTAGAATTCCAGAGTCTCTTGGCTAGGTTTTTCATAAATACTAATTCAGCCTAAACCCCCACCATTTTAGTGGTAGGGTAATTCTCTTATCCTCCATTTTCTGCCCTAAATCTTGCGACAGCGTCATCGAAATCGCGGGTTCCAAGCAGATCATATAATGCTAGTATTTCTTCTGCAGTATGGCTTCTAATAATTTCCTTTATTTCTGGCAAGGATGTTTCAGGCCGCCCCCCCATAAATATAGGCATTACCAGTCTAGCATTCCGCTCCCCATCATTACCGCTAAGCAAACATGCGAGGCCAGCACAAAACATATCTTCCCACCAAAACTGATCATGGTACTGATAATTGCCTGGGCGTTCGAGTGCCAGACACCTAGTCTTAACATCCTGCGCGACAGCTAACTCTGGTGGCGCGTCTTCAACGCAACTATCGCCATCGAGGTGCTTCCCGCTCGGGCACGTAATCGGCGTACACCCCGACCTGTCGGAGTTCGCCTTCTGACCTATCGGGCACGAGCCAACGGAAC
>CAMHCS010000056.1 GCA_946183785.1 uncultured Selenomonadales bacterium | reverse complement strand
GCAAGAAGGACGAGAGCGAGAACCTCATGCCGCATATCCTGAAGGCTGTCAAGACGTATGCTACGCTCGGCGAAATCTGCAACGTCATGCGCGAAGTCTTCGGTCTCTATGAGGCTCATGTCAGCCTGTAATTTCAGGCCCGGTTTCTCAACTCGAGTTTTTGCAAATGCCTAGTGCGCGGAACGTACGCGCACGAAGCTGAATCTAAGTTGGAGGGAATAAAATAATGGATAAAATCAGAGTTTTAGTTGCTAAGCCTGGTCTGGATGGTCATGATCGTGGCGCCAAGGTTGTCGCTCGCGCTCTGCGCGATGCCGGTTTTGAGGTTATCTACACGGGTCTCCGCCAGACCCCGGAGCAGATCGCCCAGGCGGCTGCCGATGAGGACGTCAATGTTGTTGCGATGAGCATCCTTTCCGGTGCGCATCCGCATCTTTTCCCGAAGGTTGTCAATCTCGTCCGTGAGAAGGGCATGAAGGATACCCTGATCATTGGCGGCGGCGTTATCCCCGAAGGCGATATCCCGGCCCTGAAAGAGGCTGGCATTGCCGAGGTCTTCACGCCGGGCACCCCGACTGGCGACATCGTTAAGTTCATTAACGAGAACGTGAAGAAATAATTTGCGACTGTAAGGATTTGCCCTCTTTGAATTCATTTCATTGAGGGCAAACCTTTCTATTGCTGAAGGTGGTGCAAATTATGGAGAACATAGCTGCTGAAGTCCTGAAGGGTAATCGTCTTGCGCTGGCGAAGGCTATCACGGCTATTGAGAACGAGCGTGAGAACGCGACTGAAATCATGAAGCAGCTTTACCCGCACACAGGCAACGCGTATGTCCTCGGCATCACGGGCCCACCAGGCGCGGGAAAGAGCACGCTTACCGACAAGCTCGCAAAGGAATTCCGCTCGCGCGGAAAAACAGTTGGCATCATAGCAATTGACCCGACCAGCCCGTTCTCCGGCGGCGCGATTCTCGGAGACCGTATCCGCATGAATGACCTCGCGATGGATGAAGGCGTTTTCATCCGCAGCATGGGCACGCGCGGCAGTCTCGGAGGACTCTCGCACAAGACGGCGGACGCCGTCAAGGTCATGGACGCTTTCGGCGTGGATGTCATTTTTGTCGAGACGGTTGGCGTGGGCCAGTCCGAAGTCGACATCGTGAAAGCGGCGGATACGACGATGGTTGTCCTGATTCCGGGCATGGGCGATGATATTCAGGCGATCAAGGCAGGCATTTTGGAGATTGGCGATATTTTCACCATCAACAAGGCCGACCACGACGGCGCTGACAAGCTCCAGACCGAGCTCAACATGATGCTCGACCTGGACGGTGTGATGAAGGATTGGCGGCCGCCGATTTTGAAAGCGGTTGCGAACCAGAACATCGGCATAACGGAAGTTGTCGATACGTTCCACAAGCATCGTACGCATATCGAGGAAAACGGGCAGTTGACTGTAAGGCGTACCGAGCGGGCAAAGAATGAAATGTTGGATCTTCTTGACGCCAAGATCGGGCAATATGTGCGTCATCAACTCGTGGACAGCGGGAAAATCGACGGATACGTCGAGGAAATCAAATCGCGCAAGACCGATCCGTATACGGTAGTCAATGGTGTTATGGAGAGTATGCTGAAATGAGAAAACACCGTGGATGGAAAATGGCCATACAGCCTAATGCTGATGGCTGTTCCAAAAATAAAAAGAAAATGGGAGGAATTCACATGAGCAAGTTTCACGTTCTTGGCGTAGACCATCTTGGCGTGGCCTGTGCCGATCTCGATGAGGGCAGCAAGTTCTGGGCGGAGTGCATGGGCGTTCCCTGCAGCGGAAAAGAGACGGTTGCCGAGCAGAAGGTTACGACGGTGTTCCATCCGATGTGGAACGGCAGCCAGGTTGAGCTGCTTGTCGCGACGGCTCCGGACAGCCCGATTGCGAAGTGGATGGAAGGCAACGGCGGCAAGGGCGGCATTCAGCACGTCGCGCTGCGCGTTGACAACATCGACGCCGCTATTGAGGAGCTCCAGGAGAAGGGTGTCAAGATGATTGACAAGAAGGCTCGCCGCGGCGCGGGCGGAGCGGACATTGCGTTCATCCATCCGAAATCCACCGGCGGCATCCTGCTCGAGATCTGCGAGCTCCGCGACAAGCGCGAGGCTTACTGAGCACATGCAAGCAAAAACTGAATGAATAACAGTCATACCCCATACCCGGACGATCGGCTATGGGGTATGATTGGTTCTTGAAATTCATTTTTTAGCAGGTTTTTCAAATTTTTTTCAGAAAATGCTTGCAAAAATTTGGATTATCGTGCAAAATAGAGCTTGGGTAATCTTTACCAAAATATAATACCCTTTAGGAGGTAGAATATGGCTACTGTTCAGGAAAGAATCAAACAGGCGAAGGAGAAGATCGCGCACGTCCGCATGGGCGGCGGAGAGAAAGCCATCGAGAAGCAGCACAGCAAAGGCAAGCTGACTGCCCACGAGCGTCTGGATCTCCTGTTTGACGAAGGCACCTTCGTCGAGCTCGATGCTCTCGTTCACCACCGTTGCGTGAACTTCGGCCAGGATAAGAAAGAGCTCCCTGGCGAAGGCGTTGTCTGCGGCTACGGCACGGTCGACGGCCGTCTCGTTTACGCATTCGCGCAGGACTTCACCGTTGAGGGCGGCTCCCTCGGTGAGAAGCACGCGCACAAGATCTGGAAGGTTCAGGATCTCGCTATGAAGATGGGCGCTCCGTGCGTCGGCCTGAACGACTCCGGCGGAGCTCGTATCCAGGAAGCTGTTGACGCGCTGTCCGGCTACGGCGGAATCTTCTTCCGCAACACGGCCGCTTCGGGCGTTGTTCCGCAGATTTCCGCGATCATGGGTCCGTCTGCCGGCGGCGCGGTTTATTCCCCGGCCATCACCGACTTCATTTACATGGTCAAGAATACCAGCCAGATGTTCATCACCGGCCCGGCCGTTATCAAGACGGTTACCGGCGAGGAGATTACGGCTGAGCAGCTCGGCGGCGCTATGACGCACAACACGGTTTCCGGCGTTGCGCACTTTGCGGCTGAGAACGATGAGGACTGCATCAAGCAGATCCGCTATCTGCTTTCCTTCCTGCCGAGCAACAACATGGAGGAGACTCCGCTGGTCGAGACCGGCGACAGCCCGCTCCGCATGGATGAGGCTCTCAACACGATCATTCCGGACAACCCGAACGCTCCTTACAACATGAAGGACGTCATCAAGATGATTGCCGATAACGGCGAGTTCTACGAAGTGCATGAGCATTTTGCGAAGAACATCATCACCTGCTTCGCGCGCTTTGACGGCCGCACGGTCGGTATCATTGCGAACCAGCCGAACGTCATGGCGGGCTGCCTCGACGTTGACGCTTCCGATAAGAGCTCTCGCTTCATCCGCTTCTGCGATGCGTTCAACATTCCTCTGCTGAACCTCGTCGACGTCCCGGGCTTCCTGCCGGGCACGGATCAGGAGTACAAGGGCATTATCCGTCACGGCGCGAAGATGCTCTATGCGTATTCTGAGGCGACGGTTCCCAAGATTACGGTTATCCTCCGCAAATCTTACGGCGGATCGTACATCGCTATGTGCTCGCGCGAAGTCGGTGCGGATCAGGTCATCGCATGGCCGTCCTCCGAGATCGCGGTTATGGGCCCGGCGGGCGCTGCGAACATCATTTTCCGCAAGGATCCGGACAAGGATCAGAAGACTGCGGACTATGTCGCTGAGTTTGCTACTCCGTACAAGGCTGCGGAGCGCGGCTATGTCGACTATGTCATCGAGCCGAAAGAGACTCGTCCGCGCATCATTCAGTCCCTGAATATGTTGGCGACGAAGCGCGAAGTTGGTCCGGCGAAGAAGCACGGCAACATTCCGCTTTAATCGGTGAGCTTTTTCCGCTCCGAGCGGAAGGGCAGTGTATCTCTGTGGACGATGCGGCCTGACCGTGCCGTAAGGCGCGGTCGGGGCCCGCGTTCAAATAAAAAATACAATATTTGGAGGGAATCCAAGTGGCAAAAAAATTTAACATTACTGTAAATGGAAGTTCCTATGCTGTTGAGGTTGAGGAAGTCGGCGGTTCCGCTGCTCCGGTAGCTGCTGCTCCGCGCGCTGCCGCTGCTCCGGCTCCGGCTGCTGCTCCGGCCCCGGCTCCGGCTCCGGCTCCGGCTGCTCCGGCTGCGAAGGCCGCTGGCGCTGGCGAGCATGCCATCAACGCTCCGATGCCTGGTAAGATCCTGAAGGTCCTCGTTAAAGAGGGTCAGCAGGTTAAGGCTGGCGAGAACATGATGATGCTCGAGGCTATGAAGATGCAGAACGAGATCCTTGCTGACGCTGATGCGACGGTCAAGGCTGTCAATGTTGCTGAGGGTCAGACGGTCAAGGCCGGCGACGCTCTCATCATCCTCGGCTAATCCAAGCCTAACAAAAAGCGCTCTCCTTTCGGAGGGCGCTTTTTCTATGCCTTTTTACGGAAATGATGTTTCCTTATTTTTTCACTTTGACCATATAGGCAAGCGATATTTGCCGTATTATAATAAACAGAGAACATAGGGCGGGGGATTCGATTCATCAAAGAGGTAAATGTCTATGAAAGATATTCATTTCGCAGCGGCAGTTTATTTGCTCGTCGTCAATATTTCCACCGTCGCCGTTTACGGCTGGGACAAGCTCAGTGCGAAACAGGGTTGGCAGCGCGTGCCGGAAAAAATATTGCTGCTTTTGGCGCTTCTCGGCGGCAGTGTTGGCGCGATGGCGGCGATGACATTTTTTCGGCACAAGACGCGGCATTTGAAATTCATTTACGGCGTCCCGCTGATTTGTGTATTGCAAATTGCGGCGCTTGTCTATCTGCATATGTAAACGTATAAAACGTACATAGGGGAGGGCTTGGTTATGCCATTGGAAATCGTGAGAAACGACATCACGACTATGAAGGTGGACGTGATCGTCAACAGCGCGCACCCGACGCCCGAAGTGGGCGGCGGTGTGGACTATGCCATTCATCGGGCCGCAGGACCGGAATTGATTGCGGCGCGTCGGAAAATCGGGGACATCGCTACGGGTACGGCGTTCATAACACCCGCGTTTCAGCTCCCGGCAAAGTACGTCGTCCATACGGTGGGGCCGATCTGGCAGGACGGGAAACCTGGGCAGCGAAAGCAACTGGCGGATTGTTACACGAAATCTATGGAACTCGCTTTAGAGAATAAATGTTCATCGATTGCATTCCCGCTAATCTCGGCGGGCGTTTTCGGCTGTCCGGCGGAGATTGCCATCGCTACGGCGGTGCAGGCCATCCGTGAATTCCTTGCCGACCATGAAATCAATGTTTATCTTGTGGTATTTGACCGCAAGGCGTTCAGGATTTCCAGCAGCCTATTCGATGATGTGCAGGATTATCTGGACAAAATGTACATCGAGGAATGTATGGATGAGGAGGAGGACCAGCGCGAGCGGCGCAGGCGTCTTTATCAGAAGCATATGGTCCTGGGAGACGAGGCGCCGGCCTCATCCGGTGCAGGGGCGATTGCGCATATGGGAAAAACGCCATCGCCGAAACGGATATCCAGGCGTTCCAAGGAAAGGTTCAATCTTGCACCTGATCTACTGCAAGCTGAATCCGCCGCGCCGAAGAAAACGCGATCCCTTTCCGATTTACTGGACGAGGTGGACGACACTTTTTCCGAAGCGCTGCTCCGATTGATCGACGCCAAGGGCAAGTCCGATCCGGACGTTTACAAGCGGGCCAACATGGACCGCAAGCATTTTTCAAAAATCAGAAATAAGCCCGACTATCAGCCGAGCAAAGCCACCGCATTGGCCTTGGCGATCGCGCTGGAGCTGAACCTCGACGAAACGAAGGACTTTATCGGTCGCGCGGGCTATGCTATTTCCCACAGCAGCAAGACGGACATCATCGTCGAATATTTCATCGAGCGCGAGGAATATGACATCTTCACCATCAATGAAATGTTGTTCGCCTTTGGGCAGGCCTGTCTCGGATAAAAGGACGATGCAAATGGAACGGAGGTGAAAAAATGACAGCGGAGTATAGACCGGGCGACAATGTGCCGTCCATCTACGACAAGATTCACGCGGCGATACAGCCGAACGGCGAATTGCCGTCGTCTTTTTCCCTGCGAAGCCCTAAACCCGAAGAAATTGAATGGGCCGACGGCGCGTGGGACGGCGTCTGTATCTACCACAACCGGCTGGAAACGCCCGATTTGTCGCCGCTGATATTGGTATTGCGGCGAGGCTCCTCCCATGTCTTCGCCCACGCAAAAATGGCGCTGCCGGAGGTCTTTCCCGACGAGGACCATTCCATGCTCTCCTATATCGACGCCGCGCAGAATTGGATTCTTGACCACAGCGAGGAGCTGGACGCCACAAATCTCTATCTGTTTGCCCGTCATTTGCTGTTTTACGCCCGCGAGAAGGAAGAAGTGAAACTCGCCCTGTCGCTTTTGGAAGTCGTATGGAATGAGAAGGACCAAGAAGTCAGGCAGGCCGTCCGCGAATTGGCGGCGTCTGACGAATTCACACTGTTTGCGACCTTCGCCGTCAGCAACTGGGAAAACAAAAACGAAGAAATTTTCCGCATGGCGCAAAAAGCCCACGGCTGGGGGCGAATCCATGCCGTGGCGGCATTGGAGCCGACGACGGCAGAAATCAGGCGTTGGCTGCTGTACGAAGGCGTCGACAACAACGTCATGCCCGAATATTCCGCGCTGACCGTTGCGGAGAAGATCGACTTGCTGGAAGTCGTCCAGGCCGCCGACAGGAACAGCGAGGATTTTGTCGTGGCCGGCAGGATATTGGTTGCGCTTATCGAATCCGACGGCGGCCCCGTACTCGGAATCGGGGCATACGAGCAAGAGGAAGCGCTTGTGCGGGCCTATATCGACAAGGCGCGCCTCGCCATGCCGAACGAGGACAATTACCGCGTACTCCGCATTATCAAGCTCCATTATGCGGAAGAAGAGGACGAGTCGTTTCAGACGCTCGCAAAAGAGGCCGACGCCGTCCTGTCCTCGGATTCCTGTCTGAACTATATGCGCCGCAAAGCGGGGCAGGGAGAAAATCTCCGGCTCGCGTCGCAGCTTGGCGTCGATTGCGCGAAGGAAATCAAGGCCGCGTTCCGAAGCGATTGGCGAAAGCACTACGCGATGCTCCAATTTCTGGATAATCAAGAAGACCTCATGGAAATGGCGGACTTCTTCCTCGCCAACGTCAAAAACGAGGACATGCTCGCGCCCCAAAACGTCCTCGTCGGGGGTACGGGAAACCATGCCTATGAAATCATGCTGGAAAAGCTGGCCGGCTATTCTCAGCAGGAGGCTCGTCTTTTGCGCCTCGGCCTTCGCACCCCGGTCGTCCGAAGCCGTTTGATGACGCTGAAACGCTTGCGGGTATGGAAAGAAAACGGTAAAATCACCGAGGCCCTGCAACGTGCTATCGACGAGTGGAAAAAGAACGAAACCGATCAAAAGATGAGGTTTGAATATCTTGATTTGTAAATGTCGCCCGTCAGGCGACCGCCTCACATTTCTATTGGGTAGAATAGAATCATCAAAACTATAAGGGGGATTGCCGTTATGTTAGGGGCGATTGTTGGCGACATTGTAGGTTCTGTTTATGAATGGAACAATATCAAGACGAAAGATTTTCCGCTGTTCCGCGACGACTGCTTTTTCACGGACGATACCGTCATGACCTGCGCCGTTGCCGAGGCTGTCATGAACGGCGGGGAGCGGGACGATTTTATCGATGCCATGAAGAAATACGGCAGGATGTATCCGAATGCCGGTTACGGCGGGCGATTTGGCGCATGGCTCTTTTCGGATAACCGCGAGCCGTACAACAGCTTTGGCAACGGCTCTGCTATGCGGGTTTCCCCATGCGCATGGATGATGGATTGCGGCTTTTGCGCCAGAACGGGTTTTTGGCCGTCCAACGCCAGAGAACGGGCACGCCTTTCCGCGGGGGTGACGCACAATCACCCGGAGGGCATAAAAGGCGCTATGGCCGTAACGGACGCGATTTTCATGAATCGGTTTAACTTTGGCAGGTATTGCTCGGATTACGGAACGCCTATCCATGATAAGCCGGATGAATGCAAGAGAAAGGTCAAAGAGCATATCGAGAGAGAATACGGCTATGATTTATCCCGCACTTTGAATGAGATTCGTCCTTCTTATACCTTCAATGAAACCTGCCAGGAGACTGTTCCGCAGGCCATCATCGCTTTCCTGGAAAGTACGGATTTTGAGGACGCCATTCGCAATGCGATTTCCCTTGGAGGCGACAGCGATACCTTGGCGGCCATCACCGGCAGCATTGCGGAAGCCGCCTATGGCATCCCGGATTGGATCAAAGACAAGGCATTTTCTTATTTGGATGAGCCATTAAAGAACGTACTTCGGCGGTGGAGAAAAACTTATTTTTCAAGAAACGAAAAATCCAAATCATTCCATGCGACGCTTACCGGAGTGAACAAGTATTTACAAAGCCAACCGTGAAAAGGTTGATTGAAGAATGAAGGACAGCAAAATGTCGCCTGGCAGGCGACCATACGCCTCCCTGTATTTGGTACGATACAGTCATCAAATACAAGGAGGCGTTTTCTCATGAAGAAAGACTTGACCGAAATCGTGTTCATCCTGGACCGCAGCGGGTCGATGGAAGGTTTGGAGGCGGACACCATCGGCGGGTTCAATTCGATGATGAAGAAGCAGAAGGAGGAGCAAGGGGAGGCGCTCGTCTCGACGGTGCTCTTCGACGACGTCTGCGAAGTGATCCACGACCGCGTTCCGATGGACGAGGTGGAGAAGCTGACCGGGAAGGAGTATTTCGTGCGGGGCTGTACGGCTTTGCTTGACGCCGTGGGCGGAGCGATCCACCACATCGGGAACATCCATAAGTACGCCCGCGACGAGGACCGCCCGGAAAAGACGCTGTTCATCATCACGACGGACGGCATGGAGAATGCCAGCCATAGCTACACCTACGCGAAGGTCAAGAAGATGGTGGAGCGGCAGAAGGAAAAGTTCGGCTGGGAGTTCCTTTTCCTCGGCGCGAATATGGACGCCATCGAAACGGCAGGGCATATCGGCATCTGCGCCGACCGCGCCGTGACCTATGAATGCGACGAGGAAGGGACGGCGCTCAATTTTGAGGTCGTGGGCGAGGCTGTCAGTCATGTGCGGTGCAGCGAAAAGATGCTTGCGCCTACATGGAAGAGCCGCATTGAGGAGGACGTGAAGCGGAGAGGCGGGCGCAAGAAACGGCAGTGAAAGATAATGGAACGTGAAGGATTCGTTGACGGTGATAAAACTCGTGATATATAATTTAATTGAAACAGTCAAAAGATTGACAAGTTGTCGCAGCTTCTGTAATCGTGGAGGAATCTGCCATGCTGCAGCGAATCAAGACCATTGAGCCATTGCCCGACTATTGCTTGCGCGCTTTTTTTGAAGACGGGCAGGTTGTGATTTACGATGTGAAAGAGGATATAGAGCAAATTCCATCCTACCGCGCTTTGGCGAATATTGCGGGGCTGTTCAATCAAGTGCAGTTAGACCAAAGCAGGACTTGCGTCTTTTGGAACGATGAAATTGATTTGCCGAGCGATATGATTTATGAATATGGGAAGAAGTGCGAATAACGAGCCCCCCGACCGTCTGCCGCGGTGCGGGGGATTCTTTTGCAAAAAAGGGACTTGCGAAATGTCGAAATGTCAAATATAATATAGAAAAGTCAAATGGTCAATCAATTGGTTGCGATAATTTTTTTGAAGGTGATTGTTATGAGCAATATCGCGGACTTGATTGAAAATTACATCCTGCGGCAGTTGGCGGCGCAGGAGGACGGGCATGTGGAGCTTCGGCGGACGGAGATCGCGGACAAGATTTCCTGCGCGCCTTCGCAGATCAGCTATGTGCTGTCCACGCGGTTCACGCCGGCGCGAGGCTTTCGTGTGGAGTCGCGCCGGGGGCTGGGCGGATTCATCCGCATCGCGCAGGTGCCGATGCGCCAGCTCGTCTATCAGGATATGCAGGAGAAGATCGACGAGGATACGGAGTTTTCCGTTGTGCAGTCGATGGTTGCGTATCTCTTGAAGCACCAGATGATCACGAACCGCGAGGCGGCGCTTTTGCTCACGACGGCGCAGACGGCGTATGAGACGATGGAGCCGGAAGACCGGGTGAGGCTGCTGCGGACGCTCTTGATGACGTTGGAACGGTTGTCGTAGAAAAGAATAACACCTCATCCGTCAGCCTTCGGCTGACACCGTCCGGGGAGTCCACTGGACTCCCGCGCAAAGCGCCCCATCGAGGGGAAGACAAGAGGGATTTAGGGGGAAATATTATGTTGTGCGATGATTGCCATCGAAACGAGGCGTGTATTCATTTCACGCAGATCAGTCCCGAGGGGAAGATAGACAAGAATCTTTGCGAGGAATGCGCGGCGCGCTACCAGAATTTCATGCCGTCGCCGGACGCGCGGAATTTTACGGTCAACGATTTTCTCAAAGGGCTGTTTCGCCAGCCGGCGGAGCAGAAAGAAGAAAAAACGGACGGCGGGCAGGTCTGCCCGAATTGCGGTATGACGTATCAGGATTTCGCCCATACGGGTAAAATCGGATGCAGCGTCTGCTATGATACATTCCGCGCACAGTTGGCGCCGCTTTTGAAACGGATTCACGGGTCGAGTACCCACAGCGGGAAGATTCCGCGCCGCTCGGGAGGCGTGCTCGTGGTGCGCCATGAAATCGCGCTTTTGAAGGAGCAGCTTGCGGATGCGGTACAGAGCGAAGCCTATGAGAAGGCTGCCGAATACCGCGACAAGATTCGCGCGTTGGAAAAACAGATTGCCGCCGGAGAGAAAGGGGGCGAAGCCCATGGCCGTAAGTGACCTTTACCGCGACTATAGGCTTTCATGGTTTGGCAGCGAAGGCGAAGCCGGCGATGTAGTGTTGGCGAGCCGTGTGCGCCTCGCTCGGAATTTTGCCCGGTTGCCGTTCCCGAACCGTGCAGATCACCAACAGCTTGCCGAGGCGCAGAATCGGGCGGCTTCAGTGTTCAGCCGTATAGAGGAGATGGCGGGACAGGCTTTCGACGCGGTGCAAATAGATGCGCTGACGCAGATGGAGCGCGAAGTATTGGCGGAAAAACAGCTCGTCAGCAGGAGCCTGATCCAAAATCCCGCTTACCGCAGCGCGTATATCAGCAGCGACCGCAAATGCAGCGTGCTCGTGAACGAGGACGACCATCTGAGGATTCATGCGATGGCGTCGGGGCTCGATCTTCGTACGCCGCTGGAAGCGGCGTTTCGCGTGGACGATGCAGTGGAGGAAAAGCTGGACGTCGCTTTCGATGAGAAGATGGGCTATCTGACAAGCTGCCCAACGAATCTCGGCACGGGCCTTCGCGCCACGGTGCTTTTGCATTTGCCGGGGCTCGTCTACACGCGGAATATGAACAACATCATTAATATTTCCCAGCAGCTCGGGCTTTCGGTGCGCGGGCTGTACGGTGAGGGAAGCGAGACGGTGGGCAATATTTTCGCCGTGTCGAATCAGCTGACGCTGGGATTTACGGAGCAGGCCATCATTGAGAACCTGATGAACGCCGCGACGCAGATTATTGACAATGAGCGTCGCGCGCGCAAGGCTCTGGCCATGACCTCGAAGGAACGGCTGGAAGACGCGATCTGGCGCTCCTATGGCGTGCTGAAATACGCCCGTTCCCTTGGCGAGAGCGAAGTACTGGAGCTGATCAGCAAGGTGCGGCTTGGTCTCGACCTCGGCTTTCTGCACGAGGCGACGGCGGAGCGTTTTTCGGAGCTGTTATTTGCCAGCCGCCCGAGTTACTTGAAAAATCTCGCGGGAAATGATAACCTTTCACAAACGGAAATTGACAGGAAACGTGCTGCCGTCGTTCGACAGATTCTGTCGGGCGGAGCACAAACACAGGAGAATTCACCATGAGCAACAATCAATTTACGCCCCACGCCATCGCGGCGTTGAAATTCGCGCAGCGAGAAGCATTGGAACGGGGCAAAAGCCATATCGCTCCGGAACATTTGCTGTTGGGCATCCTGCACGAGCGGGAAAGCGTGGCGGCACATGTCCTCGCGGAGCTCGGCGTCGAGTTCGAGGAGGCGGAAGCTCGCGTCGGGCGCGTTACGCCCGTACCGGAGGGCGCGCCGGACAATCCGTATTATACGCCCAGTGCGAAGCGCGTCATGCAGTTCGCCGTCGAGGAAGCGCATCAGCTCGAGCATGAATATATCGGTACCGAGCATATCCTTCTGGCTTTGACGCGGGAGAGCGGCAATACGGCGGCACGGGTGCTGGCCTCGTTGGGCGCCGACCTTGATCTCGTCCGCGAGACTGTCTTTGAGATGGTGAGCGACGAGGGCGACGAGGCGCGCGAGGACGGCGGGAACGGTACGCCGCTTTTGACACGCTACGGCCGATCGCTCAGCGAGCTGGCGGCAAAGAAAAAACTCGATCCCGTCATCGGGCGCGAGCGCGAAATCCGGCGCGTGATTCAAATCCTTTCGCGGCGCAGAAAAAACAATCCAATTTTGATCGGTGAACCTGGCGTCGGCAAGACAGCCGTCGTCGAAGGTTTGGCCGAGGCCATTGCGGCGGGCAGCGTGCCGTTTATGCTGCGGGATAAGCGCGTCATTTCGCTTTCCATGTCAAACGTGGTGGCGGGCGCGAAGTACCGTGGTGAGTTCGAGGAACGTCTCCACGGCATTTTGAAGGAAATCCGCCGCGCGGGCAATATCATCCTCTTTATTGACGAAATGCACACCCTGATCGGCGCGGGCGGCGCGGAGGGCTCCCTTGACGCGGCGAATATATTGAAGCCCGCTCTGTCGCGGGGAGATATTCAGGTCATCGGTGCGACGACAGTGAAGGAGTACAGAAAATACTTCGAGAAGGACGCGGCGCTGGTGCGGCGTTTCCAGACCGTTTTGGTCGAGGAGCCGGATACAGACGAGGCGGTCGCCATTTTGCGCGGCCTGCGCGAGACCTATGAGGATTATCATAAGGCGCAGATCACCGACGGGGCCATCGACGCCGCCGTGCGACTGTCGAAACGCTATATCACCGACCGCTTCCTCCCGGATAAGGCCATCGACTTGATGGACGAAGCGGCCTCGAAGGTACGCATGACTACCGTCGCACAGCCTGACGGCGTGCGCGAGGCGGAAAAGGAGCTCGACCGTCTGCGCGTCGAAAAGGAAAACGCTATCGAATCGCAGGAATACGAGCGCGCCGCTTTGCTTCGGGACGAGGAAGGCGCAGTCAAGAAGCGTCTGGAAGCGGCGGAAAACGAATGGAAGGAAAGCGGGAAGGAGCAAATCCTCGTCACTGAGGACGACATTGCCGAGGCAGTCGGACTCTGGACGGGCATTCCCGTGCGCAAAATCGAGGCGCGGGAGTCCGAGCGGCTCTTGCATCTGGAAAAAATCCTCAGGCGGCGTGTCGTCGGGCAGACCGAGGCTGTCGCCGCGTTGTCGAGGGCAATCCGTCGTGCGCGGGCGGGACTCAAGGACCCGAAGCGTCCCATCGGCTCGTTCCTGTTCCTGGGGCCGACGGGCGTCGGCAAGACGGAGCTTGCGAAAGCGCTGGCCGAAGCGCTTTTTGACAGCGAAGACGCGATTATTCGCTTCGATATGTCCGAGTATATGGAAAAATTCACCGTCACACGGCTCGTCGGCTCACCGCCGGGCTACGTCGGCTATGAAGAGGGCGGCCAGCTCACCGACGCCGTACGGAAAAAGCCCTACTCGATTATTCTGTTCGACGAGATTGAAAAGGCGCACCCGGACGTGTTCAACATCCTGCTGCAGGTGATGGAGGACGGGCGGCTGACCGACAGCCAGGGGCGCACCGCCGATTTCAAGAACACGGTCGTCATCATGACGTCAAATGTCGGCGCCAGCTTCTTAAAGGACGAGGCGGCCCCGATGGGCTTCCTCGCGCGGGACACGGCGGCGGACAGCCACGAGCGCACGAAAAAGCGCGTGCTGGAGGAGACAAAAAAGGTATTTAAGCCGGAATTTTTGAATCGTCTCGACGAGACGCTGGTTTTCCATGCTCTCGGGAAGGAAGAGCTTGCCGCCATTGTCGACATCTTGCTCGGCGACGTGCGCACGCGGCTTGCGGAAAAAGACATGAAACTCACGCTGAGTCCCGCGGTCAAGGCCATGCTCATTGATAAGGGAACGGACTTCAAGTTTGGCGCGCGCCCGTTGAAGCGCGCGATCCGGAAGTTGATCGAGGATCCGCTTTCCGAAAAGCTCCTGGCGCACGCATTCCACCCGGGAGATACCATCAACACCAAGAAGGCGGGCGACGCGCTGGAATTTGTGCGGAAGCTGCCTGCAAAGCGCGCCAATACAAGGAGAAGCGCTCATGCCCCGGCGGCAGAATAAGCTCGCGCCGGAAGGCGTTGCGGAAAAAGCCGGAAACTTCCTGCTGAATCTTGTGGTGGCCATCGGCTGGCTGCTGCGAAGGCTTGCGGACGTGTTTACGGGAAAGAGACAGTAAGAAAAGGCTCGCTGTTCCGATGTGGACAGCGAGCCTTTTCTGCTTAGCATAGTGCAGGCATGAACTTTGCGAACTAAAGCCTGTTATTTTGCAAATCCGAAGAATTTCTTGAGGCCTTTTTTGCCTTTCAGTTCTTTTGCGGTGAATCCGTAATGCGCGGCGCTGGAGAGGCCAACGACGTGTTCCAGGAACTCCTCGTAGGGCAGATCGAACCATTCTTCCGGGATCGCGGTATGGATGGTTCCGCCGTCGTTGTGGCCGCCGCCCCACCACCACGCTTCGTCAAGCGCGGCTTCGTATGTGCCGTCGTCCATCTTGTTGAAGCAGTACCACGAGGCCCATTCTTTCATGCCTTCCGGCGTTTTCTCACCTTCGTAATGCGGCGCAGAGTAATCTTTTTCGGAATATCCCTCCTCGCCTTTTTCTGCGCTTCTTTGGTAAATCCAAAATCTTTCATCTGTCTCCTGGGCCACCCGTTTTATGGTGAAGTCGTCTTTTTGGTAGATGGGTTGTTTCAGGCCGGGGATGCGGTTTTGGTTCGTGATGATTTTCGCCATGAACGGAACGGGACCGTTTTTCTTCACTTGATGCCTGAATTTATCGGGAATGTTCTCATTTTCCAGTCCGATGAATGAAAAGTCCGAAGGGAAGTAACTGGTGGCGCCGTTCTCTAAAACACAGTAGGAAGCGATGCAGTGATCCTTGAAATACACGTTGTAATGGTCCTTGATCCTCATAGATTAAACCTCCTCAATCACCCTAGGGAAGCACTGATTAAGTCAAGTCGTGGCCCTGTCGAGGGATTTTTTCGTCAGGCAAGGAAAAGTGCTCGAAGTCGTAGCAGAGCTACGTCGAGAGCACTTTGACGCAGCATGACGGAAAAAGACCCGTCAGGGGCGCGGCGGGACTTATTCAGTGCTTCCCTAGAGAATGCCCTTTGAGATCTGTCTTTCCCAGAATCGCACTGCCCGGTCGATCCAGCCTTCGGCGGAGGTTCCCGTTCCAAGCCCAAAGCCGTGAGAGAGGCCGTCGAATTCTTCGTATTCCACGTCGGTTCCGTTTTTTCGGATGGCTTCCGTCCGCTCTCTCATGATCCGACGAAGGCCGGGGCCGTCATTGCCTCCGGCGCAGCTATAGGTGGGCGGTTCGTTTCCGCAGACGTCGGCAAATCCTGTGTATTGCATGATAACGGCGGCCGGCTTTGGACAGCTCTTTTCGCCGAAGCGTGCCGTTCCCAGCGCGCCGAGGATCGCCGCCGTCCGCGCGCCGGCAGAGCCTCCCCAGAGTGAATAGCCACAGACGTCCAGATGGAGGGCGGCCGCGTTGTCGTGGACAAAAGCGATAGCTCGCGCCAGGTCTTTGCAGCTACTGTCGCCGCCGGGGCGATAGATCAGGGCGAAGGCGTTGAAGCCTTTTCGGGAAAGTGCCAACGCGTGGGGAAAGCTGTCGTGCATCGCGCCGACGTAACGAAAACCGCCTCCGGCGCTGAGGATGGCGACCTTTCCACCGGGGGTCCCGCGAAAAAGAAACAGCCCTGTGTCCCGCTTTGCCGGATCGGCCAGCTTTTCTTCCTCTGTGTAGATGTCATAGAAGACGGTTTCGCCCGCAGAGGCACGCGTCCAAAGATGGTTTACGACCTCTATGGTGTCCTCGGGGCGGATGTTAGTATACCAGGAAAGCTTCATCGTCCCCAGGGATGCGCCCTGTATATAGTTTCGCTGCACGGGGAAAAGAAGTCTTCCATAGCCGTTAAGGAAACACCGAAAAAGGTCGCCAAAGTGGTAAAATAAAACAAACTATCCA
>CAMHCS010000055.1 GCA_946183785.1 uncultured Selenomonadales bacterium | reverse complement strand
TAATTGCGATTTATGATAGAAAGGAGTGCTTCGTATGCTGCATAAGGCAGATAAGAATAAGCTTCGCAAGAAGCGCCATCTCCGCGTGCGTAATCGCATATCGGGAACGCCGGAATGCCCGCGCCTGAATGTGTTTCGCAGTCTGAGCAACATCTATGCTCAGGTCATCGATGATGTGCATGGCGTTACCTTGGTGGCCGCAAGCTCCAAGGACAAGGATTTCAACGGTTACGGCGGAAACGTCGAAGCGGCGAAAGCGGTGGGAGCCGCCGTCGCGAAGAAGGCACTGGGCAAGGGGATTGAGAACGTCGTGTTCGACCGCGGCGGTTACATCTACCACGGCCGTGTCGCCGCCCTCGCCGAGGCCGCTCGTGAAGCGGGATTGAAATTCTAAACTTGCAAAGGAGGTAACTGAATGGCTAGGATGGACAACGAAACTCCGGAATTTCAGGAGAAGGTTGTATATATAAATCGTGTGGCGAAAGTCGTCAAAGGCGGACGTCGGTTTTCGTTCAGCGCTCTGGTCGTCGTCGGCAATGAAAAAGGCAAAGTCGGCGTCGGTCTTGGCAAGGCGGGCGAGGTTCCCGAGGCAATCCGCAAGGGCGTCGAGGATGCGAAGAAGCATCTGATCGAAGTCGCACTTCGCGATCACACGATTCCGCATGAAATCATCGGCATTTTCGGCGCAGGCCGGGTGCTTTTGAAGCCGGCCGCAAAAGGTACCGGCGTCATCGCCGGCGGCCCCGCTCGCGCAGTGCTCGAGCTTGCCGGTATCCGCGATATTTTGACGAAATCGCTTGGCTCGTCCAATCCGAATAACATGGTCCGGGCTACGCTGACAGGTCTCAGCCAGCTGAAGCGGGCCGACGAAGTCGCCGCGCTTCGCGGAAAGACTGTCAAGGAACTTTTGGGTTAAGGAGGAAATTTCAATGGCAAAGCTGAAAGTTACCCTGACCCGCAGCGTAATCGGACGGCCCGAGACCCAGAGGAAGACTGTGACGTCCCTGGGTTTGGGCAAGATGCATTCCTCTTCCGTCCTGCCGGACAATGAGGCTATCCGCGGACAGCTTCACAAGGTCAGGCATCTGGTGACGGTCGAAGAGGTTGACGAGTGAGGAGCGGGAGGTACAACTGATGAAATTACATGAGCTGAGCCCGGAGCCGGGCTCGAGAAAGACGCGTACCCGCAGGGGGCGCGGTCTTGGAAGCGGTCTCGGCAAGACGTCGGGACGCGGCCAGAAGGGACAGAATTCCCGCTCCGGCGGCGGCGTCCGCACCGGCTTTGAAGGCGGGCAGATGCCTCTCTATCGTCGGCTTCCGAAGCGCGGGTTCAAGAATATCTTCGCGAAGGAATACGCCGAGGTCAACGTTTCCTCGCTGAATCGTTTTGACGACGGCGCGGTGGTCGACCCGGTCGCTTTGATCGAGGAAGGCATTTTGAAGAATGTTCGCGACGGCGTCCGTATCCTCGGCAACGGGGAACTGACGAAGAAGCTTACGGTGAAGGCCAACGGCTTCACTAAGACGGCGGAAGAAAAAATCAAGGCGGCAGGTGGGGAAGTAGAGGTGATCTGAGGTGCTTTCAGCCCTCTCGAACATCTACAGGATTCCCGAGCTGCGGCAGAAGATCACGTTCACCCTGATTATGTTCGCCATATTCAGGATGGGGACGCACATTCCGGTTCCCGGCGTGAATCCGGCCGTCATTGAACAGCTTTTCAGCAGCGGAAATCTTTTCGGCCTGCTCGACCTCTTTTCGGGCGGCGCCCTTTCCAAGTTTTCCGTTTTTGCGATGAGTATCACGCCCTATATCAACGCTTCCATCATCATTCAGCTCCTGACAGTCGTAATACCGACGCTGGAGCAATGGTCGAAGGAAGGACAGGAAGGGCATAAGAAGACCACAAAGGTCACCAGGTATCTGACTGTCGCGCTGGCGTTCCTGCAGGCGATCGGCATGTCGATCGGCCTTCGGGACGCAATCCTGAATCCGGGGATTCCCTCGATTCTCGTGATTGCCATTACGCTGACGGCTGGAACGGTGTTCCTGATGTGGGTCGGCGAGCAGATGACCGCGCAAGGCGTCGGCAACGGTATTTCGCTGATTATCTTTGCCGGTATCGTCGCGGCTCTGCCGAAAAATCTTGAACGGATATACAGGTATTTGCAGGCGGGCACGATCAACGCTTTCAATGTTGTGACGTTCCTGCTGATCGCGATCGCGATGGTGGTGTTCGTCATCCTGATCCATGAGGCGCACCGCAGGATCCCGATTTCTTACGCGAAACGGGTTGTCGGCGCGAGAGCCTACGGAGGCCATTCGAGCCATATTCCGCTGAAGGTCAACCAGGCCGGCGTCATACCGATCATCTTCGCGTCGTCCGTGTTGATGTTTCCGGTCACGGTCGCGCAGTTTATTGATGTTCCGTGGGTGAAAACGGTCGCAAGCTACTTCGCCTGGGGAACGCCGCTGCAGACGACGCTGTATGCGCTTTTGATCCTCTTTTTCACATACTTTTATACAGCAGTCACTGTGAAGATACCGGATATGGCGGAAAATCTGAAGAAATACGGCGGATTTATTCCGGGCATTCGCCCCGGCAAGCCCACCGAGGATTATCTGGATGGCGTCCTGACCCGCATCACGCTTGCGGGAGCGTTCTTCCTGGCATTCATTGCCATCTTGCCGAATATGGTCGCGGGCGCGACGCATATCGAAGGCGTTTACTTTGGCGGAACGGCGCTCCTGATCGTCGTCGGCGTCGCTCTCGACACAATGAAGCAGATTGAGTCCATGGTAGTGATGCGTCATTACCAGGGCTTTATGAAGTAAGATAAGGGAGGATGCGTATGTATATCCTGTTGATGGGACCGCCGGGCGCGGGCAAAGGCACGCAGGCGGCCAATCTGGTGAAGAAGTATGGTATCCCCCATATTTCGACAGGCGATATGTTCCGTGCGGCGGTAAAGGAAGGCACGGAGCTCGGCAAGAAAGCGAAGGCGTGCATGGACGCCGGGCAGCTCGTTCCCGATGAGATCACGATCGGCATCGTCAAAGAGCGGCTGCAAAAGCCGGACTGCGCCAAGGGCTTTATCCTGGACGGGTTCCCGCGGACGGCCGAGCAGGCCGACGCGCTGGCCGGGATCCTTGCGGAGCTTTCGATCCAACTGACCCGGGCCGTGGACATCAGCGTTCCCTCGGATATGCTCATCGAGCGTGCGATTGGGCGTCGCGTCTGCAAGAAATGCGGCGCGGCCTATCATATCCGCTTCAATCCGTCGAAGGTCGACGGGGTGTGCGACGAGTGCGGGGGAGAAACGTATCAGCGCGAGGACGACAGCGAGGAGACGATGAAGAGCCGTCTCTCGGTCTACGAAGCGCAGACAAAGCCGCTCGTCAGCTACTACAAAAAAGCGGGGCTTTACAGCGAAATCGACGGAACCCAGGAAATGAGCAAGGTGTTTGCCGATATAACCGCTTGCCTTGAGAAATGACGGCCGCCGGGACGAGAAAGAGGCGGGACGTTATGCAGGGCGTTTACGACAATAAGGAGCAGAACTGATGTCCAAGCAAGATGTTATTGAAGTTGAAGGGAAAGTACTTGAGGCATTGCCCAATGCGATGTTTCAGGTCGAACTCGAAAACGGCCATGTCGTTTTGGCGCATGTTTCAGGTAAGATCCGCATGAATTTCATTCGCATACTGCCTGGAGATAAGGTCACGATTGAGCTTACACCGTACGACTTGACCCGTGGCCGTATAACCTATCGTTTCAAATAAGGGTAAAGGCGTACAGGAAAGGAAAAGGAGGAAAAACACAATGAAAGTGAAGCCTTCCGTAAAGCCAATTTGTGAAAAATGCAAAGTCATCAAGCGCAAGGGCCGCGTCATGGTCATTTGCGAAAATCCGAAGCATAAGCAGAGACAAGGTTAAGAAAAGGAGGTGCTCGTTTTATGGCACGTATTGCCGGCGTCGATTTGCCGCGTGACAAACGAATTGAAATTGCTTTGACATACATCTTTGGAATCGGTCTGACGACTTCCAAGAAGCTCATCGCGGAGGCCGGGATCAATCCCGACACCCGTACCCGCGATCTGACGGAGGACGAGGTCGTGAAGCTTCGCGAGCTCATCGACCGCGAGGTTATGGTCGAGGGCGATCTCCGTCGCGAGGTCTCGCTTAATATCAAGCGCCTCGTCGAGATTGGCTGCTATCGCGGCCGTCGTCATCGTCTCGGCCTTCCGGTCCGTGGGCAGAACACGAAGAACAATGCCCGCACGCGCAAGGGTCCGAGAAAGACGATTGCAGGAAAGAAAAAGGACTAAGGGAGGGATAGACTTTGGCAGTTAAGAAAGCTGTTCGTACGAAGAAAAAAGACCGCAAAAACGTGGAATACGGCGTAGCGCATATCAGCTCTACGTTCAATAATACGATTGTCACGCTGACGGACAAGAACGGAAACGCGCTTTCCTGGGCCAGCGCCGGCGGACTCGGCTTCCGCGGCTCGCGCAAGTCTACGCCGTTTGCAGCGCAGATGGCGGCGGAGACAGCGGCGAAGGCGGCCATGGAGCACGGCCTGAAGCAGGTCGAGGTTTACGTCAAGGGACCGGGCGCAGGCCGTGAGGCTGCTATCCGTTCCCTTCAGGCGACGGGCCTGGAAGTCAACATGATCAAAGACGTTACTCCGATTCCGCACAACGGGTGCCGCCCGCCGAAGCGGAGAAGGGTATAACAGGGGGTGCAGAAATAGATGGCAATTGATAGAGTAGCAAATCTCAAGCGTTGCCGTTCGCTCGGCATCGAGCCGGCGGTGCTCGGGCTTTCCAAGAAATCGAAGCGCCAGCCGAAGCGGACGAACCGCAAGGTCAGCGAGTACGGCCTCCAGCTCAAGGAGAAGCAGAAGGCGAAATTCATTTACGGCGTCATGGAGAAGCAGTTCCGCGGCTATTACGAGAAGGCCAAGAAAATGCAGGGCGTCACGGGTGAAAATCTGCTGAAGCTTCTGGAACGCCGTATCGACAACGTCATATTCCGTCTCGGCCTTGCGGCTACGCGTCGTCAGGCTCGCCAGGTTGTTCGCCATGGCCATATCACGGTCAACGGCAAGCGCCTCGACATTCCGTCCGCGCTCGTATATGAGGGCGATGTGATTGCCGTTTCGGAGAAGAGCCGTTCCAACGCGTTCTTCAAGGCGCTGACGGAGAATTACAGCGCGCTCAGCGTCCCGGCATGGCTGGAAGCGGACGCTTCCAATCTTTCCGGCAAAGTAGTCCGGTATCCGAACCGTGAGGAGATTGACGTGCCGGTCAGCGAGCAGGCGATCGTCGAACTCTACTCCAAATAATTTCATTGTATTCGTTTTATTGCCAAGTGCATTGAGTTATTGGGGAGGGTATTCCAGATGGTCGAAATCGAAAAGCCTAAAATCGAGATCGTGGAAATCAGCGAGGACAATCGCTATGGAAAATTCGTCTGCGAGCCGTTGGAGCGCGGATATGGTACGACGTTCGGCAACAGCCTGCGCCGTATCCTCCTTTCCTCGTTGCAGGGAGCGGCTATTACCGCCATCAGCATCGACGGCGTGCTTCACGAATTTTCGACGATTCCGGGCGTTCGCGACGACGTCACGAACATTATCCTGAATCTGAAATCCTTGTGCCTCAAGATGTACTCCGACGAGCCGAAGACGATCCGTCTCGACGTCGACGGAGCGAAGGAAGTCACCGCCGCCGATATCACCGTGGACTCGGATATCGAGATCCTGAATCCGGAGCTTCATATCGCGACGCTGAACGAGGACGGATCGCTCCATATGGAGATGACGGTGGAGCGCGGGCGCGGCTATGTTCCCGCGGAGAAGAACAAGAGGCCGGATCATGTGATCGGCGTCATTCCCATCGATTCCATCTTTTCTCCGATCCTGCGCGTGAATTATTCGGTCGTCGATACGCGCGTCGGAAACGTCACCGACTATGACAAGCTGACGCTGGAAGTGTGGACGGACGGCTCCATACGGCCGGAGGAAGCAATCAGCAAAGCGGCCGGCATTCTGATCATGCACCTGAAGCTTTTCCAGAACATGGCGGGGCTGACCGAAGAAGAGGAAGAGGAAGAAGGTACGTTCCTCGAAACGCCGGAGAACGATACGGCAAAGGTTCTGGAAATGACGATCGAGGATCTCGATCTCTCCGTCCGTTCTTACAACTGCCTGAAGCGCGCCAATATCAATACGGTGGCGGATCTGACGGAGAAGACGGAAGAAGAGATGATGAAGGTCCGCAATCTTGGGCGCAAGTCGCTTGAGGAAGTCAAGAAGAAGCTGCAGGAACTGAACCTGTCGCTTTCGCAAGGGGAATAATCGAAAGAGAAAAGAGGGAAACATTCATGTATAGAAAATTGGGACGCGATTCCAGCGCGCGCAAGGCGCTCTTTCGCAGCGTTCTGACCTCCTTCTTCCGGCACGGCCGGATTGAGACGACGGAGGCCAAGGCGAAGGAAGTCAGCGGTCTTGCCGACCAGCTCATCACGCTGGCGAAGCGCGGCGACCTCGCCGCCCGCCGCACGGCCATTTCCCGTCTTTATGACGAGGACGTAGTCCGGAAGCTGTTTGGTGAAATCGCCGAGAAATACAAGGATCGTCAGGGCGGCTACACGCGCATCCTGAAGCTCGGCCCCCGTCGCGGCGACGCTGCGCCGATGGCTCTCCTGGAGCTCGTATAACAACAAGAAACCCGCTGTCTCGATATGAGACTGGCGGGCTTTTCTTTATGACTTCCCCTGGGGAAGTTCGGCGCGCATCGCGGCGGATGAGGCGACATGCTTTTCGGAAGGAGTGCGACAATGGAACGACAAGGGCTTGTGATCGTGCATACGGGAGACGGCAAAGGAAAGACGACTGCCGCGCTGGGGCTTGCGCTCCGTGCGTGGGGGAGCGGCCTTCGGGTTTTGATCTTGCAGTTTATCAAGGGCGGGCAAAGCTACGGCGAGCTTGCCGCCATCGACGCGCTGAAGGGCGTGCGCGACACGATTGGGGTGCGCCAATGCGGACTCGGCTTCACGCGGCGGGATGAGAAGCGCAAGCCGGAGCACATAGCGGCGGCGAAAGAAGCGCTTCGCGAAGCGGAAAAGGAGATCGACTCGGGAGCGTGGGATCTTATCATACTGGATGAAATCAATTACGCGGTGAAGTTCGGCTTGCTTGCAGTCGGAGACGTGCTCGGGCTGCTCAAAAAAAAGCCGCGGCCGCTTCATCTCGTGCTGACAGGGCGGGATGCGCAGCCGGAAATCGTCGACGCCGCCGACCTCGTCACCGAAATGCGGCTCGTCAAGCACCCGTTTGCGGAGGGCGTCAAGGCGCAGAAGGGAATCGAGTTTTAAGGAAGCACTGAATAAGTCCCGCCGCGCCCCTGACGGGTCTTTTTCCGTCATGCTGCGTCAAAGTGCTCTCGACGTAGCTCTGCTACGACTTCGAGCACTTTTCCTTGCCTGACGAAAAAATCCCTCGACAGGGCCACGACTTGACTTAATCAGTGCTTCCTTAAGGTCGTCATTTTAGGAAAATCCTGGGGAAAGAAAAGGGGCTGTCCATGAAGATGATTTCTGTCTTCATGGACAGCCCCTGATTATTCTAGCCAAGATTTATGTGATGCTGCCCGTAATAAGCGTTCGGCCCATGTTTTCTCTTGTAGTGTTTGTCCAGGATATATTGGGGGATAGACGCTTCGGGATGCAGCAGCCTTGTTTTCAGATGCATTTCGGCGACGACCTCCAGCACCACGGCGTGGTAAACGGAAGCCGCGGCGTCTTTTCCCCAGGCAAACGGGCCATGGTTTCTTACCAACACGCCGGGCACTGCCGCCGGGTCAAGGCTTCGCTTTTCAAAGCACTCCACGATGACTTTCCCGGTATTCAGTTCATAGGCCGTTTCCACTTCTTCGTTTGTCAGTTCTCTTGTGCAGGGGATTGAGCCGTAAAAATAGTCGGCATGCGTCGTTCCCAATGCCGAAATGTCCATTCCCGCCTGAGCGAAAGCGACAGCATTGACGGAATGGGTATGCGTGACGCCTCCGATCGACGGAAATGCCCTGTAAAGCTCCAGGTGGGTCGGCGTATCGGATGACGGATTATATTTTCCTGCAACCTTCTTGCCGGTTTCAAGGTCCACGACCACCATGTCTTCCGGCTTCATGCCGTCGTAATCGACGCCGGAGGGCTTGATTACCACCAGGTTTGCCTTTCGGTCGATACCGCTGGCGTTGCCCCAGGTGTAAATCACGACGCCGCGCCGCACCAATTCGAGGTTTGCTTCGCAAACCTGTTTTTTCAATTCTTCAAGCATTGCGTCCTCCTGTTCAAAGCATCTTCCCGCGGATTGGCGGCGTCAAACTGCGCTCTCCGTGATGACGTGGGTCCTGTCGGCGCGGAAGTACATCCAGACGTCGCCCTCGAAAATGCGGCGGCCGGGATCGAAGATGTCGGCGAGCCATTCGCGGCCGGTGGCGTCTTTCAGGAAGTAACGCACCTTTTCCCCCAGGAACATACTGTACGCCACCTGTACGGGCAGGACGTTTTCGGCCGCGGCTTCGTCCTCGGTATCCGCCAGACGGATGGACTCGGGGCGGATGGAAAGGGTGACGGTGCCCGCGGGACAAACGGCGTCCGCCATCAGCGTCGTGTCGCCATAGGTGACGATAAGGGCGTTAGTTCCCTCCACCTCCACCAGGTTCGTGGTGCCGATGAAGTCCGCCACAAAGGGAGTACGGGGCGCGAAATAGATTTCGTGGGGCGTTCCCTGCTGATGCAGATGACCTTTCTGCATGATGATGACGGAGTCGGACATGGAGAGCGCTTCCTGCTGATCGTGGGTGACATAGATCGTCGTGAGTCCCATGTCCCGCTGAATGGCCCTAAGCTCCACCCGCACGGATTCGCGCAGCTTAGCGTCCAGATTGGAGAGCGGCTCGTCCAAAAGCAGCACGTCCGGCTTCATGACGAGGGCGCGGGCCACGGCTACGCGCTGCTGCTGTCCGCCGGACATCTGGTTTGGATAGCGGTCGCCCATTCCCTTCAGCTGCATGAGCTTCAGCGCATCATTCACCCGCTGTTTCACTTTGGACTCATCGAGATTGCGGACATGGAGGCCGTAAGCGACGTTTTCATAGACGGTCAGGTGGGGGAAGAGCGCATATTCCTGAAAGACCATAGCAGTATTGCGCTTGTAGGGGGGGATATGCTCAATCTGCCGCCCCGCGAGACGGATCGTGCCGCCGTCCGGCTCGTAAAAACCCGCGATCATGCGCAGGATCGTGGTCTTGCCGCAGCCCGACGGACCCAGCAGCGTAACAAAATCTCCCTTTTGCACCTGAAAGCTCACGTCGTGAATCACTTGGGTATTGCCGAAGAATTTCTTGATATCCTTTAGTTCCATTACAATTTCAGCCATCGTGCGTTCCTCCTAATCAAAGATCGAAAATGTTGATTTGGTCACGCAGGATAAGCTTTGCGAGGCCAAAAGTCAGGAAGATCGTGAGCATCATGCCGACAGCGGTGGCGCTGGCGACGGTCAAAAAGCCCTGATTGGCAAGGCTCATGATGTTGATGGACGCCAGATTCCACTCGGGCGAAATGAGAAAAATGACGGTGCTGAGCGTATTCATCGATCGCATGAAGGAATAGACGAAACTCACGGAAAGCGAGTTCTTCAGCATAGGAACGATGATTTTCCAGAACGTCGTCAGACTGTCCGCGCCGAGATTGGTAGAAGCCTGCTCCAGGGATTTTTCGATTTGCGAGAGGCCGGAGACTGCCTGCCGATAGCCCACGGGCAGTTGTCGAAGCGTCATACCCACGACCACGATGACGAGGGTGCCGGTCATTTCCAGCGGGCCGGAATTGAAGGCCATGATCAGCGCGAGACCGATGAAGGTACCCGGCAGCGATACCGGCAGCATGGCGAGAAAATCCATGACCGTCCGCCCGGGGAATCTTCTGCGGAGGGTGAGGAACGCCAGCGCGATGCCGAGGAGCGTGGTGACTACAGCGGTGGTCATGGAGGCCATCCAACTGTTTTTCAGGGACGAGGATTGTAAAACGCCCTCGATGAAGTAGTCCATAGTAAAGGTGTAGTCGAAACCGAAGGTGCGCGTAAACGCGAAGAGGCAAACGACGCCGATGATCAGAAGGATAGAAAAGGAGATGAAGCAGCAGAAAACGAACAGCATCCAACGCACCGCCGGGCTGACCGTGACACGGGTGAGACCCGCGACCGGCTTGCCGGTAACGGTGACATAGGAGTTCTTTTCAAGATAATAGCGCTGGATGAAAAAGACGATCAGCGTCGGAATCACGAGGAACACGGAGAGAACGGCGCCCATGGGGAGATTCCATGCGCCAACCACCTGCGCGTAGGCCTCTGTTGCCAGCACATGATAATTCGCTCCCACCAACATCGGATTGCCGAAGTCGGCGAGGCTGTTGATGGCGACCAGCAGGAAAGCGCTGGCCAGACCGGGCGTCGCCAGACGCAATGTGACCGTGCGGAAGAGATAGAAGCCCTTGGCTCCGAGATTTTGCGCCGCCAGCTCCAGATTCGGGCTGATGGATTTCAGGACGCCTGAGATTGTGATATAAGCCAGCGGGAAGAAGGCGATGGTTTGTACCACCCAGAGGCCGAACCATCCGTAGAGATCGACCTTCAGATCCAGAAGGTTGTATGTGATGAAGCCGCGCCGTCCAAAGAGCATGATAAAGGCAAGGCCCGAGACGACGGTGGGAGCCATGGACGGAAGCAATGCCACGACCTGGAAGAAACGACGTCCCGGCAGGTCGGTGTAATTCATGGCATAGGCGTAAAGAAAGCCCAGAACCATCGCGGACGCCGTAGACAAAAGGGAAGAAAAGAGGGTGTGGACAAAAGCCTCCTGAAATTCCCTGCCAGTGATGGCCAGCGCCCAGTCCAGCGCCGACGGCACGAGAATGAGCTTGATAAACGGATAAATGATAAAGACCGCAAACATCAAAAAGAGCAGTCCGATGGCCAGCAGAAGTTGGGGCTCCCGACGGAGCGCGCGGATTTCCGACGTCCAACCCGTCTGTTCACGGCCGGCAGAAGCTGCCTGCATACTATCACCTCATAAGGGAATCACTGAACAAGTGAAAGAATCCCCGGCGTACGGAACACGACCTGACTTATTCATTGATTCCTAAGAAATAAGAGTGAAGGCGGAAAGCGGAGAGTTCAGAGATATTTCTCCGCACTCTTCACTCCCCACGCCTCACTCTGCTTTTCACTTCGCGATTCTTATTGGTTTTCCTTTATCTCAGAGCCCTGCGAACTTCGCCGTGATGGCGTCCTTCTCCTTGCCGGCTTTCTCGAAATTATACTCCTTGTAAAGCGGCAGCTCGTTCAGCGGCTTGCTGCCCGCCGGCGTAATGGACTTCGGGTTGCAGGCGATGCCGTTCGCCGTCTTGACCATCGCGTCGCCGGCTTCCTTCGACATCATGTAGTCGATGAAGGCGTTCGCTTCAGCGTCATGCGGCGCGCCTTTCAGCTTCGAGACGCCGCAGAGCGTCCAGCCCGCGTTCGGGAACACCGTGCTGATGATCTTCTGTCCCTTGTTGCTGACATTCATCTGGTCGGACAGGAAATTCACCGTGACCAGGAACTCGCCCGCGCCGCACTTCTGCGCCGGGGTGAAGCCGGAAGGCGTAAGCTGCGCCACGTTCGCCTTGATGCCCTTCAGGAGTTCCAGACCCTTTTCCTCGCCCATGCACTGCACGACGGAGGTGATGAGGGTGCTGCCCGTTCCGGATTTCGCCGGATCCGGCATGATGATTTCGCCCTTGAATGCGGGATTCAGGAGATCCTCCAGCTTCGTGGGCATTTCCACCTTGCCTTTGAACTCCTTGTTGAAGCGAGCCTCGTTTACGCCGATGGCCAGCGTTTCCAGATATGTGCCTTTCCAGAAGCCGTCCTTGTCCACATAAGCGGCGGGCAGATTCTTCTCCTCCGGCGACGTGTACTTCGTCGTGATACCTTCGGCCTTCATCTTTTCGTGGGCGTCAATGGTGCCGCCCAGCCAAACGTCGGCTTTCGGCGCGTCCTTTTCCGCGATCAGGCGTGCGACAGCTTCGCCGGTCGGCAGGCGGATGAACTTCACCTCGCAGCCCGTCTTCTCTTTGAAGCCCTTCGCCAGCTCCTTCGCCGTGTCCTCATGGAAGGATACATACATGACGACTTCTTTCCCCTTGAGGGGCTGTTCCGCCTTGGCGTCCTTCGGCTTCTCCCCGCCGCCTCCGCCTCCGCAGCCCAGCGCAGTCAGCATACAGGCGCCGGCAAGGAAGGCCGCGGCCATTTTCTTGAAATTCATCTCGTTCAACTCCCCTTTCAGATAATTCTTGCAATCGACCTAACTTCATTATATCATTTACCCATCAGAAAACAAGAGGAATTTCAGTTTCGAAGGAATCCTCATTTCTTTCGCGGGAGACAAAGTTCCTATCTTGCAAATCGCCACTTTATGCAGTAAAATACACTTTATATGAATTTGCATTTTTTGCAGCGAGGGGGTTGTCTCCGATGGCGGAAAAAGTGACGATGGATCTACTGAAGCAGCGTCTGCAGGCGCGCAAGCACAAGCTGACGACGCAGCGGCGCACTGTGCTGAAGGTGTTTATCGAGCATCCGGGCGAGCATTTGAGCGCAGAGGACGTGTACGGGATCCTGCGCGAGCAGTCGCTCGATATCGGCTTGGCGACGGTCTACCGCAGCCTCGATCTTTTGGCGGAGCTTGGCATTTTGCAGAAGATGGAGTTTGGCGACGGCTGCAGCCGCTATGAGATCGGGACGATGACGCCGGACGAGCATCAGCACCATCATATGATCTGCATGAAGTGCGGCAAGGTGTTCGAGTTCCAGGACGACCTTCTGGACAAGCTGGAGCATAATATTTCGCAGAAGTCCGGCTTCAGGATTGTCGACCATCAGGTCAAGTTCTACGGTTATTGCAGGGAGTGCCAGTAAGGCGTGCATATCCGGAAGTTCACGATTGACAGCGACGAGCAGGTCGTCGTAAAAGTTCTCCGGGAAGTGCTCGACCTTTACCGAATTTCGACGGCGGACGAGGATTCAGCCGCTTTTGAGGAAATTGTCGTGCGGAATGAGACGGCGGAGGGGAATCCGCTTCGCGTCCGCACGGAGACAATTTTCGTCGGTACGGAAGGGGATGCGAAGCGCCGCTCGACGGAAACCGTAGCCCGCGATGGGGAAAATCCGAGATCGGAGCGTCATCGGCTGATCAAGCTGAATTTTTATAAGTTGCTTCGCGAAGAACTCTCGCTGCCGGAGGCGCCATGGGGGATCCTCTATGGTGTGCGTCCGTCGAAAATCGTCCATCGGTGGTTGGATGCGGGGCTTCCCCGCGACGATATCATGGAGCGGCTTCACGAGGACTACGGCGTCGGCGAGGACAAGGCCGCGCTGCTCGTGGACAGCTCGATCTATCAAAGGCCGTTTTTGCGGCAGACCGATTCCCGTACGGTCAGTATTTACGCGGGGATTCCGTTTTGTCCGTCGCGGTGCCTGTATTGTTCTTTTCCCGCCTTTGTGCTGCCGGGAGAGAAAATGCTCCGGCGGTTCACGGAGGTTTTTTTTCGCGATCTCGCCGCCGTGCGCGGCGCGGTAGCTCAGTACGGTTTCCGCGTGCAGAATATCTACGTCGGCGGCGGTACGCCGACGAGCCTGCCGGACGATGTTTTTGACGAGATGCTGCGGACGCTCCATGGGAGTTTCGCCTCTGACGCGTTGGTGGAGTTCTGTGTGGAGGCGGGGCGGCCGGACAGCATGACGCCCGCGAAGCTTCAAAGTATGGTGCGCTGTCAGGTCAACCGCGTCAGCGCCAATCCGCAGACGATGCAGGCGCGGACCCTTCGGCGCATCGGGCGGCGGCACGAGCCGGAGGACATCGTTCGCATGTACAGGGACCTCCGGGCGGCTGGAATCCCCTGCGTCAATATGGATGTGATTATTGGGCTGCCGGGGGAGGACGTCCGGGACGTCGAGGACACGATGGAGAAAATCGCGGACCTCGCGCCGGACGATGTGACGCTTCACGCGCTGGCATTGAAAAAAGGCTCGCGGCTCAGGGAAAATCTTTCCGAGACCGAGCTGCCCGACGACGAGACGGCGCGGGATATGTTTACAGCCGCGATGGACTGTACGAAACGCATGGGGCTCACGCCGTATTATCTCTATCGGCAGGGGTATCAGAGCGGGCAGCTGGAGAACGTCGGCTGCTGCCGTCCCGGCGCGGAAAGTATGTACAATATCCAGATCATGGGCGAACGCCAGACGATTTTAGGGATCGGCGGCGCGGCGACCTCGAAGATCGTCAGCCCGACGCAGAAATATTTGAAAACGTCGTTCAACCCGAAAGAGATCACCGTCTATCTGGACAAGGTTGATTATTATATAGAAAAAAGAAACCGCCTCTTGCATGAGGTGTATGGAGAACAGGAGGATTGAAGCAATGCTGACACAGGCCCCGCGGGGCACGAAGGATATCTTGCCGGACAGCGTGGAGCGCTGGCGGTACGTCGAGGAAAAGATCCGGGAGCTTTGCGGTCGGTTCGGCTACCGCGAGATACGGACGCCGCTTTTTGAGCATACAGAGCTGTTCCAGCGCGGAATCGGCGACACGACGGACGTGGTCGAGAAGGAAATGTACACGTTCACGGACCGGGGCGGGCGCAGCATAACGCTCCGTCCTGAAAACACGGCGTCGGCGGTGCGTGCGTATCTCGAGCATAAATTGTTCGCGGAGGACGCTTTGACGAAGCTGTTCTACATCGGCTCGATGTTCCGCTTCGACCGGCCGCAGAAAGGTCGGTTCCGCGAGTTCCATCAGTTTGGCGTCGAGGCTCTGGGCGAGGCGAGTCCGGCGGTGGACGCCGAGATTATCCTGCTGGCGGTGCGTTTTTTGCAGTCGCTCGGCCTGCAGGAGCTTTCGCTTTCCATCAATTCTGTCGGAGACCCGGCCTGCCGCCCCGTGTATCGGCAAAGACTGAAGGACTTTTTCAGGGAAAAGCTGGACGGGCTTTGCGAGGACTGCCGTTCGCGCTACGACCGGAACCCGATGCGGCTCCTTGACTGCAAGAATCCCAAATGCCATGAGCTTTCCGCCGGCGCGCCGGAGATTACGGACTGCCTTTGCGACGAGTGCGCCGAGCATTTTGAGAAGGTCAAGTCGTATCTGAAGGCGGCGGGCGTGGAGTACACCTGCGACCCGCGCCTTGTGCGCGGCCTCGACTACTATACGAAGACCGCCTTCGAGATCAAGTATGAGCCGCTGGGCGCGCAGAGCGCGGTAGCGGGCGGCGGGCGGTACGACGGGCTCGTCGAGGAGATCGGCGGCAATCCGACGCCTGCGGTGGGCTTCGCCGTCGGCTTGGAGCGCGTAATGCTTGCGATGGAAATGCAGGAGCTGTTTCCGGAGAGCTCGGAAAGCACGGACGCATTTGTCGTCGCGATGGGCGACGCGGCGAAGGAAGAGGCGTTCCGGCTTCTGGCGGAGCTTCGAGACGCGGGGCTTTCGGCTCGTATGGATTACGCCGGACGCAGCATGAAATCGCAGATGAAGCAGGCCGACAAGGCGAACGCGCGTTACGCGCTGATTCTCGGAGAGGACGAGCTCGCGAAGGGCGTCGTGACCGTGCGGAATATGGAGTCCAGCGGTCAGGAGCAGGCCGCGAGAGAAGATATTGTCAATAAATTGTTGGGGTGAAAGAGTAATGGAAACTTTGGAAGGCATGAAACGGACCCATCACTGCGGGGAGCTTCGCGAGAGCGAGGTCGGGCAGGAAGTCACGGTTTGCGGCTGGGTGTCGCGCCGCCGCGACCACGGCGGATTGATTTTCGTCGATCTGCGCGATCGTTCCGGCTATGTGCAGGTGGTCTATGACGAGGCAAAGATGGGAGAGGGCACGTTCCACAAGGCGGAGTCGCTGCGCTCGGAATTCGTCATCGCGGTGCGCGGCAGTGTGCGCGCACGCTCCGAGGATACCGTGAATCCGAAGATGGAGACGGGCAAGATCGAGATCGTCTGCAGCGAGCTTCGCATCCTGAACAGGGCGAAGACGCCGCCGTTCTATATCCAGGACGACCTCGACGTGGACGAGATGCTCAGGCTCAAGTATCGTTACCTTGACCTGCGCCGTCCCGAAATGCAGAAGAACATCATGCTGCGCCACCGCGTCGCAAAAATCATGCGCGACTATTTCGACCGTCTCGGGTTCCTCGAGATCGAGACGCCGATGCTCTGCAAGAGCACGCCGGAAGGCGCCCGGGACTTTCTCGTGCCGAGCCGCCTGAATCCCGGCAATTTCTACGCGCTGCCGCAGTCGCCGCAGATTTACAAGCAGATTTTGATGGTGGCGGGCTTTGAGAAGTATTTCCAGATCGTCCGCTGCTTCCGCGACGAGGATCT
>CAMHCS010000054.1 GCA_946183785.1 uncultured Selenomonadales bacterium | reverse complement strand
TTCTTCTCCAGGATCCCGTCCATCCACGCGTCGACCTCGTCCGGCGTCTTTCCACAGGCGTAGACGAGTTCGCTGACGAGGATCTGCTTCGCGAGATCGAGCAGCCTGCGTTCGCCGCTGGAGATTTTTCTGATCCTGTCCTGCAGGATCAAATTGCGGGCCACCGCCGCCACGTCGCAGATGTCGCCCGACTTCATGCGCGTCAGCGTCGCGTGGAAGCGCTTGTTCCAGCTCCCTACCGCACGCTCCGGAGTGTCCGCCAGCACCTCCGCCACTTTCGCAACTCCGTCCTCGGAAATCACATCCCGAAGGCCGATATTTTCAACTTTATCCGTCGGAATCATTACCTTCATATTTCCGATCGGCATTCGAAGGACATAGTACGATTTCACCTCGCCCATGACCTCGCACTTCTCGATATCCGCAATCACACCCGCGCCGTGCATCGGATAAACGACCTGATCTCCCACCTGTAGCAAACGCTCACCTCCCTCGCATGCAGTTCCATTATAGCACAAAAAATTTCCCCCGTGCAAAAATTTTTTAGTATATCACGCTTTATTTATCATGTCAAATTTTCGCAAACGCATGAAAAAAGAGCCTCCCGACAAGCGGGAAGCCCTTGTACAGCGCTTGCTTTCATCTCACGAGTAATACTCGACGCCGGAAGCGAAAAGCTGCTGGTCTTTTTCTCCCGGGACGTTGACGCCAATATTTTCCCCGATGCGCTCGGAGTGCCCCATCTTGCCGAAAACACGGCCGTCCGGGCTGGTGATGCCTTCGATGGCGTATACCGACCCGTTCGGGTTGAAAGCGACGTCCATGCTGGGATTGCCCGCGGCGTCCACGTACTGGGTGGCGATTTGTCCGCGCAGACGCAAGCGGGAGAGAATCTCCTTGTCGGCGTAGAATCGGCCTTCACCGTGAGAGACCGGTATTGTCTGCACCGAGCCCACGGGAACTCCGGCAAGCCACGGCGAAAGATTCGAGACGACTTTCGTCCGCACCATGCAGGAGACGTGACGCCCAATGGTGTTGAAGGTCAGCGTCGGCGAATTCTGCTTCAGCGGCCGGATGTCGCCGTAAGGCACAAGGCCAAGCTTGATCAGCGCCTGAAAACCATTGCAGATGCCAAGCATCAACCCGTCCCGATTTGTCAAAAGTTCCATGACGCCATCCCGGATCCTCGGATTACGGAACATCGCAGCAATAAACTTGCCGGAACCGTCCGGCTCGTCGCCGCCGGAGAAGCCGCCGGGCAGCATGACGATCTGCGCGTTCCTGATTCCTTTCACCAACGCGTCGACGGTTTCCGCCACAGCCTGCGGCGTCAGATTGCGAATGATCAGCGTCTCCGCTTTCGCCCCGGCGCGCTCGAACGCACGGGCGGAATCATACTCGCAGTTCGTCCCCGGGAATACGGGAATGAACACGCGCGGCTTCGCGTAACGCAGGCACGCGGAATAATTGCCGCCCCTCGTATAATCGGGTGCCTGCGGGATTGCAACCGGCGTGCCGCCGACCTTCGTCGGGAAAATGCGTTCCAGAGGTTCCCGCCAGACGTTTTCCGCCTCGGCGAGATTGACGATGACGCCGCCGCAAACGATATTCGGCTGTTCCATCGTATATCCAAGGGCATAAGCGCCGGTATGGGCAAGCGCCTCCGCCACATCCACGTCCGTGTTTTCAGGTATTTCCAAAAGGATCGTGCCGTAATCGGGCAGGAACAATTCATCCGCCCCCGGCGCTGCATCGAAGCAAAAGCCGATCCCGTTGCCGAGGCACATTTTCGTGACAGCGGCGGCGACGCCGCCTGCGCGCACTGTGGCAGCGGAAAGCACTTTGCGGGCCGACGTCAGCGCGGCGATTTTTTCCAGATTGTAGCGGAACTGACCGAAATCGGGCAGATCAGACTCGTCCCTCGGACACGGTACGGCGTAAACGGTACTGCCCACGGCCTTAAACTCCGCCGAGACGACGTTTTCCGCAGACAGGACGCCGACGGCGAAAGCCGCCAACGTCGGCGGCACATGAATCTCCATGAAAGTTCCGGACATGGAGTCCTTTCCGCCGATGGCGGCGACGCCGAGAAATCGCTGAGCCCAGAGGGCGCCAAGCAAGGCCGCAAAGGGCTTACCCCATTTCTTCGGCTCTTTGCCGAGGCTCTCGAAATATTCCTGCAAGGTCAGCCAAAGCTGTCCCACATTGCCGCCCATAGCGACAATTTTCGCCACGGCCTCGACAATGGCGTACATCGCGCCGTGGAAAGGGCTCCATTCCATAAAGTAAGGATCGAGACCGTAAGCCATGACCGTCGCCGTGGTCGTCTCCCCCTCGATCATCGGCAACTTTGCCGCCATGCCCTCCTGCGGCGTCATCTGATTCTTGCCGCCAAAGGGCATCAAAATCGTGCCGGCGCCCACAGTCGAATCAAACCGCTCGGAAAGCCCCTTTTGCGAGCAGACGTTGAGCCGCGAAAGGTTTTTCAGCCATGCGGCGAAAAGATTCGAGCCGCATTCCTGAATTTCGTCGGGCAGGGTATGCAGATAAGGCTTTTCCGCGTCAGGCTGGGAAATATCCGCTTCCACGTGCTGACGCACACCGTTGGTGGCGAGGAATTTCCGCTCAAGATTGACGATGACCTTTCCGCGCCAGCGCATGACAAGACGCGGTTCGCTGGTAACGCGAGCCACCTCTGTAGCTTCAAGATTCTCCTCATCCGCCGCGCGAATGAACGCAGCCGCGTCCTGAGGCGCGAGCACCACCGCCATACGCTCCTGCGACTCGGAAATCGCAAGCTCGGTGCCATCCAGCCCTTCGTATTTTTTCGGCACGGCGTCGAGATCGACGGAAAGGCCGTCGGTCAGCTCGCCGATGGCGACCGCGACGCCGCCTGCGCCGAAATCGTTGCAGCGCTTGATGAGCCGAGCAATCTCCGGGCGGCGGAAGAGTCGCTGAATTTTCCGCTCTGTGGGCGGATTGCCCTTCTGTACTTCCGCACCGCATTCCGCCAGCGAATCAATGGTATGCTCCTTCGAGGAGCCGGTGGCGCCTCCGCAGCCGTCGCGCCCCGTGCGGCCGCCGACGAGAAGCACTACGTCCCCCGGCGTCGGGCTCTGGCGCACGACGTTTTCCTGCGGCGCGGCGGCAATCACCGCACCGATTTCCATGCGCTTCGCCATATAGCCGGGATGATAAACCTCCGCGACCTGTCCCGTAGCGAGGCCGATCTGGTTGCCATAGGAGCTGTAGCCAGCCGCTGCGTCCCGCGTAATCTTTTTCTGCGGCAGCTTCCCCGGGCGAGTGTCTCTGACGGGCATGCGCGGGTCGGCGGCTCCCGTCAGGCGCATCGCCTGATAGACGTAAGAGCGCCCGGACAGCGGATCGCGGATTGCACCGCCGAGGCACGTCGCTGCGCCGCCAAAGGGTTCGATCTCGGTCGGATGGTTGTGCGTCTCATTTTTGAACATCACGAGCCATTTTTCCGGCCTGCCGTCATGATCGGCGTCTACGACGACGGAACAGGCGTTGATTTCCTCCGATTCGTCCAGCGCGGCAAGCTTCCCTTCCTTGCGGAGCGCTTTCATGCCCATGACCGCGATATCCATCAGCGTCACGTCACGATCCGGTTCCGCGCCGTAAACCATTTGCCGGTCAAACAGATATTTCTCATAGGCCGTCTCGATTGCAGGGCGGTATGGCCCCTCCTCAAAGCTCACATGATCGACGGCCGTTGTAAACGTCGTGTGACGGCAATGGTCGGACCAATACGTGTCGATCACGCGAAGCTCAGTAATTGTCGGCGCCCGATGTGCTATATCCTTGAAATACCGCTGGCAAAAAACGAGATCGTCCAGATTCATGGCAAGCCCATGCTTCACCGAAAAACTGGCAAGGCGGCTCTCAGAATAATAGTTGAAATCGTCGAGGACCTCCACGTCCTGCGGCTCTTCCGTCGCCATCGCCAGCGTTTTTGGCTTTTCCAGCGACGCCTCGCGGCACTCGACCTCGTTGATCAGATATGACTTAATCCCGTTGAACGCCGCGTCGGAAATATCGCCGACCAGCATCACCACCGTCGCCGTACGGATTGTCGGCCTCTCCTTCTGCGTTACGAGCTGGACGCACTGCGCCGCCGAGTCCGCACGCTGGTCGTACTGGCCCGGCAGGAACTCTACCGCGAAGCTGCGCGTATTTGGGAAATCGGGCAACTTCTCCTCATAGACGACGTCTACCGGCGGCTCCGCGAAGACTACGTCGCGTACCGCCTTATATTCCGCGTCACTGAGTCCTTCGATATCATAGCGGCGAACCAGGCGCACCGTACGAAGCCCGACCAACCGGAAGCTTTCAATCAGATCCTCGGCCAGCTGACGCGCCGGGACGTCGAAAAAGCCCTGCAGCTTCTCGACAAAAAGCCTGCGGACCGTCATTTCATTTCCTCCTCCAAAAGTTCAACCGCGACCTTAACGACCACCTTCAATACCGGCAATGATTCCTCGATAGCGCAGCACGGGCGATGAATATCCTTCGGCGTCAATATGGCGAAACTCCCCTCAGCCAGCACGAAATCGCTTTCCGGCTCCAATTTCTCATAAAACGTGATATCTTTTTCTTCATTATACGACTCCGCCACTTTCAAAGCCGGCGTAAACGCGCACCAACCAATAATCTCCTGCCCCTCCGCCACGAACTGTACGTCTGCGTAACGGCGGTGCGACTCCGGGCGGCACTCGTGCTCCGGCTTCGTCTTATAACGCTGGACCGTAGCGTAAATCCGATCGCCGTCAATCTCATAGCGGCCGTCCTTCATTTTAGAAAAATCCGTTTCCCGCAAATACGAAAGCGCTCGCTCCATCGCCGGTGAAAAAACAATTCCCTCCATATCCTCGTCATGAATGCTCCCTATAATCATCGTCAACGCCCCCTGCGTCATCAGCCGTCCCGCAAATGCGCGCCATGCGCTTGCAAGGCTCGGCCGCCTGTGATAATATCTACTCGTAATAATTCTATTGTAATAAAAATACGCGCGATATGCAATCAAAATTACGAATATTGGAGGTTTTCCCATGAACGAACTGCTCTCGCTCCTTGAACATGACGCACGCCGTCCGCTTCCCGAACTGGCGGGCGTCCTCAAGCGGAGCGAATACGAAGTCGAAAAAGAAATGAAAGCGTTGGAGGACGAACGGATTATCCTCGGCTACAATACGCTGATCGACTGGAACAAGGCCGGCGCGGATAAGGTCACCGCCTTCATCGAGGTCAACCTGACGCCTCAGCGGGACGTAGGATTCGACGCCGTCGCCGACCGCATCTCTCGTTTCGACGAAGTGCGTTCCGTCTACCTGATGAGCGGGAACTTCGATCTTCTCGTGATTGTCGAGGAATCCTCGCTGCAGGCTATCGCCGACTTCATCGCCCAGCGTCTTGCCACCATCGACGGCGTAACCTCGACGCGCAGCCATTTCATGCTGAAGCCCTACAAAAAGGACGGGCTGCTGACAGGGCCGAAAGAGCGCGACCATAGGCTGGTGGTGTCGCCATGACCGTCGATTGGAAAAAACGCATCTCCCCCACTGTAGAGGCCGTACCGCCTTCCGGTATCCGTAAATTTTTCGACATCGCCGCCGAAATGGAGGACGTAATCTCCCTCGGCGTCGGCGAACCTGATTTCGTGACGCCGTGGACGATTCGCGAGAGCTGCATTTACGGCCTTGAGCAGGGGCGCACCTCCTACACCGCGAACCGCGGCCTGCCTGAGCTCCGCGAGGAAATCGTCCGCCACAAAAAAGAACAGCATGGTCTTGATTACGACGCGAATACCGATGTTCTCGTCACCGTCGGCGTAAGCGAGGCGCTTGACATCGCGCTCCGCGCCATGCTCGCCCCCGGCGACGAGGTACTAATTCCGGAGCCCTGCTACGTCTCATACAAAGCCTGTACGACGCTGGCTGGTGGCGTCGCCGTTCCTGTCCCGGCGCGCATTGAAAACGAATTTCGCATCACGGCGGCGGATCTTGAAGCGCATGTCACGCCCCGCACCCGCGTCCTCTTGATCGGCTATCCGAACAATCCCACCGGCGCCGTTATGCGCCGCGAACACTTGATGGAGCTGGCGCGCTTCGCAAAGGCTCACGACCTCCTCGTAATCTCCGACGAGATTTACGGCGACCTGACTTATGGCGGCGAGTCCCACGTTTCCTTTGCGTCGCTTCCGGGCATGCAGGAACGCACTTTGCTCCTCGACGGCTTCTCGAAAGCCTACGCCATGACCGGCTGGCGCATCGGATACGCTCTCGGTGCACCGGAGCTTATCGCCGCCATGACGAAAATCCACCAGTACACGATGCTCTGCGCGCCGATCACCGCCCAGCTTGCCGCCGTCGAAGCGCTCAGACGAGGCGCGAAATACCGGGACAAGATGGTCGCCGAATACGATATGCGGCGCGGCTTCATCTATCGGGGACTGACGAAGCTCGGCCTTCCCTGCTTCGAGCCGCAGGGCGCTTTTTACATTTTCCCCGACGTCAGTTCCACCGGACTGTCCTCCGAAGAGTTCGCGGAACAGCTCCTGATGGCCGAGCACGTCGCCCTCGTACCGGGCAGCGCTTTCGGCGACTGCGGCCAAGGCTATGTCCGTTGTTCCTACGCGACTTCGTTGGACAAGATCGACGAAGCTCTTGCGCGCATTGGTCATTTCCTTGAGAACCATACAAGCCCGCACCGATAAATTACTTGCCAAAAATCTCTATCCTAATTTGGAATAAAGGTTGTTCAATTTGGTTTTTTTCTGGTAAAATAAATATGATAAATAGAGTAGTTTCATCGAAACAGAAAAGGCGCCGCGCCTTTGATAAAGGGAGGTTTTCCCATGCAAAACAACCGCCTGCGCTATCTTCGCGAAAAAGAAGCTCTGACACAGACGAATCTCGCCAACGCGCTCCATATCGGTCAATCCACATACAACCGCTACGAGCGCGGCATACGCGAGCCCGACCATGAGACGCTGAAGAAGATTGCGGACTACTTCCATGTGTCCCTCGATTTCCTCCTGAAGCATGACCGCCCTTATACCAGAAAAGAACCTGACATCGATCTCACGGCTTTCCTGCTGGACGGTTCCTACAAGATTTTCTCCAAGTCCCCGACCCAACGGGATCGCAAAAAGCTCGCCAACATCATCGCCGCCCTCTACGGCGACGAAGCGGACGGAAAAAAACATTCCTAACGCAAAAGACTCGCAGGAACCAGCTCCATCCTGCGAGTCTTTTTTTGCGTCTCTTCATTCTTCAATCTTCTTTTTGTTTTTCAATTCCATCCAGCCGGCGCCGCAAGCCAGCAGCCTCTCATCCTCCATACGGCCGATTTCCCTCGTCAATGCGCTTCGATTGCATTCCAGTATCTTCGCAAGCTGCACACGGCCCGGTACAATCACCCGATGATTCCCCTGCGCCTTTTCCTGATGAATCAGGTACAGCCGAAGCCGCCCCCGCAGCGTATGCTGGGAAAGCACCGCGATCTTTTGCATCATCACGAACATCATACGAGACAGGACTTTAAATAGATTCTGCGCGACGACGCCGTTCGCTGCGCCCGGCTCGCCGAGTGCCCGGAGCAGCGACGGATACGGCAGCCAGAGCACTTCCGCATTCGTCCGCATCTCGAGCGACATGCTGCTGCACACATCCTTCCCTAGCACCGCCCACACGTTGCCGAAAAGCTCCCCGTCCCGCAGCTCGTAACCAAGTACCTCGTCCCCGAACGGATCTGTCAAAAGAACGTACCCCATGCCATGCAGCATGACGCCGACGCGCGAATCTCCGCCATGCGTGTACGGCAGCCGCATCCCCTTCGAAAACTGCTGTACCCAGCCTCCCGCGTCCTCAATGAACGAATTGATCTCTTCCGGCTTAACGCCGGAAAAAATCGGCAACTCCTGAAAATCGATCTCCTGCCCTTCCATACGGCATCCCTCCATAGGGAACCCCTATTCCCAGTGTTTTATATTTATGGTTTCGATTATACCATAAAGAACGCCCATAAGAGGTTGCAAATGCAACCTCTTATGGGCGTTTCAAAATTATTCGGCTCAAAATGCCTTCGCCAAAAACGCTTCCAATTCCGCCTCGCTCATGCCGCCCAAATGCTCGGCAATGATCGTGCCGTCCGACGCTACGAGGATCGACTGCGGGATTGCGTCGATCTTATAGTCGGTAGATATCTTGTTCAAATCGCCCGTGTATATGGGAACGGTCAGCCCTCGGCTCTGGGCAAAGGCGGCCGCCGCGCCCGCCTCCTCGTCCACCGACACAGCGGCAAAATTCAGCCTGTCGCCGTACTTCTTGTACATCGCCTCGATGGCCGGCATCTCGCCGACGCAGGGCGGACACCAAGTCGCCCAGAAATTCAGATACAGCGGCTTCTGCCCCGCCAGTCCGTAAACCGTCGCATCCGACGTATTGACGCCGACCAGCGCCTCATCGGGCGCGGCCTTCGCCGAAGCGGACGGGCCGCCCAGCAAAAACGTAAATCCTACCGCCAACACCGCCAAAAAAAGAACCGCTAATTTTTTCATCTTCATTCTCCTCCGTTTCCTTCTGTCTCTTGATTCACATTCTGCGTGTACCGGCAAGATGATCTTCGTGTCAGTACACTCGTCCCGAGCCTTCGGAACGAAATCGCCGCCGTTGGGCAGACCTCCAGGCACCGCCCGCAGGAAATGCAATGCGCGTCCCCCGCAAGCTCCGCGTCCATCGGGCAAGCCGACGCGCAGCGCCCGCAATGCACGCACTTTGTCTCGTCCACCGTCACGCCGAGAAGCGCGAAGCGATTCCAAAAGCCGTACCAGAGCCCCAACGGACAAAGGAAACGGCAAAAAGGACGATAGACAAACACCATGGCGACCAGCAACACCGCCAGCACGGCGCCTTTCCAGAAGGTCAGCTTTCCCGCCGCCGCGAACATTTCCGGTCGAAACGCCATAAGAGGCAGCGCGCCCTCCAGCATGCCCGCCGGGCATACATAGGCGCAGAACAGCGGCTTCCCGATTCCCGCGGCGAGATACGCAAGATACGCCCCGGCGCCCGCCAGCGCCAGCATCACCCAGCGCACACGCGTCAAAGGCCGCATCCACGACCGCTTCCTGAGCTTCGGCACAGGCAAGCGATGCAAAACGTCCTGCACCAGTCCAAACGGGCAAAGCCAGCCGCAGACCGTCCGCCCGAAAGCCAAAGCGAACAGCAGCAAAAGCCCGAGCACATACAACGGGAACTTCGGCAGCACGCCGCTCATCGAGCTTTGCCACGAACCGACAGGACACGCGCCCAGCGCCCCCGGACAGGAGTAGCAGTTCAGTCCCGGCACGCAAACCACCTTCAGCGGGCCGCGATAGAGCCGTCCTGTCAGCCAACCGGGCAAGTTCCCGTTCGCCAGGACCGTGCTGACCGCCTGCACCAACACACGCCTAACCAAGCCCAATGCACTCCATGCAGATTCGCGCCGCCTTCGCGAGCACCGCCCGATGCTCGCCGCGCCAAACGCCCGCCGCGATCAAAACCGCCGCCAAACCAAAAAGCCCGCGCCGCAAAACACCGCCCCCTTCCGTACTAGGGATATTGTAACAAAAAACGACCGGCGCGTACAGTTAAAAGGCGATTAAAAAAGCTCTACTCGTCTTCACAATTGAAGCATCAGTAATTGCCCCAGCAAAAAAGACGGCAAAGGCCGTCTTTTTTGCTGTATGAGCTGAAGAAGAGTGGAACTCAGAAGAAGAACTGGACGCGGCTATAATAATACTTATCAGCCTTGCCATCGCTAACCTTTTTGCCGTCGGCGTAACCGAGGTGGAGGGTTATGTTCGGGAAGAGCGTCACTTTGCCGCCGACGAACCAATGCTTTGTGTCGTTAAGGCTGTAATCATAGGTCGGGATAAGGGAGGCATACTTGCCAAGGTGACGATACCCCGCCTCAATCTCGAAAGAGCCTGGCTTGTTCAGCTTCGCTCCCCCGTACTTGAGCATGATGCTGGCCGCCTTGCGATTCCCACTGCCAGTGCCATCTTTACCCTTGACATTCTCCGCATAGGCACCGGAGAGACGGAAGTCGCCGAACTTGTAGCCAAGGCCGACCGCCCAAATCTGAGCAGACCCATCGCCGTACTCTAAGCCCCAATCCTTCTCGTTCTTAAAATAATGGCCGCCGATGCCTGCAGAAAAGTTGTCTTTGTTATAGAGGATTTCCCCGCCCACATAGGTTGATGCCGCAGCATCTCTGGCATTCCCTGCTGCATCCTTTAACCCTATGCCTATCCAATTATTATCGACGCGACCTGCTGCAATCGTGGCTTTCAAGTCTTTGCCGTAGGTAACACGACCACCCGCCAAATAATCATCGTAAATCATGCCTTCATCAGCGTTCGTAAACAAGAAAGTACGCCCCAGATCAATCGTCAACTTTCCATATACACCTTGAACGCAAGCCCATTTCAAATGAAAATCGTTGACGTTCTGCGCATTGTTGAGATTTTGCTTAGAAGCTGCATTAAGGCCGCCATAATAGAGCCCTGCCATGGCCGTCCAATTCTTGTTGATAGCCATGCTCGGTTTCAAGCGAAGCTGGGCATAATTATTGTGCTTATCCCTGTCATTAATCCCTTCCATCGAGTGCTTGGTAAACTGGTAACGAATTTCTCCTTTCCACTTCACGTTATCGACTTTCTTCTCCAAAGCCGAAACACGAACGCCGAGATTGTTCAGCTCGTCGGCGAATTCTGCCGCCAGCTTGTCGATCAACGCCTTGTCCGCGCCGTTCGCGCCCTTCGCCATGGCGCGGGCGACCATCTGCGCCATCTCGTAGCGGGTGATCTCCTGATCGCCGCGATAGGTGCCGTCGCCATAGCCTTCAATGACGCCGTCGGCTGCGAGCTGCGCTACCGCGTCATACGCCCAATGGTCGGCAGGAACGTCCTCGAACGGGTTCGACGCCGCGAACGTCGTCGAAGCTGCGCCAACAACGAGCGCCGTCGTCAACGCGGAGATGAGTGATTTTTTCATAACCAAATTCCCCCTATAAAATTGAAATAGAAAAAACAGATATGCAAAACGAAACGCCATTCCTGATTCTTTCGCTCCAGACGGCATCCGGCACAAAATCGTGTCATACCTCGTTCCTTTTGCGATTGAATTGGAAGTTTTGTTTCGTAATTGCCGCATTGGGAGAGTGAAGAGATTTAAGAGTAAAAAAAACGTAATATCTTCACTTTTCACTCTTTTCTCCCGGACTTCGCCATCTTTTGCGAATAAATAATGAATCATTCATCTTAAATTCATCAACGCCAATTATAGCAAAGCCCTCTTTGCTTGGCAATACCAATTATCATTTATACTAGACACTGTTAGAAATATTTAATTTCTTACAGTGTCTGCATGAGACGGCATTTGCGCCGCAGGTGCAAATGTAGCATGCGAAGCATGCGTCAAGTGATTAAATCTTTTAATCACTTGTTAGTATTAAAATTTCTTATACAGCACGCGGCAGGCGTTCAGCACGCAAAGCACGGACACGCCGGTGTCCGCGAAGACCGCGGCCCACATGGACGCGTAACCGAAGAGACCCGCCACCATGATGATGACCTTGACGATCAACGCAAAGGCCACGTTCTGCCAGGCCACGCTGTTGACCGCCTTGGCGATGGCAATAGCCTTCGGAATCGCGCTCATCTCGGAATTCATGAAGACCACATCCGCCGCCTCGATGGCCGCGTCCGCGCCGCTGCCCATAGCCGCGCCCACGTCCGCGCCCGCCAGAACGGGAGCGTCGTTGATGCCGTCGCCTACGAACATGACGCCGCCGTATTTGTTGCGAAGTTCGTTCATTTCTTTCAGCTTGTCCTGCGGCAGGAGTTCCGCCCGCACTTCCGTGATGCCGGCTTCCGCCGCCACGGCGTTCGCTTCCCTGCGGGCGTCGCCGGTCAGCATGACCGTCGCCAGCCCCAGCTTCGTGATGTCCGCCACAGCCTGTTTCGCGTCGTCCTTCAGCGTGTCGTTGATCCGCACGCTGCCGAGGAACGCCCCATTCTTCGCCACCAGCACCTCGCTGCCGTAGTCCGCAGCCCGATAGGCGCCGTAGTCAACTTTGAACTGATCCATCAGGCGGGGATTGCCGACCAGGAGCGTATCGCTTCCGAAATACGCCACGAGGCCCGCGCCCGCGATTTCCTCAAAGCGATCCGGCCGCGCAAGAGACAGGTTCCGCTCTTTGGCGGCGCTCACGATGCTGACCGCGATCGGGTGGGTGGAAACCTGTTCCGCCCCGGCCGTGACCTGCAGAATCTCGTTTTCGCTCGCGCTTCCGGCCGGAAGCACCTGCCGCACCACGAAATTGCCCTTCGTCACGGTGCCGGTCTTGTCCATGACGACTGCCGCTACGTTTTTCAGCATTTCCATGGCGTTGCCGCCCTTGAACAGGACGCCGATCTTGGAGCCGGCGCCGATGCCCGCGAAGAAGGACAGCGGCACGGAGAGCACCAGCGCGCAGGGGCAGCTGATGACAAGGAAAGTCAGCGCGGTGTAAATCCACTTGTTCCATTCGCCTGTCATCAGGGAAGGAATAATCGCCACCGCAAGCGCAAGCGCCACTACGATCGGCGTATAGACCCGCGCGAAACGCGTGATGAATTTGTCGATATACGGCTTGTTGGCCGCCGCGTTTTCCACGGAATCCAGGATCTTCGTGACCATGGATTCCTGCAGTTCTTTTTCCACGCGAATCTTCAGCATGCCGGAGGTGTTCACGCAGCCGGACAACACTTCGTCGCCGAAGGATTTGCGTACCGGCACCGGCTCGCCGGTGACAGGAGACGTGTCCAGCTGGCTCTCGCCGTCGACGACGACGCCGTCCAGCGGGATACGGTCGCCGACGCGCACCAGCAGGATATCGCCGACGCGGGCTTCCGCCGAAGGAATGACCTTCACATCGTCGCCGACCAACAGGTTGACCACTTCGGGACGCATATCCACCGCGTCCATGATCTGGTCGCGGCTCCGGTCGGCAGCCCGGTCCTGGAACCATTCGCCGACCCGGTAGAAGAAGATGACGCCCACCGCTTCTTCCCATGCCTCGATGGCAAAGGCGCCCAAGGTGGCTACGGTCATCAGGAAATTCTCGTCAAAGAATTCGCCTTTCGTCAGGTTCTTCAGGGCGGTCAGCACGATCTTCCAGCCCAGGATCACATAGGCGACGATCAGGCAGTACATGTGGTACTGCTCCGGCACGAGGCCCAGCCATTCGGTCACGATGAAGATCGCGCCGCCCACTACAAGCTCGAAGATTTCCCTCGCGTTTTCGCTGAGGAAGGATTTCTTTTCCCGTTTGCGGTCGGGAACAGGCGCGTTGTCTTCCCGCTCCACGATGGTCACGCCGTCTTCCACTTTGTCGGTGACGGTCTGCATTTTCGCAGTGAGGCCGTCATAGCTCCTGGCGGTGACGCGGAGCTGTCCGGTAGCGTATACCAGCACGGCGTCATCCACTTCCGGCATCGCCTTGATGGCGTCCTCCACTTTGGTGGCGCAGGCCGCGCAGTCGAGGCCCTGCACATCGTAGGTGCGGAATTTCGCGGCGCCGAACTGTTCCTTTTCGGAAATCTTCACGCCCTCTTCCGCGTAATCGGCGGCTTTTTGCATCTGCTCCAGCAAGCCGTCGTAACTGCGGGCGCTGACGCGCAGCTGACCCGTCTCGTAAACCAGTATCGCTTCATCCACGATGGGCAGCGCGGCGATGGCGTCCTGCACCTTGACGGAGCAGGCGGCGCAATCAAGACCGTCCACCTTGTACGTCCGATATTTCTTTTGCGCGGAGGCGCGGACGCGCTCCGTGATGGTCACGCCGTCTTCCGCTTTCTCTGCGGCGGCCTGCAGTTTCGGCAGCAGCCCGTCGTAATTGTCGGCGGTCACGCGAAGCTGTCCCGTCTCGTAAACCAGCGTAGCCATCGTCACGCCCGGTATGGCGGCAACGGCGTCCTGCACCTTGATGGAGCAGGCGGCGCAATCGAGACCGTCCACCTTATAGGTGCGGAACTTGTCGGACTGCTCCGGTCCTTCCTCTCTTGGAACTACTGTGACATAGGACAGGAAAGATCGGCATATCTCCTGGAAGATCGGCACCATGGCGTCCGGATTCTTGGCAGAAACGCGGAGCTGTTTCGTTCCGAAGCTGACGGTCGCATAGTCTACCCCCGGCAGGGATTTGATCTTATGCTCGATCTTGGATGCGCAAATGGGGCAGTCCAGATTGATCAATTCGTAGACACGCTTGACATTTTCCGCGTCCGGCATGCGGCACTTGCAGTGGGCCAGACTTTCTCCGCAATAATCGCAGTATTCCTCATGAGAATTGCATTCCTCGCAGGCGCATTCATCCGGATGGCCTGCCACATGCGCTTCATGCGTATAGGACGCGTTATGATGCGCCAGCTCATGCTCACTGTGGTCGTGCGCTTCTTCGGCTTCATGGTCATGGTCGTGACCATGTTCATGCCCGTGGTCGTGTCCGTGGTCATGGTCATGCTCGTGACCATGGGCATGCTCGTGGTCGTGTCCGTGATCATGTTCATGTTCATGGTCGTGGTCATGGTCATGGTCATGGTCGTGGTCATGGTCATGATTGTGGTCGTGCTCGTGTCCGTGGTCATGTTCGTGATCATGGACGTGTTCGTGCTCATGGTCGTGCTCGTGATCGTGTGACATCTTGACACTTCCTTTCGCGAAGGTATTATGTTACTTCAATCATTAAATCCACGAAATCTTGCCTTCCTCTGGGAAGCAATATGCCAGTAGCATGTTGCTTGGCAGCCGCAGGCTGACGCATGCGGTTTTATGACGTGACGTTTATCATACGCGCAACGTCATGAAACCTCACCCACCGGCTTCGTCGATCCCCCCTCCCCATAGGGGAGGGCATTTTATCCTGCACAGCAGTGGCAGGCCACCAGATGTCCCGGCGCCACCTCCGTCAGCGTCGGCTTTGTATGATGACAGGCGTCGACGCAATCCGGGCAGCGGTTGCTGAACGGACAGCCCTGCGGCAAATCCAGCGGGCTTGGCGGCTCGCCCTCGATCGCCTTGATTTTTTGGGAAAAGTCCATTTTCAGGTCGAACACGGAGTTCAACAGCGCCCTGGAATACGGATGGCAGCATATATCGGAAAGCCCCTCGCCCGGCATGACCTCCACGATATTGCCGAGGTACATGACCGCCACCTGATGGGCAAAGGATTCAATCAGCCCCAGATCGTGGGCGATAAAGCCGATGGCGATATTCTTCTCCCGCTGCAGACGGGTAATCAGCTCGATGACCGTTTTCTGCACGGATACGTCCAGCGCGCTGGTAGCCTCGTCCATGACGATGAACTCCGGCTCAAGGGCAATGGCCCTGGCAATAGCAACGCGCTGACGCTGGCCGCCGGACATATTGTGCGGGTAACGGTCGGCGAAGTCCCCCGGAAGCTCTACCAGTTCCAGAAGTTCCCGCGCCTTCGCGTCCACCTCGGAGCTGCTGATACGGTTGAAGTTCAACAGCGGCTCGCAAACGATCTCCTTAATCTTCATCTTGGGATTGAAGGACGTGGACGGGTCCTGAAAGACCATCTGGATATGCTGGCGGTTCTCGTGCAGCTCCGCCCCCTTCATTTTCGTGATGTCCTTCCCGTGGAAGAAAATCTCGCCCTCCGTCGGGGTATCGAGCCAGACCATGAAACGCATGAAGGTACTCTTGCCGCAGCCGGACTCGCCCACGATGCCCAGCGTTTTTCCTTTATAGAATTTCAGATTGACGTCGTTGCAGGCGGTCAGCAGGCGGCCGTCGTTTGTGGGAAAACGGCGGGTCACATGGCGCGCCTCAATCAGCAAATCCTTTTCATCAAACATAGCGTCTACCTCCCAAGGTCGGCACCGCGTCCAAGAGCAGCTTCGTGTACGGATTGGTCGACTCGTGGAGTATGTACTCACGCTCGCCCCGGTCGACGACCTCGCCGTGCTTCATGACCACGATCTTGTCGCCCATATAAGCGGCTACGCCGAGGTTATGGGTGACGATAATGATGCTGGTGCCGTACTCGTCGCGAAGCTCCATGAACTGGCGGACGATCTGCGCCTGCGTCGTCACGTCAAGAGCCGAGGTCGGCTCGTCGGCCAGCAGCAGCTTCGGCTGATACGTCATCCCCATGGCGATGCCGACGCGCTGGCGCTGGCCGCCGGAAAGCTGGAACGGATAGGAACGCATGATGCGGTCGCCGTCCGGGAGACGCATCCGCTCGATCATCTCGATCCCCTTCGCCCATGCGTCCTCCTTGGAGATATCCTCATGGGTGCGGATATATTCCACATAGCTGTCGCCGATCAGCCGCGTCTGGTTCATCATGGCGCCGCTGTCCTGGAAAATCATGGAGATATCATGGCCGCGGAGCTCGCGCCATTGCTCGTGGGTCAGGCCCAGCAAATCCATGCCGTCGTAAGTGATACTGCCGGCGGAAACCCTGCCCCCTCCGGGAAGGAGTCCCATGGCCGCGCGGATCACGGTGGTCTTGCCGCTGCCGGACTCGCCAACGATACTGCAGATCTCGCCTTTCTCAAGGCTCATGCTGACTTTCTTGACCGTAAGATTCTTGCCGTAGGAAATATCTACGTCCTTAATATCCAATAATGACATGATATTCCCCC
>CAMHCS010000053.1 GCA_946183785.1 uncultured Selenomonadales bacterium | reverse complement strand
TTACCAATCCCAATCCGCGCGCTTCAAGTGCTTGCCCACCACCTGCTCCGCGTGCAGCCACGCGTCATATTGGGAGACCTGTTTGCCGTTGATAAAATACCTGTAACAGAAGTCCTCTCCGTCGCCCTGAAATTTGACGCCTACCGAGGCCCAAGCGTTCACTATTTCGCGATAGTGATCCAAGGCTTTCCAATAGCCGTATCTCCCGCAATGCCCCTCGCGCCCCTGAAGCAGCACATTGAGGAATCTCGAATCGTCGGCCAAGGCGTCGCCGCCCGCCACCTGCTCCAGCTCAACGTCCGTAAGCTTGTTCTCGTTTGCCAGTTTCATCGTTGCCACCCCTTCTTCTCATCGCCCGTAGGCGGCTCTTTCCTTTGTCTTTTACCAATCCCAATCCGCGCGCTTCAGGTGCTTTCCCACCATCTGCTCCGCGTGGAGCCACGCTTCGTATTGGCTGACACACCTGCCGTTGATATAATACCCCTTGTTGGGCGTATGAAGGATATAATCAACGCCCACGGATGCCCATGCTCTTTGGATTTCATCACTGTGGATTGGGGCTTGCCAAGTGCCGTATCTCCCGCAGTGCCCCTCGCGCCCTCGAAGCAGCACATTGAGGAACCTCGAATCTTGGGCTATCTGCGCCTCCCAAGTGCCGCCCCCCGCCACCTGCTCCAACTCAGCGTTCGTAAGCTTGTTCTCGTTTTCCAGCTTCATCATGACCACCCTTTCTTTTTCCGCCCGCAGGCTTTTGCTTGTCTGTTCTTTATACTCCCGAACTCGAAAAGTGTTGCCGTTTTTTTTGGAAGCAGCAAAATTTCCTGCGATGGCATGATACATTATGGAAGGGATTTCATAGACTACGCCAAACAGGCAGGAAGGACAGGCCAAAAAATTTTTTTCAAATTCTGCGCAACACTTTTCCGTTTCCGGAGTATAAAGAACAGAAAACAAAATCACAGGCGGACGGCAGATGGCAGGAAAGGGCGGATTCGGCTGATGAGGATGGACAACACGGAAAGAGACGATAAGAAAGGAGCGATTACAATGACGAATCTTGAAAACGCGAAGCTGAACAATGAGGAACTGGAGCAGGTTGCAGGGGGAAGCGCCTACGACTTGGCGGATGACAGCCGTTTTTTGAACTCGCTGAACGGTTCGACGGACCGTTATGGCGCATGGAAGATGCATAACTCCAAGGATCGGCTTTTAATCATTGAAAATGCATGGGCAAAACTTGGAATCGGCCTTATTTGCCCTGGCGACCCTACGGATTATGATACGAAAATCCAGTATGTGCTCATTGACGGCGGGAATATCACGCCCATCACGCATGAACAGGCGCGCCAGCACGCTATGGAGGTTACCGGGCATCACATGACATACAAGGAATGGCACGGGTAAGGCGAAAGGGGCCGCTTAGAAAGGAGAGATTCACATGAAAAAGCTTGAAGATGCGAAACTCACCGGGGAGGAACTGGAGCAGGTTGCAGGAGGAAGCTGCTACGACTTGGCGGATGACAGCCGGTTCCTGAACAGCCTGAACGGCTCTACCGACCGCTGGGGCTCCTTCAAAATCTGGGCTGAGGACAAAAACGGCCCGAGGTTCACAGCGATTAAAAACGCATGGGCCAAATTGGGGATCGGGATGCGGTGCGACAATCCGACGAGCACGAAATCGTACATCCAATATTTGCTGATTGACGGCGATACTGAAACGCCCATCACGCAGGAACAGGCGCGCCAGCACGCCATGGAGGTTACCGGGCATTACATGTCATATAACGATTGGCACTGGTAAGGCGATGCGAAAGGGGCCGCCGCACATCATCAGGATGTGCGGTGCTCCTTTTTTTGCGCGGTTGCCGTATTGCGCAGTTGCTTTGATTTTTTCGGGCTTTCCGTGAAAAAAATCGACATTTTCGGGACGTTTTGGTAAAATATAGGTTCGGTAGAGTATAAAGAGTTCGCGGATTGTGCGAGACGGGCGGCTATGGTTGTCGCTGTTCGGTCTTGCAGGGCGTATGACGGGAGCAGGGGGCGCATGAAGAAAAAGTTTTGGGTGGCCGTGGCGCTGATTTTGTCGATGGCGGCCGTTATCGTGGGCTGGGGCGCGTGGCTGAATTACAGCGACGAGGACCAGATTGCCCGACGGATGGTGAGCCGCTCCGTGGAGCTGACGGCGGCCAAGGCCGCGCGCCGCCAGCTCACGCCGACGGTTTTGCTGGACGCGATCCGTTTTTCCAGCGATTCGATGACGGACGCCATGGCGCTGACCGAGGGACGGATTGTGCATTGGAATGTGGAGAAGAATGATGAGGTCCGCCAAGGGGCTGTCTTGGCGTCCATGGTGAACGAAAATATTCCGCTGAAAATCCAGCAGGCCGAGAGCGCCATCGCCCGGGCGGACGCCATGCTGGCCCAGGCCAAGAGCAACTACGAGCGGCAAGGGCGCCTGCTGGATCGGCGCGCCACCTCCCAGGCGAAATTCGAGGAAGCCGAGGCGCAATATTTGGCGGCCCAAGGGGGCCGCAGGGAAGCGCAAGCGCAGCTGGACCAGCTCATGGTGCAGCGGGACTGGCTCAATGTGCGGTCGCCGCTGGACGGCGAAATCCTGATTGTTTACCAGCGGGAAGGCAGCTATGTGCAGGCAGGAACCCCCGTCGCCCTGGTGGGGGATTTTACCCGGCTGTCTTTTTCCGTGAACGTGGCGGACGAGGACGCCCGCCATTTGGAAGTGGGGGCGACCGGGTTTTTATCCTTCCCCGCCCGCAAGGTTGCGAGCAAGGCCTATGATACGAATTACGGCAGGGGGAACAGGCGCAACGAATCGGAGGCCAGGGCCGTCCTCAAGGAGGTCGTGCCGCCCTTGTCCGAGCCTGCCGATATCCGGCGGCTGGTTTGGGAGGTGGACAACCGCGCCCGCGTTTTTGAGCCGATGGTTTACACCGGCATCACCCTGCGGATCGGGAAACCTTATGAGGCATTGACCGTGCCGCTGGCGGCTATGATGGACAAGGCCTATAATCAAGTCTTTGTGGTGGACGGCGAGGGCATCCTCCATAGCCGCAGGGTGGCAACCGGCGCCTATGACGACACCTATATCGAGGTTTACGACGGGCTTTCCGAAGGGGAGACCGTGGTGGTGGGAAATATGGACGGTTTGGAGGACGGAATGCGCGTCGAGGCGCATCTGGAAGGGGAAACGTAATGGACAAGGAAGGCAATTCTACGGCGGAAGAGCGCTGGATGCAGAAAGGCAATGGAATTTTCAGCCCGGAAGCGCTGGCAAAAATGCGTTCCCCGGAAAAGCTGGACACCACGATGAGCATCACCACGCCCATCGGCTGGATGGGCCTGATTTCCGTGGCGGTGATGCTGCTGGCCGTGGTGATTTGGTCGATTTTCGGCTCCTTTACCGTGAAGGCTGACGGCATGGGGCTGATCCTTGACCCTGCCGGCGTGACGAAGGTTTCTACTCTGTCCGCCGGGACGGTGGATGATATCTTTGTCCATACCGGCCAGCCTGTGAAGAAGGGAGACCTTATCGCCCATGTGAGCATCGTGCAGGCGGCTGCGGCAACCCGCATGGCGCAGTACGGGCCGGAGCTGGCCACCAGCTCCCGGGAGGCCGCGACCCGGGTCCATGAGTTTGACTCCCGGCTGTATGAAAAAGAAGCCACGGAGTATGTTTACTCCCCGGTGGACGGCACGGTGGATGAGATTATGGTGGACGAGGGCAACACCGTCGGCAGCGGATCGCCCATCGCCAACGTGCGCGTGGACGGGGGACGCGAATATCTGAAGGGCGTCCTCTATATCCCCGTGGCCAAGGGCAAGCGCGTGGAGCGCGGGCAAACCATCCAGCTCGCCCCCAACGGCGTGGACATTTCCCAGACGGGCAGCCTTTTGGGCACGGTGCGGTCCGTGTCCCAGTATCCGGTTTCCCCCCAGACGATGCATAAGACACTGGGCAACGAGCAGCTTGCCCAGTGGATTATCTCCTCCCAGCAGAGCGCCGTGATGGAGGTCGCCTTTGACCTTGTGCGGAATCCGGACTCGGAGTCCGGCTACCTTTGGACCTCCCGGGTGGGCGAGCACAAGCCCATCACGGCGGGCAGCTTCGTCACCGGCTCCATCATCATTGAGCGGAAGCCTCCCATTGAAAAGGTTTTCCACAAGCTTTCCCAGTGGCTTAGGGGCAGGTGAGCCGCATGAACTTTTTGGCAATCTGGAAAAAGCGGCTGCTTGGGGGCAAAAAACGGGCGAAGGTGCCCACGGTGCTGCAAATGGAGGCCACGGAATGCGGGGCGGCGGCTCTCGGCATGGTGCTGGCGTATTACGGCCTCTGGATTCCTTTGGAGAAGCTCCGGGCCGAATGCGGCGTAAACCGGGACGGCTCCAAGGCGAAATGCGTGATCGAGGCGGCGAGGAACCGGGGCTGCGAGGCCGACGGCTACCGCCTGTCCGCCGCCGACCTTTTGGAGATGTCGGAGGAGGACGACGAAGACGAAGAGGACGGCCCCCTCTTTCCCCTGATTATTCACTGGGAGTTCAACCATTTCGTGGTGCTGGAGGGGATCGAAAACGGCAGGGCGTATCTGAATGACCCGTCCATCGGGCGGCGCTCCGTGCCCTGGGAAGAATTCCGCACCTCCTATACTGGGGTGTCCATGCGCATCCTGCCCGGCGAAGGCTTCGAGAAGGCGGGGCATCGCTACAACATCTTCAAGGATGTGGCCCAAAAGCTCATCGAGGATCGCTGGGCGCTGGCGTTTATTCTGCTTTTGGAGCTTTGCGCCATCATTCCGGGGCTGGCGAGTCCCGTGATGAGCCAGATTTTCCTGGACGACATTTTGACCCGCAAGCATCCTGACTGGATGACGAATTTCTGCCTCGCCATGACCGGGGCCTTTATCCTGTCCGGCGTCATGGCTTGGCTCCGGGCCGTGGTCTTGACCCAGTGGCAGCGGAAGCTGACCTTGGCCGACAGCTCTTCTTATTTTTGGCATCTTTTGAAGCTTCCCATGCAGTTCTTCCATCAGCGTTACGCGGCGGAGGTGGCGGGACGCGTCGGCTTCAACGAGTCCATCGCCGGGACCCTGTCGGGACCGGCGGCAACGGCGGCGCTGGATTTCTTCGTGGCGATTTTTTATCTGTTGCTGCTTTTGCAGTATCATGTCGGTCTCACCCTCATCGGCGTGGCGTTCAGCTCGGTGGAGATCATTTTGTTCTTTGCCATGCGGCGCCATCTCACCGACCTCAATATGCGCATCCAGCAGGACGCGGGCAAGGCGTACGGCGTGGCCATGAACGGGCTGCGGATGATCGAGACCATCAAGGCCGGCGGGGACGAATCGGATTTCTTCACAAAGTGGTCGGGCTACCAGACCAAGGTGCTGATGGGCTCCCAGGAAACGACCCTGTGGGCGCTGTCGGTGCGGCTTCTCCCCACACTGCTGGCCGGCATCAACGGCGCCCTGATTATGACGGTGGGCGGCTTTTCCATCATGGAGGGCACCATGACCGCCGGAATGTTCATGGCTTTCCAGCAGCTGATGGGAAGCTTTCAGGCGCCCGTGAATGCCTTGGTGGGGCTCGGCTCGACGCTCCAGACCACGGAGATGCAGATGCAGCGCTTGAACGATGTGCGCTGCTATGAAACGGACAGCCTGAATTTCCCCCCGGAGGGGGAAACGAAAAAAGCGGCGGATCTTGACAGCCTCTCGGGGGATGTGGAGCTGAAGGACGTGAGCTTTGGCTACAGCCCGCTGGAGGCGCCTCTTTTGGAGCATTTCAATCTCCATGTGCTTCCGGGCCGCTGGGTTGCGGTGGTGGGCGCCTCCGGCAGCGGCAAGAGTACGCTGGCAAAGATTGTCACGGGACTTTACGAGGAATGGAGCGGGGAAGTCCGCTTCGACGGCCGGCTTCGCAGGGACATTCCCCGCAAAGTGATCGTCGGCTCGCTGGCCGCCGTGGACCAGGACATTTTCCTCCTCGGCGGAACCGTGGCGGAAAATATCGCCCTCTTTGACAGGACGGCAAGGCGGAGCGATATCGTCGAGGCCGCGAAGGACGCCTGTATTCATGATGAGATATTGAAGCTCAACGGCGGCTATGAAGCAGTCGTGCAAGAGGGGGGCATGAATTTTTCCGGGGGCCAGCGGCAGCGGCTGGAAATCGCCCGGGCCCTGGCGGCAAATCCCTCCATTCTCGTGCTGGACGAAGCCACCAGCGCCCTTGACCCCATCACGGAGAAAAAAGTGCTGGACAATATCCGGCATCGCGGCTGCACATGCCTGATTGTCGCCCACCGCCTCTCCACCATCCGGGACGCGGACGAGATCATCGTGCTGTCCCGGGGAGAAATCGTGGAGCGGGGCATCCATCGGGAAATGATAAAGCACGACGGCCCCTATCGCCGGCTGATTGAGGAACGGGAGCAGGAAGAAATGGAAAGCGTGACAGTAGCATGAACAAGAAACTCTTTGCCGGAGAGCGCTTCCTGCTGGAAGAGGACACGGGCTTTTGGGAAATCCTGTCCGGGCGCGTGGAGGTCTACGCCACGACGCAGCATGGCGGGAACCGGCACTTTCACCAGTGCTACCTCGTGGAGGAGGGCGAGGGGGAGGCGGTCTTTCCGGCGCTGGACGAGTTCGGGGAAGTCCGTATGCAGATATACGCCACGGAGGACTCGGAGCTTGCCTTCGTCCCTTGGGACGGGACGGAGGCTGATCGCCTGCGGCGATGGGCGGATGAATGGTTTTTCCGCTTGGCGATGGTTCCTTGGCTGCGCCTTTTGGCAGACAAGGGCGACGATATGCTGCGGCATTGGAGGGACAAGAGTGCGCTGTCAGAGGCGCAAACCGCTGAAGAAATCGAGCGGTCTTTCAGGAAGCACGAAGAAATCCTCGCTATGTTGCTGGGGGTGCGCTTCGGCTCCCAGGACAGGCGCCGGGCCCGCCATCGCCGTTTGCAGGAAAAAAGCAAGGCGCTGTTGGTGGAAAACGGCATCCGGATGCTTCTGGGCGAAAACCAGCTCTATTCCGAGCCACAGGATGAGGAAGGGAGCGGCGCCACACTGCGGGCGGCCACCTTTGCGGTGAGGCAGGTGGCCGCAGCCCTCTCCATGCCCGTGGAAGCCATCTCCCTGAACGAGGAAAGCGCCGGCGGGCTGGATGAGTTCTCCATTTTGCGCCGCTTGATGCAGAAGGGCAATATGCAGATGCGTTTGGTGACGCTGCCCGAGGATTGGCACAAAAAGGATACGGGCATCCTCTTGGGCTTCTATACTGCCCCGGGCGCCCGTGAACGGGAGATTGCCGTTTTGGTTCCCGGCGCGCCGGGAAGCTATCGCATCGTCCTCGCCCGGCGACCGGAGGGCATCGTCCTGACGGAGGAAGAGGCAAAGCGCATCTCCGGCGAGGCGTTCCAATGCTACGCAGGCTTCCCTGCCCGGGCATTGAAGCTTTGGGATCTCATCAAGTTCATGTTCAAGCAATGCTGGATGGCGGACTATCGGACCATTTTGCTTTGCAGCCTGTTTGCGGGATTGATTCCCCTGGCGACGCCTATCATCACCGAAACGATTTTCCAGGATATCATTCCCATTTTGGATCGGCAGGGCCTCGCCACCGTTACCCAGGCGCTGATGGTCACAAGCTTCACCACGGCGGCCCTTTCCATCGTGCGCTCTATCGCGGTGCTCCGCATATCCACCCGCATCGAGATTGCCGCCGAGGCGGCGCTGTGGGGCAGGCTCATGACTCTCCCCACGAAATTTTTCCGCCGGTTCACGGTGGGGGAGCTGGCCAGCCGCATGGGGAGCATGGGCATCGCGAAGAGCCTCGCCTCCGGCGAGTTCGTCGGCTCGCTTTTGGGCTTTGTGTTCTCCTTTTGGAGCATATTCCTCATGTGCTACTACAGCCTGAAGCTCACGGCGGCGGCTGTGGCAATTTGGCTTGCCTATTCGGTTTTCGTGGCGGTTGTCATGCGCCGGGTACTGTTCTTCCAGCGGAAAATCATCGAGGCGGGGAACAAGTCCGCAGGCACCGTGCAGCAGATTTTCGCCGGGCTCGCCAAGTTCCGGGTGCAGGGCGCCGAGGAGCAGGCCTACAGTCTATGGGCCCAAACTTTCGGGGATCATTGGAATTGGGCGCTGAAACTGCGCTGGCAGAACAATTACACCTCCATCCTTTCCAGCGTCCAGCCCTTCGTCCTGACCTTGGTGCTGTACTGGATTGCTGTCTATGGCATGAATGAAGTGGGGCCGGACGGAAAGACCGTGCAGCAGGGCATCGGCTACGCCCAGTTCATCGCCTTCAACGCGGCCTATTCCAGCTTCAACGGCGTGATGGGCGGCGCCATCGGCTTGGTGGGCCAATATTTTGCCATCCAGCCCCAGCTGGAAAATCTGCGCCCCATTTTGGAGGCCGTTCCCGAGAATACCGAGGAGCGGCAGGATGCCGGGCCCCTTTCCGGAGCCGTCGAGGTCAGCCATGTGTCTTTTGCCTATCCGGTGCCTGTTTCCGACAAGGACGGGGGGACGGCGGAAGAAGAGGGAGAGGACGTGCTGAAGGACGTGAGCTTTTCCGTGGCCGCGGGGGAGAATGTGGCCATTGTGGGAAGATCCGGCAGCGGGAAAAGCACGCTGGTGCGTATTCTCTTGGGCTTTGAAACGCCGAGGCAGGGCAGCGTTTTTTTCGACGGACAGGATCTCGCCGAGCTGTCCCTGCCGTCGGTGCGCAGCCAAATGGGTGTGGTCCTGCAGAACGGCCAGCTGATGACCGGCGACATCTATACGAATATCGTGGGCACGAGGATGCTCGGCCTAGAGGACGCGTGGACGGCTGCGGAGGCAGCGGGCATTGCCGAGGACATCGCCGATATGCCGATGGGGATGCAGACCGTCATCAGCGAGGGCAGCTCCAATATTTCCGGCGGCCAGCGCCAGCGGATCCTCATTGCCAGGGCTCTGGCGGGGAAGCCCGCCATCCTGATTTTCGACGAGGCCACCAGTGCGCTGGACAACCGGTCCCAAGCCATCGTCACCCGCAGCCTCGAGAAAATCAAAGCCACCCGCATCGTGGTGGCGCACCGTCTTTCCACCATCCGGCAGTGCGACCGGATCATCGTCATGGACGAGGGGCGCATTGCCGAGACGGGCAGCTTTGACGATCTGGTTGCGCGGGGCGGTCTCTTCGCCGAGCTGGTTCGTCGGCAAGTGACGGGAATTACCGCAGGAGTGTGACTCCCTATGAAATTGCGTATCAATCGAAAGTTGTTTTACATGGGCCTCGCCGGCTGTGCCATGGCGCTTTCTTTGGGCACTTGCCGGGCGGAGCCGGTGGGGCTCACGCTCGCGGAAAGCATCGGCATGGCTCTCGCCACCGATGAAGCCATTGATGTTGCCGATGCCCAGCGTGAGGCGGCGGAGCATGCGCTGCGGGCGGCACGGCGCAGCATGGGGCCGTCTGTCCGTTGGGAATCCCAAGCGTACAGGATCGGCGGCAGGGATTACCAAGCGGCCAACGATGCCCACGATATTTACGGCGACCCTCATGCGGGAGATCTCAGCCCCATCTATTGGTCCGGCGAGTGGCCGGTCCTCGGACCCCCTGAAACGGTGGGCTCTTACGCGTACCGCAATACATTTTCGAATAGCTGGAGCCTCACAGTGCCGCTCTACACCGGGGGACAGATGGAAGGCCAGATCGAGGCCAACCGATACCGGTTGAACAGCGCCGATCTAGACACGGAGAACACTCGGCAGACCGTTCGCTATGAGGCGGCCGAGGCTTACGCCAATCTCGTCCATCGGGAAAATCTTGTCCGGGTGGCGCGGGAGGCCGTGGACCACGGCAATACCCAGTTGGAGCTCATTCGTGCCCAGTTCGAGGAGGGAGCCGTGGCCGAGGCCGATCTTTTGATGATGAATGTCAACACGGCCAATTACAGGCAGAATCTTGTCAATGCCGAAGCTCAAGTAGCGGTGGCGAAATCCACCCTGGCCAGTGTGGTGGGCCTCCCCCAGGACACCGACATAGAACCCTTGGACGTTTTTTCCTACGAGGCTTACGGAAAGGAATTGCCCGACTGCGAACGCTACGCCTTGGAGCATCGTCCCGACGGCGTGGCAGCCGAATACGCCATCAAGACCGCCGAGGCGCAGAAGGAGGCGGCCAAGTCCGGCTGGCGCCCGAATGTTGCGGCTGTGGCCAGCCAGAGAATCAGCAGCAACCAACCCTTCCGCAGCGAACGGAACAATGCGTGGGAAGCGGGGCTGAGCATCTCGTGGCCGCTTTTCGACAACGGCGTGACCGCATCCAACGTCCGGCAAGCCGAAGCCAACCTCAAGGCCTATAAGGCGGAAGCGAGGCGGGTGCAAAAGGCCATCAGGCTGGAAACCCGCACGGCCTATCTGGAAATGAAAGCGGCGGAGCGGAACATCCAAGAAACCGCCGCCGCCGTCAAGCAAGCCGAGGACAGCTACATGATCGCCAGGATCCGTTACGAGGAAGGCGTGGACAATCTTTTAGGGGTAACGGATGCCCAAGAGAAGCTGACCCAGGCCCGTTCCAACTATCTCACCGCCCTCTATCAGTACAATCTTTTCCGGGCAAGACTGGAAAAGGCCATGGGTGTCCCGGTGGGTTTCGATGCCCTGCGATATCGGGAGGCGGAGCAGGAGGGGACGTCGCCCGCCAAGGCCGTGCGCCGGGCAAGCCTTTTTCAGGAAGGAATCGATGATTAAGTCAAATCGTGGCCATGTCGAGGGATTTTTTCGACTGTCTAGGAAAGGCCCTCGAAGGCGTAGCATCGCTACGTCGAGAGGGCATTGACGACGACAGGCGGAAAAAGACCCGGCATGGGCGCGGTGGGACTTATTCAGCGATTCCTTAAGCGACGGAGGGGGAGCATGAGCAAGACGAAGAACAGTGAATACTGGGGCCGGCTGGCGGAAAACGCCATTGGCGACGAAGCCGCCCTCACGGAGCTGTACGGATATTTTTTCCCCCGGGTCTATCAATATCTGCTTGGCAAGACGAAGGATCCCGACCTCGCCGACGACTTGGTCAGCGATACCTTTCTCCGGATGTACCAACATCTTGACCAATTCGACGCCCGGAAGGGCGCGTTTTCCACTTGGCTTTTCCGCATCGCCGTGAACGTGCTGAACAAGCATTTCACCAGCAAGGCACACACCATGCATGAGGCATGGGACGAGGACTTTGATCCTGCCGATGAAGCGGAAAAGACCCCGGAGGCGGAGATCGTCTCCAAAAGCCAAAATGAGGCGCTCAGGGCGGCCATCATGGAGCTCCCGGAGCGGCAGCGGCAGATATTGGAAATGACCTATTGGCTGGACATGAAGTCAAACGAGATAGCGGAGCAGCTTGGCATGGCTCCCAGCTCCGTCCGGGTGGCGCTGAAACAGGCGCGGGACAAGCTGCGGGAGCTTTTGGAGGACTACCGGTCGTAACGGGGCATCCCTGGCTTTTGGGACGTTCTTCGGATTTATTGCATTTTTTTCAAAAAAGCTGTAACAATTTTCCCGTTCGGGGATATAAAGAACAGAAGAAACAGAAAAACAAGACGGGAGATGGTTACAATGAAGGAACAGCAACTGGAACAGGAGCTTCGTCAATTTGATTTCTCCCTTTGCCATCCCGTGCGGGAGGAGCTTTTGGGCAGGCTGCTTGCCATGCAGCGCCTGCGTAACGCAGGAACGGAAAGGGAAGCGCTTTCCCCGCAGAAGGGAAATCTTTTCAGCATACAGGCCCAAGGCAAGATCAGCCGTTGGCACGTGTCAAGAATGGCCGACGACGAGATGGACTGGGTGGCTGCCGCCGGGACTGGGGAGGGCGCATCCATGCATGCGGACCGCCTTCAGAGGCCGGAAGAGAAATAACAGGGTGTGCGGCAGTCGGGAGTTTCAATCTCCCGACTGCCGCATACTTTGCTCATGGGCTGCCTAAAGAGCAGCCTGATGATTTTTGACCGCCATGCAAACCTGATACTGATCTCCGACTAAAAAATTTTATGTTTTTTAGTCGGAGATTAGTATGAGAGAGAATTTCTCCTGTATAAAAAATGAAGGATTCATGATACAATAAAAAATCATGAAACAAAATGAAAAACGAGGCGAGGATAAATGGCGGATCGCGGCGTTTGGGCGGAGATCGATCTTTCGGCGCTCAGGCACAATATTTCCGTAATCAAGAACCATATCGCGAAGGGAGCGCGGTTTTGCGCGGTGGTAAAGGCGGACGCTTACGGTCACGGCGCGATTGCCGTGGCGCGGGAGGCCGTGGCCATGGGCGCGGATTATTTGGCGGTGGCCGTGCTTTCCGAGGCGGAGGCGCTTCGGCGTGCGGGCTTTGTGACGCCGATTTTGGTGTTAGGGGCCACGCAGATCGAGGAAGCGGACGCGGTCGTCGATCTCGGCGTGACGCAGGCGGTTTTTTCCCGCGATGCGGCGGCGGCGATCTCGGCAGCGGCCCAGAGGCGCCGCGTCCGGGCGAAGGTGCATTTAGCCGTTGACACGGGTATGGGACGGATCGGCGTCCGCCCGGAAGAGGCCGGGGAAATGGCGGCATTTATCGCGGGGCTTCCCAACGTAGAGTTGGAGGGAATGTTCTCCCATTTCGCCCTTGCCGACGCGACGGACAAGACCGTTGCGCACAAACAGTTCGCGCGTTTCCGGACCGCGATGGAGGGCGTGAAGGCCATGGGCGTCGAGATTCCCATCTGCCATATCGCCAATTCCGCCGCGATCATAGATATGCCGGAAACGCATTTGGATATGGTGCGGGCGGGTATTATCCTCTATGGGCTTGCGCCGTCGGACGAGGTGGGACACGAAGCGGGGCTTCAGCCGGTCATGTCGGTCAAGGCGCGGTTCACTTATGTGAAGACGCTGCATGAGGGTGAGACGGTCAGCTACGGCTGCACGTTCCGCGCGCCGCGAGACCTGCGCGTCGGCACATTGCCGCTTGGCTATGCCGACGGTTACACGCGCCTTTACGCGGGCAAGGCGAAAGTCGATTTCCGCGGACGGCTGCTGCCGGTCGTCGGTCGTATTTGCATGGATCAGTGCATGGTGGAACTCACCGGCGCGAAAAATGCCGCCGTCGGCGACACGGTGACGATCATGGGCGGCGACGCACTGTCGGCGGACGTGCTGGCCGCATGGCTCGGCACCATCAATTACGAAATTGTCTGCATGTTCTCTCCGCGCGTCCCCCGCGTGTATGTGGAGAATGGGCAAAACATATAATATTTATAAGGAAAGTAGGAGGAAGAAAACATGGAATTCACGAAGTACCTGAAGGAATACCCCGATGCGGAAGGAAAGTTCGGTTCGTTCGGCGGCGCGTACCTGCCCGACGAGTTGGTGCCGGCGATGAAGGAGATCGAGCAGGCGTACCTGACGATCTGCCACTCCTCGCAGTTCGTCAATGAGCTGCGTCGCATCCGCAAGGAGTTCCAGGGCCGTCCGACGCCGGTGTACCATTGCGAGCGGCTTTCCCGCATGATCGGCAACTGCCAGATTTATTTGAAACGCGAGGATTTGAACCATTCCGGCGCGCATAAGCTGAATCACTGCATGGGCGAGGGGCTACTGGCGAAGTTCATGGGCAAGAAGCGCATCATCGCGGAGACCGGTGCGGGGCAGCATGGCGTGGCGCTGGCGACGGCGGCGGCGTTCTTCGGGTTGGAATGCACGATCTACATGGGCGAGGTCGATATCGCGAAGCAGGCGCCGAACGTGGCGCGCATGAAAGTTCTCGGCGCGAACGTCGTGTCGGTCTCCCGGGGCGCCAAGACCTTGAAAGAAGCGGTGGACGCCGCCTTCGAGGATTACCTCGCGAATTATAAGGAAACGATTTACTGCATCGGTTCGGTGGTCGGGCCGCATCCGTTCCCGATGATGGTCCGCGACTTCCAGATGGTGGTCGGCGCCGAGGCGCGCGAGCAGTTCCAGGAGATGATGGGCTTCCTGCCCGACGTGGTGACGGCCTGCGTCGGCGGCGGCAGCAATTCCATCGGCATGTTCGTGCCGTTCCTGAACGATCCGGTAGAGATCGTGGGCGTGGAGCCGTTAGGGCGCGGCAAAAAGATGGGCGACCACGCGGCGTCGATGACGTACGGCTCCGAGGGCGTCATGCACGGCTTCAACAGCATCATGCTGAAAGACGAGAAGGGCGATCCCGCGCCGGTGTATTCCATCGCCAGCGGCCTCGATTATCCGTCCGTCGGCCCGGAGCATGCGTTCCTGCGAGAAGTGGGGCGCGTAAAATACGACGTGGCGAGCGACGAGGAAGCGGTGGACGCTTTCTTCAAGCTGTCCCGCTACGAGGGCATCATCCCCGCGTTGGAGAGCGCCCACGCGGTGGCCTACGCGATGCGCCGCGCGAAGGAGATGAATACCGGCTCCATCCTCGTCAACCTCAGCGGCCGCGGCGACAAGGATCTCGACTATGTGATCGAGAAATACGGCTACGGCGAGAAGTACAAGGACTTCAAATAACGGGTGAATAATTTTTCGGGTCACTTCATCTTTTCCTTTTCAGCCATAGGGGAAGATGATATAATATTTAAGTAGGAATTGTTTCGTTAGTGACAGTAGGGGGACGTATTATGGGATTGTTGAACAACATCAAGGTATTCGGAAAGATCATGATTCTTGTGGTCATTGCAGCCATTGGCATGGCAGCCATCGGCTACAAGGGATTCTCGACCATCAACCAGTCAAAGGACGGCATGGCGGTTATCTACAATCAGAGTCTCCAGCAGGTGCAGGAAATCGGCGAGACAAAATACCTGATGCGCGATATGCAGTCTCGGGCGATCCTGGCGATGGTTGCAACGACGAAAGAGCGCCATGACGACCTCCGAAACGACGCCAACGAAATCCAGAAGAATTTTGAGAAGCATTGGGGCCTTTTCGAGAAGGCTTCCGAGGGCCAGCCGGGCGCCGCGGAGAAGAGCGCGGGCGTCCGCAAGGCCTGGAAGAGCTTCTACGATACCATGTCCGACATCATGAAACTCTGTGCCGACGGCAAGCTGGCGGACGCACAAAAGCTTTACAGTTCCAAGGGCGGGCAGATTACAATGGACCTCCGTAAGCCGCTGGAGGCTTTGCAGAAGGAAGCGCAGGAGACGGCGAAGGCCATCGATGAGGAGACGGAATCGAGCGCCGCCACGGCCGCTACGACGATGATGATGATGAGCGTAGCGTGTCTCGTGATCCTCTTCGTCGTGGGCATGGGCATCGCGAAAGCGATCACCAACCCGCTGGAAGTCATGATGGACGTCTGCGAGCATTTGAAGAATGGCGATTTCCGCAAGACGCCGATGAACATCGATCGCGGAGACGAGTTCGGTACGATGGCGGGCGTCGTTTCCTCGATGCGCGACGGTTTGAACCAGTTGATGGTGCAGACGCATGATTCTTCCGAGCAGATTGCCGCGGCCTCCGAGGAGCTGACCGCCAGCGCGGGCCAGTCCGCCGAGGCGTCGAACCAGGTCGCGCAGTCCGTCACCGAAGCGGCTGCCGCCGTGGTCGAGCAACAGGGCGGCGTTTCGACGAGCATTGAGGCCGTCGGGCAGGTCGCGCAGTCCGTGGACGCGATTCGCGTCAAGGCAGAGACGGTGGCTGAGCGTTCCGATTCCGCTGCGGATTATGCGGCGGCGGGCGGCGAGGCCATCCAGAAATCGGTGGCCCAGATCGAAAGCGTCGAGCGCACCGTGCAGGAATCCTCCGCGATGGTGGACAAGCTCGGCGAACGTTCGCAGGAAATCGGCCAGATCGTCGAGACGATTTCCGGTATCGCCAGCCAGACGAACCTCCTCGCGTTGAACGCAGCGATCGAGGCGGCGCGCGCGGGCGAGCACGGACGCGGCTTTGCGGTTGTCGCCGAGGAAGTCAGGAAGCTCGCCGAGCAGTCCGGCGACGCTGCGCAACAGATTGCCGACCTGATCCGGAGCATTCAGGACGACACCCATTCGGCGGTCAGCTCGATGCAGCTCGGTTCCACGGCGGTTGCGGAGGGCGCGCGTTCTGTCAGCGCGCTTCGGGAGACCTTCGAGCAAATCGAGAAGCTCGTCAACGAGGTGCGCCATGAGGCGCAGGACATGGCGGGCGAGGTCAACCAGGCTTCGCGGGACGCCAACAATATTTCGAGGGAGATCGACAACATCGCGAAACAGGGACAGCGCGTTTCCGACGAAATGCAGACGGTCAGCGCGGCTACGCAGGAGCAGTCCGCGTCTGCCAGCGAGATCGCCCGCGCCAGCGATTCGCTGTCGAAGCTTGCCGACGAGCTCCAGACTTCGCTGAAAAAGTTCAAATATTGAGGACGACGCTGAAAATGTGCGCTTGCATCTCCGCCTTGCGGGGATGATGGCTTTTGGCGATTCCCTTGCATGGAAGAATCGGCATCCCCGGCCTGTTTTCGAACGTGGCCGGGGATGCCGTGTTTTATAACAAGGCTGAGATGTCTCCCGCCTCTATAGGCGGAGGTGTATATCGAAGGCAGGAGGGAGTTTGCATCTCCCTCCTGCCGAACGCCTTGTTGAAGTGTTGGTTAAGGAACCACTGAATAAGTCCCTCCGCGCCTCTGCCGGGTCTTTTTCCGCCTGTCGTTGTCAAATCCCTCTCGACGTAGCGATGCTACGCCTTCGAGGGATTTTCCTAGACAGTCGAAAAAATCCCTCGACAGATGCACGAATTGACTTAAGGAAACACCGAAAAAGGTCGCCAAAGTGGTAAAATAAAACAAACTATCCAC
>CAMHCS010000052.1 GCA_946183785.1 uncultured Selenomonadales bacterium | reverse complement strand
AAACGCCGCTAAGGAGTATTTTGTCTGTCGACAAAATTGGAACTAAGGCGTTATATCGAAGCTTTGCTTCGATGAAACGCCGCTGAGGGGTATTTTGTCTGTCGACAAAATTGGAACTAAGGCGTTATAATAAGAGCTATGGGGGGATAAACCAATGGAACAGTTTTTCAAGCTGAAGGAGCGGGGAACCGACATACACACGGAGGCGATGGCAGGCCTTACTACGTTCATGACGATGGCGTACATTCTCGCGGTCAATCCGAACATCCTGAGCGCGGCGGGCATGGACGCGGGAGCGGTCTTCACGGCGACGGCACTTTCGTCGGCGCTAGGCACGCTTTGCATGGCAATTTTCGCAAATATGCCGCTGGCGCTTTCGGCGGCCATGGGGCTCAACGCGTACTTCGCGTTCACCGTGGTCATCGGCATGGGCTACACCTGGCAGCAGGGCTTGGCGGCGGTCTTTGTCGAAGGTATCATTTTTATCGTGCTTTCACTGACAAATGTCCGTGAGGCGATTTTCGACGCGATTCCGCGCCAGCTTAAGACTGCGGTTTCCGTCGGCATCGGGCTTTTCATCTGCTTCATCGGTTTCCAGAACGCCCATATCGTCGTGGACGGACCGACGCTGGTGAAGCTCTATCCGTTCAGCAAGGCGCTGGCGGACGGGACGTTCCGCACGGAAGGCGTCACGGTGTTTTTGGCGCTGATTGGCCTCGTACTGATGGCGGTGATGATGGCGAAAAATATCAAAGGCAGCGTTCTTTGGGGCATATTGGTCACTTGGGGCATGGGCATGATTTGCCAGCTTACGGGATTTTATATTCCCGACCCGTCAAAGGGCTTTTTCAGCCTGTTCCCATCGGGTATTGTCGCGATGCCCGCGTCCATGGCGCCGACGTTCATGCAGCTTGATTTCGGCTCGATCCTGAACGTCAATTTTCTCACGATTCTGATGGCGTTCCTGTTTGTGGATATGTTCGACACGCTGGGCACGGTCATCGGCTGCGCGTCGAAAGCGAATCTGCTGGACGAGGACGGAAGGCTGCCCGGCATTCGGAATATTCTCATGGCCGACGCCGTTGGTACGACAGTGGGCGCGCTCTTGGGGACGTCGACGATTTCCTCTTTCGTCGAGTCTTCGGCGGGCATCGCCGAGGGCGGGCGCACGGGGCTTTCCTCCATTGTGACGGCTGGACTTTTCCTGCTGGCGCTGTTCTTCTCGCCGCTGTTCCTCGCGATCCCGGCCTTTGCCACCGCGCCTGCGCTGATCATGGTCGGCTTCCTGATGATGCAGCAGGTCAAGGACATCGACTGGTTCACGGACTATACGGAGGCTGTTCCTTCGTTCATCGCCATTGCCGCGATGGCGTTCTCCTACTCGATTTCCGAGGGCATTGCCTTCGGCGTCATTTTTTACACGTTGCTCCATCTCCTGACGGGCAAGCTGAACAAAGTCACGCCGCTCATGTATGTGCTGACGGTGCTGTTTATTATGAAATATATTTTCTTGTAATACGAATCGTCGTTAAGATAAAGGAAAATCGGCGCAGAGGAGCAACGCCATGAAAAGGACAAGGAATTTTATACGCAAACGGTTTTGTATGCTGACGGCGGCGATTCTTGCGGGGCTTTCCGTGTTGCCTTCGCATGCGCTGGCGGATGACACAGAGGTGCCTGTTGAGACCGTGTACCACAATGGCGAAAAATTCGCAGAGATTGGTTTTTTCCCGGAGGGTGTGGGATTAGGTGATAAAGGCGGAGAAGGCAAGAAGAGCTATTGGTTCGTACAGCCGGCGATCTATACCCTTTCAGAGATGCTTCAAAAGGCAACTGTATCGGGTGCGGCCTATTGGACGGATATAATTGGCGACAGGGCAAAAAACAAAGATACATGGACACTGTATGTTACTACTTATGAAGAAAAGAATGCTTCGGCGGACTCCACTTCGGTAAGAGCCACCGGCGACAAAAATGATTATGTGGATTACGAAGAATTTGTTACAAACCAGCTCCAGCATGGGAAAGAGCTTTCGGTAATTGACCAGGATGATATTGATGCGCACGGCACGAATCTGCCGGCAGGCGATTACGGGTACAGCAGAATATACATAGGAAAATATATGGGAGCTGAACGTACCATAGGTGACGGCGCAGCAGAGTACGGCTGGTGGGTGGATACGGATACGGTGCTTCCTACCAACGAGCAGGCGGCGGACTTCGTAGGCACCATCCGTCATGAGATAGGACATGCTTTGGGAATCAACTTTTTAACAGAAACGAAAGTAATATACGGAGAAAGGTATTTCATGCTGCATCGGTGGATGACCGCAAAGGATTCATGGCAGCTGCATCTTATGGATCAGGCAGGGAAAATGGCAAAGCCCGGCATGGTTATTTCTACCCCGACGAATCTGCCTGAAGGTTACTCCGAAAAAGATGTATTCCTGGTGAGCGCGTCTATCAGCTCCGACGGAAAAGGATATGCTTATTTCGTTGGGGATAATGTCAGGGATGCTCTTGGCGGCGCTACATTCTTCGGCCGCTCAGCGCTTCCTGTGACGGCCTGGGGAGGGGTTTCCGGCTTTGACGGCTCTCATCTGCAAACCGCAGGCATGATGAGTCACAGAGTATACAGCAATTACACCACCTTCCTGGAGGCAGAGCTGGCTGTCATGCAGGACATGGGATACAAGATTGACCGCAGGGCGTACTTCGGAAGGTCTGTTTACGGCAGCGGATGGATGATTGATAATACCAACGGATATTTCGCGCGGAACGCCGACGGTACGGCGTATCTGGAAAATACATACAGCGCTGTTCCGCTCGGCGTCGGCCTGCATATATATGGGTCGGACAATACGGTAACCCAGTCCGCCAATATCCTGACACGGGGTACAGGCGCAACGGGCGTGCGTGTGGACGGTATGGGCAATACCCTTATTATCCCTGAGAAAACCGAAATTCATGCCGACGGCTATCGGGGAAACGGTATCCTTATCGCTTACGGCAGCGGTCAGACCGTGAACCAGGCAGGTACTGTTACGGCAAGCGGCAGGGGCGGAACGGGTATCCGCTTTGATTTCGGCTCCAGTACCAACGGAGCCGGCGATGAGTACAGAGGCTCCTATATCCGTTATAAGAGGGAAGTAAAATCGGGTACCGGTGAAATATCCGAGGTGGAAAATCGTGATATCACAGATATGCATGTAACTGAGTACAACGCGGCCAGGAACGAGCTTGACGGAGCCATGGTGGAAAACTACAATCTGTCGGGCGCCCTGGTTGGCGGAGAAAACGCCGTCTACATCGCAAAGAATGCTTTCGTAAAGAATATAAATGTCAATGAAGGCGCAAGTATAAGAGGAAATATCACTTCTGACTGGAAGCAGTTCGGTGAGAAGGCAAGCGAAGGCAGCTATCTCGGACTTGGGATTCAGTACGGAGAGGATAAAAGGGGAGAAAAAGGATATGAGTATTCCGATTATATCCCCGACCTTGTGACGGACCTGAACTTCAACGCGGATATGACCTATACCGGAAATATCACCGGCGAGGACAATATGAAAATGTTTGTCAACGACGGCACGCTTTTTTACGGCGGCTCGGCGGACGTGGTAAGCGTGGAAGTGGCGGAAGACGCAAACCTCATCGGCGGAAGCTACAAAGTGAACGATATGAGCGACAGAATGCCGCCCGGATTTGTCGATGAAGGGATGGGAAAGTTCATCAACCACGGCATGATCATGGCCTCCGACGACGGCGACATGGAGATCACGGGAGATCTTTATTCCGACGGATCCATCGGCCTCGAAACATACGACGACGGGGAGAAGAACTACCTGATCGACGTGAGAGGCAAGGCGGAAATCGGCGGGACGAAGCTGGTGACCTTCGAAGGGGAAACCTATCTCCTGAACCATGAATACACATTCCTCTTCGCGGACTCCGTCACGGGCGAGATGGACGCCAAAGCGGGAGACTATTTCTCCGCCTTCATGAATATCGGCTCTATCGACGGGGGGACAGTCACCCTCGCCCCCGCCAACAACCTCGGCCCCCTCGACGAAAACCAGACCGCCGTCTTCAACAGCCTCGACCACATCTATGACGTCGAGGACAAGGAAGGGCGGGGACGGCTAGGAACCCTCTTCTCCCTCGGCGAAGAACACGGCAGGGCCGCCCTCACGGACATCTCCACCGGTCCGGCGACGGACGCCTCCCTCGTCATGCGGCGGAACACCGTCATGGACGCGCTGGCGGCGCGCCATCGTTTTTTGACCCATCAGGCAAATGTGCCGGTCACCGTCCCGATGGAAAACCTCGTCAGCCGTTACGCGGCGACAGCGCCGAAACCGTCCGTCTCCGCCGTGGACCCCGGCCTCGACATGATCGTCCCGGTGGAGCTCAGCGAAGGCGGCGGGCTCTGGTTCAAATTCGCGAAAGGCTGGGGTAGCTACAGAGACGGCGACGTCACCGGCAACGGCTTCGCTACCACCGTGGGCGCGGATTTCTCGATCAGCCCGCAGTGGAAACTGGGCGCGCTCTTTTCATACAACAGCGAATCCTACGGCGGGGAGAGCGACCACAGGGATACAAAAGACAGCCGATTCGGCGTCTACGGCGACTGGCGGGTAGGGCCGCAGAGCGCCTTCCTTTACCTCGGGGGCGGCTGGCAGAAACACGACCAGTCACGTCACTTCTTCGCGGGAGAACATTACAACGCCGACGCGGATTACAACAGCCATACCATCGAATTCGACGGGCGCTACACCTACGACCTCAGCTACGGGAAACAGGGCTGGCACCACAAACCCTTCGTTTCCTTCCAGGCGGTGCATTACCGGCAGGGAAGCTACACCGAAAACGGCGCCTATGAATTCGGGCAGTCGGTGGACAGCGCCAGCAATACCTACACGGCTGCGGCGGCAGGCTGGGACTTCGCGCGGGACTTCGGCAAGGACGGCTATGTGGAATTCGAGCTGGGCGTCTCGCAGGTATTGGGGGGCGACAGCATGGAATGCAAAGCGAACCTCATGGGGATCGGGCAGAAATTCACGCTGCGGAGCGCCTCGATGGACAAGACGAGATTCCTCGCGGGGATTTACGGCAGTCAGGCGCTGGGCGACCGCTGGCGCGTCGGCGGGGAAATCGGCCTCGCGCAGGGCGCCCACGATCAGGACGTAACTGCGAGCATTTCGCTTCGGTACTCGTGGTAAAGACTTATATGGCAATAATTTGAGATGAGGAATTATTTTCTTAAAATTAAGCGGAAAAGGGGCTGTCGCATCCTGTGACAGTCCTTTTCTGCTTTCGGGGGACAAGATAAGAGAGCTTTTGCGCATCCACGTGCGCAAATTTACTTGTCATCTTTTGCCCTTTTTCTTTGCCATGTGTTATAATAAAAGATACGATTACAGACAATACACAACGGGGTGGACCCTATGACGAAGCCAAAACCGATTACGATAGACGATATAATTTCCGAGGTCAAACACACGCAGCCGGGCGCAAATGTGGATTTGATCTCCAACGCCTATGAGCTGGCGCGGGAAGCGCACGAGGGACAGAAGCGCGCGTCCGGCGAGGAGTACATCATTCATCCGCTGAACGTGGCTTATATCCTTTCGGATATGCACCTCGACGAGGCGGCGATTTCGGCTGCGCTGCTGCATGATGTGGTGGAGGATACGACGTTCACCATCGAGGAGATGCAGGAAAAATTCGGCAGCGAGGTTGCGCTTTTGATAGACGGCGTGACGAAGCTCGGCAAGATTGAATACAAGTCGAAGGAAGAGCAGCAGTTGGAGAATTACCGCAAGCTGTTTTTGGCGATGGCGAAGGATTTGCGCGTTATCTTGATCAAGCTGGCCGACCGTCTGCACAATATGCGCACACTCAAATACATGCGCGCGGACAAGCAGAAGCGTATCGCCCGCGAGACCATCGAGATTTACGCTCCGCTGGCGAACCGGCTCGGTATCTCGAATATCAAGTGCGAATTGGAAGACCTGTGCCTTCGCTATTTGGAGCCGGAAATCTATTACGACCTTGTGGAGAACGTAAAACAGAAGCGGCAGGAGCGGCAGGCTTTCATTGACGACGCGATGGCGCAGCTTCGCGAGAAGCTCGTTTCCGCCGGTATGAAGGCGGAGATTCGCGGACGCGCCAAGCATTTTTACAGCATTTATAAAAAAATGCGCCGCGACAATAAGGATATCAGCGAGATTTACGACCTTTCCGCCGTGCGCGTGCTAGTCGAGACCGAGTCTGAGTGCTACGGCGTGCTCGGATTGATTCACGCGATGTGGAAGCCGATCCCGGGACGCTTCAAGGACTATATAGCGATGCCCAAGTCCAACGGCTATCAATCGCTCCATACGACGGTAATGACGCGGGGCTATCCGTTGGAAATCCAAATCCGCACGTATGCGATGCATCAGGTGTCCGAGTACGGCTTCGCCGCACATTGGAAATATAAGGAGACGGGGAAAAGCACCAACGCCGGCAATGCCTACGATCAGAAAATGTCGTGGCTTCGCCAAATGGTCGTACTCCAGCAGGAGCTTGCCGACCCGCGGGAATATGTCGAGGCGCTGAAGGTCGACGTATTCGCCGACGAGGTTTTCGTCTTTACACCTCGCGGAGACGTCATTGGCCTGCCCAAGGGCTCGATTCCGCTGGATTTTGCCTACCGTATTCACACGGAGGTCGGCCACCACTGCGTCGGTGCGAAGGTCAACGGCAAGCTCGTCCCGCTGGAATACAAGCTGAAGAATGGCGACATCGTCTCAATCATCACGAATAAGGCGAACAATGGTCCGTCCCGTGACTGGCTCAATATCGTTTCTTCGTCGGAGACGCGCAATAAAATACGCTCGTGGTTCAAGAAGGCGACAAGAGAGGAGAATATCGAGCGCGGGCGGGATTTGATTGAAAAGGAAGCGAAGCGGCTTGGGTACGAGCCGAAAGAGCTTCTGAAAAACGACCGCCTTACGCAGGTGGCGAAGAAATTCAATATCCACGCCGAGGACGATCTGCTGGCGTCGCTGGGCTTTGGCGGCGTCACGGTCAACGGGATCCTGACAAAGCTGATCGATCTGCACAAGCAGGAATTGAAGGAAAACACAGCGCCGGATGTTTCCAAGCTGCTCTCCGAATTGAAGCCGCAGCAGGGCGAGGTAAAGAAGTCCAGCCACGGCGTGCTCGTCGAAGGGGAGGCGGGAATCCTCGTTCATCTCGCGCGTTGCTGCAACCCAATTCCCGGCGACCCCATCGTAGGCTTTGTGACACGGGGACGCGGCGTCTCCGTTCACCGCGCGGACTGCGCGAATATTTTTCACGACGCGGGCGATTATTCCCGAGCTCTGGAAGTGGATTGGGACATCGGCCTCGACAAAGATTATACGGTGCAGATTATCATTACCTGCAACGACAGGAGCGGCATGCTGACGAATCTTCTGGCGGTTACGTCTGAAATGAAGGTCAACATCAACTCCATCAATGCGAAGCCGAACCGGAGCAACAAGACCTCGACGGTCGTCATGGGGCTTGACGTCAAGAATGCCCAACAGGTTGCGCAGATCATGACGAAGCTCCGCCGTGTGAAGGACGTCTACAGCGTCAGCCGCACGATGCCTACGGCGGCAAAAGAGATCCACGAGGTCAAAGAGGAGGACGAGGAGGAATAGGACGATGGGGAAATTGACAATCCAGTCGTTTGCGGTCATGCCGTTCGACGAGAATTGCTATGTCGTTTCTGACGATACGGGCGAGGGCGTCGTAATCGATCCGGGCGGAATGGCGAAGCAGATCCTTGCGTATATCCGCGAGGCGAAGATTTCTGTCAAGGCTGTGCTGGATACCCATGGGCACTGCGATCATATCGGAGCAAATGATGCAATCCGTGACGAGACGGGGGCGCCGCTTTATATTCATAAAGAAGACGCAGCGATGATTTCCGATATGAAACTGAATCTGTCCGCGTTCATGGGATTCAGGGTGATTTCGCGTCCGGCGGAACATTTGCTTTCAGAGGGAGATAAAATTTCTTTCGGACAATCCGAACTGGAAGTGATTCACACGCCCGGTCATACGAAGGGCGGCGTCTGCTTCGTCGGCGAAGGCGTTGCGTTTACCGGAGACACGCTTTTCGCAGGCTCTATCGGCCGCAGCGATTTCCCAGGCGGCTCGGAGCGCGACCTGATTGGAAACATCAAGAAAAAATTGCTTGTGCTGCCGGACGAAACGAAGGTCTATTCCGGGCACGGCCCGTCTTCCGAGATCGGCTGGGAACGGCGGTGCAACCCGTATTTGCAGTGGTAATTGATTGAAGAACTTGCAACGGAAGGGAGGGGCACGCGTGGAGCAGGCCTCGCTTTTCGAGGCGTCGGATCGGGAGACGCAGCCGTTGGCCGCGCGGCTCCGTCCGCAGACGCTGGAGGAATTTGTCGGGCAGCGGCATTTGATTGGCGAGGGAAAGGTGCTTCGCCGTTTGATTGAGGGCGACCGGATCGCCTCGATGATTTTCTGGGGGCCGCCGGGCGTCGGAAAAACGACGTTGGCGCGCATTATCGCGGTGCATACGAAGTCGTCGTTTATCGACTTTTCCGCCGTGACCAGCGGCATAAAAGAGATTCGCGGCGTCATGCAGCAGGCGGAGGAAAACCGCCGCTACGGCGACCGCACGATCGTATTTGTCGACGAAATCCATCGCTTCAACAAAGCGCAGCAGGACGCGTTTCTGCCGTTCGTCGAGAAGGGCAGCATTATCCTGATTGGCGCGACGACGGAGAATCCGTCCTTTGAGGTCAACGGCGCGCTTTTGTCCCGCTGCAAGGTGTTCGTTTTGCAGCCGCTTTCGCCGGAAGATATCGTTTCGCTGCTTTCCCGCGCATTGACGGACGAGCGAGGCTTCGGCGGGCAGAAGATAAAGATCGCGCCGGAGCATTTGGAAGTGATCGCGGGCTTCGCGAACGGCGACGCGCGTTCCGCCCTTTCGACCCTGGAAATGGTCGTGCTGAACGGCGAGGAGAAAAAAGGCGTAATTACCGTCACGAAGGAAATCCTCGAGCAGTGCATTTCACGAAAATCGCTGCTGTACGATAAGAAGGGCGAGGAACATTACAATCTGATTTCCGCGCTGCACAAATCCATGCGAAATTCCGACCCTGACGCAGCCGTATATTGGCTTGCGCGTATGCTGGAGGCAGGGGAGGACCCGCTTTACGTCGCGCGGCGTGTGACGCGCTTCGCCAGCGAGGACGTGGGCCTTGCCGATCCCCGTGCGCTGGAAATCGCGGTGGCGGCCTATCAGGCGTGCCACTTCATCGGTATGCCGGAATGCTCGGTGCATTTGACCGAGGCGGTGGTCTATCTGGCGATGGCGCCAAAATCCAACGCGATGGAGGTCGCCTATTTGACGGCGAGGGAGGATGCGCTCCGCGAAATTGACGAACCGGTGCCGCTGGTCATACGAAACGCGCCGACGAGGCTGATGAAGGAGCTCGGCTACGGCAAAGGCTACCAATACGCCCACGATACCCAGGAAAAAATCACGAACATGCAGTGTTTGCCGGACTCGCTGCTTGGAAAGGAATATTACCGCCCGACGGAGCAGGGCGTCGAGGGCCGTTTCAAGACCCGCCTTGCCGAGATCAAGGAATGGAAGAGGGCCCACGGCGCAAAAATCTGATAGGGATAAAAAAACCACTGCACTCGCGGAAACGAGTCCAGTGGATTTTTTACTGGTGCGGTATTTATCCAATGATTCCCAATGACTGCAGGAGCAGCACAGTCAACAATACCGGTGCGATGAAGCGGATCATGGTTTTGTACATTTTTTTCTGCAGGAATGGTTCTCCGTTCTTCGTAGCCTCTTTGACGACGACGTCGGGCGTCAGGGCCCATCCAATCAAGAGACAGGTGCTGATTTCCACGACGGGCATCAAAAGGCCGTTGCTGATATAGTCCAGCACGTCGAGAACCTGCCCGATGGAGCCGTTTGGCAGAGGAATCTCGAAGTACAGGAGATTGTAACCGAGACACACGACGGCGCCGATGGCAAACGCGACAACGCATTCAATGATCGCGGCCTTTCGCCGGGAGACCGAAAGGCTCTCCATGATGGACGAGACGACGGCCTCCATGATAGAGATCGAGCTGGTCAGCGCGGCAAAAAAAGCCATGATGAAGAAAACGGCGCCAACAATCGTGCCCGTGCCCCCCATCGCGTGAAAGGTCTTCGGCATGGCGACAAAGAGCAGCGACGGTCCGGAGGCGTTCATACTCTCCGGTCCCATCAGGACGTAAATCGGCACGATGGTCATGAGTCCGGCCAAAAAGGCGACGCAGGTGTCGAAAAAGCCGATCTGCCATATGCTCGTGAAGATATTGCCGCGATCTTCAAAATAGGAGCCGTATGTAACCATGATGCCCATCGCGACGCTGATCGAGAAAAAGAGCTGCCCCATGGCGGAAATCAGCAGCGACATGAAACCGCCGACCGTGAGACCGTCGAGGTTCGGAATAAGATACACCGCCAAGCCGTCAAGGCCGGTCCGTGTGATCGCTCCGTCGTCGTAGCGGATCGTCAGGGAAAAGAGGGCGACGCCGATGACAATCAGGAAAAGCAGCGGCATCAGGAATCGGGAGAATTTTTCAATGCCGTTGTTGATATCGCGATAGACGACGAAGGACGTCAAGAAGAGATAGACGGCCATAAAGATCAACGGCTCCGCCGTGCTTGTAATGAAGCTTGTGAAAAAAACGTTTTCCGACGCGGCGGCGACTTGGCCGGTCAGAAACACAGTGCAGTATTTCAGCACCCAGCCGCCAATCACGCAGTAATACGGCAAGATGAGGAACGGCACCACGACGGCGAAAACGCCGATCCATTTCCACTTTCCATGCAGCTTTCCATACGCCATGAGCGGGCTGCTTTTCGTTTTTCGTCCGATGGCGACTTCCGTGACAAGCAGCGTAAAGCCGAAGGTAATCAGGAGAGCGAGGTAGACGACGAGAAACAAGCCGCCGCCGTTTTGTGCCGCGAGATACGGGAATCGCCATAGATTCCCAAGGCCGATGGCGCTGCCCGCCGCCGCGAGTACGAAGCCGACCGAGCCGGAGAAGGAACTTCTTTTTTTGTTCAATGGAATCTCTGCCTTTCGCAATGAAAAGGCGGAGCAGAGAAGAAAAAACGTCTCTGCCCCAGCCTTGCAATAAGGGAACTGTTACGAAATAACTTTGCAATATTACTTGTCTAAATTCCCGTGTGCGTTGTTGTCGTCGGTCGCCATAGCACCGCTATGACTCCCTCCTCCGCCTGGCACACGAAAATTTATCCTGCGTTCTATTTGCAAACTTATTTCTGCACAGTTCCTAGTTGTCGTTTGCGTACAACGAAAATCGTGTTGCATTATATCATAAAATGAGAGATTGTAAAATCACGAAAAGCGCAATTATCATTTTTTGTTGCCGAACGGCTAAATCATGTTATAATTGAAGGCATAATGCGACAAAATGAAGGAATGGAAAAATATGTGCGGATTGCGCATTGCGCATTAGGGAACCACTGAATAAGTCCCTCCGCGCCTCTGCCGGGTCTTTTTCCGACTGCCGTCGTCAAATCCCTCTCGACGTAGCGATGCTACGCCTTCGAGGGCTTTTCCTAGACAGTCGAAAAAATCCCTCGACAGATGCATGAATTGACTTAATCAGTGTTTCCTTAGAATTCGGGAGGACGATCATCGCATGGCAAAGACAATTATGATGCAGGGAACCAGCTCCCATGTGGGCAAGAGCATTCTCGTGACGGCGCTCTGCCGGATTTTTTTTCAGGACGGCTTGCACGTCGTCCCGTTCAAGGCGCAGAATATGGCGCTGAATTCCTATGTCACGCGGGACGGCAAGGAAATGGGACGCGCGCAGGTGGCGCAGGCGGAGGCCGCGGGACTCGCGCCGGAGGTCGACATGAACCCGGTGCTTTTGAAGCCGACGGGGCACGCTTCGTCGCAGGTGGTGTTGATGGGAAAGCCGATCGGCAATATGTCGGCGAAGGAATATCATAAGGGATATTCGGTGAAGCTGTTCGACACGGTGAAGGCGGCTTTGGCGCGGCTCGATCAAGCCTATGATGTGATCGTGATCGAGGGGGCGGGCAGCCCTGCAGAGGTGAATCTTCACGACAACGACATTGTGAATATGCGCGTCGCGCGTCATTTGCAGGCGCCGGTGCTGCTGATTGCCGACATCGACCGGGGCGGGGCGTTGGCGTCCCTTGTCGGCACGTTGGAACTACTGACGGAGGAGGAGCGCGGACTGGTCAAGGGCCTGATTATCAACAAATTTCGCGGCGACGTTTCGCTTTTGCAGCCGGCCGTCGATTTCCTGGAGCAAAAGACCGGAAAGCCCGTGCTTGGTATTATCCCGCATATCGACCATATGGGAATCGATGACGAGGACTCCGTTTCGCTGGAGGAAAAGCAGGAAAAGCCGAAAGAGGGCGACGTGAAGATTGCGGTAATCCGCACGCCGAAAATTTCCAATTTTACCGATTTCGACTGTCTGTCCGGGGAAGCAGACGTGGCGCTTTACTATGTGCAGGACGCGGCGTCTCTGGGAGAGCCGGATCTCATCATGCTGCCGGGCAGCAAGAATACGACGGAGGATATGATGTACCTTCGCACGTCGGGAATCGCGGAGGCAATTTCCGAGCGCGTGGCAAAGGGAACGCCGTTGATCGGCATTTGCGGCGGCTACCAAATGCTGGGGAAAGAAATCCGCGACCCCCATCATACGGAGTCGGATAAGGACGGCACTGAGGGATTGGGGCTTCTCGATATGACGACGACATTCAGCGAGGAGAAGCTGACTTCGCAGGTGGAAGCCGACTGTGTGGATTGGATTTTTATGGATCAAAAAATATCCGCGAAAGGACTTCGCGGGTACGAGATTCACATGGGCGAGACGGAGTTCCTCGGCGCGGCTGACAGCCATCCGTTGACGATTACGAGACGCGCCGACACGTCCGTTCAGATTACCGAAGGAACCTGCCGTGCGGACGGCCTCGTGTTCGGTACTTATATCCACGGGATTTTCGACCATGACGAGTTCCGCCGCGCGGTGTTGAACGCAATCCGCGCGCATAAAAGGCTCCCCGCGCTGCAAAACACCCGGAACGTCCGTGCAGAAAAAGAGCGCAGCTATGACGCGCTGGCCGACGTGGTGCGCTCGCATCTCGATATGGATAAGGTGCGGGCGATTATGGGCCTGGACGCGAAATGATGGCTGCGGCATTGGCGTTTGTTGTCGACTGCCTGATCGGCGATCCGCGTTCGTCGCTTCACCCCGTCGTGCTGATGGGAAAGCTTATTTCTTTCTTTGAGGGTCTGCTTTACCATGAGCAGGATTCCGACAGGAAAAAATTTTTCTGCGGATTTGTGCTGATGGTGTGCGTGCTTGCGGTATCGTACGGCGCGGCGGAGGGAATCCTTTGGCTTGCGGCGCTTTCGGGCAATCCATATGTTTCTCTTGCGGTGCAGGCCGTATGCCTGAGCTTCATGATTTCGCCGCGCAATTTGGCGGAAGCGGGGCGGGAGATTCGCGATTATCTGTTGGAAGGTAATCTTGAGATGGCGCGGTTCAAGGTCGGCTGGATCGTCGGGCGCGACACGGACAAGCTGACGGAGGGCGAGGCGACGCGCGCTGCGGTGGAGACGATTTCGGAAAATACGGTCGATGGCGTTATTTCGCCGCTGTTTTATTTTTTTGTCGGCGGGCTGCCGTTGGCGGTCGCTTATCGGGCGGCGAATACGATGGACTCGATGATCGGGTATAAAAACGACAAGTATCTTTTCTTCGGGCGTGCGGCCGCAAGGATGGATGACGTCTGGAATTATATTCCCGCACGGCTGACGGGGCTGATGCTCGTGGCGGCGGCGTTTTTACTAGGGTTCGACTGGCGCGGCGCGTGGCGGATATTATGGCGTGACGCGTCGAAGCACCCGAGCCCGAACGGCGGTTGGACGGAATCGACGGTGGCGGGCGCCCTCGGCGTTCGGCTCGGCGGTCTCAATTATTATTTCGGCAAGCCGTCCTTCCGGACTTATATGGGCGACCCTGTGCATGCGCTGGAGGCGCGCCATATTACGTTAGCGATTCATATGATGTATGCGGTGACGATGATGTTTCTCGTGCTGGCGTCGGCGGCGCTGTGGCTGCTTGGCGGAAATATGCCGGGAGGATTTGTGTTATGAGGGCTTTTTTTATCGGCCTGCAGTTTTTGACGCGGATTTCGATTGTGCGGCAGGACAACTGGACAGCGGAGGATTTCGGGCGCAGCGTGAAATTCTTTCCGCTGATCGGCGCGGTGCTGGGAGCGATATACGCGGCATTTGCCTACGCTTTTTATGCCTGGCTTCCGGCGCGGGGCGTCGTGTTTCCGCCCCATCTGACGGCGGCGATTTTGCTGATCTTGCCGCCGCTCTTTACGGGAGGGCTTCATTGCGACGGCTTCATGGACACGATGGACGGCGTCTTTTCCGGCCGCTCCCGAGAGCGAATGCTGGAAATCATGAAGGACAGCTGCACCGGGTCCAATGCGGTCTTTTGTTTTGTCGTGCTGATGTTTTTGGAGTTTTCGATCTTGCTCGATATGCCGAAAAACGTCATGGCGACCGCGCTCTTTGCCATGCCGGTTATCGCCCGTCTGATGATGGTCGCGGGGATCACGCTTTTCCCGTATGCGCGCCCCGACGGGCTGGGGAAAGCGTTCGCTCAATACGCGGGGCGCGGAGCGTTGACCTTCGCGGCGGTTTGCACGCTCGTCCTGACGCTCCCGCTGGGGCGGCTCGTGTGGGCGAGTCTTGCGGTGTGCGCCGCGTTTACGGCGTTTTTCGGCAATTATGTGGAAAAACGGCTCGGCGGATTGACCGGAGACGTGTACGGTGCGATTACGACGCTGAACGAGGGCCTGGTCCTGCTGACGTTTTTGGCGGGCGATTTAATATTACAATGAAATGAGTGAAGGCATGAATCGACGTTTTACACATGGCGGGAATGTTTACGACGCCGCTCCCAATGGCGGAAAGTGGCTGGACTTCAGCGCCAATATCAATCCGCTGGGGTTTTCTTTGAAGGCACGGCAGGCGATTGAAAACGAGATTGAGAACCTCGTCCATTATCCCGACCCTGCCGCGCGGGCCTTGAAACAAACGATTGCGGAGCATTACGGCGTTCCGCTGGAGAAAATTGTTCTGGGCAACGGCGGCGCGGAGCTTTTTTATGTCTTTTTTCATGCAGTAAGGCCGAAACGGGTGCTGCTGCCGATTCCTTCGTTCAGCGAATACGAACGGGCTGCAATCTCGGCGGGGGCTGAGATTGCGTACGTTGCGCTTCGCGAAGAGAAGGATTTTTGCGTAGACGAACGCGCGATTTACGCGCAGATGGCAGCAGGGGACTGCCTGATTCTCGGCAATCCGAACAATCCGACGGGACAGATGGTTAAAGCGGACGTGCTGGAGCGGGTGATTGACGGGGCGAAACGAAAAGGCGCGAGCGTTGTCGTCGACGAGTCTTTTATGGATTTTCGTGCCGATTTTGACGAGTTTACGGTTCGCTCTTTTGTCGGTCGGTACGACAATCTGCTCGTCGTACAGTCGCTGACGAAGTTTTTTGCGATTCCCGGCCTTCGGCTCGGTTTTGCGGTTGCGCCGCCGAGTCTGGCGGAAAAACTCGAAGCGGCGAAGGATCCGTGGAACACGAATCTTTTGGCGCAGGCGGCTGGCGTCGCGGCGCTCGGCGATGTGGAATATCAAAAGCAAACGCTGAAATGGCTGGAGCCGGAACGGGAATTTTTGTTTCATGCGATTACTGCATTTGAAGGGATCAAGGCGTATCGGCCGACGGTGAACTTTATTTTTCTGCGCCTGTCGCCGTCTTGGGGCAGCGCTTCCGCGTTTTGCGGGCGCATGAAAGAAGAAGGCATATTGCTTCGCGATTGCTCGAATTATCCGGGCTTGGATGACAGCTTTATCCGCGTCGCCGTCAGGAAACGGGAGGATAACGAGCGTCTGCTCGAAGCGTTTCGTCGAATCAGGGAGGAGCGAACATGATGCGGCTCATTCTTGTGCGGCATGGACAGACGGAATGGAATGCCGGCGGGCGATATCAGGGACAATCGAATGTGGCGCTTTCGGAGCTGGGAAGAAAGCAGGCGGAATGTCTGGCGGAGCATTTTCCGGTGCAAAGCCTGGACGCAATCTATTCCAGCGACCTCGATCGCGCGAGAGAGACGGCGGAATGTGTGGGCAGGAAGTTCGGCGTTTCGGTTTGTTTGGAGCCGTCCTTTCGGGAGCTTTCCTTCGGAGATTGGGAAGGACTGACATATCAGGAAATTTCGGCGCGCTGGCCGGAGCAGGCGAACAAGCTGTTTACGGCGCCGGACGAACTGGCCATTCCGCATGGAGAGACGTTTCAGGCTTTGCAGAAGCGAGCTTTGGATAAAATATATGCGCTGTACGATAAACACGTCGATCAGACTATAGCCGTTTTCGCGCATGGAGCAATCAATAAAACCATTTTGGCGGGGCTGATGCACATCCCGCTTCATTATCTCTGGTCGCTTCGACAGGACAATACGGCGGTCAATATCCTGCGTCTCGACGACGGATATGTGATGATCGAGGGTATCAATAACGTATCTCATTTGACGGACGAGGTGAAAACCCAAGGATTATAGGGTATACAGCACTCCGATAAATTTTTTTCAAAAAAAGATTGACAAACGATTTTCCGCGAGGTAATATAAACGAGCTGACTGACGGAGACGTCGGTCGGGGGCGCACCCTGAAAACTGAACAATGCAG
>CAMHCS010000051.1 GCA_946183785.1 uncultured Selenomonadales bacterium | reverse complement strand
TAGCCGTATACCTTGAGTGTACCACGTATATGACAACACGAAAAGACTAATGCCTATTTCATTTATCGTGGTGCCTCGTCAGAGGCATGACAATTACTTTGTTTTTTTCTTCTGCTCGTGGAGCCATTGCCTCAAATCAGGATTGGCGCATTCCGCAAAAACAAAGTCGACGACGTCCTTCTTGGTCATGATTTTTTGAATCAACTCTTTATCCAGCGTGTGCAGCAAGTCCATGAAACCAACTTGCGACTGCTCCCTGATACGCTTCAAAAGATTTGCGTCCCTGATCTTTCTTTCCCTCTCATCTTTTGGATACCCTTGTCCAAACGGCTCAGAGAAAAGCCTAGCGATGGTCTGTTCAAGATTCTCCTGCCCGCTCCAGGTGTACCCCTCCCCCAACGGAAGCGAGATCGCATTTCCGTTGTTGATCTGCGCGAAAAGATAAGCGTCCTGCGGGGTTGGCGCATAACCGCACAAAACGCCGGGCATACTATTGCAGGCCAGCATCATTCCCTGACCGGAGGAACACCCGGTAACGACAAAATCAACAGATTTGCTCGCCAATAATAACCCCGCTAAAACCGCGATCTCGATATAAGAATATGAATCCGCATCATCCTTCGTGCATCCGAAATTAAAAATCTCCGATGACGACGCATATTTCTTCACTGCGTCAAAAATCAATCCGTTTTTGCTTATCTGTGAGGTTGCCTGTATGACTGCAATGCGCATGATGATCCCGCCCTTGTGAAGGTATTCTTTAAGGGAGCCCGTTTTATGTTATTACTGTAAAAGTTATATCGCGTCATTGCTTTCATTTATCGTGGTGCCTCGAAGAAGCATGACAATTACTCTAAAATTTTGCCATAAAAGCCTGCACAAAGCAACAGGAAGAAAAATCCCCCCTTGCCTTTTGATTATATTTAAGTTATCATAAACAAAAGGAAGGAAGGCGGCGGAGTGTACGAAATCACAATCTACACGGACAAGAAAGGGCGGTCGCCAGTCCGTGATTTCGTCGTCGAGCTTTCGTCGAAGAATGATAAGGACAGTCGGATCAGGCTGAACAAAATTCGAGACTATGTCAAAGCATTGAAAGAACACGGCGCCATTCTCGGCGAGCCGTACATGAAGAAAATCAGCGGGAAGCTTTGGGAACTCCGGCCATTGAGTGACCGAATTCTTTTCGCAGCGTGGACGGGGAAAGGATATGTTCTTCTCAGCCATTTCGTGAAGAAGACGCAGAAGACGCCGCCCGCAGAGATTGAAAAGGCCGAACGGCTCTTGAAGGATTTTCTTGAAAGGAGTGGAGATAATGGCTAAATCTTATTCCGAAGCAGTGAAAGAAGCCATCGACGCGCTGGAAGATTTGGAAGAACGAGGAGATGCTGCAATTGGCGGAACTTGGGACGAACTCGAAAAGGAGATTTTCACTCCCGAGGAGATAGCCGCCAGTGATTTGAGAGTCGCCCTTATCGGCGAATTCGTGAAGGCACGGAACGAAAAGGGAATCACTCAAAGGAAACTCGAAGAGCTCTCCGGAGTCCGGCAGCCGATAATCGCTCGCATAGAGAAGGGACACATAAGCCCTCAGATTGAAACCATCATGAAACTGCTGGCGCCGTTAGGAAAGAAGCTCGCCATTGTCCCGAGATAAAGCTAATAGCCCGCAGGAATTCTGGCTTCAGACTGTAGACATACTATTGCAAAAAACGACCGAGGCGTTCGCGCTCCGGTCGTTTCTTATTTGTCGATTGCTGTTTTTCGAGAAGCACATGGCGAGACGTAGCCCATCACGCTTTCGACGCATTTCTCCAAGTTCTTCTGTATCTCGCTCTCCAAAACCGCAGCACGAGCCACCCCTCTTGCGTCAAGGCGTCGTTCACTTCCTTGTCGCGCTCCACGTTGCGGGCAAGCTTCTTCCTCCAAAACTTTTTGCGGGAGGCAATCTGTTCCCCCGGTTTCGCCTCATGGCCCCTCGCGTGCCAGAAGTCGCCATCGACGAAAATAGCTATTTGTTGACGGAGCAAGACGATATCCGGTGTAGCACTTAATTTGGAGTAATTCTTTCGATAACGAACGCCTCGACGCCATAGAGCTTTCCGCAAAGATGCTCTGAAGAAGGACGATTCGGTGGCGTTCCTCAAGTTCGGCACCTTCAAGATTTCGAAGCGCGCCGCCCGCAAAGGCCGCAACCCGCAGACGGGCAAGGTAATCCAGATTCCCGCCGCGAAGCTCCCGGTCTTCAAGGCCAGCGCAGCTTTCAAGGAACTGGTCAACGGCAAGAAAAAGAAGAAATAATCATGGAGCGCCCGCCAAATTCGGCGGGCGCTTATATTATGCCCAGATTATGTTTTACAGCGCATAAAAATGACCCTCTTGACATTTTAGAACGTAAAGTCTATTATTATTTACAAACACATTTTCGCCTATTGTTGAGGGGGTGCCAGTGATGAATAATGCCAAGCGTGCCTGTATTGCTATTGACCTTAAGAGCTATTACGCGAGCGTGGAATGCGTGGAGCGCAGCCTTGACCCGCTGGACACCAATCTCGTTGTTGCTGACGAAAGCCGCTCTACTGGAACGATATGCCTCGCCGTCTCGCCCCCGCTCAAGGCGCAGGGCGTTCCCGGACGTCCCCGTCTATTCGAAGTCATCCAAAAGGTCAAGGAAATCAACAGCAAGCGGAAATATCACGCGCCGGGGCGAAAACTTGTCGGAGCGTCCATAAGCGACGCCGAGCTGAAAATCAATCCCGCGCTGGCGCTCTCTTACATCACCGCCATGCCGCGCATGGGTCTCTATATCGAATACAGCGCACGAATTTATCAAATCTATCTCCGCTTTGTCGCACCGGAGGACATTGTCGTGTACTCCATTGATGAAGTTTTCATTGACGCGACGCCTTATCTTGGCACATATGGGCTTACGGCGCATGAACTGGCGATGGAAGTGGTACGGGCAGTACTTCGTGAAACAGGCGTCACGGCCACCGCCGGAATCGGGACGAACCTCTATCTTGCCAAGGTCGCGATGGATATCGTGGCGAAGAAGATGCCCGCCGATAAAGACGGCGTCCGCATCGCCGAGCTTGATGAATCCACCTACCAGCAAAAGCTATGGAGCCATGTCCCGTTGACGGACTTCTGGCGTATCGGTCCCGGTACGGCGGCAAGACTTGAAAAGCATAATATGTTCACGATGGGCGACATCGCACGCTGCTCGATAAGCAAATCCTCTGACTATTGGAACGAGAACCTTCTCTATAAGCTCTTCGGCGTGAACGCCGAGCTCCTGATTGACCATGCATGGGGCTGGGATCCCTGCACCATTGAAGATATCAAGGCATACAAGCCGCAATCAAAGAGTCTGTCCTCCGGACAAGTTCTGCCCAAGCCGTACCCCTTCAACAAAGCGCGCTTGATCGTTTGGGAGATGACCGACCTTCTCGTCCTTGACCTTGTAGAGAAGGAACTTCTGACAGACCAGATGGTGCTGTACATCGGTTTCGACCGGGAGAGCCTTCGGGACAAGAATGTATGTCGCCCCTACGCGGGGCCTCTTTCCATCGACCATTACGGGCGCATGCGGCCAGCCTCGTCCCACGGCTCCATCAACCTTGAAAAGCCGACCTCCTCCGCGAAGAAAATCATCGCAGCGGTGCTGGAACTCTTCGACCGCATCGTGAATCCCCATCTTCTTGTCCGACGTGTGAACATCACCGCCAACCATGTAACCACGGAAGCTCACGAGCAGGAACGGCCACAGTCCTTCGACCTTTTCTCGGATACGGACGAGCAGATACGGGCGATGGAACAGGAGCAACGGGAACTGGCTGTCCAAAAAGCCGTCCTAAAAATCCAGCACAAATACGGAAAGAATGCTATACTTAAATGCAACAATCTGGAGGAAGACGCTATGACACGGGAACGCAACGAACAGATTGGGGGGCATCGTCGATGACCATGCCAGCGGGCAATCCCCACAAATACGATGATATGATCGGCCTTGGGCATCCCATTTCAAGGACGCATCCGCCGATGGCGAGAATCAAACGCGCCGCGCAGTTTGCCTCCTTCGACGCACTGACGGGCTTCGGAGCGGCCATCCATGAGGCAGGAAGAGAAACAGAAGAGAAAAAAGAACTGAGCGAGGATGAGATTGATATGATTAACGCCAAACTTGCTGTTATCCAGTACCACATCAAGGAACAGCCGAATATCGCCGTTACCTATTTCATTCCGGACGATAAAAAATCCGGAGGCCGCTATGTGACGGTCTCCGGCAATGTGCGAAAGCTGGATGGCTTGGAACGTGTTATAATGATGGTGGACGGGACGAGGATTCCAATTGAAGACGTGCGGATGATTGAGGGGGACTTGTTCCGAGCATTTGAGTAATGAGGCGATTTCATGGTACGCAATGTGATTTTCGACATTGGAAATGTGCTGATGGATTTCCGATGGATGGAGTATATGCATTCTCTGTTTGGCGATAACAAACAAACCATTGAGGCTGTCAATCAGGCAATATGGCGTCACGGAACTTGGGTATCAATGGACGAGGGAACAGGCGAAGCCACTGCCATCGAAAAGGCGGTCAGCCTTGTCCCAGCTCACGAAAACGAAATCCGCAGAGCGTTCGCCCATGCAGGACAAGCTATGCACAAGCAAGACTATGCCATTCCGTGGATACAGGAACTCAAGCGCATGGGAAAGCGCGTGTTTTACCTTTCCAACTATTCGGCGTTCTCCATCAAGGCTAATCGAGACGTTCTGGATTTTCTTCCCTATATGGACGGCGGCGTATTCTCGTATCAAGTACACATAGCCAAGCCAAATCCTGAAATATACCGCCTGCTGTGCGAGAAATATAATCTGAACGCTGAAGAATGCCTTTTCACAGACGATATGCCGGACAACATCGCGGCTGCCCAAGAATGCGGTTTTCACGCCGTGCTGTTTGAGGGCTATGAAAAATCGTATCCAGCGATCATAGAAGCAATACAAGCAAACGATGACGGGGAATGAGCCTTATGTGCGGACGATATAGCGCAAACGACAAAGTTAACGACTGGATCGTAGAATACTGCAGTCTTCCGTCCGAGGGTATCCTTCGTGTGGGCGACATCCGTCCGGGCGAGCGCGCCCCTGCCATCATCATGGGGCGTTCAAAGCCGCTCGTCGTACCAATGACTTGGGGCATACAAGGCAAAAGCGGCCTCATCATCAACGCGCGAAAAGAAACAATATGGGAAAAGCCGTCCTTCCGGCACTTGATTCAAAACAGGCGGTGCCTGTTACCCGCTTCCTGCTTCTACGAATGGGACAGCGAAAAACATAAGGCCACACTGTCCGGCAAGGATGACGAAATGCTTTTCTTGGCTGGCGTTTACCAAGCTGAGCCGGAAGGCGGACGGTTCGTCATCATCACTGCTCCTGCAGACGAAACCGTGCGACCGATTCACGACAGGACGCCCGTGCGGATTCCTGAGTCACTGATTTCAGCTTGGCTGTCCGACGCAGATAGTGCAAAGGAGCTTCTGGACTCGGCAACGGTTCCCCTTCGTCGGGAGCAGGCCGTGGAGCAAATGAGTTTATGGGAAGAATAAGTGATTCGGACAAAGTCTCCCAGCCGAAGCAACCCAAAGACGCTTGGCTTTTTATAATGAGATTGGAGGTTGAGAAAATGGAGATCAAGGCAATCATGCTCGACGCGAAGGACAACGTGGCAACACTGACGGAACCTGCGCGTCAAGGCGACACGGTGCGCTGCATCGGCGGCACGGGAGAAACGCTTGTCAGCGGCGCGGAAATTCCCATCTGGCACAAAATCGCATTAAAACCTCTTGAAAAGGGATCATCCGTCATCAAGTACGGTGAATCCATCGGGGAACTGACGGAGAATGTAAAAAAAGGCGATTGGGTGTCCCACCTAAACCTCAAAAGCGTTCCAAGAGACTATGCCAGCGAATATGTAAGCGTGCAATAAGAAAGGCGGGAGCAATATGCAATTCATGGGATACAAACGCAGCGAAGGCCGAGCGGGCATCCGCAATCACGTACTGATCCTCCCCACCTGCGCCTGCGGCAGCGAATCATCGCGCATCGTGGCAAGCCAAGTCCGCGGTGCGGTCAATATCGTGTTCAACACCGGCTGTTCCGACGTCGCCGCAAATACAGCCATGTCGCAGAAAATCCTCACGGGCTTCGCTTGCAATCCGAACGTCTACGGTGTTGTCATCATCGGGCTCGGCTGCGAGACTGTCCCCCACAAGGTGCTCCGGGAAAAGATCGAAGCCATGACGAAAAAGCCTGTGGTCTCCTTTGGCATCCAGGAGGAAGGCGGCACCCTAAAAACCATCGAAAAAGCGACGCGCGCTGCCCGTATCATGGCGGCAGAGGCCGGTATGCAGCAAAAGGAGCCCTGCGATATTTCGGAATTGCTGCTTGGCATCGAGTGCGGCGGCAGCGACGCCACCTCGGGCATTGCCTCAAACCCTGCCGTGGGCAATCTAAGCGACCGTCTCGTCGACCTTGGCGCCTCCACGATCATGAGCGAGTCCATCGAGTGGATTGGCGGCGAGCATGTCCTCGCACGCCGTGCGGCGACGCCTGAAATACACAACCAAATCATCAAAGTCTGTGAGGACTATGAAAAACACTTGCTTGCGGCTGGACAGGACTGCCGCGCGGGTCAACCCACACCGGGCAACAAGGATGGCGGCCTCTCCACCATCGACGAAAAGAGTCTCGGCTGCATTTTCAAAGGCGGTACGCGCCCCATCGTCGAGGTATTGGAACAGGCGGAGCGTCCGACAAAGCAGGGCGCAATTGTCATGGACACAGCGGGCTATGATATCTCCTCTGTCACCTCGATGGTTGCGGCAGGATGCAACGCCGTAATCTTCACCACGGGACGTGGTACACCCACGGGCAACGCCATCGCTCCCGTTCTGAAAGTGACTGCCAATGAGCACACCTACCAATGGATGGAGGACAATATGGATGTCGACCTCTCTGCCATTATCCGTGGAGAGATGACAATCCCCGAAAGCGGCGAGATGCTGCTTGGCGAGATGGAAAAGATTCTGAACGGAAAGCTGACAAAAGCTGAAGCTTACGGATTCTCTGACATTGCCGTCGATCACGTTTGCCGCTTTGTATAACTGCTTCCCTCATATAAATAAAAGAAGTTGGCGCGGGAATTCTCTGCCAACTTCTTTTTTTTCGGCACATTTTCTAATTTGTTTTTCGATCAAGCATGCGTCGGCGTTTTCCTCTGTTTTTACAGCTCTGAAAACATCGGCAAATACGTCAGGCACAGCCAACCTATGACCGTCACGGCTGCCACGTTCAGGATGGTCAGCTTCAAGCCTTCCCGTATCTGCAGCCCCGCGTCGAGACCGTAGGAAACAGGGATTGCCCGTGTGGAGACCGGAAGGACGTAGGCGCAATTCACGGCGACTACCGTAATCAAAAGATACGGCACAGGGTTCAGCCCCGTCGCTTCCGCGATGCTGATCACCACCGGGAGCGCAATCGAGGCCGCCGCCGTGTTGCTGGAAAGCTCCGTCAGCAGGCAGCCGAAGGCGCTGAACAAGGCAATCATCGGAAGCCCGCCGGAGGGTTCGCTGGCGGCAATCATTTCCGCAAGGCGCTTGACCGCCCCCGTCCCGATCAGCATATGCCCCAGCGCCATGCCGCTGGCGAACAGGAACATCATGCCCCACATCACATGGCTTTGGGCGTAATTCCAGTCCAGCATCGCCTCGCCGTTTTCGTCCCGCAGAACGAAAACGAGGAGCCCCAACGACAGGAACACATAGGCGGGCTTCATGCCGGGCAGCAGCGCCGCGTAAAGCGGGCGCAGGAACGCCAGCAGCGTCGCGAGCACAAAAAGCGCCAACGCAATCTTTTCCCCGCGCTTCCAGGTCCCGAATTCTTTATATAGGCCGCGAAAATATTCGACGGAGCCGGAAAGGTCAGAGGCAGTCCGGATCAGCCGCAGCAAAAAGGCGAGATTCAGCAGGAAAACCAGCGCGAGAATCGGCAAAAAGCGAATCACCCAATCCACATACATGAACTCGGCGCCGGTGAATTTCTCGATATAGGAAATCGCCACGAGATTCGCCGCGCCGCCGATGGGCGAGCCGAAGCCGCCGACGCCGCTGCCCCAGCCGATGGCAAGCAGGATCGGCGCAGCCGTTTTCGCGTCCGTCTCCCCGCCGCCCACGAATTTCAGCATGGCGGCCGCGACGGGACAGAGGATGGCCGCGACGACCACATTCGGCAGGAATACGGACAGCACCACCGACGCGCCGAGCCACGCGAAAATTTGCTGCTTCATCGAAGTACCGATGCCCGACAGCGCCTTGACCGCCACCCGCTTGTCGAGACCGGTGCGGCTCCATGTCAGGCAGATCAGGTCGGCGCCGAGCAGCAGTACCACAATCTCGGAAAAATATTGACTGATGACTTCGCCGTTCGGGATCAGCGTCAGCGCCGCGTTCACGGCGATAGGCAGCAGCGCCGTCACGGCAATCGCGACGGGACGCAGCGCCCACCAAAGCGCCATCCACGCCGCCATCCCCAACGCCCCCGCCGCAGCGGCGCCGAAAGATTGCGCGGCGAAATATACGGCGACAAACGCCATCGGGCCGGATAAAAGTGCAGTTTGCTTTTTCATTGCCATTTCCCCGAATCATTATTTCTGACGTCATTGTATCCGAGGCGATATCAGATTGCAAACTGTAAAAATCCGATATATAATACAGGCAAAAAACTGTGAGGAATGACGATGAATTTTTTGCCGATGCAGTATTACCTTGAAGTCGTGAAGGAAAAGAGCATCAGCCACGCGGCGGCGCAGCTCCATATTACGCAGCAGACTTTGAGCGCACATATCGCCGCCCTCGAAAAAGAATTGGGCTGCACGCTGTTCCGGCGGAAGCCGGACTTCGCGCTGACTTACGCCGGGCGCGTGTTTTACGAATACGCCCGGCGTTTTGATTCCCTGTACCGTTCCATGCGGCAGGAATTCGACGACATCTCCGGAAACGAGGCGGGCGAGCTTTCCGTCGGCGTCGCCCCGACACGCGGACGCTTCCTGCTGCCGCCGATCCTGTCCGCCTATCGTAAGCTGCGCCCGAATATCCGAGTCCGGCTGGTGGAGACCACAAACTCCGAGCTCGTTTCCCGGCTGCTCGACGGCGGGCTCGACCTGATATTCGCCAGCGTCAACGAAAATCATCCTCTGATTGCCTCGAAAAAAATATTCGAGGAAGAAATGCGCCTGTTAATCCCCGAATCCCTGCTGCCCCAAAAAGACCGCAGGCGGATAAAAAACGGCGACTACGCCCCGCTTGCCGCCTGCCCGTTCCTGATGATGAACCGGCAGGAAGACATCAGCGGCGTCATCGGAAACGCCTTTTTTGACAGGCACGGCATTGTGCCGAAAATCGCCGTGGCTTCGGGAAACATGGAAACCATCCTCGATTTATGCCTTGCGGGCGAAGGCGCCTGTTTCTGCTCAAAGGAACTGGCCGCGAAAATATTCGGCGACAGGGACGATTCCCATCTGCTGCAAATCCCGCTGGGCGAAAGCTTCTCCATCCGTGCCGCATGGCTGAAAACGCCCTATATCCGAAAAGCGCTGCTGGATTTCGTGGAAGTGTGCGAAACGGAAACATGCGGCGTCGGGCGCACCGCAAAAACGAGCCCGCCAACTGCTGCGGCTGAAATGTCACCTTATGATTCCCCTTGACGTTTTGGAACATATAATCTATTATTGTATGCGAACAAATTTTTGGTTATTGTCAAGGGGGCGTCAACGATGAATGAGAACGGGCGTGCCTGTATTGCTATCGACTTGAAATCGTATTATGCGAGCGTTGAATGCGTGGAACGCGGCCTCGATCCGCTGGACACAAACCTCGTCGTCGCCGATGAAAGCCGCTCTGCGGGAACGATATGCCTCGCCGTCTCCGTTTTGCAACCTTAGTAAGGCGTTCTGACATTTCTTTTTTCAAGATCGCAATTTGCAATCTTGCGCGTCATTTTTTGCACTCGTAATCTATGCTTGCGAATAAGAACCCTGTATAATGATATGGTAAGCGCGCCTCTTCGCCAGGAGCAGGCCGAAAAACAGATACGTCTATGGAAATAATGGAAAACACAGGAGACATCATGAAGAAGGAGTTACCTCACTTCGCTATAGGATCTGCTTACGGCGGTTCTCAGGATTGGTGTACAGATAACTGGATGCGCATCGGGGGATGCGCCGCCATCACCGCCTGCGACAGCAGCATCTTCCTCATGCTCCACAAAGGCAGGAGGGAGCTTTATCCTTACGCTCTCAACGACATTACACGCAAGGATTATGTCGATTTCGCAGATATCATGAAGCCGTATCTATACCCAAGGGAAGGGGGCGTCGATCGGCTGGAGATTTACATAGACGGCTTTGGCAAATTCCTGCGCGACCGTGGAGAGAAGAACGTGTCCATGTCGCCGTGGTCTGGAGAACAGCGCCTGTTGGAAACGAAAGACGTCATCAAGAAACAAATCAACGGCGGATGGCTCATTCCCGCCCTCACCCTCCAGCACATCCGCCCGTCCATGCAGGAATATGTATGGCATTGGTATCTCCTGAACGGCTACGATGAGCAGAAGGATGTATTTCTCGTGAAAGCGGTAACCTTCGGAGCCTGGCGATGGCTGGATTTCTCGTTACTTTGGGATACGGGCTTGACCGGAAAGGCGGGCTGGTTCTTTATGACATGCCATGTCTCCACCAAGACCGAAGCTGAAAATGCAAGCCCCGAGAGAAAGCAATGAAAACGATACAAGGAACCCCCATGATGGCAAAGAGCGCCTCATGGGGGTTTTCTTTCCTCATCATACAAAGCGTACGCTTTTTTTCGACGCTTCGCGAACCGCCTTTTCCAAAAGGCGCGTCACATGCACGATATCCTCGGGCGCCGCGTATTCATTTGGATTGTGGCTGACGCCGCCCCGGCAGGGAATGAACAGCATGCCCGTGGGCACGCGTTCGGCCCAGTGCATGGCGTCGTGTCCCGCGCCGCTGGGCAAGCGCATGTAGGAACAACCGTCCCCGCGGCAGATCCCCTCCAAAAAGTCCAGGACTGACGGACGAATGGCGACGGGCCGCTCGTCGGATATCGGCGCCAGCTCGAATGCAATGCCCCGCCGTTTGCATATTTCCGAAACGGCGGCGGAAAGCGCCTCCGCCACGCGCTTTTTTGTCGCCGCGTCGATGCTTCGGATGTCGACGCCGAGCTCCGCGTCGCCGGGGATCACGTTCATCACGCCGGGAGCGATTTCCAAAACGCCCACCGTCGCCACCGCCGGCGGCTCTTGCTCCGCTTTGGCCAACCGCTCGGCGGCCAGCACGATCTCGGCGGCGGCACAGGCCGCGTCATGGCGAAGCGCCATGGGCGTCGCGCCGCTGTGATCGGCGCTCCCCGTCAGCTTCACGCGAAAACGCGTAGGCGCGGCGATGCCGGTCACGATTCCCACGGTCTTCTTCTCGTGCTCCAACACCTTGCCCTGCTCGATATGGACCTCAAAAAAAGCCTTGACCTTCCCTTCATACAGCGGCTTTCCCAAATCGTCCGGCCGCAGCCCCCGTTTCTTCAGCGCTTCATAAAGCGTCAATCCTTCTTTATCCGTCAGTCGTTTCGCGTCCTCTGCGGAAAGCTCGCCCAGCATCGCGCGGCTTCCCAAGGTCGCCGCGCCAAACCGGCTCGACTCCTCGCACATGAAAAGTGCGACCTCCAACGAATGCTCGGGGCAAAATCCCTCCTCTTTCAAACTGCGCACCGTCTCGATCGCGGCGAGGATGCCCAACACGCCGTCGTAATTTCCGCCGTTTGGCACGCTGTCGGCGTGCGAGCCGAACATCACCGCCGGAAGGGACGGTTCCGTCCCTTCCCATCGTCCGACGATATTTCCGAAAGCGTCCTCGCGCACCGCGAGCCCAACCTCCCGCATCAGCCCCGTCAAATAGCCGCGCGCCTGCCAATCGGCGTCGGTAAAGGCGAGCCGATAAACCCCCGGCCCTTCCCCCTGCCCTGATAATTCTCGCATACGCGCAAACGCGTCCATCAGCCGCCGCTCAGAAATCATATTGTTCCCTCCGTTTCACATTTCGTTTTATTGTATTTCGTCCTCCAACACAGGACAAGCCGTTTATGAAAGAATATTGTATACATGGATCTCTCTGTTGACAGGCAGCCGCACAGGAAATATAGTAATAAACGGCGTGTCGGAAAAGGTGTGGAGGCCTCCCGCGCAAAGCAAGTTAGGAGGAGAAAGTTATGTTGGAACTCATGATGTTCACCGGCGCGGTGATTGTCGCCGTCGTCATCTATCTGTTGGTCAAAGGCCACGAAGCGCGCGTCGTGCTGATCGGCGCAGGTATCCTGATGGCCTGCATCGGAGGCGCGCCCATGCAGGCGCTGGACGCTTTCGCGAAAAGTATGACGAACGCGGGGCTGATCAAGGCCGTCTGCTCGTGCATGGGCTTCGCTATGGTCATGCGCTTCACGGGCTGCGACAAGCACTTGATTAACGCCATGGCCAACGTCATTTCCAAAGTCCGTCCGCTGCTGATTCCCGGCGTCGTACTGGGAACGTTCCTCGTGAATATCGCTCTGCCCAGCGCGGCAGGCACAGCGGCAGCCGCCGGCGCCATTTTTATCCCGCTTCTGATGGGTGCGGGCGTCCACCCTGCCATCGCCGCCGCTGCGGTCAAATGCGGCACTTACGGAAGCATGCTGAATCCCGGCCTTGCCCATAATCCCTTCGTAGCGAAAATCGCGAATGTGGACGTCATGGAGGTTATCGGCTTCCACTACATCGCGAACTTCGCCTCGCTGTTTACGGCCATGATCGCGATTACCGTCGTCGGCTACCTGATGCACGAGGAAAAGGGCTATGTGGCAGAAGGACTGGAAATCGAGAAGGATTTCAAAATCAATTACCTGTACGCGCTGATGCCCACGCTGCCCATCGTCATTTTGCTGTTGGGCGCGACAAAATTGGTGCCTATGTTCAAGATGGAAGTACCCCACGCGATGATTATCGGCACGCTGATCGGGCTGGCCGTGACCCGCACGAAGCCCGCCGACATCGGCAAGGCGTTTTTTGACGGTATGGGCTCGGCCTACGGCTCCATCATCGGCATCATCATCGCCGCGGGCGTTTTCGTCTCCGGCCTGACAGCCACCGGCCTCGTCAAGGCGTTCATCGCTTCCATGCTGAACAATCCGGCTATCGTAAAAATCTGCGCGACGGTCGGCCCGTTCCTCCTGGGCTTCCTGACAGGCTCGGGCGACGCTGCCACCTTCGCGTTCAACGAGGCGGTGACGCCCCACGCAGGGGAGTTCGGTATGTCCATCGTGCAGATGGGCAGCATGGCGACGCTGGGCGGCACTCTGGGCCGCACTATTTCCCCGATTGCGGGCGCCACGATTATCTGCGCAGGCTTCGCCGGAGTCAATCCCGTGGAAATCACGAAGCGCAACGGTATTCCTATCGTGCTGGCGCTGATCGTGGGAACATTCTTCCTGGCACAAGGCTGAATAAAAAAGGGACGCCGCATCGATGGCGCCCCTTTTATCTGTAGGAGTGAAACGATACCATGAAACTTGATCAAGAAATCATGCAGTCCGCAGACATGATGAAGGACGCCATGATTGCGCAGCGACGCGACCTGCACCGGCATCCGGAGCCGGGCTGGACGGAATTTCGTACGGCGTCCATCGTCGCAGCCACACTGGAGTCCATCGGTTATGACGTGAAGACCGGAGAAGAGGTTATCGCACGGGATTCGATGATGGGGCTGCCATCGCCCGACGTCCTGCGCGCAGCGGAGGAACGAGCCGCCGCTGAAGGCGCGGAGCCGCGCTGGCTGGAGCGAATGAAAGGCGGCCTCACGGGCGTGGTCGGTACTCTTCGCTTCAAAACCCCCGGCCCTGTCGTCGCCCTCCGTTTCGATATGGATTCGAACGACGTCGACGAAACAGACGCCCCCGACCACCTGCCAAACTGTGAGGGCTTTGCCAGCCTTCACGCAGGGGCAATGCACGCCTGCGGCCACGACGGCCACACCTCCGTCGGTCTTGCCGTCGCAAAGCTCCTCGCCAGCCGAAAGGACGACCTCGCCGGGACTTTGAAGCTCATATTTCAGCCCGCCGAGGAGGGCGTTCGCGGCGCAAAAGCCATGACCGACCGGGGCGTCGTAGACGACGTGGACTATATGCTGGGCGCCCATTTCGGCTTCAAAATGAAAGAAACCGGAAGCATCGCCTGCAATGTCACAGGTTTCCTCGCCACCGGAAAATACGACGCCCGCTTCACCGGGCGCGCCTCCCATGCCGGAGCCGCCCCCGAGGCGGGACGCAACGCGCTCCTGGCCGCGGCCTGCGCCGCTCTGAACCTCCACGCCATTCCCCGCCACTCCGGCGGCGTTTCCCGCATCAATGTCGGCGTGCTTGAAGCGGGCAGCGGGCGCAACGTCACAGCCGACAAGGCTCTGTTGAAGCTTGAGACCCGCGGCGCCACCAGCGCCATCAACGAATTCATGGAAACCGAAGCAAAGCGCGTGATCGAAGCCGCCGCTTCCATGTACGACGTTGAGGTTTCCATAGAAAAAGTCGGCGGAGCCGCGGGCGGAAGCAACACCCCTGCTCTCGCCTCCTATATTGCGAAACGCGCCAAAGAACTGGGCGTCTTCTCAAAAATCATAGGAGATTGCGATTTTGGCGCCAGCGAAGACTTTGCCTACTTCATGGAACGCGTGCAGGCACACGGCGGACAGGCCGCTTATCTTATGATCGGAGCGAATCTCGACGCCGGTCACCACGACTCCCATTTCAATTTCGACGAAACCGCGCTGCCTAACGCCGCAAAAATCCTCGCCTGCACTGCCGCCGGCCTGTTATTGGGAGAAAAACCTTCCACGTAGACCTTCCCCACCGATCATGTTATAATTAAAATGATTTGGAAATTATTTGCAGGGGGTATCGATCAAAATGAGTTGGCATATTGGCGTCATCACTCCGGGCGAAATCTCCGAACGCGTCCTGATGCCGGGCGACCCGCTCCGCGCCAAGCACATCGCAGAAACGTTTCTCGAGGACGCGAAGGAATACTCGCACATCCGAAATATGCTCGGCTTCACCGGCGTGTACAAAGGAAAACGCGTCTCCATCCAAGGCTCCGGTATGGGCATGCCGTCCATGTCCATTTACGCCACCGAGCTCATCAAGGAATACGGCGTAAAGAAAATCATCCGCACCGGCACCTGCGGCGCGCTTCAGACCACGATTCACGTCCGCGACGTCGTCATCGCGCAGGCCACGACCACCGATTCCAGTATGGTGCGAAACATCTTTACGCACGGCACGACATTCGCGCCGACGGGTAGTTTTTCCCTGCTTGAAAAGGCCGTCCAAAGCGCCCGCTCTTTAAAGGTGCCGTTCCACGTCGGCAACGTGCTCTCGCAAGATCGCCTGTACGACGATGAAATCGACCTCGCAAAGCTCTCTGCGTACGGTGTATTGGCCGCCGAGATGGAAACCGCGGCGCTTTACCTCGTCGCCTCGAAGTTCAGCATCGATGCGCTCGGCATCTTTACCGTCAGCAATCATATCCTGACCGGCGTGGAAACCTCGGCCGCCGATCGCGAAACCTCCTTCAACGACATGGCGCACATTGCGCTGGAGACTATTATTCTCGACTGATCCGAACGAAAAACTGCCGCGAAGAAACGTCCTGCATGTTTCCCCGCGGCAGTTTTTGTATGTCAGGCTTTATTTATCCTACCGTTCAGCGATATTCCTCTGCCAATTTCCTGAACAACGGCAGCGCGCGCTCAATCATTTCCGTTTTCACGCAATACGCGGCGCGGAAATGTCCCGGACACCCGAAGTCGGTTCCCGGCACCAAAAGCAGATCGTACTTTTTTGCGCGCTCGCAAAACGCGTAATCATCCGGCTCCAATGACTGCGGGAACAGATAAAACGCGCCCTGCGGCCGGACACAGGAAAACCCGGCTTCCGTCAGTCCCTGATAGAGCATTTTCCCATTCTTCTCATAAGCGGAAAGGTCGGGCGTCATGTCCGCACAACGAGCGATTACCCGCTGAAAGAGAGAAGGCGCGTTCACATGGGTCAGCACGCGCGCCGCACCGGCAATCGCACCGTAAACGCGACTAAAATCCGAAACCTCGTCAGGTACAAGAATATATCCGATGCGTTCGCCCGGCAGCGAAAAAGATTTACTGTAAGAATAGCAGACAATGGTATTTTTATAATACTTCGTAAGATAAGGAACCTCGACGCCGTCGTAAGCAATCTCCCGATACGGCTCGTCGGAAATCAAAAAGATCGAATGACCGTATTCTTTTTCCTTTTCCCGAAGCAAGTCCGTCAATTTCCGGATCGTGTCCAAAGAATACACGACGCCGCTCGGATTGTTCGGCGAATTGACGATGACGGCTTTCGTCCTCGGCGTCAACGAACGGGAAAACGCGTCGAAATCAATCTGGAAGTCTTCGATTCGCGCCGGAACAACCACCAGCTTCCCGCCGACCGATTCGACAAAGCAGCGATACTCGGGGAAAAACGGAGCAAAGGCGACAAATTCGTCCCCCGTCTCGCTCAGCGCCTTAAAGGTAATCGTAATCGCAGCTGCGGCTCCGGCGGTTATAAAGAGATTTTTCTCGGAAATATTAAGCGCAAATCTTCGGTTGATACTTTTCGATAAAGCCTTGCGGACGGACGGATCGCCCGGCGCAACCGTATATCCGTGAACTTCCGTCGGCTCGCATTCGTCAAGAATATCCAAGATCGCCTGCTTGATGAACGTCGGCGCGGGAACATTCGGATTGCCCAAACTGAAATCAAAAATATTATCCCTGCCGACTTCCTGCGCCCGTTTCTGCCCGAACTCAAAAATCGTCCGTATCGTGGATTTTCTTGTTCCAAGCTCCACCATTTTTTCCGAGACCATACTCTGATTCCCCTTTCCAAGATATACAAATGCAAAAAAAGACGTCCGTTTGGACGTCCTTTTTCTAAACCGGCAGCTCCCTAATCTCCCGGGCCGTCTCCAGCCAAGTACGTTCG
>CAMHCS010000050.1 GCA_946183785.1 uncultured Selenomonadales bacterium | reverse complement strand
ACGAAAAAATCCCTCGACAGGGCCACGACTTGACTTAATCAGTGCTTCCTTAAACAACGAAAAAGAAAAGAGCCGAAAGGCTTTTTCCCTTCGGCCCTGCGCCGTTTACTGTTTTTTCAGGCCCATGTCCTTCGAACGGAACCCGGTGCCCATCGGTCGTTTCTCCTTGACGGCCTGCACCGCGCGCTCCACCGCCTTCTGCTGCGCCTTGATGACGTCTTTTTTCAGCTCTTCGTCGCATTTCGAGCAGAAGCGCCCGTGATTGATCATCTTGCCACACTTCTCGCAGGGATATGTGACGTCGAATCCATCCTGAACGAAGCGGCCTTCCTTGATCATCCGGCGTACAAGACGCTCCTTGACCCCCTCGACGCCATCGACGATTTCCTTGATCGTCGAATGCGGATGATCGCGTACAAAGGAAGAAACCTTCAGCATAAGTTCCTCTTCCCTGTCCATACAATCGCGGCAAATCCGCGCCCCCATATCCATAAAAAGCTTTCCGCATTCCGGACAATTCTTTAATTTTCCTGCCATTTTGCTCACTCCTGTGTCAATGATCCAAATGAATATATATTATTTTATACCAAAAAGCCATTATCGGCAAGTGCCGCGTTTTTCCAGCAATCATAGCCTGTCGCTGGCGAGCGTCCATGCCGAGACCGCAGACGCTCCCGCTTTTCTGAGCGTTCGCGCGCACTCAGCCAGCGTCGCTCCTGTGGTCAGGATATCGTCGACGAGCAGGACAGTTCGTCCGGCAACCTCCTCCGGGCTCACATCGCCGGCCAGCGCAAACGCCCCCTTGATATTCTCAGCACGCATGGCGGCGGAAAGGCCGAACTGTGGCTCAGTGGCGCGGATGCGAACCAACGCGCGCCGCCATGTCCACCCCTGCGCCTCGAGCCAGTCCCGAAAAATCATCTCGGTCTGGTTGCCGCCGCGCTCCTTTTCTTTTCCCGTGAAAAGCGGAACGGGAACGACTACGCCCGGCATCCATTCCGCGCGAGGCAGACGGCCTCCCGCCTCGTCCAAAAATGTGCGGATCGCATCGAGGCCGTCGCGGCGCTTTTTGAATTTCAGAGGGAGCAATAGATTCCGAAGCGCCCCATGATAAAGGCCGAAAGCCCACGCCTCGTCCAGGACGCCCTGATGCGAAGCGTCCAGTGGCAGCCTCCGCACGCGAACGGCATTTGACAGACACGCGGGACACCACTCGCCCCGCGCCTCGACGTACGCGCCGCAGGCCGGGCAATGCGACGGAAACAAAAATTCGAGAACCGGAGACGCGAAACTTTTTATAAAAGAAAAGAATCCTGCCCCGTTTGGCGCCGCGCTCATTCCGCCGCCCTCGCAAGGCGGGCGGCAAGCAGGGTGAACCGCCGTCTCGTCCTGTCGTTCCCCACCGCAACGCGAAGCGCGCGGTCGCTGCCGAGCAGGATCACCCGTTCTTTGGCACGCGTCACGGCGGTATACAAGAGATTTCTCTGGAGCATCGCGCGATGGCCCATGACGACGGGCAGGATGACGATCGGATATTCGCTGCCCTGGCTCTTGTGAACGCTCATTGCGTATGCGGGCTGAAGGTCGCCCATTTCTTCCCTTTTATATTCCGCCGCGTTGTCTTCTCCGTAGCGCACGACGAGGCGCTTGTCCCCGATTGCCTCGACGAAGCCCACGTCGCCGTTGAAAACGTTTTTTTCGTAATTGTTCTTTATCTGCATGACCTTGTCCCCGACGCGGTAAGAAAAGCCGCCCGCCGTAAGCTCCGGCGCATAAGGCGCAGATGGATTCAGGGCCGCCTGCAAAAGGCGGTTCAGGCGATCGATGCCGCATTCGAGACGATGCATTGGAGACAGCACCTGCGCGTCGCGAAGCGGGTCAAGCCCCAAAGCGGGCAGCTCGTCGCGGCAGAGCGAAACAATCGCTGCCGCCGTTTCCTCTTCGCTGAAAAGCGCGCGAAACTCGAAAGCGCCGCCTGGCGCGCAGTCCGGCATACGCCCCGCATTGACGGCGTGGGCGTTTCGGACGATCAGGCTTTCTCCCGCCTGCCGGAAGACGTCGGTAAGCCGCACGCTTGGAAACACCTTCGACCGCAAAATATCGGCGAGCACCGTTCCCGGCCCCACCGACGGAAGCTGGTCGACGTCGCCGACGAGAATGAGGTGGCATCCTCGCGGCACGGCGGCGAGGAAATGCTGCATCAGCACGATATCCATCATCGAAACCTCGTCGAGAATGATGACGTCCGCCTCAAGGGGCGTGTCCTCGTCCCGACCGAACACGGTCTGCCCGTCGTCTCCCGCTTGCGCCTCCAGCATGCGGTGGACGGTCGTCGCCTTCCTGCCCGTCGCTTCGCCCAGCCGTTTCGCCGCCCTCCCAGTCGGAGCGCCAAGCCGGACGGTCAGCCCGAGCTTTTCGAGGACTCCGATCATACCGCGCACGACGGTGGTCTTTCCCGTACCCGGACCGCCAGTCAGAATGAACACGCCGTAGCGCAGCGCCGCCGCTACGGCCGAACGCTGCCCCTCCGCCAACGTGACGCCGTCGGCGCGTTCCCATTCCCGGGCGAAGTCCTCCGGGTCTTCGACCGGGAAAGCCTCAGCGTGATTGGCGAGAAAGAGCAGCGCTTCCGACGTCTCTGTCTCCGCCGCGTAGAGCGAGGCAGGATAAATCAAGGTTTCCTCGGCCTCGGTCTCAAAGAAGAGCCGCCCCGTCTCGATCTCGTCCCGCACGGTCTCTCGCACGAGCGACGCGTCGACGCCAAGCATGGAGGCCGTTTCCCGCACGAGTCTTTCCTCCGGCAGACAGCAATGCCCGGAAGACGCCACACTGTCCAGCACGAAGCGAATTCCGGCCGCAATGCGCTGCGGACTGTCGGATTCGCCGCCGTCCGCCATCGCCACTGCGTCCGCCGTGCGAAATCCGATTCCCGCCACTTCACGCGCCACGCGATACGGGTCCTGCTCCAGCACCTCGAGAGCGAAGGAGCCGTACTGCCGATAAATGCGCGCCCCATACGTACCGGACACTCCGCGCATTTCCAGCCAGAGCATGATTTCCTTCAGTTCGTGCTGCTCGTGATATGATTCGTAAATCTTTTTCGCCGTCTTTTTTCCAATCCCCGAGACTTCGGTGAGACGGTGCGGAGCGTTTTCTATAATATTTAACGATTCCGCCCCAAACTGCGCGACGATGCGCTGCGCCACCGCCGGACCGACGCCCTGCACCGCGCCGGAGGCGAGAAACCGCAGCACACCCTGCGCGCTCGTCGGCGCGGCTACATGAATCTGCGAAGCCTTAAACTGCGATCCGAAGCGCGGGTGCTCTACCCAGGCTCCCTGCAGGGACACTTCCTGCCCAACGAGAGGCGCGGCGGAAGGAATCGTAACGGAAACGTGCCCCGGCCGCCCGTCCGGTACGAGGCGGAACACCGAGAAACGGCCGTCGCCGCTGTCAAATACGACGCTGTCCACAACGCCCGTCAATTCCTCCACGCGCTCCGCCTCCTTCCTACGCTTCTTCCGCCAGCGCGCCCCATTTTTCATAGCGCCGCTCGATTTCCGCTTCCTTTGCCGCGTATTCCGCGGCGATGCGCCGGCTTTTCTCCGGATCCTGCTGAAGCGCCGGATCGTTCATCTCCCGCTCGAGCATTTTCAGCTCCGCTTCCGCCATCGCCAGCTCCGCCTCCGCGCGCTGCAGTAGTTCCGTCCGCTTTTCCTCGCTTATGCCCGCGGAAGCGACGCGTCTTTCTTTTTCCGTCTGCGGCTCTTTTTTTCGTGCCGGCTGTTCCCGTTTCGTCTCTTTCGCCGCAAGGCTTCCGGTCTCTTCCGCCGCCTCGCGCTCCGCTTTCTTTTCCTTATAATAGTCATAGCCGCCGTCGTATCTTGTCAGCCGCCCGTGTTCCAGCTCGAGCGTCACGTTCGACACGCGGTTCAGGAAATACCGGTCGTGGGAAACGACGACAAAGGTGCCCGGGAAAGCCATCAGCGCTTCCTCGACAGCCTCCTTCGCCGGAATGTCCAGATGATTTGTCGGTTCGTCCAGGACGAGGAAGTTGGCGCCTGTCAACATCAGCTTCAGGAAAGCGAGCCGCGACTGCTCGCCGCCGGAAAGGTCGCCGATCACGCGCTCCACCTCGTCGCCGCGAAACAGGAACGCGCCGAGATAACCGCGGGCCGCCTCCTCGTCCATGCCAAATTCGTACTGGATTTCCTCCAGGACGGTGCGCTCCTTGTGCAGCCCTTCATGCTGCTGAGAAAAATAGCCGACCTTGACCCGGCTGCCGAGCTTCACGCTGCCCTCCACAGGCGAAAGCTCACCAACGATCAGCCGAAGCAGCGTCGTCTTTCCCTCGCCGTTCGCCCCGACGATGGCCACGCCGTCCCCGCGCCGCACGAGCATCGAAACATGGGAAAAAATCGTATGGCCGCCGAAAGCCGCAGACAGTTCCTCCGCCTCGACCACCCGCTCCGCACATTCGCCCGGCGGGTGGAACGCGAAATAATTGAACCGCGCTTTTTCCGGCGGCAGTACGATGCGTTCCATACGGTCAAGCTGACTCTGCCGTCCCCGTGCCTGCTTCGCCTTGATGCCCGCCCGGTAGCGGCGGATATATTCCTCCGTCTCGCGGATTTTTTCCTGCTGCTTTTCGTAAGCCGATTCCAGAGCCGCGCGCCTTTCATCGCGCACCTTTTGATAGTAGCTGTAGTTTCCGCCGTAGACTGTGGCCGTCTGATGCTCGAGCCCGATGATCTTCGTCGCCACCCTGTCGAGAAAAAACCGGTCGTGAGAAATCAGCAGCACACCGCCCTGATACGAGCGCAAAAAGTCCTCCAACCACTCGATCATGCGTATGTCCAAATGGTTCGTCGGCTCGTCGAGGAACAGGAAATCCGGCTCCCTGAGAAGCGCTTTCGCAAGGCAGACCCGCGTCTTCTGCCCGCCGGAAAGGTGCGCTATGCTGGCCGCCAGATCCTCGTCCGAAAAACCGAGCCCGAAGGCCACGCGGCGAATACGGCTTTCAACGTCGTAGCCTTCCATATGCTCGAAGCGGAGGGCGACGCGCCCGTATTCCGCCAGCGTTTCCTCGTTCGCACCACCGCGGCCGATTTCTTTCTCCATCGCCTTTTTCTTTTCACCGAGGCGCAGAATATCCGAGAAGGCGTCCCGAAACTCCTCATGGAGCGTCCCGGTCCCGAGGGAAGCCTGCTGCTCCACGTAGCCGATCGTTTCCGACGATTCAATGCGCACCGTCCCGCCGTCCGGCTCTTCCTCGCCCAGCAGGCAGCGCATCAGCGTCGTCTTCCCCGCGCCGTTCGCGCCGACCAGTCCCGCTCGCTCTCCTCTCGCCACGCGAAAGCTCACGTCGTGAAAAAGCGCAAGCGTGCCGAAGGACTTCGTAAGACCGCTGACCGAAAGCTCACGCATCGTCGTAGTCCTTTCCAATCCGCAGCACCGCCGTGTTGTCATCCCCTTCACGCACACGGCATGGGAACGGCAAATTGCCAAACAGCGCTTTCGTCCCCCTGGGAACGGTCAGTTCCGTGTTCGCCCGTTCCGTGGTCGAGCCGTTGCCCACGTCTTCGTCGTCAATCGCGAAGCCCCGAGCCCGAAGCATGTCGGCGGACGCCGCCGCCGCACCTTTGATCCCGCTTTCATTCAATACGCGTACGCGAATATTTTTCCGATCCTCCTGCGCATTCTTTTGCTGCTCTTCCGCCACTTCCTCCGGCGACGCCATCCGCATGGTGCCATTCACTTCCGTCAGGCCTTTCGGCAGGCTTTCCGCGTAATCCTTCGCGTCCCGTTTCGCCCGCGCCTCGATTTCCGGCGTCACATTTACTCCCATCTGCGACGCGAAAAGCTTCCGCGCCGCGGGGATGTCCGGCAGCCAATAGCTCGTTTCCTGCCACCATGCCGGCACGCCCGGAAGCACCTCGGACCTGACGCCGTTTCCCTTGACGTCCGGAAGCATCGCGGCGATGCGGATCATATCGCCGATCTCAAGATCGGTCTCGACCGCCGACGAAAGCTCGCGGACAATCTGTGCGATATGCGGAACGACCTCCGGCGACGCCACCCGTTCCAGGAAGGCATGCATGAATTTTTGCTGCCGGGAGATGCGTCCGACGTCGCCCTCCTCGTCGCGGAAACGGACGTACTGCATCGCGTGCTGCCCGTCCAAATGCTGTTCGCCCGGCTGAAGGTCAATCACAAGGCCGCCGTCTTCATCCCACGGATCTTCGTAATACATGCGCTTCTCCACGTCGATATCCACGCCGCCCACCGCGTCGACTATCTGCTCAAACGCATGGATATTGATGAGCACATACCTGTCCATCCGCGCCGCTAAAAGCCGCTCCAGCATTTCCTTTGTATATTCATGGCCGCCGTATGCGTAGGCATGATTGATCTTCTCATACGCGCCTTTTTCCATCTCTACGCGCGTGTCACGCGGCACGGACAGCACCGAGGCGCGCTTCGCCGATTCGTCCAGCGAGACGATGAACAGCGTGTCGCTCCTCCCCGTGTCGTTAGCTCGCGGGTCGACGCCCAGCACCATGATTTCCGTCGTCTTCGGCGACGCCAGCATATCGGGCGAATCAACGCCCCCGTCCGTTCGCAAATACCTCCAAAGCTGCCACGCGCCCGCGCAAAGGCCGACCACGAATAAGAGCAATACCGCCAGAACGATCAATCTGCGTCTCCGTTTTCTCTGTTTGCGCTTTCTCCGCATATCCGCGATTCCCTCTTTTCCGGACCGCTTTGCGGTCCATAATAAATTTTAGTATATCAAAAAAGAACAGCCGCCGCAATCAGACGAACGCGCGCATGAAAAAAGCCGCCACTCTCGTGACGGCGGTTTATGCTCTACGATGCAAAAGCCTCTTCACTTCGCAAGCGAATTGACCTTCTTCGCGAGACGCGACTTCTTGCGAGCCGCATTGTTCTTGTGATAGACATGATTCGCGGCGGCCTGGTCGATGGTCTTGCAGGCTGCGGACAGGAGGGTCGTCGCTTCTTCCGCGTTTCCAGCGGCAACAGCGTCGAGCACCTTGCGGGACGCTTTCTTGACGCGGGTCTTCTCGGCCACGTTTTTCGCATGACGCTTCGCATCGGTCTTGACACTCAGAATCGAAGATTTGATATTCGGCAAAACTTTCACCCCCCTTTCCTTTTTTTGTTACCGATGTATTTTATCACGTGGATTTTGAAAAAGCAACTTTTATTTTTCACTTCTTGCCCGTGCAAAGTCGTAATGATATAATCAGACCGATCAATTTATTGTAAAGGAAGATTTCATGCAGACGACACATATCCGCAATTTTTCCATCATCGCGCATATCGATCACGGAAAATCCACGCTGGCCGACCGTTTGATCGAGCGGACGGGCGTATTGACCGAGCGCGAGATGAAGGAGCAGGTGCTCGACTCGATGGAGCTGGAGCGCGAGCGCGGCATCACGATCAAGGCGCAGACCGTACGCCTCAATTACAAGGCGAAAGACGGCGAACTTTATGAACTGAACCTGATCGACACGCCGGGCCACGTCGATTTCACCTACGAGGTGTCGCGGAGCCTTGCCGCCTGCGAGGGCGCGCTGCTCGTCGTGGACGCCACGCAGGGCGTGGAAGCGCAGACGCTGGCGAACGTCTATATGGCGCTCGAACACGATCTGGAAATTATTCCGGTCATCAACAAGGTGGACCTCCCCAGCGCCGATCCGGAAAAGGTAAAAAAGGAAATCGAGGACGCCATCGGCCTCGACGCGTCGAACGCGGTGCTGACGTCGGCAAAAACAGGGCTCGGCGTCGACGATATCCTGGAAGCGATCGTCCGGCTGATCCCGCCGCCCTCCGGCGACGAGAAAAAGCCGCTGCGCGCGTTGATCTTCGACTCGTATTTCGACTCGTACAAAGGCGTCATCGCCCATATCCGCCTGATGGACGGCCTCATCAGAAAAAGCATGGAACTGCAGATGATGGCCACGGGCAAGGTGTTCGAGGTCACGGACGTCGGCTGCTTCCAGCCGACGCCCGTAGAAGTACCGCAGCTCGCGGCGGGCGACGTCGGCTTCATCGCGGGCAGCCTGAAAAACGTCCGGGACGTGCGCGTCGGCGACACTGTCACGGCGACGGAAAATCCGGCGCCGGAGCCGCTGCCCGGTTACCGCGGCGTGACGCCGATGGTTTACTGCGGCCTTTACCCGGTGGACAGCGCCGATTACGACAACCTGAAGGACGCCCTCGAAAAATTGCAGCTGAACGACGCAGCCCTGGTCTTTGAGCCGGAAACCTCCGTGGCTCTTGGCTTCGGTTACCGCTGCGGCTTTCTCGGCCTTCTCCACATGGACGTGATTCAGGAGCGCCTGGAGCGCGAGTATCATTTGGAGCTGATCACCACAGCGCCCAGCGTCATTTACCATGTGCATACGACGGCGGGCGAAATGATTGCCGTGGACAATCCGGCCAAGCTGCCGCCGCCGCAGAACATCGACTTCATCGAAGAGCCCTTTGTCAAAGCGACGGTCATCGTGCCGAACGACTACGTCGGCGCGGTCATGCAGGTCTCCCAGGACAAGCGCGGCGAGTACAAGAGCATGGACTACCTCGACACGAACCGCGTCATGCTGATTTATCATATCCCTTTAAGTGAAATCATCTACGACTATTTCGACCAGCTGAAATCGACGACTCGGGGCTACGCGTCGCTGGATTATGAATTGGCCGACTATCAGCCGTCGAAGCTCGTGAAGCTCGACATCCTGCTGAACGGCGAGCCGGTGGACGCTCTCTCCACCATCGTATTCTCCGAGCAGGCCGCGTATCGGGGCCGGCTGCTCGCGCAAAAGCTCCGGGAACTGATCCCGAAGCAGATGTTCGAGATCCCCATTCAGGCCGCGGTCGGCTCAAAGATCGTCGCCCGCGAGAACGTGCGCGCGTATCGGAAGGACGTGCTCGCGAAGTGCTACGGCGGCGACATCACGCGAAAGCGCAAGCTGCTCGAAAAACAAAAGGAAGGAAAAAAGCGCATGAAGGCCGTCGGCAGCGTCGAAGTGCCGCAGGAAGCTTTCATGGCCGTGCTGAAAATACACTGATATGGAATACGGCGTTTACATTCATATCCCGTTCTGCCGTCAAAAATGCTCATACTGCGATTTTCCTTCCGTCGCCGGACATGAGACGGACATGGAGGCGTATACGGGCGCACTTTGCAAGGAGCTTGCGTCGAAGGGCGCGGAGCTATCTGCGCGCGGCAAAGCGTCGACGATCTACATCGGCGGCGGCACGCCCACCGCGTTGCCCGTCCCGCTGCTGGCCCGCATAATCCAAACGACGCAGGCGGTGATTCCCATCGCGGACAATTATGAATTTACCGTCGAGGCCAATCCCGGCACGGTCAGCCTGGAAACGATGACCATGCTCTCGACGCTTGGCGTAAACCGGGTCAGCATCGGCGCGCAGGTTTTCGACGACGCGATTCTGAAACGTATCGGGCGCATCCACACCTCGCAGGACATTCGCGACGCGGTGCGCTGGGCGCGGGCCGCGCTCATCGTGGACGTCAGCGTCGATCTGATGTACGGCCTGCCGGGGCAGACGATGGACGTCCTGAAATGGAGCGTCGGCTCGTCGATGGACCTCGCTGTCACGCACATCTCCGTTTACGGACTGACCGTCGAGGACGGCACGCCCTTCGCGCGGGAAAAAGCCGCCGGAACGCTCGATCTGCCTTCTGACGAAGTGGAAGAAGAAATGTACGACTATCTCGCGGAAACGCTGCCGAAATTCGGCTTCCGCCGCTACGAGATTTCCAACTACGCGCGGCACGATTTTCTCTGCCGCCACAACCTCGGCTACTGGCAGGACCGCCCTTATTTCGGCTTCGGCGCGGCGGCGCACTCGTACCACGACGGACGGCGCACCGCGAACACGAAAGACGTCGGCGCATATGTCAAAACCGTCGAAAGCGGCAAGTCCCCGGCGCATACCGAGGAAACCGTCACGAGGGAAAAGCACATCGAGGAATTCTGCTTCCTCGCGCTCCGCACGGCGGAAGGCATCGACCGCGAATCATTCTCCCACGCCTTCGGGTGCGAAGTGGAAAGCCTCTATGCAAAAGCTGTCGAAGAATTGAAGGCAAAAAAATATCTGGAGGAAACGCCGACGCATTTCCGCCTGACGGCCCTCGGCATGAAATTCGGCAACCAGGCCTTTTCTGCGTTTCTCCTATAAACGGGCATAAGAAAACCCACCCGCGCAAACCGCCGCGCCGGGTGGGTTTCTTTATGCCCGTCTATCTTTTCAAGATGCCGCGCAAAATCTCCTGCGCGATCGTATAGCAGTCGTCCACGTATTTCTCGCCGATTTTCTGGATCATCATGTAGCCCGTGGCGGCGGCGGCCGCCTGCCCGACGAAGGGAATGTACTTTGAGATTTCCTTGCCAGCGAACTGGCCAGCGAGCTTTTGTATCATCATCACGACGCCTTCCTGCGTCGCATACGCGAAAACGCGCTGACCGATCGGCGCGAGGACCTTGTATTTTTCCAGCGTCTGCGCCATATCGTCCGTGATGCCGAAGATGCGCCTTATCTCCGACAGCAGCTTGTAAAACATCCCCACGTCGAGCGTCACGTCGAGCCCAGGCACCGGGTTCACCGCATTCGCCGCGCCGAGCCACGCATAGGTGTTCACCGCTTTCATCGAATGCTGCTTCTTATACGCGAGGTCTTCCATCGAAGTCGCCTGGAATTCCGCGCGAAGCTTCGACGCTTTCACGCCGAGCACATCCGCCACGAAAATCGCCTGCTTCAGATCCTCAATCCCCTCACCCGTCCGGCAGCTTACGAACTGCACCGCAGCTTCCGGCTCGCCAAGCTTGTCTCGCACGTCCCGCGCGATCTCGTCCATCAGCACGTCTTTCGTCTTTTCCTCGTCCCAGATCTGATCTTTCTTGTTCCGCACGATGAAAAACGGGTGCTCGCGCTCGTCGCGCCACTGCTTCAGATAGGTGAATAGAATCGCGTCGGAATCGTGGAGCTTTCCCTCGAACACGAATAGATAAAGATCGTATTGCTCCGGGTGGAACGTTTCCACCCATTGCTCGACGGGAAAGCGCGCCGTCCCATAGCCCGGCAGGTCGTGGATGCGGAGCGTGCCAAACGTCGCCTCCTGCATATCCACCGTCGTATCGGTATGTACGCCCGTCTCAAAAAGCTTTCGTCCGATCAATTTATTGATGAGGCTGGACTTTCCCGCGCCCGGCTGTCCCACCAGCGCGATATGGACCTCTTCCTCCAGCTCCCGTTTCTTCTCTTCCCATTTCGCCTGCATTTCCTCTTCGAGATTCACGCTAATCCCTCCCTGTCGATTCCTATTCTTCATATTAGCGGGTACAAAGAAAAAAAGCAAGGCAAAACGAAACTCGAATACAAGTAAACGACGAGACGCCCTCGATTCAGAGTCCCGAACCGAGGGCGTCTCGTCGTTTTTCATGCTTAGGAACTGTGCAAAGTATGCAGCAGCTTATACAGCGTCCTGTAAAGCGTCTCCGACTCTTCCTTTGTCAGCGGCGATTTTTCCGCCATGCAGCGCGGCACGCTTGCCGCTTTTTCTTTGAGCGCCTGGCCGTCTGCCGTCAGGCTGACGATTACGCAGCGCTCGTCCTCCGGGCAGCGTTCGCGGGCGATATAGCCCTTTGTCTCCAGTTTTTTCAAAAGAGGCGTCAGCGTGCCGGAGTCAAGATAGAGGCAATCGCCCAGTTCCCGGACGCTTTTTTTCTTTTCCTCCCACAGCACCATCATCACGAGGTACTGGGTGTAAGTGAGGTTCAGCGCGGACAGCGGCTCATGGTACGCCTTGATGATCTCCCGCGCGCAGGCGTAAATGGGAAAGCAAAGCTGACTTTTGAGGAGCAGCGGATCTCCGCAGGTACCGGGACTTGCCTTTTGCCCGCTCACAGCAGCGCCTCGATGGCTTTCGTCATCGCCTTCGGCGGGGTCGTCGGCTCAAAACGCTCCACCACGTTGCCCTTGCGGTCGATCAGGAATTTCGTGAAATTCCATTTGATGGAATCCCCTTCAAGGTATTCAGGAAAATTCTTTTGCAGCGCTTCCATCAGCGGCTTCGCCACCGGATGGCTCTCGTCAAAGCCCTTGAACCCCTTTTCCTTGATCAGATATTTGAAAAGCGGCTGCGCCGTCTCGCCGCGCACGTCGCCCTTCGCAAAGACCGGGAATGTCACGCCGTAGTTCAGGCGGCAGAACGTTTGCACTTCCTCGTTCGTGCCCGGCTCCTGCGCCGCGAACTGGTTGCAGGGAAAGCCCAATACGACGAGGCCTCGCTCGCCGTAAGTCTTGTAAAGTTCCTCCAGTTCCTCGTACTGCGGGGTGAACCCGCACTTGCTGGCCGTATTCACGATCACGAGGACCTTGCCTTTGTACTCCGAGAGGGAAATTTCCTCTCCCTTGCTGTTTTTCGCCGAAAAATCATATACGTTCATCGTTGTTTCTCCTTCTTTCTTCCCAAATGCATCCACTACTTCTCTTTGTCCCGCGTCGCCCGCTTCCGCCGCGTTCCCCGAGGGAACGCAAACGGAAATCGCGCAAACCGCCGCGAGCGCCGCTGCCGCCCGGCGCATGTTACGCCCCAAGCAAAGCGTCGATCTTCGCCTTGTCAAAGCCAAGCACATAATCTTTGTCGTTCGCCGTGATCACCGGCACCATCAAATCGCCGGAGAGCTGCTGGCAGGCCACGCGAGCCGCCTCATCCTCCTCAATGTCGAGATTCTGATACGCGACGCCCTTCGACTCCAGATACTTCTTCGCCTTTACGCACCAAGGGCAGGACGTCATCGAATACACTTTAACCATTTTCTTTTCCTCCTTCTTTGATAGCCCTCCCCTACCGGAGAAGGCAGAAATTGCTTTTTATTGTAACGACCGCAAATATTTGACTGCGCCCAGCGCCGCCACCGTGCCGTCCGCCGCCGCCGTAGTGAGCTGACGGACTTCCTTCGTGCGGACGTCCCCCGCCGCGAACACGCCGTCAAGATTTGTCCGGCAGTCCTCGCCTGCGGCGATGTTGCCCGATTTGTCGAGCTTCACCTGGTCGGCGAACAGCGCCGTGTTCGGCTCGACGCCGATATTGACGAACACCGCGTCCAGGGGAATCTCCCGTGTCGTTTCCGCCTTCCGGTCGAAGAGCGTAGCCGCCGTCAGTTTTGTGTCGCCGGCCAGAGCGCGGGGCTCGGTATGCAGCAGGAACTCCACGTTCGCGTGCTCGCGCAGCCGCTTGACGGATGCGGCGTCCGCTCGAAGCTCTGAGCGCTGGATCAGATAGAGCTTCGACGCCAGCTTGGAAAGATATTCCGCCGCGTCCACCGCAGCGTTGCCGCCGCCGATCACCGCGACCGTTTTCCCGGCGTAAGCCTGTCCGTCGCAAAGCTCGCAGTAATGGACGCCGCGCCCTTCGTAACGGCCCGCCTCGGAGAGCGACAGTTTCCGGCGCTTCATGCCAGTCGCGAGAATCACCGCGCCCGCCTCGTAAACGGCGCTTTCCGTCTCAACCATCTTCGGCTGCCCGGACAGCTCCACGCGCACGATCGAGTCGAACTCGTCGACGACGGCGCCGAAACTCTCCGCCTGCGTCTGCACGGCGGAAATCAATTCTCCGCCGCCGACGCGGAGAATCCCCGGATAATTCTCGATGCCAGCCGCGTTCGCGATCTGCCCGCCGACCAGCTCCGACTCCAGGACGAGAACGGACAGTCCACTCCTCCCGGCGTAGAGCGCCGCCGTCAGTCCCGCCATTCCCGCGCCGATCACGACCACATCCCGCTTGCGATGTTCCTTTGCCATAGCATCACCTCATTTCACAAAATTAAATTGCATAAAATTTATTTTCTGTATTGATTGTACACAATTTAATTGGATATGTCAATAGAAAAAATAAAAAAATCAGCGGCCCGTTTCCGAGCCGCCAAATGTATTGCTTTTTTCCATTCCCACAGCGAGCCGAAGCTTTTTTGTCACCGGATAAAATTCGTCGCGACCTTCTCTTCGTTTTTCGGCAGACCGTACTTCTCCCTGCCGAGAGCAATACTCTTCATCAGGAACGTCATATTCCCCGCCAGCGTCCGCATCGTCTGGAGCCCTTCGGCGTCCTGCGCCGCCTCCCCCGGTACGAGGCCGTGCACACTGTTCCAGTATTGACTCGACGCGACGGGCATTCCGCTGATCGTGAAATACTTGTTCAGCTCGTCGAAAGACGCCGAGCAGCCGCCGCGTCTGGCGACGACCACGGACGCGCCCACCTTCATTGTCTTGTCGAAAGGCGCGCTGAAAAACAGGCGGTCAAGGAACGCGACCAACGTCGCGTTTGCCGAGGCGTAATAGACCGGCGAGCCGACCACCAATCCGTCGGCCGCTTCGAAAAGCGACGCGGCCTCGTTCACAGCGTCATCGAAGACGCACTTCCCCTTTTCCCTGCACGAGCCGCAGGCCACGCAGCCGCGAATCGCCTGGCTGCCGATCTGCAAAAGCGTCGTCTCGACGCCCTCCGATTCAAAAACTTTCTGCATTTCCGCGAGCGCCGTCGCCGTATTCCCTTTCGGATGCGGCGACCCGTTTACCATCAACACTTTCATGGATAAATCCCCTTTCTTTCATAAAATAATTTGCCATTTTGTGTAAACATTGTATAATAAAGGCAGGAGCAGCCTCAAAGGAGGTCGATTGTGATGGCGCCAAAACCCACGAATTGCCCCGATTGTGGAAAGCTCTTCCTGAATCCGGGAACGGGGAAATATTGCCCTGAGTGCATGAAGAAACACGAGCAGCAAATGGACGAGATCGCTTCCTACGTGCGCGACAATCCGCGCTCCAGCGTGGACGAAATCTGTGCTGCCCTCGAAGTCAAAAAATCGCTGGTCATTTCCATGCTCCAGTCCGGCCGGCTTGAGGAAATCAATATAAACATCAAATATCCCTGCGCCGCCTGCGGGAAAAAAATCAGTCACGGACGATACTGCAAAGCGTGCGGGAAAAAGATCACCGGCGAAATCGCAGCCAGCCTTCGACGTGTCCGAAAAAACGCCGAACTCCAAAGAGTGAAGAAGGGCGTTTACTCAAAGGATCAATGGATAGACAAAGAATAAGCGTCTTCATGCAAGACCGCCCGCCACCGGGCGGTCTTTTTTTGCCAGTTTTTACCAGTATTTGCCAGTTTTTACCAATGTCCTATGCGTCCGTTGCCCAGCACGATGGCGCCAAAGACCGCCGCGCCGCCTGACGAAGTCTCCACCGTTTCCGGCACCGCCGCCGAGAGCGTATACGGCGTATCGACAATGCACGCCATCACCACCACGGCGTCGTCCTTGAATTTCTTGAAGTCCTTGCGCTCAATTTCCGCCTTATAGACCGCTTCCCCCTGCGCCTCGATGGTGGAGCTGGTCAGCGCCTGCGTAAACGCCATGCCCTCCGACCAGCGCCAGAGGATCCGGCCGCGCTTATCCAGTACGAGGAACTCGTAGACCTGCCCGTCCTGGTGCGCAACGGTATAGGGCTCTTCCCCTCCGTTCGCCACGCGATATTCCATCAACAGCCGCCCGCTTTTCTTCTTCACGGTCAACTCATGGACAAGCTTGTCCACGGTGAATGACGCGAAGCTCTCCTCCGGCCCGCTCTGCCGCGAATATCCGCCGCCGCCGCCCACCGGCACATAGACGCCAATCTCGCCGCCAAAATCCGCGCTGGCCGTACCGAAGGACGAAAACGCCAAAGCGCAGCCCAAAAGCGCGCCGCAAAGCATCTTTTTCATATTGCCTCCCCTTTCTGCGCAAAACGCCGCGCCGCAGCTTTCACGGCGCGGCGTCGCCGTTTTATCTCATCAATACTTTGCGTCCCGCGCCGCAATCTTCTCCTCGATCATTGCGAGGAACTCGTCCGCCTTCATCGTGGCGGAATCCTTTTCTCCATACTTGCGGACGTTCACCGTGCCGTCGGCCACCTCCTGGTCGCCGACCACCAGCGCGTAGGGAATCTTCTTAACCTGCGCCTCGCGGATCTTATAGCCCATCTTCTCGTTCCGGGCGTCCACCTCAACGCGGATGCCCGCGTCAAAGAGCTTCTTCTTCAATTCGTAGGCGTAATCATGATGCTTGTCCGTAATCGGAAGAATCTTCACCTGCACCGGCGCGAGCCAAACCGGGAACGCGCCCGCGTAGTTCTCGATCAGGATGCCGATGAAGCGCTCGATGCTGCCGTAAACGACGCGGTGGAGCATGATCGGGCGGTGCTTCTGCCCGTCCTCGCCCACATAAGTCAGATCGAATTTCTCCGGCAGCATCATATCGAGCTGGATCGTGCCGCACTGCCAGGTGCGCCCGATGGAGTCCTTGATATGGAAGTCGATCTTCGGCCCGTAGAACGCGCCGTCGCCCTCGTTGATGATGTACTTGAGCCCGCGATGCTCCAGCGCGTTTTGGAGCGCCGCCGTCGCCTTTTCCCATACCTCGTCGGAGCCCATCGAATTCTCCGGCCGGGTAGAAAGCTCCGCCGTATAGGTCAGCCCGAAGGTAGAATAGACTTCGTCAAACAAATCGATGGTCGTCTGGATTTCTCCCTCGACTTGATCGAGCGTCATGAAGAGATGCGCGTCGTCCTGCGTGAAGTTTCTCACGCGGAACAGCCCGTGCAGCGCGCCGGAAAGCTCATGGCGATGAACGAGCCCCAGCTCGCCGAGGCGGAGCGGCAAGTCGCGATAGCTGCGCGGCTGCGTCGCGTAGACCAGCATGCCGCCCGGGCAGTTCATCGGCTTGATCGCGTAGTCGAGCTCGTCGATCTGCGTGAAATACATATTTTCCTTGTAATGGTCCCAATGGCCGGAGGTCTCCCAGAGCTTGCGGTTCAGAATCATCGGCGTCTTGATTTCCTGATATCCGTAGCGGCGATGCACCTCGCGCCAGTAATTGATCAGCTCGTTGCGGATCACCATGCCGTTCGGATGGAAGAACGGGAAGCCCGGCCCTTCCTCGTGCAGGCTGAACAGGTCAAGCTCCTTGCCCAGCTTGCGGTGGTCGCGCTTCGCTGCCTCCTCCAGCATCGTCAGATACGCGGTCAGGTCTTCTTTTTTCTCAAATGCCGTGCCGTAAACACGCTGCAGCATCTTGTTGTGTTCGTCGCCGCGCCAGTACGCGCCCGCCACGCTCTGGAGCTTCACCGCCCTGACCTTGCCGGTGGAAACGACGTGCGGCCCCGCGCAGAGATCGACGAAGTCGCCCTGCTCGTAAAGAGAAATCAACGCGTCCTCGGGCAGGTCGTTGATCAGCTCGACCTTGTAGCTCTGCCCTTTTTCCTCGAACAGCTTCAGCGCGTCGGCGCGGCTGATTTCCTTGCGCACCATCGGCAGATTCTGCTTGACGATGCGTTCCATCTCCTTCTCAATATCGCGCAAATCCTCGTCGGTCAGCCGCTTCTCCATGTCCACGTCGTAGTAAAAGCCGTTCTCGATCGCAGGGCCGATGGCGAACTGCACTTTGTCGCCGTACAAATGCTGGATTGCCTGCGCCATGATATGGGAAGCCGTATGACGGAACGCCCAGCGTCCGTCCGCGTCCTCAAAGGTCAAGAACTCCACCGCGCCGTCCTTCGTCAGCGGCGTCGTCAAATCCACAGTCTTCCCGTCCAGCTTCGCCGCCAACACCTTCTTCGCAAGGCTGTTGCTGACCGTCTTAACAAAATCCTGCACCGACGTTCCCTCGGCCACCTCGCGAACGCTTCCGTCCTTCATCGTAATCTTCAACATAAACTCATCCTTTCAATCTTCACTCTTAAGGAACCACTGAATAAGTCCCTCCGCGCCTCTGCCGGGTCTTTTTCCGCC
>CAMHCS010000049.1 GCA_946183785.1 uncultured Selenomonadales bacterium | reverse complement strand
AGGCGGAAAAAGACCCGGCAGAGGCGCGGAGGGACTTATTCAGTGGTTCCTAAAGAGTGAATGTGAAGAGGTCTGGCTATCTCTATACTATGTTTTGATAATAGGAGGACGGAATGCAGACGGTAATCGGCGTCCGCTTCAAGCAGGCGGGCAAGATTTATTATTTCGGCGCGGGCCAGATGGAGATCGCGCAGGGCGACGACGTGATCGTCGAGACAGCCCGGGGAACGGAGTTCGGTCATGTGGCTCTCGGGCCGCGTGAGGTCGAGGACGCGGAAGTGACGCTGCCGTTGAAGGCTGTGGAGCGTGTAGCGACAGACGAAGACCGTGCACGGGTTGCGGATAACCGTGCAAAGGAGAAGGAAGCGTTTCGCATCTGCGAGGAAAAAATCGCGGCGAGGGAGCTCCCGATGAAACTGGTCGGCGTCGAGTACACTTTCGACGTCAGCAAGATCATTTTTTATTTCACGGCGGATGGGCGTATCGATTTCCGCGAGCTGGTCAAGGATCTCGCGGCCGTGTTCCGTACGCGGATTGAGCTTCGGCAGATCGGGGTGCGCGACGAAGCGAAGATGCTCGGCGGTATCGGCTGCTGCGGGCGGCCGCTTTGCTGTGCTACGTTCCTCGGCGACTTTATGCCAGTGTCGATCCGTATGGCGAAGGAGCAGAATCTTTCGCTGAATCCGACAAAGATTTCAGGTATTTGCGGGCGGCTGATGTGCTGCCTGAAATATGAAAACGACGTATACTGCGAACGGCGGCGCGAACAGTCGGCACTCCGTAAGGCGCAGGCGCCGCATCCCGGCGGACGGGTGGCGACGATGGAGGGCGAAGGCAAGGTCATTTCCATCAACGCCCAGAGGCGCTCGGCGACAATCCTTTTGGACGACAGTCGGACCATCGTGGCGTCTTGGGAGGACGTCGTCGAGCAGGAGGAGGATTTGTCGGACGTCGCGGCGTTGGCGGCGATTGCGATGCTCCAGAGTGAGACGGCGGAGGAGGCTCATGAGGAGCGCGAAGAACGTCCGCGCAAGCGCAGCGGGCGCGGACGCGAGGAGCGAAAGGGCCGCCCGCCGCGCGGCGAAGGAGAAGGCCGCAAGAAAGCCGCGCATGTTGAGAATGAGGGCTCGCAGAAACGGCATGGCGAACGCTTTGAAAAGAGCGGACGCGGCCGCAAAGAACGGGATGGCAGGGGAGGAAACAAGCACGCTTCTCATGACCGTCAGCCGCGCCGCGAGGACGGCCGCGGGAGGCCGCGTCGTGGATTTACGGAAAAGCGGGACGGGAATCATGAAGGGCATCCGACTCCGGAGGAATGAGCGCGTCGATGCGCTGGAGCATTTAGGGCGGCGAATCATTCAACGTGAGGGCGGCTTTCGGTTCTCGATGGACGCAGTGCTGCTCGCCCATTTTCCGCGTTATGGCAAAAGCTGCCGAGTGCTCGATCTCGGTACGGGGACGGGTGCAATCCCACTTCTGATGGCGGAAGGCGCCGCCTATGTCGAGGCGTTGGAGATTGACGGGGAAATGGCAGGCATGGCGGCGCGAAGCGTTCTTTTGAATGGCTTAGAGAAAAAAATTCGTGTGCGGCGCGGCGATTATCGGGAAATCCGATCGCTCATGCCGCCGGAACGTTTTGACGTAGTTTTGGCGAATCCACCATACGGCGGCGCGGCTGACGGACCTCACGCGCAGGGCGGCAGGGCCGTTGCTCGTCAGGAGGTTACGGCAACGCTTTCGGACGTGGTGCGGGCGGCGCGTTACGCACTCCGCTATCATGGGAAATTTGCGATGGTACATCGCCCCGCGCGGCTCGCAGAGCTTTTTGCGGCGCTGGCGGCGAACCAGCTTGCGCCGAAACGGATGCAATTCATCGAACCAAGGGCAGGAAAGTCGGCGAACCTTGTGTTGATCGAGGCGATTCAGGGCGGCGCGCCCGGCGGCCTCGTCGTATTGCCGACGCTGAGGGTTTACGGCGAGGACGGGGAGTACACGCCGGAACTGTTGGAAATATACGGAAAAAATAGAGTGGAGAGTTAAGGAACCACTGAATAAGTCCCTCCGCGCCTCTGCCGGGTCTTTTTCCGCCTGTCGTTGTCAAATCCCTCTCGACGTAGCGATGCTACGCCTTCGAGGGATTTTCCTAGACAGTCGAAAAAATCCCTCGACAGATGCACGAATTGACTTAATCAGTGTTTCCTTAAGAGTGAAGAGCGGAGATAGATTGTGATATCTTCCTCTCAGCTCTCCGCTCTTTATTGTTTTGGGGTGTTTCTATGAGTGACGAAAGAAAGAGCGGCAGGGAGCGAAAAATCGGAACGCTCTACCTCTGTGCGACGCCTATTGGAAACCTGGAGGATATGACGTATCGGGCCGTTCGTGTTTTAAAGGAAGTTCCGCTCATCGCCGCAGAGGATACAAGGCGCACGCGGCAGCTTTTGACGCATTTCGGCCTTTCAACGAGGCTTACGAGCTACCATGAGCACAACAAAATGGAGAAGGGGCCGGAGCTGATCGAATGGCTGATCTCGGGGAATGACCTTGCTTGCGTCAGCGACGCGGGTCTTCCGGGCGTCGCCGATCCCGGCGCGCGGTTAGCCGCCGACGCGATTGCGGCGGGGATCCGTGTCGTTCCGATTCCGGGAGCGAACGCCGCGCTTTCCGCATTGATCGCTTCCGGGCTCGACACGACCCGTTTTTCCTTTGTCGGTTTCCTGCCGCGAAAAACGGAAAAGCGGCGAGAGACTCTCAACGAGCTTGCGAAACGCTCGGACACGTTGGTTTTTTACGAGGCGCCTCATCGCCTCGCTGAGACGCTCCGGGCGATTCTTGACGCATTGGGTAACCGTCCGGCGGCGATTGGCCGGGAACTGACGAAAAAATTCGAGGAATTCCGTCGAGGCGATTTGTCGGAGCTTTTGGCATGGTGCGAAGAAAATACTCCGCGAGGGGAATTCGTTATCGTGGTGCGAGGCGCGGAGAAAGGAGCGGAAACTATCCCTGCCGTGCCGGAAGACGCCGTTGAGATTGCGCGGGCGCTGATCACAGAGGGTATGGCGAAGAAGGAAGCAATCCGCGAAGCGGCAAAACGAACGGGCCTTTCTCGTCGCGACGTCTATCAGGCGGTGCTGGCGGCGGAGGGGGAGTAGCCGCTTTTGTATGACAGGGAAGGAGCCGTATGTTTTTCGTTTGCCCGCCGGAACCGTTCCGGCGGGTTTTTTGTCAATTTCTTGATTTTATGACCTCCGATTGATAAAATAAAGAAGTTATTTATTTGGGAGGGGAACTTTGATGACGAACAAATCTTTTTACATAACGACGCCGATTTATTATCCGAGCGCGAAGCTGCATATCGGGCACGCGTATTGCACGACGATTGCCGACGCGATGGCTCGGTTCAAACGGCTGGCGGGATACGATGTGTTTTTTTTGACCGGCAGTGACGAGCATGGGCTAAAAATTCAGCAGGCCGCAGAGAAAGAGGGCGTGACGCCTCTCGAGTACGTCGACAAGATCGTCGCCGGCTTTCAGGCGCTCTGGAAGCGACTCCATATTTCTAACGACGATTTTCTGCGCACCAGCGAGCCGCGTCATCATCGCGTGGTACAGGAGTTCTTCCGCCGTGCGAAGGCGAAGGGCGACGTCTACAAGGGCGAATACACCGGCCTTTACTGTACACCGTGCGAGAGCTACTGGACGGAGCTGCAGCTTGACGAGGACGGCTGCTGCCCAGATTGTCACCGCCCAGTGGAGCAGGTGTCGGAAGAGGCGTATTTTTTCAAGCTGTCGAATTACGCCGACCGTCTGCTCAAACATATCGAGGACAATCCCGACTTCATCCGTCCGATGTCCCGCCGCAATGAGATGATCAGCTTCATCAAACAGGGGCTCGACGACCTCTGCATTTCCCGCACGTCCTTCGATTGGGGCATTCCGGTACCGGACGACGAGAAGCATGTGATCTACGTCTGGTTCGACGCGCTGACGAATTATGTGACGGCGGCGGGCTTTTTCGACGATCCCGAGAAGTTCAGGAAGTTCTGGCCGGCGGACGTGCATCTCGTGGGAAAGGAGATTGTACGTTTCCATTCGATTATCTGGCCGGCGATTTTGATGTCCCTCGATTTGCCGCTGCCGAAGCAGATTTACGGCCACGGCTGGTTGATCGTGGACGGCGATAAGATGTCGAAGTCGAAGGGCAACGTTGTCGATCCGAACCTTCTGATCGACGAGTTCGGCGCGGACGCGATCCGCTATTTCCTGCTCCGGGAGATTGCTCTCGGGCAGGACGGCAATTTCTCCCGGGACGCGCTGATCGGCCGCATCAACGCCGACCTGGCTAACGACCTCGGAAATCTTTTGCACCGCACGATGAACATGATCGGAAAGTTCCAAAACGGCGTGATTGAGGCGGCGACGACGAAGAGCAAAACGGACGACACCCTGATGGGAGACTCCTGGGAGCTGGTCTCCGCCTATGAATCGGGCATGGAAAAAATGGAGATCAGCCCGGTCATTCGGAGACTCTGGACCTTCATTGGGCGCGCCAATAAATATATCGACGAGACGGCGCCCTGGGCGCTGGCGAAAGATCCGGAGAAAAAAGCGGAACTGGCGACGGTGATGTACAATCTGGCCGAGAGCCTGCGGGTCATCAGCGTGCTGATTTCGCCTTTCATGCCCGAGACCGCACCGAAGATTTGGGCGCAGATCGGCATGAAGCAGGATTTCGCATCGGTGCGCCTGGACGATGTGAAGACTCGCTGGGGAGGCATTCCGGCGGGGCAGCATATCGGTGAAGCGGAGCAGCTTTTCCCGCGCATCGAGGTGGAAAAGGAAGCGGTTCCGGCAAAACAGGATAAACCGAAAGCCGCGCCGAAGCAGGAGAAGAAAGCGGAGCCGGCGGTGGAAGGTGTCATCACCATCGACGAATTCAAGAAGACTGAGCTTCGCGTGGCTGAGATTAAAGCGGCGGAGCGCGTGCCGAAGACGGACAAGCTGATGAAGCTGACGCTGTCTCTCGGGGAAGAGACTCGGGAGGTTGTTTCGGGCATTGCCGACGTTTACACAGCGGAAGAATTGGTCGGCAAGCACGTCATCCTGGTCGCGAACCTGAAACCCGCGAAGCTCCGCGGCATCGTGTCCCACGGTATGGTATTGGCGGCCTCCGACGGAGAAAAGCTGCGGCTGCTCGAGACGGATATGCCCGCAGGAAGCGTGGTGCGCTGACATGGCGGACAATCTCGATCCCGGCGCGCGCGCCGCTGCAGAGCAAAAGGCGCGAAAAGCGGCTCGGGACGCCGCGCGTAAGACCGAAGCGTCGGGCGAGCCCGTCGGGAAAAAAGAGATCGTTCCCCCGTGGGAGCGAGGCGCGGAAGGGATCGCGCTGGTGGACACCCACGCCCATATCGACGGCGAGGATTACGCGGATGACCGCGAGGAGACGCTGGAACGTGCGAAAAAGGCAGGCGTCGTCGCCGTCGTGACCTTCGGCGATACGATGGAGGCGTCGGCGCGGGTTGTGAAGATGGCGGCGTCTTATGAAAATGTTTTCGGAGGCGTCGGCGTTCACCCGGAAAACGTGTTCCCGTTCAAGAAGGAGGACGACGATCGTCTTGTCGCCTGGACAAAGGAGAAAAAAATCGTCGCCGTCGGCGAGATCGGCCTGGACTATTATTGGGAAAAGGATGAGGAAAAGCGCGGCCTGCAGCGAAAAATGTTTATCCGCCAGCTGGCGTTGGCTCGGGAGCTCGACCTGCCCGTCTGCATTCATGACCGGGAGGCTCACGGCGACCTGATGACGATTTTGAAGACCGAGGGCCGGAAAAACCGAGGCGTCATTCACTGCTTTTCTGGCAGCTGGGAAATGGCGAAGGAGCTTTTGAAGCTTGGCTGGTATATCGGCGTGGACGGTCCTCTGACATACAAGAACGCGGCGAAGCTGCCGGAGATTGTCGCGAAGGCGCCGGCCGATCGATTGCTGGTCGAGACGGACTGCCCGTACTTGTCGCCGCTTCCGTATCGCGGCAAGCGCAACGAGCCCGCCTACGCCCGAATCACGGCGGAGCACGCGGCGGAGATTCGCGGAGAAAGCCTTGAGGATTTCTCCGCACAGACGACAAAAAACGCCTGCGAGATTTACAAATTGCAGTTCAATTAAATACAAAAAAGACGTGTTCGAAAACGACACGTCTTTTTTTGTATCGGCTGCAGGGCCTGTGATACAGCATATAGCCCCGGTTTTTTGAAAAGTGGTTAAAACATATTAAAATAAAGATGTAAATGGAGCCATGTTCCCATTTTGAAGCTGAAAAAAAGATGAAAGTGGTTGAAGACTCCCTGAAAATTTGACAGCCTAATTGGTCAAATGGTATAATACAGTCGCAGGTGATTTTTGCACCGCAACAGAAAGGCGTCCGGCGCAGAGGTCGGGCGAGGGGAGACGGGGGTTCGCGGCGAGGAGGCCGGAAAAAACGTTTCCGGCTGTCATGGGGATTGAGCGGTGAAGGCGCTTCCGGGAGGAGCGCGGCTCTGGGGAAATCCCCCGGGATGACGGCGTATACCAGGGGCGGTTCATGCGTCGGGCTGCGGAGACGGACGACGGGTTGTACGGCCTTTGGCAACTGGGAGGAATTGGATGAATGTTTTTGAACGGATACGAGAGACGATTTGCGGCAGCCGATTGACAATCTGCGCAGGGCTTGCGGCGGCGGCGATGCTGACGGCGGGCGCGGGCAGCGTCAAGCATGTCACGGTTTTCGCCGACGGACAGGAAACGCGGCTGACGACAATGCACTCGCAGCCGGAGAAGATTATTGCTGAGGCGGGCGTCGCGATGGGGACTTACGATGAATTCCGCATGTCGACGATCCGCGTGAAGGATGACACGGAGATTCATATCGTCCGCGCCGTGCCGGTCAAGCTTGAGATGGGCGGGACCGTGCGGGAAATGAAAACGGCGCGCGCGACGGTCGGGAGACTACTTGACGAGCTCGGCGTCGACCGAAAAAAGTACCAGCCTTCGCTGAACGAGGACGTGCCAATTCGTAAGGGGCTCTATATCAAGCTCCGCACGCCGGAAGAAATCGCGGCGGAGGAAGCGCAGGCGCGGGTGGAACAGGAAGAAGCGGCACAGTGGCGGGAAGGTTACGTTGAGACTTCGCGCGGCTCGCTTCGCTATACGAGTGTGATGGTGATGGAAGCCAGCGCGTACCTGCCGACGGACGGCGGCGGCGACTGCATCACGGCGACCGGCCTTCCGGCGACTCACGGCGTGGTCGCGGTGGACCCGGACGTGATCCCGTTGGGGACGCGGCTTTATATTCCGGGGTACGGCGTCGCAATCGCGGCGGACACCGGCGGCATGATTGAGGGCGACATGATCGACCTTTGCATGGAGAGTTACGACGACTGCATGGACTTCGGCCGCCGGGATATCGACGTTTATATCCTCGAAACCTGATTGGCAATGAAAGAAGCTTCGTGAAAAACGGGGCTTCTTTTTTTGCGCGTTTCAGTTTGGCGTTGTATAATATGGAAAGAAATGATAACGGAGGGATTACAATGTTTTCGTATACATATCAAACGAAGGGCACCTGCTCGCGGGAAATCGAAGTGGAGCTGGAAGGGAAGACGATTCGGCGCGTGTCGTTCGAGGGAGGATGCCCCGGTAATTTGAGCGGCATTTCGAAGCTCGTCGAGGGCATGGATATCGACCATGTGATCGGGCGCTTCGCGGGTACCCGCTGTGGGAACCGTCCGACTTCCTGCCCGGATCAGCTTTCCATTGCGCTGCGCGAGGCGTATGCGGCGCAGGAGGCGAAATAAATGATCTTCGACAGTCATCTGCACACGGAGTTCTCGGCGGACTCGGACATGAAAGCGCGGGATGCGCTGGCGGCGGCCGAGGCGCAGGGAATCGGTCTCGTATTCACCGAGCATATTGACTTCAGCTATCAGGGCGAGAAGGAATTCATTTTTTCTCCGGAGGAATATTGGGCGGCTTACGAGCCGCTGTGCGGCGAGCGCCTTTCTCTCGGCGTGGAGCTCGGCATGGTGCCGGGAGAGCTCGAGATGGCGAAAGCGTTTCTCGCCCGAGCTCCTTTTGACGAGGTGATTGGTTCGATTCATCTGATCGACGGCGGCGACATTTACGAACCGTCGACTTATGAGGGAAAGACGCAACAGGAAACGTACCTGCGTTATTTCACGCTGATGCGCGACATGGTGCGGCAGAATCCGTACATCGACACGCTGGCGCATATCGATTATATCGCGCGTTACGCTCCCTACGAGCGGCCTGATATCTCCTACGCGGATTGGCACGACGTCATCGACGAGGTGCTGGTCGCCGTGGTCGAGACGGACACGGTTCTCGAAATCAACACGCGGCGCTTCGGCGACCGCCTTGCGATGAAAGAGCTGGCGCCGATTTATCGACGGTATGCGGAGCTGGGTGGGCGCGACGTGACCATCGGCTCGGACGCACACCGCAAGGAGACGGTCGGTGCGCATATCGGCCTGGCGGCGCAAATGGCCGAAGCCTTTGGCCTCGCAATTGTGACTTTTCGCGAGCGGAAGCGCGTCAAAGTTGTATAGTTGCATATTTGCGTTTTAGATGAAAAAATGATATGATATTTTTAGTGATTCGGCGGCGAAAGCGCCGATTGGAAGGGGATTTTGAAATCATATGGTCAGAAGGAAACCTCGCGCAATCGTTGTCGGGTCGTTTCTCGACCCGGTCAGGCAGATCTGGTCGCCGCATGCGCAGGCCTTTGAAACGGCGCAGGAAGCGGTGGCAGCGCTTGGAACGCGGGACAGCTATTATGAAGACTTTGCTTATGAGTTGAATGTCAGTAAAGATGAAGTTCCCGCCGCGCTCGAACGGCTGGACCCAGCATTGGCGATGGAAACGTTGATTCGCGTGCTCCAAGTGGTGCCCGGCTGGGCGGTCAGGCCGTTCCGCACGATTAGAGAAGCGGAAGCGTTCCTCGACCTGATTGAGCAGATTGCCGAGAAGGAAGAAAAACGCCGCCAGGCGGAAAGAGAGAGATTGAACTAAACGAAAGGCCCGTTGCCGACGGAAAATGAACGGCAACGGGCCTGTTTATAAATATTTTCTTCAGTCCTTCAGAAATTTCGAGGGATCGACGCGCATACGGAAAATCAGCGGTACCAGTTCCATTTCTTCGAGTACGCTGGTGACGGTGTCGGGCGGAAATTTTTGCAGGTCGATGGTAAATGGGTGCTCAAGAACGCTCCCGTTCAAATCGCCAAACACACAGACAATCGGGGTTTGCGTGCGGCCGGGTTCGGCCTTTTTGACGATGGCGTAACCCATAGTGGTTTTCAGCACGGTGCCGACAGGGTAAATGGCGACGTGGTCGAAAAAGAGGTTCAGGAGATGCTCGTCGAACTGCCCCGGAGAGCACTTCGTCATAATCTTGTAAGCGATGTGCGGCCGGTAGGCCGGTTTGTAAGAACGCACGCTTGTCAGCGCGTCGTAGACGTCGGCGATGGCGACGATACGCGAAAACAGATGAATCTGATCCCCGACGAGGTGATCGGGATAGCCGCGTCCGTCAATGTGTTCGTGATGCTGGCCGGCGATAGTCGCGAGCATGGGGGCGTTAGGCGTGGAAAGGGTGTTGAGCTTGATGCGGCCAGCCTCCGGGTGCATTTGCACGAGGTAAAGTTCCCGGCTGGAAAGCTGCTCCGGCTTCGTCAAAATGTCCTGCGGCACGATGAGCTTTCCGATGTCGTGCAGCAGGCCGCCCATGGTCAATGTGATTAAATCCGCGCCGGTCAGATCGCAGAGCGAGCCGAGGATGGCGGACAGTACGGCGACGTTAACGCAGTGCCCGAAGGTGTAATCGTCGTGCATGCGAATGTCGGTGAGCTGCACAAGGTTTTCACGGTTTTCGAGGGCGTCCGTCAAAATGGACTCGGCGGTTGGCGTCAGCGTGGCCGGATCGAGGTCTCCTGTTTCTTCCAACCCATGAAAGGTGTTGTAAACCTTGCGAATGGCGTCGGCTCTGGTATCTTCCTCCAGAACGTCGTCGGGAGGGAGGACGGAAATGTCGGGGTCGGAGGACACAACGGAAATCTCCGTCACGTCCGTGTCCGCGAGCTGGTCGATTTGCTCCCGGGTCATAGCCGTGCCGCGAGTCAAGATGGCTTTTCCGTTATGGTCGTATATGCTCTGCGTCGAGATCATGCCCGGCTGCAGATCCTTGATAAGCAGGTGAACCATCGTTATTCCTCCGAGTTTCGACGTCGCGAAAAATACATAAATTTCCTCTTATTATATCATAGGAAGAACGCCTTTTGGAGGATTTGCATAAATAGGGACTAAAAGACCATCTATCTTTAAAAAAGGGACAAGTTAAAGAGCGAGCTTTTCACGTATGCGGGCAATTGCCTTTTCCGTGTCCTCTCGTGCGCCGAAGGCGGTCAGGCGGAAATATCCCTCACCGCAGGGGCCGAAGCCCGCGCCGGGCGTGCCGACGACGTTCGCCTCGCGGAGCAGCTTGTCGAAAAACGTCCATGAAGGCATATTGTTCGGCGTCTTGAGCCAAATGTAGGGCGCATTAACGCCGCCGAAGACCGAGAGGCCGAGGGTGGACAGCCCTTCGCGGATAATGCGCGCGTTTTCCATGTAATAGGCGATATTCGCGGCGACCTGCTTTTGTCCTTCGTCGGTGTAGATTGCAGCGGCTCCTCGCTGGACGATATAGGCCGTGCCGTTGAATTTCGTCGAATGGCGGCGCGACCAGAGTACGTTCAGCGGGTAACGGGATCCGTCCGTTGCTTTTGCGGTTACGGCTTTCGGGATTACCGTATAGCCGCAGCGCGTGCCGGTGAAACCGGCGGTCTTGGAGAAGGAACGGAATTCGATTGCGACGTCCCGCGCGCCGTCAAGCTCGTATATCGAGCGCGGGACGTTCGGTTCGGTGATATAGGCGGCATAGGCCGCGTCGAACAGAATGATTGCGTCGTTTTCGCGGGCGTAGTCCACCCATTTTTTGAGATCGGCGCGGGAGAGGGTAGTGCCCGTCGGATTGTTCGGACAGCAAAGATAAATCATGTCGACGGGGCGGACAGGCAGGGCGGGCGAGAAGCCGTTTTCCTCAGTGGAGGGCAGATAGACAACACCTTCGAATCGCCCGTTCGCGTCAAGGGAGCCCGTGCGGCCTGCCATGACGTTCGTGTCGAGGTAGACGGGGTAAACGGGGTCAGTGATCGCGACGACGGAGTCTTTGGAAAAAATTTCCTGGATATTGCCGCAGTCGCTTTTAGAGCCGTCGCTGACAAAGATTTCGTCCCGCTCTATCGCTATGTTGCGAGAGGCGTAATTTCTCTCAATAATCGCGTCGATCAGAAAGTCGTAACCCCGTTCCGGGCCATAGCCGCGGAACGTCTCCTTTTTGCCCATCTCGTCGACGGCGGCGTGCATCGCCTCGATGGAGACTGTGGGCAGCGGCAGCGTCACGTCGCCGATGCCGAGACGTATCACGTCGGCGTCGGGATGCTCGTCCCGATAGGCGGCGACGCGCCGAGCGACCTCGGCAAAAAGATAATTCCCGGGCAGCTTTAAATAATTTTCGTTAATGTAAGCCATATGGCGGCACCTCCAAAATAATAAAACGCGCAGACATCTTGTCAACGCGTTTCATCATAGCACAAATTCCAGCGGGAAACTATAGATTTCGATATGTATACATGGGAATAAGCGCGGAGTGGGGAAGGTGTGAGGGGACGTCAAGGCATATAGGCGTGGAAGGCCGTTGGAATACTGTAAACTTTGGAAAGCTCTTCCCGAGTCGCCCAGGTGAGCGGAGGCAACGGCGTGCCTCCGTAAGCGGCGCGGTTCTCGTCGACCGCTTCGTTCGTGTCCGCAAGACGGACATGCCAGCCGGAAAGAATCCATTCGATATGGGTGAAAATGTGGCGGGCCGATTTCATACGTCGCACGCTTTTGGCAGGGAGACCTGCCGCATGGCAAAAAGCGAGCAGTTCAGCGCGGCTTTTCGCGCCGGGGATGTTCGGGAATTCCCAAAGCTCCGCCAGGAGGCCTCGCTTCGGACGTTTCAAGATCGCGAAGCGTCCGTTTTGTTCAATTAGAAGTACCGTGCGCGGCTCGATCCGCCGTTCTTTTTTCAGGGCCTTGACGGGCAGTTCGTTTTCCAGTCCTTCGGCATGAGAGCGGCAAAGCGAGGCCAAAGGGCACTCATCGCAATGGGCGGCGCGGGGCAGGCAGACCAGCGCGCCGAGCTCCATCATCGCCTGGTTGAACAGGCCGGCGTCTTTCGGCATGACGGCGGCCAATGCGTCCTCCACCGCGCGTTTCGTCGCGTCGCGCAGCACGTCCTCCCGGGACGCGGTCAGGCGTGCGACGACGCGGAGCACGTTGCCGTCCACGGCGGGGACGCGTTCGCCGTAAGCGATGGAGGCAATCGCGCCCGCCGTGTAGCGGCCGACGCCGGGGAGCGCCAAGAGCTCGTCAAATTTGCAGGGTACGACGCCGTCGTGTTTTTCCATCACGACCTGCGCGGCCTTTTTCAGGTTGCGCGCCCGGCTGTAATAGCCCAATCCTTCCCAGAGTTTCAGCAGCGCATCGTCATCGACGGAGGCGAGGGTGCGGACGTCCGGCAGTGCATCGACGAAGCGTGAGAAATACGGCATGACTGCCGCAACCCTCGTCTGCTGAAGCATGATTTCCGACACCCAGACATAGTAAGGACGAGGATCGTCGCGCCAGGGCAGGGAACGCGCCCGGGCGCGGAACCATTTGCGCAGCGGTCTTGCGATTTTGTCGAGAGGAAAAGTCACGGAGTTTTTCATGGATTATCGTCCTTTGGGTTTTTATGTTTTCGCTATCATAGCACGCCTTTCGTTGATGAACAAGAAAATCCTTGACAATCGGGAAACGCGAAGATATACTTTCTAATGTTAGCGGTGCGCCGGAGTGGCGGAATGGCAGACGCAGCAGACTCAAAATCTGCCGTAGGCAACTACGTGCCGGTTCAAGTCCGGCCTTCGGCACCATTAAAAATTCGGCTTCCGAGCATTTCGCCCGGAAGCCTTTTTGTCGTCCTATACTTCGTTTTCGTCCATGATTCCAAGCTTGCGTTTCCAGTAGCGGGAATAAATCGCGCCCAACGGATTGTGGGCCAGCAGGCGATCCTTTACGACCAGCGCGGTCACGGGGCCGGGGCAGCTTCCGTTAAAAATTGCGTCGTGGCCGACGCAGAGGCCGCAGGCGATGAAAAGCTCCGCGCCGTTCTCGGCGAGGAAGCGGGCCTGCATTTTCGGATTGCACATGGCTTCGTGGTCGAGCTCCGGCTTCACCTGTTTCAAGCCGAGCTCCTTTTTCGCGACGCTGCAGGTCTTGCAGCAGACGCTGTAAAACTCGAACCCCTTTTGCCGGAAAAATTTTGCGATATAGCGCGCTTCGGCGTTCAACCCGATGCAGAATGCCATGCCGAGCTTTTGGTAGCCCATCTTTTTCGCGAATTCCGCCGTCTCCTCCAGCCGTGTGATGTTGCTGTAAAAAGTCCCCTCGACATAAGCGGCGGCTTCCATAATTTTCCGCTCGTCCTCCGTGTACGCTGCAATGGCCTCGGCCTGGTCGACTCCAGTGCAGTTGACGCCCTTCGTGTAACAGGCGTGGCTTTTGCAGTCTGCGCAGTTTGCTTTCATAAACAAACCTCCCCGTCGTTTTTCTTGTTCCATTGTACCATTTTACCCGCGAGATACATAGAGAAATTTTCCGCGTCGTTTATTGCAGGGATTTTTCACGTCAATAGCGAATACTATATAAAAACAAAGTCTCCATATCGAGGGATTTTTTTCTGTTCGGGCAATGCCTCGAAGTCCCAGCCCGGAGCTGGGGCGAGAGGCATGTTATAACGAAAGGCGGAAAAAGATCCGATATGGGAGAAAGGAGGCACGTCAAATGGAGGACGCCGGATCGATGATTTTGCAGGTCCTTTTGCTCGCGATCCTGTTTCTCGGGCTCATGGTTGAGTTCAAGACGGGGGGTCTCGGCGTCGGGGCAATGCTCGGCATCACGGCGGCGGGGGTGTTTTTCGGCAGCCGTTATGTACAGGGACTTGTCTCGATGGTGCAGATCGGCATTTTTCTCGCCGGGGTGCTTTGCATTGTCATAGAAATGCTGGCGCCGACAGTTGGCTTACTCGCAGGACTCGGCGTTGCGGCTATGCTGTACAGCGTCGTGTTCGCGCTGGGCGGCACGATGAACGCGGTGGGTTCGCTAGTTGCGGCGGCAGCGATTGCCGTGCTGGTGTTTGCGCTGATCGTGAAGCGCCTGCCTTCTTCGAAGTTATGGCGGCGGCTGGTGCTGCACGACAGCACGACGACGGAGAGCGGGTATGTCAGCGCCGAGACGCGGGTGGAGCTGGTCGGATGTACAGGCCGTGCGGAGACGGAGCTTCGGCCGTCGGGGCGCGCTCTTGTCGCGGGGCAGCCCGTCGACGTCGTGTCGGAGGGGGCGTTCATCGGTAAGGGGACGCCGGTCGTGGTCGTTTCCGTGAACGGCAGCAGGATTGTCGTGCGGGAACAAAAATAAGAGTGGAAAGTGTGGAGTTTAAGATATTGCAAAATTCAATACGCAAATATCTTCACTCTGAATTGCGTTAAGGAGGAGAATATGTTAGAACTTCTTTTAGGTTCTGGTTTTTTTGTCGTGCTGGTCATTATCGCAGTCATGGTGTTTTTGAATTTCGTGCCGATCGGGCTTTGGGTGTCCGCGATTGCGGCGAACGTCAACGTCGGCATTTTCACATTGGTCGGAATGCGGCTTCGGCGCGTCGTGCCCAGCAAGATCGTCCTGCCGCTGATCAAGGCGAACAAGGCGGGCCTTGACGTCTCGGTCAATCAGCTCGAGGCGCATTATCTCGCGGGCGGCAACGTGGACCGTGTGGTGGATGCGCTGATTGCCGCACACCGCGCTTCAATCCCGCTGCCTTTTGAGCGGTCGGCGGCCATCGACCTCGCGGGACGGGACGTACTCGAAGCGGTGCAGATGAGCGTCAACCCGAAGGTCATAGAGACGCCGGTGGTATCGGCTGTGGCGAAGAACGGCATCGAGCTTCGGATCAAGGCGCGCGTCACGGTGCGCGCGAATATCGACCGCCTCGTGGGCGGCGCCGGCGAGCCGACGATTATCGCTCGCGTCGGCGAGGGCATTGTCACCACGGTGGGCTCAGCGGAAAAGCACACCGACGTGTTGGAAAGCCCGGACGAAATTTCGAAAACGGTGCTGGACAAGGGGCTCGACGCGGGAACGGCGTTTGAGATTCTTTCCATCGACATCGCTGATGTGGACGTCGGGCGTAATATCGGCGCTGAGCTGATGACCGACCAGGCCGAGGCGGACAAGCGTATCGCGCAGGCGAAAGCCGAAGAGCGCCGCGCGATGGCCGTCGCGAAGGAGCAGGAAATGAAGGCCTACACGCAGGAAATGGAGGCGAAGGTCGTCGAGGCACAGGCGGAGGTGCCGCACGCGATGGCGGACGCGCTCCGAAACGGCAACATGGGCGTGATGGACTACTTCAACCTGAAAAATGTGCAGGCCGATACGAACATGCGCGACGCCATCGGACAGTCGGGCGCGGGCGCGAAGCCGACCGCCCCGGTGGTGAAGTAAGATGAGCGGGCCGGGAAGATTTCCCCTGCCGATTGTCGCAGTCTTCGTGCTGTTGCTTCTGGCGCATATCGTTTCCGATATGGATTCGGATTTGCTGGAGGACTTTCCACTTTTCGCGGCGATTGCCGCATTTGTGCTGTTCCGCGTGCTTTCGTCGCACACCGAGTCGAAAAAGCGCGGTCCGGCGCCCGAGCAGGGAAAAAGACCGAAAAACCTGAAGGATCTCGGTTTCAAAATTCCGGAGCTTCGCGGCGCGCCAAAAGACGCGCGTGTTGAAGCGCCCCAAGCGGCGGAGTCTGCCGCGCAGTGTGACGAGGAGGACACGGCCAGGCAGGCAATCGAACTCGAAGCCAGGTATCGAAAGCAGCAGCGGCAGGAGGCCGAGGTGCGCGAGCAGGCGACGCAAGCGGCGATCGAGGAAAAAGCGCGCATGCATCGGCCGTCGCTGACGCCCGAAGCGCTTCGGAACGCGGTAATCCTTTCGGAAATTTTGGCGCCGCCGAAAGCGCTGAGAAAAAGATAATAAGGCCTTCCTTTACTGAGGGGGGAATGCTGAAACGAGGAGGATTAAACAATGCCAAAGACCGTCGGATTTATCGGACTGGGGGTGATGGGCGCGAGCATGGCGTCGCATGTTTTGGGCGGCGGCTATGAATTGATCGTGTACAACCGTACAAAGGCAAAGGCGGATCTGTTGCTCGCGCGGGGCGCAAAGTGGGCGGAGACGCCCGCCGAGGTCGCCGCTGTCTCGGACGTCGTGGTCACCATCGTCGGCTATCCGAAGGACGTGGAGGAGGTCTACCTCGGGCCGAACGGAATCCTCGCCGCGAAAAAAGGCGGCTATGTCGTTGATATGACGACGTCCAGCCCGATTCTTGCGAAGAGGATTTATAAGGAAGCGAAGGCGAAGGGCATCTCCGCGCTCGACGCGCCGGTCTCTGGCGGCGATATCGGCGCGAGGAACGGTCAGCTCGTCATCATGGCTGGCGGCGACCGTCAGGCGTTTGACGAGCTGCAGGCGTTGTTTGGCCTGATGGGGCGCACAATTCGTTATTTCGGCGAGGCGGGCGCGGGCCAGTACACGAAGATGGTCAACCAGATTGCCATCGCGTCGGGCATGGTCGGCGTCGCCGAGGCAATCGCCTTCGCGAAAAAGGCGGGTCTTAACGCCACTGACGTTATCGAGACGATTTCTGAAGGTGCGGCGGCCTCGTGGTCGCTGTCGAATCTCGGCCCGCGCATGGTGCGTGGCGACACAGCGCCGGGCTTCTTTATCAAGCACATCATCAAGGACTTGAAGATTGCCCTTGAGTGCGCAGAGGAAATGCACATCGAAATGCCCGGCCTCACGCTCGCGAAGCGACTCTACGACCAGCTCGCCGCGCGCGGCATGGAGGACTGCGGAACACAGACGCTGATCCAGTGGTACACGAAACAGTAAAGCGGAAATATTAAAAGCGCTCCACGGCGGGGCTGAAATAAGGATCACTTTAAATTGCTGAATCCTGTGGGTGGATTGAATTCTCCTATGCAATTCCACAGGATTCTTATTTTTTGTACCTTTCTACCGTCAACCATTTGTTTCTCGGATACATAAATCTTGTCCACGAATTCGCGAATCAGCCCAGCACTGAGTTCCTTGACGTCGGTATACTTCCGCACTTGCGAAACAAACCGATTGGCCCCTCGATGCTGTCGTTGCTTTGCGCAATGACAGCCTTGAGTTCCTCCGAGCGGCTTTCCAATTCTTTTTGCTCCGTCTCGTAGCTTGCAATCATCTTGGCAAACCGTTCGTTGCTGATCTTGCCTTCGGCGTTATCCTCGTAAAGCTTCTTGAAGATCGCGTCTATCTTCTTTAGCCGCTCTTGGGCTTTGTCAAGCTCTTTCCTGGATTCGCGCAGGGTCTTGGCCATTTCCGACTTGGACTTGTTCGTTACCGCTTCCACAAATTCTTTCTCATGCGTTCGCGCATAAGAAGTAATCTTTTGAAGCGCGTCCAGCACGATTTCCTCTGCAACTATGTTGCGGATAGAATGCGCCGTGCATCCGCGCCGCTTTTTCCGATATGACGAACAAACATAATAGTCGCGTTCGGGTTTTAGGCTTCTCGTCCGGACCTGATAAAGCTTCTTGCCGCAATCCTCGCAGCACAGCATCCCAGACAGCATATTCGGCTCGCCCATAGGAGTCAGCCGCCGTCGTCCTTCACGGATACGCTGAACAATGTTGAACGTCTCGCGGTCGATAATCGCTTCGTGCGTATTCTCGAAAATACGCCACTCTGAAGGATCGCGGAGGGGGTTCACTAACGCCACGCTTGCCACTAGCGTGCAGTAGTCAACAAAAATTGGACACGAAAAATGGAAATGAGTAAAAAGGACT
>CAMHCS010000048.1 GCA_946183785.1 uncultured Selenomonadales bacterium | reverse complement strand
GAGCAAGGGACTGAAAATCCCTGTGTCAGCGGTTCGATTCCACTCTGAGGCACCATTTTTTCCTTGCTGGTGTAGCTCAATAGGCAGAGCAGCTGACTTGTAATCAGCAGGTTGGGAGTTCGATTCTTCTCGCCAGCTCCAAGAGTATCTGCGGGTGTAACTCAATGGTAGAGTTCCAGCCTTCCAAGCTGGCTACGTGGGTCCGATTCCCATCACCCGCTCCATGGTAAAATTGCCGGGGTGGCGAAACTGGCAGACGCACGGGACTTAAAATCCCGGGATTGGTGACAATCGTACCGGTTCGATTCCGGTCCTCGGCACCATTTCCAGTATTTCGGCGCTGTAATCGGGCTTTTCAACTATTATAGGTATATATGCGGCTGTGGCGAAATCGGCAGACGCGCTAGCTTCAGGAGCTAGTGATGGCAACATCATGGTGGTTCAAGTCCACTCAGCCGCACCATTTTTATTTTCATACTGCCTTGCGGTCGTGGCGGAATTGGCAGACGCGCTACTTTGAGGGGGTAGTACTCACAAGGTGTATGGGTTCAAGTCCCATCGACCGCACCATAGGAACATGGGAGCCGGCGTACGTGTAGAAAACGTGCGCCGGCTTTTTGCATTCGCAGTTTACTTTTGGGATAGGGTCTGTTATGATGAACGCATATACGTGCTGATGATGAAATTATTTGCGAGGAGTGGGGCTTTATGATGCAGTCAGAAAAAGTACAACGTGCGCTCGACGCGGTAGAGGACGCATGCGGCCATTGTGCCGTTTGCTCGCCGGATTGCCCAATCGCAATTTCGAAACGCGCGCTGACGGGGCTATTGTATGATTTGAAGCAAATGGAGTCGTCGCCGATGGAAAGCGATTGCTCGTAAATACTTTGACGTGGCGTATCCAGACGTTGTGCTTGTGTAGGGGAAATTCCATTAGAAGGAGCGGGCTTATGGGGAATCTTTCTTATCCAGTCCATTTTTTCGGTTGCAGTCGATGGGACGAGTCGCAGGGGAAAGTGCAGCAGATGGTAGAAATATCCCAAAAAAACGGTACGGGCGCCGGTGAAATTGCGGGAGAAACTGGGATCGAAGGTCTCAAACTGGATTTCAACAACGGGCTGCGGTTGCAGATCCCGTCTGGGAATTGGCATGTAATCATTCAGGATTATGATTCCGGAATTGTATTTTTGGACCAAGACGTTTCCAAGGTTGTTTTGGTTTCCTTGGAAAAATATTATATCCATTGGCAGATTGAAGTATTTCACGACGGGGCGCCAGTTTTCGGCCATATCTTTGACCCGACGGGGCGGAAGATCCGTCTGGTGTTTGCCTGTAGCCTGATAGGGGATGTGCTGTCGTTTTTGCCGTATATTCCTATGGTTCGCGATTTTTGGCAGGCAGACGTTTATTTTTCTGTCGGCGAACGCATGAGGGAAATTGCCAGGAGGCTTTTTCCGGATATTCGGCAGAGCGGCAATATTGAGGAAGGGACATACGCGACTTTTTATTTTGCTGCCGGACTGGGGATGTTGGGGTGGATACCGGTTGATGGGCGGATGATTCCGATGACGCAGACGGGGCAAATGATTCTAGGATTGCCGTATTCCGCCCCGAAGCCCGTCTGGATTCCCGGGCCGCGCGCGATAAAGGAGCCGTATGTCTGCATCGGTGTGCAGGCCTCTACTGCGGGGAAAGGTTGGCATTATCCCGGAGGCTGGGAAGAGATAACGGATTATCTTAAGAATTTGGGATATCGTGTGCTCTGTATCGACAAAGAGAAGCATTATGATGGGACTACAGAATATACGATGAATATGCCGGAGAATGCGGAAGACTTTACAGGGGACAGGCCGTTATTAGAACGGGCCGATATGCTCCATCATGCCGAGTTTTTTATCGGTCTCAGCAGTGGGCTCTCATGGTTGGCATATACAGTTGATTGCCCGGTCATTATGATTGCGGGATTTACCATGTATTGGTCGGAGTTTCCCACGCCGTATCGAGTTTACAATAGACTAATTTGCAGCGGCTGCTATAACGATCTTCGCATTGATTGGCAGAGTAATGGGTGCGAGCGACAATGGGCGGGGTCCCCCGAAATCTTGCAATGCTCGAAAAAAATTACGCCACGTATGGTGATACAGGCTATCGATCGGTTAATTTGTGATAGGGAAGCGGGCAGGATATGATGCTGCGAAAATCAGTGACGGTAGTATCGTAACAGGGAGGAGTCAATATGGGGAACTTCCCCTATCCGGTTCAGTATTTTTCCTGTAAGCATTGGGATCAGCCGGATAAGGACATACAGGACATCATGAAGTATTCCGTTTCTCTTGGCGCGACTTCTTCAGTCGGGCCAATCCAGGGAGAGACAGGGATTCCTGGTCTTAAAATAGATTTCAATAACGGAATACGACTGCAGATTCCCGATGGGAATTGGCATGTGATTATCGGAGACTATGATTCGGGGATGGTGTTTTATGACATGGATGCCTCGGAAGTAGTCATTAGTTCCATTGAAAAATATTATATCCATTGGCAGATCGAGATTTTTCTTGACGGGAAGCCAATTTGGGGGCATATTTTTGATCCCGCGGGACAAAAGATTCGGTTGTTTTTTGATACCTATCTTTTAGGCGATATGCAGTCGTTTTTGTCGTATATCCCGGCTGTTCGGGACTGGTATCAAGCCGACGTATACTGTACTATTAATAAAAGCATGTGGGATATTTGCCGCCGCCTTTTTCCAGGACTTCGATTGCAGGAAGATGCGGAGGAAAATACATACGTGACTTATTATTTTAACGCCAGTATGGATTATTCCGCCGGAATGCCGTTGGACGGACGAGTTGTCCCCATGCTTCATACGGGCAGAATCATTTTGGGATTGCCCGAGCTTCCTGCTAAAGTTCCCTGGGTTCCGGGAAAGCGTCAAATCACGGAGCCGTATGTTTGTATTGGGGTGCAGGCGTCTACCACGGCAAAGGGGTGGCTTTTTCCAAGCGGCTGGGAGATTGTGGTTGAATATCTTAAGGAACTGGGATATCGAGTTTTGTGTATCGATCGGGATAAACAATTTGAGCAATTTGGCTACACGATGGAAATGCCTGCAGGAGCGGAGGATTATACGGGTGATTGTCCATTGTTGGAAAGGGCGGATATGCTCCATCATGCCGAGTTTTTTATTGGGCTGGCCAGCGGCCTTTCATGGTTGGCCTATACAGCAGATTGTCCGGTGGTTCTGATTGGCGGTTTTTCCTTGGAATGGACTGAATTTCCCACGCCGTATAGGGTATACAATAGACTGGCATGCACCGGCTGTTATAACGATCTTCGGGTGGCGTGGCAAAAAAATGCCTGTGCAAGACAGGAAAGGGGTACAGAGGATATTTTACAGTGCTCGAAGACAATTACGCCGCGCATGGTGATACAGGCGATTGACCGACTGATTGCCGACAAAAAGGCGGGCAGGATAAAACACGCGTAAAGTGGGGTGTGAAGATCATTGCGTTGGGATCGGATGCAGGATGCGCTTCGTTTTTTGGCGGATGAGCGGGCGTTTCGGCTGCGGCTTTTTTGCGAGGGAACGCTGGTCGGGATTGGCGTGGGAATCGTCGTCGCCTTATTTCGGCGGCTTTTGGAATTGACGGAGATATACCGTCCGATTCTTTTTGACTGGATGGCGGAATCATTTCCTGCCGGGTTTGCCGGTTGGGGGCTTTTGCTTGTGGTGATTGCGTGGATTTTGGCCCGATTCCTTACTGTCGAGCCCCTGATTTCAGGCAGCGGTATCCCGCAGGTGAAGGCGATTCTCTTAGGGCGGATCCGTATGAATGCGCAGCGGGTATTGGCGTTGAAATTCATTGGCGGCGTACTGGGCATCGGGGTTGGAATGTCGCTCGGGCGGGAGGGCCCCAGCGTGCAGCTCGGCGCTTGCGTCGGGCAATGGTTCAGCCGTTTGCGTCTGCGTCCGCGCAGCGAGGAGCGGTTTTTGCTGACGGCCGGCTCGGGCGCGGGGCTCGCAGCGGCGTTTAACGCGCCTTTGGCGGGCGTTATTTTTTGTCTGGAGGAGCTGACGAAGAGCTTTTCGCCGCTGGTTCTGATGGCGACGGTGGCGGCGGCGGTCAGCGCGGCGACGGCGGCGGGCTCCATGCTGGGCATGACGCCTGTTTTCCATATCGGAGATCTGCCTTCGTTATCCCTTGCGCACGCGGCGCTGCTCTTTCCTCTCGGCATATTCGTGGGCGTGCTCGGCGTGCTGTTCAACCGCGTGCTGGAGGCGGCGCTGGACGCCTATCAGAAATTTCCGCTGCAAGGCGCGGCAAAATATCTGCTGCCGCTCTTCCTTTCCTTCGGATTGGCGTTCGTCCTGCCGGAGGTGCTGGGCGGCGGCAGTGCGTTGGTCGACACGTTGATTCGGAAGGAGTTTGCGCTCCCGTTTTTGCTGCTGCTTTTGACGGCAAAGTTTGCGTTTACGATGCTTTGCTTCGGTTCTGGCGTGCCGGGCGGTATTTTTCTGCCGATGCTGGTGCTCGGCGCACTGGGAGGAGCGGTATTCGCAAAGTTTACGGCGATGGCCGGGATTTTCGACCCGTCGCTGACGGTGAGCTTTATCGTTTACGGCATGGCAGCCTATTTTGCCGCCGTCGTGAGGTCGCCGATCACAGGCAGCGTGCTGATCATGGAAATGACGGGATCCTTCCATCATATGCTGGCGCTGATTTTCGTTTCGATCACCGCGTATCTGACGGCGGATGTGCTCAAGGGCGAGCCGGTTTACGATATGCTGCTGGAACGGTTGCTTCGGGCACGGGCCAGGATTCATCAGGTCATGGCGCATCACCGAACGATTGCGGAGTTTATCGTCGGGGAGGGAAGCGGCCTCGACGGAAAGACGATCGCCTCGGTTTCATGGCCGGAAGACTGCCTTTTAGTGCAGGTGCGGCGCGGGGAAACGGAACTGGTTCCGACGGGGCCGCTGGTCTTGCAGTCGGGCGACTTCGTTTACGCGTTGGCGGACGATTGCGATATTACGGAGTTAGAGGAACTGGCGGAAGAAAAAATCATTTCATGACAAAGAAGCCCTCGGCAATCGCCGAGGGCTTCCTGCATAAGAGGCGCTTATTAGAATTCGTAGAGCTTGTGGACCTGATGGTAGGTAGTGTGCAATAAGTGATGGGAGGTGTCGGACAGCGGCTCGCCGAGGAAATCCTTGTAGAGTGTGATGATGTCCGGATTTTCGTGGGATTTCCGATAAGGAAGCCCCTTGTCGATTTCATAGAGAGACGCGATGCGCTGCTTGCGAATCTCATTCGTCGTATCGTAGGGCTGTCCGCCGCCGCCGATGCAGCCGCCGGGGCAGGCCATGATCTCGATGAAGTCGTAGTCGCATTCGCCTTTTTCAAGGCGGTCCATCATTTTGCGCGCGTTGAGGAGCGTATGGCAGACCGCGACCTTGACCTTACGGACGCCGAGATCGTAAGTCGCTTCCTTGACGCCCTCGAAGCCGCGGACGTCTGTGAACTCCAACGGTTTCGCTTCCTTGCCCGTGACTTTTTCGTAAACGGTGCGAAGCGCCGCTTCCATGACGCCGCCCGTCGCGCCGAAGATAGCGCCGGCGCCGCTGCCCGTACCGAGGGGGCTGTCGAACTCGCTCTCCGGCAGGTCTTTGAAAGAAAGACCGACATAATGGATCAGCTTGATGAATTCGCGGGTGGTCAGCACCGCGTCCACGTCGCGCATGCCGTCGCGGCCCATTTCCGGCCTTGCCGCCTCGAACTTCTTTGCGGTGCAGGGCATGATGGCGACAGTGAAGATGTTCTTTACCGGGATGCCTTCCTGCTTCGCGTAGTAAGTCTTCGCGATTGCGCCGAACATCGACATCGGCGATTTCGCCGTCGAGAGATGGGGCAGGAGGTTCGGATAATGCTTTTCGATGAAATTAATCCAGCCGGGGCTGCAGGAGGTAAGCATCGGCATTTTGCCGCCGGTCTCAATCCGGTGCAGGAGCTCCGAGCCTTCCTCCATGATCGTGAGGTCTGCGCTGAAATTTGTGTCGAAGACCCGGTCAAAGCCAAGCATCTTCAGCGCCGAGACCATCTGGCCGGTGACAATGGCGCCGCCTTTGTAGCCGAAGGCGTCGCCGAGAGCCACGCGCACTGCAGGTGCGACTTGCACGATGACGTGCGTGTTCGGATCCTGCAGCGCGTTGAGAACGACCTGCGTGTCGTCCTTTTCGACGATGGCGCCCGTCGGGCAGACGAGGCTGCATTGGCCGCAGAGCGTGCAGTCGGTCTTTTCCATCGAAAGATTGTAAGGCGTCGTGACAATCAGGTCATCGCTGCGGCTGGCGTAAGTCAGCGCTTCGACACCCTGCGTGTCCTTACAGACGCGTACACAGCGGCCGCACTTGATGCATTTCGCCGGATTGCGGACGATGGAGGGGTTCGTGTTCTCCGTTGTGCGGTATTTCGTCACGTCCGGAACGTTCGGGATTTGAATATTGAATCGGGCGCAGAGAGCTTGCAGCTCGCAGCGCTGATTCCGCGCGCAGTTCAGGCAGTTCTTGTCGTGATCCGCCATGATGAGTTGGAGAATGCCGACTTGCGTGTCACGGACAATCTGCGAGTCCGTAAAGACTTCCATTCCTTCCCACACCTCAGTGGAACAGGCCGCGAGAAGACGGCGGTTGCCGACAACCTCGACGGAGCAGATACGGCAGCGGGCCTTTGCGCGCTGATCTGGATGGAAGCAGAGATGCGGAATGTCGATGCCGATGCTCTCCGCCGCCTGCAGGATTTTGGTTCCCTTTGGCACGGTAACTGGCAGGTTGTTGATTTTCAGATGAATCATTTGTACGTCTTCCATGTCAGTTCTCGCCTCCAATCTCAAACGTTTTCGGAAATACCTTCATCGCCGAGAGCAGCGCGTTTTGCGCTGATTCGCCGAGGCCGCAGAGCGAAGAGATCGACATGATGGAGGCAATTTTCTTCATTTCGCGGATGTCGGCCTGCGTCGCTTCGCCTCGCGCCATTTTCGCGAGGATCAGCTTGATGTGCAGGTTTCCTTCGCGGCACGGCGTACACTGGCCGCAGGATTCTTCAGAGAAGAAGTCCTGCGTCATGCGGAGGAAGTCGAGGACGCTGGTGCGGCTGTCGATGACCAGTACCGAGCCGGAGCCGACCGTCACGCCCGCCGCCTTCAGATCGTCGTAAGTGTAAGGCGTGTCAAGAATGCGTTCGTCGGAGACTTTGCCCGACGCGCCGCCAAACTGAATCAGCCGCAGCGAGTGACCGCCGGGAATGCCCTGCCCGAGATCGTAAACGATATCGCGCACCGTCGTGCCGAAGGGAATCTCGTAAACGCCGGGACGGCGTACGTTGCCGCCGAGGCTGATGAGCTTCGTGCCGAGGGATTCACCGGAGCCGTAGCTGACGTATTCGCGATCGTCGTCCATCAGAAGGTGCGGCACGATGGCAAAGCTCTCCACGTTATTGACGCAGGTAGGAAGCGCGAACAGGCCGCTGACCTTCATGAAGGGCGGCTTCATGCGCGGGCGTCCCGCCTTGCCCTCGATGGAGCGGATCAGTGCCGTGCCTTCGCCGCAGACATACGCGCCCGCGCCCGAGTACAGATGAATGTGGAACGAGAAATCCGTCCCCTGGATATGGTCGCCGAGGAAGCCTTTTTCCTCCGCTTCCTTGATCGCGTTCAGAAGGCGGGGGCGCAGATGGCGATACTCTTCGCGCATATAGATGTAGCCGTCCTGCGCGTTGACCGTGTAGCCGCAGATCGTGATCGCCTCGATCAGGTTGAACGGGTCGTTCGTAATGATTTCACGATCCTTGAAGGTGCAGGTCTCGCCCTCGTCGGCGTTGCAGATGACGACCTTATGCGGAGCCTTGACGCCCCGGGACTGGGACCACTTGCGCCCCATGTCGTAGGCCGCGCCGCCGCGTCCCTTGACCTTCGCCTCGGCAATCGCGGACGCGATGTCTTCGCCGTCCATCTTCAGCGCGCGCTTCAGCGCGGAATAACCGCCGATGGAGAGATAAGAGTCGAGCGACATCGGGTCGTACTTGCCGAAATTCTTAGTGATGAATCTTGCTTCATTGCCCATATCGTTCGCCTCCTCACATGAATTCCGCGAGCACCGCACGGATCTTGTCCGGGGTGTCGAGGTGGCCGTAGACCTTACCGTTGATGCGGATTGCGGGCGCGACGTCGCAGGCGCCGAAGCAGGAGACCTCCTCGATCGTGAAGCGGCCGTCGTAAGTGACCTGCCCCGGCTCGACGCCGAGGATTTCCTTCACCGTCTCGAAGAGAGAGTCGCTGCCGTTCACCTTGCAGGCGATGGAGCGGCAGACCTGCACGGGATACTTGGCGCGCGGCGTGGGCGACAGCGCCGAGTAAAACGTCAGGCAATCGTAGATGACCGATACTTTGATCGGCAGCTTCTGGGCGACATAGAAAGCGACCGGCTGCGGCACGTATTGCTGCTCAATCAGAGCCTGCACGTCCAAAAGGACGCCGACGATCTGCGTCGCGTCGTGTCCGTGCTCGTCGAGCACCCGGTCGATCTCCCGCGCCAGTTCGTCGGTGATGACGAATTCGGGCGTGACCTCCGTTACCATCAAAAATCCCCCCATAAACGAAGCGCGTCCGCGCTTCGCGCTGTATTACCACCCTTGGAAAGGGCGGGCGATATATAAATATTATTATAGCAGATACATTGTTTTAAGCATAGGAAAAGTTGGGGAAATTTTTAAGTATCCTGTATTCATTTCGGAATATGAAAAATTGATGCTTTCGGGTGTCCACCCGAAATAAAAAAGCTTTCGGGTAAGATACCTGAAAGCTTTGATATTGCTGGCGGAGAGAGTGGGATTCGAACCCACGGTGCGTCGCCGCATCACCGGTTTTCAAGACCGGCTCCTTAAACCGCTCGGACACCTCTCCTTATGAAATCGCATTTATTATAGCAGGGCGTGCGCGTGCGGTCAAGGAATCTTCGGGGGAAGCAAAACTTTATGAAAAAATCTTGAAAAAATGCAAATATGCCTTGTCAAAAATAATGTTTTGCTATATAATGAGCGTGAAATAATATAACAAGGAGGTAATAAAAATGTTGATCGGCAGTGTGGGACTCAATACGATTGCCAATCAAACGGCGCAGGAAGGATACAGCGCGGCACACGCAGCTTCGAAAGAGGCTTCGAGGAATCTGAGCGTGTCCAACTTCGGGAGCGAGACGAAAGCAGGCTCGTCCCGATTCCAACAGGCCAATGAGACTGTGGCCCGAGAGGGCGGCCGGGCGACGGCGGAGAAGATGCAGGAAACGACGAGCACCTTCGAGCAGTTCGAAGAGAAGCAAGCGTACACGAAAAACGCGACGCTGGCTGCGATTCGCCAGAACACAATGGACATCTCCCAGTAAGCAAGATGAGAACGCCGGAAGGGCAAAACCTCCCGGCGTCTTTTTTGTTATTGTCATGTGCGTAAAAAAAGAAGCAGGGGTCCGAATCGGATACCCTGCTTCTTTCACCGTCAGGCGGCTTTTTTGTCACGCTTTTTCCGCCGTGAATTGACCGCCGACGATGCCGATGGCAACCGTGTCGCCCTCCTGCACCTCGCCTTTGATGACCTTTTCGGAAATCAGCGTCTCGATGGTGTGGGAGAGGAGTCTCTTCAAGGGCCTTGCGCCAAAATCCGGGTCGAAGCCCTGGTCGGCCAACGCGTCGAGCGCCGCCTCGCTCCATGTGAGCTTCAGGCGGATCTGTTTTTTGAGGCGCGCGCCGAGGCTCTTCAGGAGCAGCGCGGCGATAGACTTGACTTCGGCACGGTCGAGAGCGTGGAACACTACAATATCGTCAACGCGGTTCAGGAATTCCGGACGGAAATACTCTTTCAGCATTCCTTTGACCGCCGCCTCGGCTTCCTCGAATTTCTTGTTCAGGATTTCATGGGAGCCGAGATTCGACGTCATGATGACGACCGTGTTCTTGAAGTTCACGACGCGGCCCTTGCCGTCGGTCAGGCGGCCGTCGTCGAGGATTTGCAGCAGCACATTGAACACGTCGCGGTGCGCTTTCTCGATCTCGTCGAGCAAGATGACGCTGTACGGGCGACGGCGTACCGCCTCAGTGAGCTGGCCGCCTTCGTCGTAACCGACGTATCCCGGAGGCGCGCCGATGAGCCGCGCCACGGAGTGCTTTTCCATGTACTCGCTCATGTCGATGCGGATCATGCTTCGCTCGTCGTCAAACAAGGCTTCCGCCAGCGTTTTGGCCAGCTCCGTCTTGCCGACGCCGGTGGGGCCGAGGAAGATAAACGAGCCGATCGGTCGGTTCGGGTCCTTGATACCTGCACGGGCGCGCAGGATCGCCTGACTGACGACCGTGACGGCTTCGTCCTGACCGACGACGCGCTCGTGAAGCACGTCCGCCAGATGCACTAGCTTTTCCCGTTCGCCGGTCAGCATTTTCGTGACCGGGATGCCGGTCCAGCGGCTAACTACAGAGGCGATATCCTCTTCGCCGACTTCCTCCTTCAAAAGCCTTGCGTCCTCGGCTTCGCCCGCGAGCCGCGTCTCCTCGTCCTTCATTTTCTTTTCGAGAGCGGGCATGGTGCTGTACTTGATTTCCGAGGCTTTCGCGAGGTCGCCCGCGCGCTCGGCAATTTCCATCTGATGGCGTGCGTCGTCCATTTCGCGCTTGATGGCACGGACGCGAAGGATTCCCTGCTTTTCCGTTTCCCAGCGGGCTTGCAGGTTTGCTTCCTTTTCCTTCAGCGCTTTCTTTTCCTCCGAGAGTAAGGCGAGCCGCGCTTTCGACGCTTCGTCGCTCTCCTTGTTCAGCGCCTGCTCCTCAATCTCTAACTGCATGATTTTTCGCTGCACTTCGTCGATCGGCGCAGGCACCGACTCGATCTCGGTGCGGAGTTTCGCCGCCGCTTCGTCGACCAGGTCGATGGCCTTGTCCGGCAGGAAGCGGTCGGAGATGTAGCGATCAGAGAGCGTTGCCGCCGCCACCAGCGCCGCGTCGCGAATGCGGACGCCGTGATGGACCTCATAGCGTTCTTTGAGGCCGCGCAGGATCGACAGCGTGTCCTCGACGGTCGGTTCTCCAACCATGACAGGCTGGAAGCGCCGCTCCAGCGCCGTGTCCTTCTCGATATATTTGCGGTATTCGTTCAGTGTCGTCGCTCCAATGCAGCGAAGTTCGCCGCGGGCCAGCATCGGTTTCAGAAGATTGCCCGCGTCCATCGCGCCCTCCGCCGCGCCCGCGCCGACCACAGTGTGCACCTCGTCGATGAAAAGCAGGATTTGTCCCTCCGACTTCGCGATTTCGTTCAGCACCGCCTTCAGCCGCTCCTCGAATTCGCCGCGGAACTTCGCGCCTGCGACGAGTGCGCCGAGGTCGAGGGAATACAGCGTCTTGTGTTTCAGCGACTCTGGCACGTCGCCGGCTACGATGCGTCGGGCCAGCCCTTCAACGATGGCAGTCTTGCCAACGCCCGGTTCGCCGATCAGCACCGGATTGTTTTTTGTGCGCCGCGAGAGGATTTCGATTGTGCGGCGGATTTCCTCGTCGCGCCCAATCACCGGGTCGAGCTTTCCGGCCCGGGCCGCCGCCGTCAGGTCGCGTCCGTATTTTTCGAGCGACTTGTAGCCGTCTTCCGGGTGGTCGCTGGTGACGTTCTGCTTGCGGTTCTTCTTGATCGAGTCCTCGACCTTGCCTTTCGTCAGGCCAAACTCGCGGCAGGCCGATTTCACCTCGTCGCTGCCGTCGCTGATGACGCCGATCAAAAGATGCTCGGTCGAAACGAAATCGTCCTTCATGCGCGCGGCTTCCGCCTCTGCTTTCGCCATGACCCGCGCCATGTCGACGCCCATCGTCAGACGATCCTGCCCCTTGACGCTCGGGATTTTCCGCAGCAGCTGTTCCAGCCGTGCCCGCAGCATCGCGAGATCGACGCTTGCTTCCTCGAAAATCGTTGCAAGGAGCCCTTCCGGCTCCTTGACCAAAGCCAGTAAAAGATGAACAGAGGTTATTTCCTGATGGTAATGGAGCGCGGCGGTTTGCTGCGCCGTTTGCAAAGCCTCCAGAGTTTTCTGCGTATATTTTTCAGCTCCCATGATGTTTCCCTCCTATATTAATGGTCGTTCGTAGTATGAATTCTTTTTTCTGCCTCTATTATACAAGAAAAGGTCAAAAAGTCAAATAGAATTTTTGACCTTTTGACCAAAATTATTATTTTCGATAAAAAAGACTCGGTCGTATGCCGAGTCTCATGTATAGTCACGGATGGATTTACGCTTTGACCGGTTCCGGTTTGTGTACAAAGCGGTCGAGATAATCCGCTTTTGGCATCGGGTGGGCGAACAGGAAGCCCTGCATATTTTTGCAGCCGATGCTCTTCAGAAAATCAAGCTGCTCCTTTGTCTCGACGCCTTCGATGATGAGATCCATGTCGATGTCGCGAACGAGGTTGACCACGTTTTTCACGATAGCGCGCGCGCGGGGATCGTTTTGGATGTCCTCGAGGAAGCGCATATCGAGCTTCAGGATATCGACGGGCATGTTGCGGAGCATGTTTAGTGAAGAATATCCGCTGCCGAAATCGTCCATCAGGATTTTGAAGCCTTCCTTTCGGAAGCGAGCCACCGTGTCGATCAAGAGGTGCATATTGTCCGTGTACGCACTCTCGGTAATCTCGAGCCGCAGCATCCACGGCTCAAGGCCGTGCTGCTTGATCAGGTCCAAAATATACTCGACCAGATTCTCGTCGTAGAAATTCAGCCGCGACAGGTTCACCGAAACGGGAATCACACGCCCGAAGGTCTCTTTTTCATAAGCGAGCATCTTGCAGGCTTCTTCCCAGACGAAACGGTCGACGCGGGCGACGAAGCCGTTTTTCTCAAAAATCGGAATGAAGCGCGCGGGGGGAATGAACTCCTTCAGCGGATGATACCAGCGCACCAGCACTTCTCCGCTGAAATCTTCGCCCGTATCGATGTTGAAGATCGGCTGGATATTGATCGAGAACTGCCCTTCGGCGAGAGCCCCCGCCATATCGCGGAGGATCAAATGCTCTTCAATCTCGTCCTCGCGCATCTTGTCGTCGTACCATGCGTAACGCTGGGTGTAACGTCCCTTGGCGGTGGCCAGCGCGGTATGAGCCCGGTCGCACATTTGCGCTACCGCGAGGAATACGTTCGACACGGGGTAAATGCCCGCGTAAAAACGGATATTCTGCGGAATGTTCAGCGACTGCACGACGTTGTCCAATCCTTGGATGATCACGTCAATGTTTAGCGTGTTCGCGGGCATGCACATAGCGAAATGATCGGCTTCAAGGCGCCCCGCGATGCCGACGCCGCTGGCGACGTTCTGGAGGTACGCGGCCGACGAGCGCAAAAGCAGATTTCCCGTCTCCACGTTGAACAGGTCGTTGACGACTTTGAAATAATTGAGGTCGAGATAGACGATGACATATTTCTTCGCCGCGTCCGTCTGCATGAAGGCCGCCGCCTTGCGGCAGAAATTGTCCCGGTCATAGAGATTTGTCAGCGCGTCCAGTTCGATGCGGCGGCGCATATCGACAATCTCCTGGGACTGCGCCGACTGTTCCAGCTTGCGCCACTCATTCTCAAGGCGCGCCATCACGTTGCGGACGCGCTCCCGGACCACCGCCGGGGTGTACGGCTTCGTGATGAAATCCGCAGCGCCCAGCTCCATCACGCGGACTTCACTGTCGTTTTCGCTGCGGGCCGTAGTGGCGATAACCGGGATATCGCGGAAGCGGTCGTCGCGCTTCATACGCGCCAGGAATTCGTAGCCGTCCATGATCGGCATCACGAGATCCAGAAGGACTACGCTGACCGGATGCTCCTCCACGAATAGAAGCGCTTCCTCACCGTTGCTCGCCTCGCAGATCTCATATTCGTCCTTGAAGAACTGCGCCAGGATCACACGGTTGATCTCCACGTCGTCTACGATCAGCATCAGCGGTTTTTTCAGGTTTTCGTTCATCATCGCTCTCACCCAATCCGTTTTTGTCGTGCGGGCGCCGGAACTTCTACGCCGGATTCCGTTTTTCTTCTTTCGATATTATACTACAACGGGGGCGGGATTGCACCTTTTTGCGCAGACTTTTTTCTGCCGACTCATTGATTCTCAGGAAGAAATTAGGTTCATGTTTTCACAAAAATAGGCCGCCAGACTTAGCTGACGGCCGAAAAAACAGAGCGACAATGCGAAAGATTCATTTTTGTCGTGCCGGCAGCACGTCAAGGAGCGCCGCCTTCGCCCTCGTCAGCGCCGTTTCCAGCTCCGGCTGCGTGATATTGAGCGGAGGGTTGAAATACAGCACGTCGCCGATCGGACGGAGCAGAAGGCCGTGCGCCAGTGCTCGGCGGTAGATTTCGTAGCCGGTGCGTTTTTTCGCGTGAAGCGGCTCTTTCGTCTTTTTGTCCGCCACCAGCTCAAAAGCATGAATCAGGCCGATATGGCGGATTTCTCCGACGTTTGGGTGCGGCAGCAGCTCGTCTTCCATGCGCTTTGTCAGCCATTTCGCGTTGACTGCGGCATTGGGCAGGATCGGATGCGTGCGGAAGATACGCTGCACGGCAAGGGCGGCGGCGCAGGCCAACGGGTTGCCAGCGAAGGTGTGGCTGTGGACGAAGGCCTTGCCCTCGTTCCAGTCCGCGTAAAAGGCGTCATATATCGCATCGGTGACGCAGGTCACGGACATAGGCAGGTATCCCGCCGTCAGCCCTTTCGAGATTGTCATCAGGTCGGGAGAAATACCTGCACGGACGCAGGCGAACATTTCGCCCGTGCGGCCGAAGCCCGTGGCGATCTCGTCGGCGATCAGCAGCACGCCCGTCTCGTCGCAAAGTTTGCGGAGTTTCTGGAGATACAGCTCCGGGTAGACGCGCATGCCCGCGCTGCCCTGGAGAAGCGGCTCGACGATGATTGCCGCCGTTTCGTCGGCGTGGTTGGCGAAGGCTTTCTCGGCGTGTTCAAAACACTCGCAGGCGCAGCAGCCGCGGCATTTCCCATAGGGACAGCGGAAGCAGTCCGGCGCTTCGACGTGGATTGTCTCCATCAGCATCGGGCGGTAGAGTTTCGCGTAGAGATCCATACTGCCGACGGACAGAGCGCCGATGGTCTCGCCGTGGTAGCCTTCGGAGAGGCACATGAATTTTTTGCGCTTCGGCGCGCCGGTCTGCACATGGTACTGGAAAGCCATTTTCAGCGCGGCCTCCACCGCCGACGAGCCGTTGTCGTTGAAATGGAACTTCGTCAGCCCTTTCGGCATGATATCCGCCAAAGATTCAGCCAGACGGATCGCGGGTTCGTGGGAAAAATTCGCGAAAATCACGTGTTCAAGCCTGTCAAGCTGCGCCCGGATTGCGTCGTTGATTTCGGGGTTGCAATGACCAAACAGGTTGCACCACCATGAGCTGATGATATCGAGATAAGCCTTGCCATGAATGTCGTAAAGCCATGCACCCTTCGCGTGGTCGACGACAATCGGAGGAAGCTCCTCATAGTCTTTCATCTGCGCCGCCGGGTGCCAGATATGCGCGACGTCGCGGGACTCCCAAGTGTCGATCGCACGATTTTTTTTCGTTCCGTTCATGATTTCTTCCATTATAGATATTCTCCCCCCGAATAATGATAGAGTGAAGATATTGCGTTATTTTTCTCCGCTCTTCACTCTGCGCGCCCCACTCTTAGGTATACAGCGCCGCTAATTGTTCTGCATCCATGTCCAGCGATTCGTCGCCGCTTCCTACTGTTGCGACGATCTTGACGTCGGTGATCTCCTCGATCATTGCGTAGTTGTCCTCTTCCATGATGTCGCCGGGGTGGAAATGATTGAGGATGATGCCCCTGACAGGAATACCGCGCCCGCGCAGATGCTCGACGGTCAGCACTGCCGCGTTGATTGTGCCGAGCCCCGCGTCTGCTACGATCAGCGCTCCGAGCTTCAGCCGCCGGACAAGATCGTCAAGGATCACATGCTGCTTATCGTCCCAGCGAAGCGGGCAGATGATGCCGCCGCTTCCCTCCATCGTGATATAATCATGTTTTGATAATGCGCGCCGAAAATCCCGCTCCACGACGTCAAAGTCGATCGGGTCGTCGTTAATCTGCGCGGCGAGGTGCGGCGACACCGCAGCTTCATAAACATAGGAAACAAGTTCCTCCTGCGGCTCGTCGAGCTCCGCGATTTCCTTCACATACATCGCGTCTCCGGCATAGAGGCTGCCGTCTTCGGCTTTCTCCGCGCCGCTGATTGCCGCTTTGTAATAACCGGCGTTCAGGCCTGCGTCCTTGAGCCGCTTCACGATCAACGCCGTCACAAAGGTCTTGCCGACGTCGGTGCCCGTGCCTGTGATGAATAGCGCTTTACCCATTGCAAATCCTTCCTTCGTCCAGTTTTTCCCCGACCCAGACGCCCGCATGCTCGAGCCGCACCGCCAGTCCTGCCGCCGCCACGCAGAGCAGGAAGTCTGGCACGATCTGGAGAATCCCGCAATAGAAGATGACCGGCCAGACGGCAATTGGCGCGTCAATAATATAATTGGAAACAAAATAAAAATAACTAATGCCGATCAGGTAAACGATCGCCATGCCGACGCCGTTTATCGCCAGAAGACGGCGGAACGTACGATCTCCCAGCCGCCGGGAGGCTGCGCCGCAATACCACGCCTGCAGTACAAAGCCGATCAGATAGCCGAAGGTCGGCTGCAGCACATAGCCCGGCCCGCCGCCTGATGCGAATACCGGGACGCCGACGAGCCCAAGCAGAATGTACGTCGCCACTGCCGTCGCACCGAGCCGGGCGCCGAGGAGAAGCCCGGCCAGCAGCGTAAACAAGAATTGCAGCGTGTAGACGTCCGTACCCACCGGAATGCGGATGAACGCCCCCGCCGCCACCAGCGCGACAAACATCGCGCAGAAGATCATTTCACGCAGAGAAAGATGCAAGATAAACGCCCCCTGGTTTTTTAGAGTGGAGAGTGGAAATGTTCTGACGGTTTTTAGGATACGCTTTTGGACAATTTTTGTCAACCCGTAATGCAATATTGGTTTACGGAAATCCTTCCTTGAAATAGACAGCGTTTTCCGTTAAAATAAACACGAAGTATTGAAGCTTTATGTGGACTAGGTGTGCCAAAATCACCGAACTCTTCACTCTATTAAATTTGGGGGCTTTGTATATGAAGAAGAAATCCATGCTTTTGGCGGCGGTTTTTGCCGCGAATATTGTGATGGGGCAGATGGCTTTCGCCGAGGAGGCACAGCCGGCGGAAGAGGCCGACTTGGAAGAGGTCGCCGCCGAGGCCGCAGGGGAAGCGCCGGCGGAAACAAACGCGACGGCTATGGGCGAGAATGCCGGTATGGCGAATCCGATGCTCGAATATCCGGACATCCCGTCGCTGGAACGATCTGTCGGTTTCCCGGTCTTCTATCTGCCGGGCAATATGCTGCCGCTCTATCACCCCGCGCAGCATATCTACAGCATCGACCGCTATATCAGCGACGTCCGTTTCCAGAGCGTCGCCGATGACAGCAAGCTCACCGTTCGCACCGCGCTGGTTGAGCGTATCGGCACTGACGATATCAGCGGTTATTACGGCGAGTGGACGCAGCAGAGCGCGGGCGATATCAAACGCACGCAGGTCTATGTCGCCGAGACCGCGACGGGCATTCGCGTCGTGCGCTGGACGGCGGGACGCTTCGCCTTCGCGATTACCATCGAAGGCGTGGATGACGCCACCTTCCGCAACATGCTGAAGAACTTTGTCTCTGTCGCTGACCGGTTCTCCCATAAGTACAGGAACTTCCGCCTGAACTATAAGAAGGCGAAGACGGAGGAAAAAACGGCGGAGAACGCGGAAGAGCAAGCAAAGGAGACGTCTGCAGCACAGTGAGGAAACTTTTTTCCCAAAAATTATCAAAAACCCCTTAAGAATTTCCGAAAAAATACGATATATAGGTTGTAAGAACAAAATGCAACGTGCGGGACGCGGCGGGTGTTCAA
>CAMHCS010000047.1 GCA_946183785.1 uncultured Selenomonadales bacterium | reverse complement strand
CTCTTCGGCACGCCGCCGTGCATCTTCAGCGCGCGCACCGTCGCGACGATGACCACCGCGTCGGGCGAGAAGCCCGCAAAGCGGCATTTGATGTCGAGGAATTTCTCCGCGCCGAGGTCGGCGCCGAAACCTGCCTCCGTGACGACGACGTCCGCCAGCTTCAGCGCGTATTTCGTCGCCATGACGCTGTTGCAGCCGTGGGCGATGTTCGCGAAAGGTCCGCCGTGGACGAACGCCGGGGTGCCGCCGAGGGTCTGCACGAGATTCGGCTTGATGGCGTCCTTGAAGAGGAGCGTCAGCGCGCCGGTGACGTTCAGCTCCTTCGCGCGGACGGCGCGTCCGTCCGTCGTGTAGGCGACGACGATTTCGCCGAGCCGCCGCTTCATATCCGTCAGGCTGGAGGAAAGGCAAAGGATCGCCATCATCTCGGAAGCCACCGTGATGTCGAAGCCGGTCTCCCGCGGCACGCCGTGCGCCTTGCCGCCGAGGCCGATCACCACGTGACGGAGCGCGCGGTCGTTCAAGTCGAGCACGCGCTTCCAGACGACGCGGCGAACGTCGATGTTCAGCGCGTTGCCCTGCTGGATATGATTGTCCAGCACCGCCGCCAAGAGATTATGCGCGGTCGTAATCGCATGGAAATCGCCGGTGAAGTGCAGATTGATGTCCTCCATCGGCACGACTTGCGAATAGCCGCCGCCGGCCGCGCCGCCCTTCAGGCCGAAGCACGGGCCGAGAGACGGCTCGCGAAGTGCGACTGCCGTTTTTTTGCCCAATGTATGGAACGCGTCGGCAAGCCCAACACTGGTCGTCGTCTTGCCTTCCCCCGCCGGCGTCGGATTGATGGCCGTCACCAGGACGAGTTTCCCGTTAGGACGCTCCTTGACTCGCTCCCAAACGGAAGAGGCGATCTTCGCCTTGTATTTCCCATAAAGCTCCAATTCATCTTCCGTAATGCCAAGGTTTTCCGCAATTTCCCGTATCGGCTTTATCACGGCCTCCTGCGCAATCTCTACATCGCTCTTCATACAGAACACCTACTTTCTTCATAGTAAAAACATACCATATTTTCACTGTCTGAAAATATCTACCGCTTCTATGACACGCTCCGCACGGTTTTCCCAAGTTTGACTAGTTATGACCTTTTTGTAAGCATTTCTCGCAATATCCGCCCGGTAGGACTCATCGCTGAGCAGTTGATGGATTACTTCCATCTGTTCTTTCGTATGCTGCCAGTCAAACATGAACAAATCACGCTGGTCTTCAAACAGCTCTTCTAAATAGGAGCTATACTCGCTGACTACAACAGCCCCATTCAGCATTCCAGTAAATACTCTGTCATGAGCGCCGTCATTAAACATCGCTTCATCCTGAACCAATACTTTCGTCTTTGAAATTACATCCAGCATCTGGCGATATGGCACTATCCCGTGATCGATCAACGCGTCGTAAAATGAAACTTCCTGCCAGCCGCCGCCAAAAATATGAACTTTGAAACCAGCCTCCACTAAACATTTCACCATTTGGTGCCTGCGCCAAGGCTTGATGAATTGTAACACCGGCCAAAAATATGGCGTCAATACCTCCAAATATTCCTTATCGTACATGCCCCGCGCATATAATACTTCTTGAACTGCGGGCAAAAGGCTTACCGGATAATTCATCAGGATATCTGCAACATCGTCCAAAATGGCGATAATAGACTTCTTTAAACCTTCCTGGCGCCATCGTGGAATTGAAGTCCCCGGCGCCCAATTTCCTGCACTGACGACAACATCATACTCTTTTGGCACAAACAGAGGTTCCGAATTATCTTCATTCACCGTTCCACCCAATGGCATAAATAGTTTTTTCATTTTTTTATCAGGATATAAAATATCCAATGCTTTTAGGTCGGATCGATCAAGATAGGTGACGATATGATTCCTGCACGGCAAATCATACCCTGATACACAATGATTAAAAGGCTCGTCCAGCATAATGGATACATGTGGAAAATTTACCGCATCGTACAGGTAAACCATATCCGTATATCCGGCAATCTTCCATTCAAGCCCCAGGCTGTTAAATCCCACACTCATGTCAAAACAATTCGGATCTTCGAGGAGACTGCACAAAACTCCGCGAGCCTCATCGGCGTTATTGACATCGCAAATTCTTATATTATGCCCCTTATTGGATAAGGCGGTTACTAAACTCAACATGTTGTGCGACAGAGCAGGATGTCCAATTTTAGTCAAATACGCCAAGATTTTCATGCCATTTTTCCTTTGTCTGTCTTCTCTATATTACAATTACCTTGCAGTTGCATTTTTGCCGCCGTCACGACGTTCTGCATCAGCATCGCCACCGTCAAAAGTCCGACGCCGCCCGGCACCGGGGTGATTGCTCCCGCAACCTCGCTGACCGCCTCGAAGTCCACGTCGCCGACCAGCTTTTTCGGTTCGACGCGGTTAATGCCCACGTCGATGACCGTCGCGCCGGGCTTCACCATATCCGCCGTCACGAAGCGCGGCTTGCCGATGGCCGCGACGAGAATATCCGCCTCCCGCACTATTTTCGCCAAATCCTTCGTATGGGAATGGCAAATCGTCACCGTGGCGTTTTTCGCCAAAAGGAGCTGCGCCATCGGCTTTCCAACAATATTGCTGCGCCCGATGATGACGGCATGCTTCCCGTCCATCGGAATGTCCGCGTATTCCAGCATCTTGATACACCCCGCTGGCGTACATGGCGCCAGCGATCCCTGCCCGGTGGAAAGACGCCCGACGTTCACCGGATGGAAACCGTCCACGTCCTTGTCCGGCGAAATGCGGTTCAAAACTTCCTGCTCCGCATCGGAGAGTTCCGCCGGAAGCGGAAGCTGCACGAGGATTCCGTGAATCGACGCGTCGGCGTTCAACCGATCGATGACCGCCAGCAATCTTTCCTTCGACGTATTTGCGGACAGCGTCTCCATCACGGAATGAAAGCCAAGTTCCTCGCAAGACTTGTTTTTGTTGCGGACATAAACCGCCGAAGCGGGATTGTCGCCTACCATCACGACGGCAAGCCCGGGACGAAGCCCCAGCAAATCCGCCTCGCGCTTCGCCGCTTCCTTGATTTTCGCCGCGTATTCTCTGCCGGACAATATTCTCGCCGTCATCGATTTCCCCTCCCAAAATCTATCCGCTTATGTAATAACTCCACCAGGTACAGAGAAACAGCGCCACGGACACGACGCCGTTGCGCATGAAGTAAGCCTGCGTCAGGCTCGAAAAATCATATGGCGCGATAATTCGATGCTGATAAACCAGCGTCACTGCGGCAATCAAAACGCCGAAGAAATACGGCCACGAAAGCGCCGTCATCAGCCCTACAAGTATAAAACAGACGATACATGCGCCATGAAATGCACGCGCCATTTTAAGCGCCATCGCGACGCCGACCTCCGTTGCCAAAGAGTGCAGACCGTGCGCCCTGTCAAAAGTCTCGTCCTGCGCGCCGTACACCGCATCGAACGCACCGATCCAAAGACCGACCGCGAGGCAAAGCATAATCATCGGCGCATCTATTGCTCCCCGCACCGCAACCCAGCCGCCGGCAGGCGCCATCGCAATAGCAATTCCCAATACCCCGTGGCAGAAAAAGGTGAAGCGCTTCATAAACGGATAAATGAGAAACGGGATAGCCGCCACAGGCAACAGCTTCATGCAAATCGGCGGAAGCTGCAAGACCGCGACGACACAAACGGCAAGGCTGATTACCGTCAGAAGAGAGGCTTCCTTCATCGTCACCGCGCCCGTCACCATCGGACGGCGCCTGAAACGAGGGTGCACCTTGTCGTATTCGAGATCGATGATATTGTCAAGCGCAAGAGCCGCGCTCCGCGCGCCTGTGATAGCCAGCGTAATCCAAAGGAGCGTCGAAAGCTTCGGTACGCCCCCAGCCGCGAGAAAAGCACCCATGTATGCGAATGGCAGATCGAAAATCGTATGATGCAGCGCTATATTTTCCACATGCGCTTTCAGTTTGTTCACTCGAAGCCGAGCTCCTTCCACCGGGCGGTCACGCGCTTTTTTACCTCGTCCGTCATGCGGATTTCGTCGGGCCATTCCCGCGTATGGCCTTCCTCCGGCCACGTTTTTGTCGCGTCGATACCGACCTTCGTTCCCCACTTCGCCATTGGCGACGAATGGTCAAGCACGTCGAGCGGTCCGTCCACCAGCACGATATCCTGCCGCGCGTCAATATTGTTGAATACGCGCCACCAGACCTCATCCTCATCCTGCACGTTCACATGGGCGTCCACAACGATGATCATCTTCGTGAACATCATCTGCCCCATGCCCCAGATGGCTTGCATAACCTTTTTCGCCTGCTGGGGATAGCTTTTTTTGATGGAAACCATCGCGCAATTATGAAAAACGCCCGTCAAGGGCAGATTGATATCGACAATTTCAGGAATCATTTGCTGCAAAAGCGGCAGGAAAATCCGCTCCGTCGCTTTCGCCAGACAGCAGTCCTCCATTGGCGGCTTGCCCACCACTGTCGCCGCGTAAATCGGATTTCTTCGATGCGTAATACATTGAATGTGAAAGACCGGGTAATCGTCCGCCAGCGAATAATAGCCGGTATGGTCGCCGAACGGTCCTTCCCTCCGCCGCTCGTCCACGTCGACGTAGCCTTCCAACACGATTTCGCTGGTCGCGGGCACCTCAAGGTCGACGGTCACGCACTTCGTCAGCTCCACTGATTTCTTACGCAGGAAGCCCGCGAAAACCATCTCGTCAATGTCGCGCGGAAGCGGCGCCGTCGCCGCGTAGGTCAGCACGGGATCGGTGCCGATGGCCACCGCCGCCTCGATGCGAGTCTTACCCTGCGCCTTCGCGTCGCGGAAATTCTCGGCACCGTTCTTGTGGATATGCCAGTGCATCCCCGTGGTCCGAGCGTCGTATTTCTGAAGCCGGTACATGCCCACATTCCGCTTGTCCGTCACCGGGTTCTTCGTAAAGACGAGCGGCAGCGTGATGAACGGCCCGCCGTCTCCCGGCCAGCAGGTCAGAACCGGAAACTCGTCAAGAGATGGATTATCTTTGATGACAACCTCCTGACATGGCGCGTGGCTCACATACTTTGGAAAACATAATGCGTTCCGCGCCATCGGAATCAGGGAGACGAGATCCATTTTATGGGAAAAGGAGATATACGGCAAACGCAAAAGGCTTCGTATCTCGTCGGCGACGTCATCAACTTTTTCAACGCCCAGCGCCATCGCCATACGCTCCATCGTGCCGAAAGCGTTCATCAGCACCGGCATTTTGTAGCCTTTGACATTCTCAAAAAGAAGCGCCACATTACCCTCGCCCTTCATTTTCGAGACGCGGTCAGTGACCTCGGTAATCTCCAGCGCGCAATCGACCTCCGCCTTGATGCGTTTCAAAAGGCCGCGCGCCTCCAGCGCCGTTATGAATTCCCGCAAATCCTTGAACGCCAAGGAAACGACCTCCTATACTGCTTACCGTCGCAGGACAAACCGCACAACGAGGTAGCTCAGTTCATAAAGCAGAATCAACGGAATCGCAATCATCGACTGCGTGAAAATATCCGGCGTCGGCGAAATCACCGCCCCGACGACAAAGGAAAGGAAGATTACGATACGCTGCTTCGACTGCAGGAACTTCGATCCAATAAATCCGAGCTTCGCGAAGACAATCACCAGGAGCGGCAGCTCGAACACTGCGCCAAACGGCAAAATGAATGCCAGCACGAAGTCGAAATACTGATGCAGCGTGAACATCGGCTGCAAATTCTCGGTGCTGAACCCAATAAAGAACTGCAACGCCGCCGGAAGCACGAGGAAAAACGAAAACGCGAGCCCCGAGAAAAACAGCAGCACCGAAGACGGCACAAGAATCCCTATGACCGTCCGCTCCCGCACAGTCAGTGCCGGCAGGATGAATTTCCACACCTGATAGAATACCACGGGAAGCGCGAGCAAAAAGCCCGCGAAAATCGCAATCTTGATATAAGTGAAGAATGCTTCCGCCGGTTGGAGGTAATAAAGCCTCCCCGTCGGCAGCGTCAGATAACGCATGATTTCTTCAATATAAAAATAAGAGACGCAGCTGCCGACGGCAATCGCAATCAATGAACGGATAATGCGCGTCCGAAGCTCCTCCAGGTGACGCAGGATCGACATATTGCCCTCGGCGCCGTCCTCCTCAGGCTCGCCGTCCCCATGATTCCCTGCGTCCTCTGCCGCAGAATCCTCTACTGCCGTCGGCAGCGTCTCCGACCGACTTGGCGCGTCGGACGGCTCCTCGTCCAAAATGCGGGCCGCATCTGGATTTTCCGTCCACGGATTATCGGCGAGCCTCTCGCGCGCCTCCTCCGCAATCTTCTCAGCCGCGCCGGACGCTTGCGCACCCGTCGGCTCGCAACGCTCCTTCTCTTCCTCTGCCATGTGTGCCGACCTCTACTTGGCCTCCGCTTCGGCCTGCGATTCGGACTTCGTCTCCGCCTTCGCCTCACGACGCGGCTTTTCAGACGCGGCATCCAGTTCCTCCGTTACCGCCGTCGTCGCCTTCTTGAACTCGCGAATACTCTTTCCGACCGCGCGTCCCACTTCCGGCAGCTTACCGGGACCAAAGACCACGAGTCCGATAATTAAAATCAGGATAAGCTCAGGAACGCCGATTCCAAACATACAGAATCCCTCCTAGGATAAAGAGAGTCAAAAATCCCGTTGTCCGATATAAGCAGCCGCCTCGAGAAACGCCGTGCGTGCTTCCCCGTCAACGGCCTCCGGCAATATGTGCCGTGCTTCCTCGAGATACTTGTCCGCACGTTTTCTTGCCTCCATAACGCCGTCTGACGCGCGGACAATGTCTATGGCGCGAACCACCATGTCATCGGTCATTTCACGATCCGTAACGATAGCGCGAAGCTCGTCCCGATCCGGACTCGTCTCCAGCGCGCAAATCACAGGCAACGTCACGACGCCCTGCCGGATGTCATTGCCCGCAGGCTTCCCGATACGTTCCTCGTCGCCCATGACGTCAAGAAGATCGTCCGTGATTTGGAACGCCATACCGATCGCTTTACCATATGCCTTAAGCCCCTCGCAGACTTCCGTCGGCGCACCGCCGACCATGCCGCCGAGCTCGCAGCAAATTGCGAGAAAATCCGCCGTCTTCATCGCAATGCGCCGCTCGTATTCTTCCAGGTTATGATCCGCCGTATAGAGCGCCGAGTCCTGCAATATCTCGCCCGCGCAAAGCCCCTGCACCAACGCAGCAAGACGCTCGCCAACATCCTCAGAATACCCTTTATTCGATACGAGCGCAAATGCCTGCGCGAACATGTGGTCTCCCGTCAGCACCGCAACCTGGTTGCCCCATTTCGCGTTCGCCGTTATCGTCCCGCGCCGTGTCTGCGCCTGGTCGATTACATCATCATGCACCAGCGAAGCCATATGAATCAACTCAATGGCAGCCGCCAATGGCGTCGCCTTGTTCTCGTCGAAGCCTCCGCAGGATTTTGCCGCCAAAAGATACAGCGCCGGCCTGAGCCGCTTTCCGCCGGAACGCACAAGATGCGCACCGACTTCGGAGATCAGCGGCGCCGTCGAAATCAACGTCTCGCCGAGCGTCTTTTCCAATAGTGCAAGCTCCGGCGCAATCCAATGAAAAATGTCCTTCGTTTCCTGTATCTGTCCCATCAGTCAAAGCATCGCGCTCCATTCCTGAAATTCACGGGGCGCCTCCTATTCCGTCTTCTTTTCAAGATCTTTCTGCCAAGCAATCAAATCAGCCAACGTCACTGAATTCATGACCGTCTGAATCGCGTCGTCAACCTTCTGCCACAAACGAAGCGTCGCACATACGCGATGGCGCGGACACTCGTTCGTCTCCGACTCTAAGCATGCCACCGGCGCGAGACTTCCCTCGATAGAGGAAACAATCTCCCCCGCCGTATACTCCTCCGGCTCGCGCGTGAGCCGATAGCCTCCCTGCGGCCCCCGGCTCGACCTAACCAGTCCCGCTTTGTTCAAGACGGAAACAATCTGTTCCAAATACTTTTCCGAAAGTTCTTGCCGCCCTGCGATATCCTTGATGCGAACCGGCGCATCGCCCTCGGCGAGAGCGATATCCATCATCAGCCGCAAGGCGTATCTGCCGCGCGTTGAAATCTTCATCGCAAATTCCTCCCGCATGCCGACCATATTCACTTGCAAAAAATTAATCACCATTATCCTACCATATTACAAGCCTATTTGCACGTGATTTTTTCATCATATAAAATAAAGTGAGCCATGCGCGGACATTTGTGCTATAATTTGGAAGTCCGATTACTTAACTGTTCGCCCCAAACAAGAACGGCGGCAGTTCCATTACTCGGAGCCCCATCTTAATATACAAGGAGCGAAATCTCATGACGGCATTATGTATCATTCTTTCCGCCCTCGCACTGCTCGGCCTCGGCTACAGGCTTTACGGCTCATGGCTGGAAAAACAATGGGGCGTCGATCCCCAAAAGGAAACGCCCGCCATTACGAAAGAAGACGGCGTCGACTATGTCGCGGCGAAGCCCATAGTTTTGATGGGCCACCATTTTTCGTCTATCGCGGGTGCAGGGCCGATCAACGGGCCGATTTTGGCTTCCGTGTTCGGCTGGCTTCCCGTATTCCTCTGGTGTGTGATCGGCGGCATCTTTTTCGGCGGGCTGCAGGACTTCGGCTCGCTGTTCGCGTCGATTCGCCATGACGGAAAATCCCTCGGCGAAATCATCAGCGACACGATGGGAAAAACGGCAAAGCGGCTCTTCATCGCTTTTGCGCTGCTCGTCCTGATCCTCGTCATCGCGTCTTTTGTCAACGTTGTCGCCGGAACTTTTTTCACCGCAGGCGACGCCTTCGGCATTACAGACAATCCGAACGGCAATCAGGCAACGGCGATGATTTCTCTCTTGTTTATCGTACTCGCCATCGGATACGGTTACGCAACGAACAAGATGGGCGTTGGAACAGTTCCCGCCTCCATTGCGGGTATCCTCGGCATCGTCGCGATTACCGTTTTCGGTCTCCATTACGGCCTGATGATGAGCCGCACGGCTTGGATTATTTTCATCGGAGCGTATATCACGATTGCCTCTCTCGTCCCCGTCTGGATTTTACTCCAGCCCCGCGATTACCTTTCGAGTTTTCTGCTGTATGCGATGATGGGCATCGCCGTCGTCGGAATCATCCTGTCCGCCGTCACAGGCTCGACAACATTTTCCATTCCGGCGTTCACAGGCTGGAACACAAAGATCGGCAATATGTTCCCGGCTCTTTTCATCACCGTCGCCTGCGGCGCATGCTCGGGGTTCCATTCCCTGATCTCCACCGGCACCTCGTCGAAACAGCTCGCCAATGAAAAAGACGCTAGGCCCATCGGCTACGGCTCCATGCTGATCGAGTCCGCGCTCGGCATCGTCTCCCTACTTGCAGTGGGCATGGTCTTCGATAAATTCACCAGCGGAGGCTTCGGCTCGCCGTCGGCTGCTTTCGGCGCTGGCATCGCGCTGATGTTCGGCGGAGAAGGCTCGCCGGTCTACAATACGATTTATGCACTCCTGGTGCTTGCCGTATCCGTTTTCGCGTTGACGAGCCTTGACACCGGTACCCGGCTCAGCCGCTTCATGTTCTCAGAGTTGTTCCTCGAAGACGGGGAAACCAGCTGGCGCGACGCATCCGGCGTCCGCAAGCTCCTCGCGCACCCACTGTTCGGCACTCTTTTGATGGTTACCATCGGCTGCGTGCTCGGCGGCCTGAAGCTCAACGCGATTTGGGGCCTCTTCGGAGCGGCGAACCAGCTCCTCGCGGGCATTGCTCTGATGGCGGTCTGCGCATGGCTCGGTCATGTGCAGAAAAACAACAAGATGTTCTTCTTCCCGATGATCTTCATGCTCGCCGCCACCCTTGTGAGCCTTGTGCAGACGATCATGAAAAAAATAGCTTTGATCGGCGCCGGAAGCGCCGTCTGGGGCGACTGGTTCCAGCTTGTCTTCGCCGCCGCTATGGCCGTCCTCGCAGTCATTCTCGTAATACAGGGCGTCAATACTTTCGCCGAGCAGAAAAAACAACATGAAAAATAATACTCCATATAAAAACGCTGTTGCACATTCGTGCAACAGCGTTTTTATATCTCAACTGCTTTCCTAAATTCTCTCCGCTTCAAAAGCCTCCTCAATATGTTGGACGCTCCATGCGCCGCCGGGCTGCGCGTAAATCTCCACGACGTCAAATCTACAGGGAGGCGTCTCTCCCTGTTTCCTATTCATATACCACAGAGCCGCGCGAACGATACGTCGTTGTTTTTCCCGGCCTACCGCCGCCGCCGGACGCCCGTAGCGCGCACTTTTTCTCGTCTTGACTTCGACGAACACCAACGTCCGCCCCTCTCTGACGATTAGATCAATCTCGCCCACCGGCGTCCGATATTTCCGCTCAAGAATGGAGAGCCCCTTTTGTTCAAGATAATCGGCCGCAAGATTCTCTCCCCGATCTCCGACTGTTTTCGTGCTCACGGCGTCTGCCTCTTGCGTGCGCCCGCCTTCGTATCCATACGGTAGATATAGGCCAAGACCTCAGCCACTGTCGTATAGAGCTCGGGGGGGATTTCCTTGTCGAGATCGAGCGCCATCAGAAGGTTGACCAGCGATTTGTTTTGATACACAGGAATAGCGTTGGACTGCGCCGCCGCAAGGATATTTTCCGCGACGTAGCCGCGGCCTTTTGCAACAACCTTCGGCGCGGTGTTTTCCTCAGGATTGTATTTTAATGCGACAGCTTTCTTTTCCGCGTTGGGGTCAGTCTCCGGCTCGGGCCGAAGGCCGTTTCTTCGATCCATCATGTCTTAGCACCTGCCACGCCGACTTTGACGCTCATCAGCGTCAGCGGCTTGTCTTCAAAGGAGGCGCGGAACTCGTCCATGTAGTCCCGGAACTCCTCGATATTCTCCCTCTCGGAAAAATAGATCCGCACGTCGAGATTGGAACCCTCGTACATACGGAAGCTTACGTCCACCGCGCCGATATTATCGGTCAGGAGGCAGACGCGAATCCAAGTCTCCTTCTTCGGCGAGCCGCCGCTTTCGTCCTTTTGTTCCTCGTCGTAGACGTGAATATAGGCCGGATACGGCTTCTGCATATCGTCCGTCATATAAAGCGGCGTCATAAAGCTCATTGATCGATGGCCCTCCGCCGTCCGCCCGTTTTCCGGCAGCATGGAATTTTTCATCATCGAAGCGAAATCAGAAAGGCTCTTACTCGCTCTCTTCAGTGCCTTCGGATCTCGCTCCCTGATCAGCGCCAGGTCGCAAAGCTCCATGAACGCCCAAAGGCGGGGCATGTCTTCCATCCCCTTCTGTTGCGCCGAATTCTGTACGGAAGCGGGCACGTTTTTCTCGCAGAGACGGAGCAGCATTTGAAGCTCTTTTGCCTCCCTTTCCGAAAGCATCGTCTGTCGATTGTTCACGAAATCAGTCAAAAGCTGCTCATCTTCCGACGTGAGTGCCGCGTCCTTCAATAGGAACGACGCGAGCTTCTTCATGGCGTCCATCGTCTGGGGCGTATTCTGCATGGACGGCGGTTCCGGAGTACGCCCCGAGAACGTTGGCGTCGGCAACGGTTCTTGCTCGTTCTGATCCGCCTGCGCAGTCTGCTGCAAGCGGCCGCGCATACGCTCCAAGCCTTTTCGCATAAGCTCCGCAAACGGATCCTGCGGGTTCACTTCGACGGACTGCCCTGATTCCGCCTGTGCCCCGGTTTCTGACCGCTCCCATGTGTAAGCCGTAGCGGAAGATTTTTCCGCCGAGCGGGCCGAAAAGGATTCCGTTCGCGTTTGCGAGGACGTATTCTGTACAGTTGGCTCGGTCTGTGTATTTTGTGCCGTCTGTCCGCCCTGCGGAGTTGTTCCGGTTTGCGTGCTCTGCATTGGCTGCCCGCTCTGCGGCGTCACTCCGGTTTGCACATTCTGTGCCGGTTGCCCGCCCTGCGCGGCTGTCCCAGCTTGTGTATTTTGCGCTGGCTGCCCGTTTTGCGGTGTTGATCCGTTTGACTCATTCTGCGATGCTTGTCCGCCCTGCGGAGTTGCTCCGTTTTGCATATTCTGCATCGGCTGTCCGCCCTGCGGGGTTGGTTCCATCTGCACATTCTGCGTTGGCTGCCCGCCTTGGGCGGCAGGCGTACTCTGCATATTTTGCGACGATTGCCCATTCTGCATCGTCGGCCTCGCACCTTCCGCCCCGTCTTGCCTTCCCATCGTTTGCGGCGCAGCTCCTCCGCTTGCCTCCCCCTGCGGCTCTGTGCCAACGGATTCACCCGCTGCCGTTTGTGTCTGCTGCGGAACGGCGCTTTCTCCCTGCTGCGGCACAGATTGCTCCCCTGTCGTAGGATGCGCGGCTTCTCCCGCGCCTGGACGCGGCATGAAATAGTCCATCAGCTGCTTCATAAAGGCAAACGTGTCAGACTCTCCTTCGGGGACGAATGCCGACTGTAATCCCTGCTGGGCCAGCATGAACTGCATCATATCCGGTAACTCCGCCGCAGTCTTCCCGTCCAGCACATCAAAGGCCAGCTTATGGAGCATGATCGGCGTCATGTCCTTGCCTTCGTCTGTCACCACGACGACTTCCCTGAAATTGGCAAGAAGCGCCTGCATCTGGTCGTTCAGCGCGGCAGGCTTTCCCTGTTCCGAGAGCGTCCCCATCTGATGAAGCAGCCGCGACAAGGTAAACATCTGGTCGATGGCAAACCGCTGGTTTTCCAGCGTTGTACCAAGCCCTTCCGCCAACGTCGATTCCAGCGAAAACGACTGCTTCATAATATTGTCGACCAGCTTTTGAAGCTGCGGGGAAAGTTCGTCCGTCGCTTCCTCCTTGGTCGACGCGATTTTGGATAAAAGGTTTGCCACGTCCGCGACGGAATTTTGGAGGCTGACGTCAGTACGCGGCGCAAAGGGAGACGTCGTCACGCCGCCCCGCCGCTGTATGCCTGTGGTCTGCGGTCCCTGCGGCCGCTCTATCGGTCGTATGCCTGTGGGCATTGACGCCGTATTTGTTTCCATCGCCATATCCGCACCCCCATCGTAATGTGCGCTGTTACTACTCCAAGCATTAAACTCACGAAATTTTGCCTTCCTCAAAGGTGAGGGCTAATTACGACATCGATTTCACCGGCTCAAAGGATCTACGGTGAATCGGGCACGGTCCGTATTGATTGAGCGCCGCGATATGCTGCGCGGTACCGTATCCCTTGTGCTGAGAGAAGCCATATTGCGGATACTCGACGTCGTATTTCATCATCATGCGGTCTCTCGTAACTTTCGCAATAATCGAAGCGGCCGCGATGGACGCCGACTTTGCGTCGCCCTTTATGATTGAAAGAGACGGCATCGGAAGCCTCGATAGTTCCACCGCGTCAATCAGCACCTTGTCCGGCTTCGGATCGAGATGCAAAACTGCGTCGTACATGCCGTTCATTGTGGCCTGGTAGATGTTCACCCTGTCAATGGTCGCCGCGTCTACGATCGAAACGCGGACGGCGACGGCCTTTTCCATGATTTCGTCGTATAGCTGCTCACGTTTTTTCGGTGAAACCTGTTTGGAATCATTAAGTCCCGCAAGGAACAATCCGAAGGGTAAAATTGCCGCTGCCACGACCACCGGTCCTGCCAATGGGCCGCGTCCCGCCTCGTCGACGCCCGCCACATATCGTGAGCCCTCGTCCCGAGCCGCATACTCGTATGTGTAAAGCGCTTCGATTCTCGACCGCTCCGCCTGTTCGCGGCGAAAACGCTTTGCAAGACGCTGGACGCCCGCGCGGGCGTCCGATTCACAAGCTCCCACGAAATCCTCCGACGGCGTTCCCGTGAAAAGTGCCGCCTCGATTTCCCTCAGCTTCATATCCGAAATATTCATTCGCCGTCGTCCCTGTTCATCATAGTTGCCGTTTCCGGCGCGTCGTCGAAAGTTACGCGCCCCAGTCGCCCACCGCGAAGATCGGCCAGCAAAAGCCGCTGCGCTTTTTCTGCGTCAAGCGCGCCGCCTTTCAAGAGGCAGCCGCGACGCTTCCCAATATGCTCCAAAAGCGCCTCCGCACCGTCATGCGTCTCTTCCGCCGTCAGGCGATACCGCTCCATGAGCCGGCCTGGATGCCGCTCCGAAAACCATTCAAGCAACCGCTTTACAACCGCCTCAACGTCGTAGACCTCGTCGCTGACCGAGCCAATGAACGCGAGGCGAAGCCCCGCCGTCGGATCTTCGAACTTCGGCCAGAGAATGCCAGGCATATCGAGAAGCTCCAGATTTTTCCCAATGCGGATCCACTGCTTGTCCCGTGTCACGCCGGGACGGTTCTCCACCTTCGCTTTGGCCGCGCCCGCGAGTCGATTGATCAGCGACGACTTGCCGACGTTCGGGATTCCCAGCACCATCGCCCGCGCCGCGCGCGGCTTCGCGCCCTTCGCAACCAATTTATGGGTTTTCGCCCGTGCCAACGCCTCCGCTTTCTGCACCAGTCCTTTCAGTCCCGCGCCCGAAAGGGAGTCGATTGGAAGCGCCGAAAGCCCTTCAGAACGGAAATACGCAACCCATCTTTTTGTCTGCGCCTCGTCCGCCAGATCCGATTTATTCAGCGCGACAAGCCGGGGTTTTTCACCAACGAGTTCCCGAATCAGCGGATTCGCGCTCGACAGCGGAACCCGCGCGTCCAAAAGCTCGACCACGACGTCTACAAGCTTCAAATGGCCCTGTATCAGCCGCTTCGTTTTCGCCATATGGCCGGGAAACCACTGCACTGTTGGAACCGCCGCACCGCTCCTCGCTTGCTCTTCCATTCTTCTGACGCTCCTTGTCTGCATAGAATACCTATATTTTATATTCCGCGCCGATGGGAAAATTCCTGCAAAAAAAGGCGGCTCTCGAAAATAATTTCCGAAAACCGCCCATTGAAATCAGGAAAGCCTCATCTTAAAATCCTCGTATCCGAAACGCCGAATCACTTTCCAGCCGTCTGTCTCTGCCGCGACGATAGAGGGCAGCGCCATGCCGTTGAAGGTGTTGTTCTTTACCATCGAATAGATTGCCATGTCGCCGAACACGAGCCGCATACCACGCGTCAACGGTTTGTCAAAAGAGTATTCGCCAATAACGTCGCCCGCAAGACATGTCGGGCCCGCCAGCCGGTATGTGTGCGCTTTCTCTCCTGCCTCACCCGAACCGTAAAGCGGAGGACGATACGGCATTTCAATCACATCAGGCATATGGCAGGCCGCCGACGCATCGAGAATCGCAACGGGCAAATCTGCGGTCGGCACCACGTCCAACACCGTCGCCACGAGATCGCCCGCATGGTACGCGATCGCCTCTCCCGGCTCAAGATAAACCGCCAGCCCGTATTTATCTTTCATACGCCGAATACAGGCCGCGAGCAAATCCAGATTGTACCCGGGCTTTGTGATATGGTGGCCCCCGCCGAAATTCACCCACTTCATTTGCGGCAAAAAAGCGCCGAATTTTTCCTCGAACGCGTCCAGCGTCTCCGCCAAAGGCTCCGCACCCTGCTCGCAGAGCGTATGAAAATGAAGCCCGCTGATTCCCTGCAGTGCCCCCGGCTCAAAATCAGAAAGGCGTATACCGAGCCGCGAACCCGGCGCACAGGGGTCGTAAATCGGCGTATCCTGCGTCGAATACTCAGGATTTACGCGCAGACCGCAAGTCGCGCCTGCTGAAAGAGCTCGAGCGCCGAAACGCCGCCACTGCTCGAAGGAATTGAAAACGACATGGTCGGCGTACTGCAAAAGCTCTTCAAACTCATCCTCGCGATAGGCTGCAGAAAATACGTGCGTCTCGCCGCCCATCTTCTCCCTGCCGAGACGCGCCTCAAACAGGCCGCTGGCTGTGCTGCCATCGAGATACACACGAATCAGCGGGTAAAAATGAAACATGGAAAATGCTTTCTGCGCGAGCAAAATCCGGCACCCCGTCTCCTGCTTCACCCGCGCTAAAATGGAGAGATTCCGCGCAAGCCGCGCCTCGTCCACGATGTACGACGGCGACGGCGCTTCCGCCCAGACGCGGGCCATACCCGGCGGCGCCGCTTCCAATCCCATAACGCGGACATTGTTATTTTCTCTCATTTCTTGTCCCCCAAAAAAATGAGGTGTGAATCACTACTCCACACCTCACGCTATATCAATCAGTCCACCAGTTTCGGCGCGAAATTCTCCTGCCACGGCAAGCCCCATTTGTTCAGCGCGTCCATGAACGGATCGGGATCGAACTCCTCGATGTTGAACACGCCCGGCCCTTTCCATATGCCGTTCATCACCAGCATCGCGCCGATCATCGCCGGCACGCCCGTCGTATAGGAAATCGCCTGGGAGCCGACTTCTTTGTAGCACTCCTGATGGTCGCAGACATTGTAGAGATAATACGTCTTGTCTTTGCCATCCTTCTTGCCCTGGAAAATGCAGCCGATATTCGTCTTGCCCACCGTGCGTGGTCCGAGACTCGCCGGGTCGGGCAATACCGCCTTCAGGAATTGCAGCGGGATAATCTTCTTGCCCTCGAAGTCAATCGGCTCGATGGAAGTCATGCCGACGTTCTCGAGACATTTCAAATGCGTCAGATAGCTCTGGCCGAAGGTCATGAAGAAGCGGATGCGCTTGATGCCGGGGATATTCAGCGCCAGCGATTCGATTTCCTCATGATGCAAGAGGTACATATCCTTCGGGCCGACCTGGTCGAAGTCGTACACGCGCTTGATTTCCATCGGCTCCGTATAGACCCACTTGCCGTTCTCCCAATAGCTGCCCTTGGCCGAGACCTCGCGGATATTGATCTCCGGGTTGAAATTCGTGGCGAACGGATAGCCGTGGTCGCCGCCGTTGCAGTCGAGGATGTCGATATAATTGATTTCGTCAAACTGATGCTTCAGCGCATAAGCCGAGAAAACGCCCGTCACGCCCGGATCGAAGCCCGAGCCGAGAAGCGCCGTGATGCCCGCGTCCTTGAAGCGGTCGCGGTACGCCCACTGCCATTTGTACTCGAAATGCGCGGTATCGGGCGGCTCGTAGTTCGCCGTATCCACATAGTTCGTCTTCGTGGCAAGGCACGCGTCCATGATGGAAAGGTCCTGGTACGGAAGCGCAAGATTCAGCACCACGTCCGGCTTCTCTTTCTCGATCAGCGCGACGAGTTCGTTGACGTTGTCCGCGTCCACCTGCGCCGTCGTAATCTTCGTCTTTCCGCCGTCCAGCTTCGCCTTCAAAGCGTCGCATTTCGACTTCGTACGGCTGGCGATGCAGATCGCGTCAAACGCCTCGCTGTTCTGACAGCATTTATGTATGGCGACGCTCGCAACGCCGCCCGCGCCGATAATCAAAGCCTTTCCCATGATGATTCCCCCTTATGTATATCTATGCTCTGTATCGTTCTGCAATGATAGCATTAGCATAGCAAATCCGCCCCGCCGCGTCAAATTTTCTTTGCCTTGCCGCTGATGCTCACGCCGCGCACAAAAAGACGGAGCATCTCTTCCGCAAGCTCCCGTTGCTCCGGCACAAGCAGGGAAAACAACTGCTCCCATTCCGTGTCCTGCCGCCCGCTGCTTTCTTCCTTGTTCTGCCGCTCGCCGTTCTTCTCCCCGCCGAGCAGCAAAAAGTCTATGGAAACGGAAAGCGCCGCCGCCAAGTTCACAATGGTCAAGGCAGTCATGCTCTTCTTGCCCTTCTCGATGTCAAAAAGAAACTGCACAGAAATATTCGCCCGCTCCGCGATTTGCTCGCGGGTACAACCCAAGACTTCCCTGCGCCGCCGTACTCGTACCCCAATATCTTTATTCAACTGATTCTTTTCCATGATATGATACCCCGCCCTTCATTTACAGGGGTATCATAAGTAAAACTATTGATGTATAAAATAATCTATTATTTACAAATATAAACAACAGTTGTATAATATTTACATCAAAAGTTTATAAGGAGAGTGGTTTCAAATGGCAAATGTATGTGCATTGGTATGGCTTGCAAGCCTTGTTGCTTTCATTGTGTACTGGCGCAAGAAAGCATCGGCGCGAAAAGCGGCGGGTGAGAATTATCAAAACGATCCGGAATATCTTGCCGTCAGCAAGACGAAGCGAATTATAGGCATTGTTTGCATTGTGTCGTTCATCGCCACAGGCGCACTTGCTCCGAAATCAGATGAAAAAAGCACGAGCACTCCAGCGACATCACAAACTTCCTCACAATCCGCCAAACCTGCCGAACAAGAAAAACCCAAACAGGAAAAAACAGTTGATTACGCAGAAGCGGATATTGATGTCCTTATCAATGAAGCCAAAAACAATGCCGCGAAAGCGAATAAAAATTATAAGGGCAAGAATGTCAAAATTACTGGGGGTCGTGTTTCCAATATCGAATCCGAAGGTCGTTACATCGTAATCGAAGGCTCTGAACAATTCAGTTTACTGCATGTGCAATGTTACCCACAGAACAAAAGCGTAAAAGACGCAATGCTTGACTTGAACAAGGATCAATCCATCACCGTATACGGCAAAATCAAAGATGTTGGAGAAATCATGGGCTATAGCCTCGACCTCGTAAAAATCGAATAGAATAATATTGACGAAAGAATTGATGAAACATGGGATTTTTCTCATCAGATGAACCGAAGAAAGCGCCGCCTTGCCCCATTGAGGACATTTTGGGTGCGCCGAAACTTTACCTTGATGGGCGCGGTGCCAATCTTTACGTCTATGACAAATGCGTCGTGATTGACAGAACACAAGGCGGACTGTTCAATATTGGCAATCGTACCTACAAAGTCATACCTATCAAATACATCATCGCAATGCAAATCAAGTCCACAGGTGCGACAACAGGCTTTTTGGAGTTTTCGACCTACGGACATGAGAATACGGCAATGCAAGGATTTAACCGCGTAGATGACGAAGACAATATCAACTTTGGCAGCGAAGAATCCGCAAAGGTTGCCCGAGAAATTTTGGAGTTTATTTTGAAGAAGATCATGGACTGAACACAATCCCCGGCAGGCATCCCGCCCGTCGGGGGATTGCTCTATGATTTTCGTCCTATCATTCCACGGCTTTACCGGCGCATTTTATGAGCCTTTTTGCTTATTCCAACATTTTCTCCTCTAATACTAATCTCCGACTAAAGGAAGCACTGAATAAGTCCCGCCGCGCCCCTGACGGGTCTTTTTCCGTCATGCTGCGTCAAAGTGCTCTCGACGTAGCTCTGCTACGACTTCGAGCACTTTTCCTTGCCTGACGAAAAAATCCCTCGACAGGGCCACGACTTGACTTAATCAGTGCTTCCTAAAAAATGTAAAATTTTTTAACCGGAGATACGCCTGCTGCGCAGGCTACATTTGCGCCTACGG
>CAMHCS010000046.1 GCA_946183785.1 uncultured Selenomonadales bacterium | reverse complement strand
TGACAGAAAAGATACACCGCTATTTAATATATATCTATAAGGAATCTCTATAGACAATCAATTAAAATGAATCCAATTTTATCTGATGTAGAATGTGGTGTTAGCAATAGGAGTTTACATATGTGTCAGTATTGTATGATTGGATTATCATTATGCCATATCTGGCTAGATTAGTTTTATATAGATTCCTTATATTCCTAAAATTTAAGAGTTCAATTACAGCCGATAAATTTAACTGTAACATTTATCAGAAATTTAATAATATAATAATCAATTATATACAGTTTACTTAAAAGATAAAATCTTAAATTAAATAATCTATCCGTTTTTATAAAAACATATTTTTTAACGAACGATTTTAAGAAACACCAAGTTATATTAAAAGTTCTCCGTATGGATTTGGAAGTTCCTGTATATGAAATTCCGTTGCCCAATGATTAGGAATTGTAACAGGATTAATCCCCAGTCCTCTCAACATTCTTAAACGACTATAATAAGTTGGTTCTGTTCCCTGTACATGTACATCTTCTCCATCGACTCTTATTGTCCTGCCTCTGAGGAATTGTCTTTTCCCTTCCGAAAGACAGCCAACTTGAGAAATGAGATGTAAAAAATGATTAAGTTTATTTCTTGTCGATGGACGCATCTCTGCATTATTTATTCTCTGCTGGGCTCTGTATAAATAACAAAAATTACCTTCACCTATTGTCTCATGAAATGCTTTCTGTAAATTTCGATGAATGATATTTTCATTCAAATAATACCAAAAACTTCTCGATTGGAAATTATTACTTTTCTTTAAATAATAAATTTTTCTCTTACCACATTGTATTTCATATCTTACGACGTTTTCTACTTGACTAAGCAATATATTCATTTCATCAGGCGGAACACCACGATAAGTCCTGCGAACTTGCTGTTGCTTATCGTAGCAAATAATTTTATAAGATTTATTAGCTTCCGCTGCACTCTGATTTAAAATAGATAATCCTTTTATTCTTTTTTGTTCTCTACTTCTAATGTACCGAGATGTTCTATGAATGATCCTCATAAAGAGTTTCGCTTGTTCCGAAGTTTCAAATCTAAAATCATGAGTCATATCTAATCTTGCGCAATTAAAGTTAGCAATATCATTTATGGCCCAATTATCATCAAATGTACTCATCGCTTCTTGGAAGGCAGTAAAAAAGCGTTCATTATTTTCTACTGAAGGGGAAAACAACTCTACTGTTCTTCTCCTCATAATCATCAACTGCGGATTGATACGAAAAATAATAAAATATTTTGGAGGATTAGACTCATCCTGAGTCTTAATAAAAGTTACCTTCTCGATACCGAGATTAGGGTGTCTAGCCATAAGATAACGTGTTATAGTTACTGAATCTCTATTTGATGGATCTATGACTCTTTGAATTTGCCTTTCGCTAAACTCGAAACGACGTAACCATATATGTAGAGGTTCAAATACATCATCATTAATTACAGGAACCTCTGCACTTATTTCTGCCGTATGAATTGACACTTTAATCGTCCTCCTAAAAATAATTTTTATCTCCTATTGAATGTTTGAAGGAAGAATAATAAATTTCTCTTTATAATTTATTATGTCCTCCTATAGGAAGATATAAGGGAGAAAAATTAAATTTCATTAGATAAAATTTAAATTCTTTCCTATAGGAAGTTATAAGGGGAAGAATTAAATAAACTTTATAGATAATTTTTACTCCTATAGGAAGTTATAAGGGAGAAAAATATTATCCTTAAAATAAGATTCCTGTTATAAATTATATAATAAATATCTGTAACAGTAAAATATAAGGGGCATCAATTAAACGGTGAAGAATACATAGATATATCCAGAGATAAAAACAGAGATATTAACCAGTGATAAAAACGAGTGATAGAGCCAGTGAAAAAACATAGTGAGAAAAAACTAAGATGCTACAATGACAATAATATCAATGATTATAAGCATATGCTCCCTTAACATTTTTTAAGCATTGGTAGACACCTCCTTTAGTAATCAATGTAGTGAATTTTCAGAAAACTATATACAATTCTATTTTTTGGAAATCTTTTTCTCCATGCCCTCCGGGCTCCAGTTCATCATTATTTTACCATATAGGATTTCCAATTTATAAAAATTTTTCAACCCTACCTACCCCATATCATAATTTTTCCAATTTCATATTTTTAGCCCCCCGGTACCTATATGGGAACATAATAAAGAAGACCGTCATCGCTATTAGTGACGGTCTATTTTTATGCCCAAAATTCAATGAGGAGGAATGCTTATGTCCACATTTACCAAAGTACCTATCTGGAACCCCAATGCCAAACTCCCTTTAGCCGATGCCATCAAGGACGATGCCGTCAACAAGTCGTTCAACGTCGAACAGGAAAAAGCTCTCGAAGTTTTGACAGGCCGCCATGTCATCAATGCTGGTGCAGGCACTGGTAAAACAACCTGCTTAGTGGCGAGAACAAGGAAGATTCTGGAGACGTACCCCGAAAGCCGAGTCCTTCTGATCAGCTTCACTAAGAAGGCCGCAGAGGAAATACGTCAACGCATTGGAAGCACCCCCAAGGTCGAAGTCTCTACATTCCATTCACTTAGCTACAAAATTCTCCGTTCAACAGGCGTGAACTATCAGGTAACGACCAGCGAAACGATGCAGGAGGCGATAATCTCAAAGATCATAGGGCTACGGAATACGACAACGGACGAGGTGAAGAAGAGCCTTCGTCAAATCGAGGTTCCCGACGTAGAAACCAAAGCCGTCCGTGACGAATATCTAACGTATTTACAGGAACATCAACAAACCACCTTTGATACGATGCAGATATTCGCGCTCCGTCTGCTTCAGGAGAATGAAGCGGTATTGCGGGCATGGCAGGAACGAGTTGACTACTATTTGGTTGACGAATTCCAAGACATCGATTTTCTCCAATGTCGTCTCATCCATCTTCTCGCGCAGCGTACCGGAAATCTGACTGTTGCCGGAGATCGTCGGCAGTCAATCTATTCCTTTAGGGGATCTGTACCGGATGCCATTGGTAAATTCGCCGAAAGTGCTGTGCATTATGATCTGACAGTCAACTACCGCTGTAATCGTGCAGTATTAGGGTTAGGCAATCGTATCATGGCGAAGGAAAAACCGCTTCTCGCTGCCGTCAACAATCCTACACCGATATGGCCACGATACCTCATGGCTGCCGATATGAAGGACGAGGCGAAGGCCGTAGTGAACGAAATTGTTGCGCTCCACAAGGCCGGAACAGAGTATAAGGATATGGTGATTCTATTTCGATCCTGTTCAGCAAGTGCAAGCATCGTTCAGGAGCTACTACGACGTAAGATTCCAGCTATAAGTAAAGGCACCGTAACACTGACCCACACGAAACCGCCTTACTGTGGCATCATTCGACTCTTTCGCTTCATGCTGAACCCTGATGACAAGGAACTGTTTAAAGCCATCATGCCGGTTCTCTACTTGCGGAAAGGGCTGCTGAAGGAGGTAGTTGCGCTCTCGGTCAAGAACGGCTGTACCTTGATGGAGGCGGCACAAAAACTCGATATTCCACATTTTCATAAAGGTTATATCGAGGAGCTTTCCGAGGCCATCACAGCTGCAACGAAGATGAGACCGAGCGAAGCAGCTTTACATCTCCTCAATCATGGGTACGGTCAATATATCGGCCCGGAGATGACGGAATCTGTTCGGAACATGGCTAATAATCTTAATGACTATCCATCCATCACGGCCTACCTGAATTTCATTGACGACCTTCAGGAGCAGGCTGAGGAGATGAAGAAGCTGACCGCCACGAGCACCGATTATATCCAACTTATGACGATTCACGCTGCGAAGGGAAAGGAGTGGAACACGGTCTTCCTGATCGGTGTACAAGATGGTGTTCTGCCATCCGCACACGAAGGAACCGATCTCGAAGAAGAACGCCGGTTGCTGTACGTTGCCGTGACCAGAGCCAAAGAAAGACTCTACATCAGCTATCCCCGTTTATCCGAAAAACATAGTGAACCAAATGAAGTCTCCCGATTCTTACGGGAGATTTTTTAGTGAGCGAAAGGACGTGAAGAACCATGAACAAATCCCATGCACCGCCAAGAACCAAGCAATACGTGTTACAGAAAGGAGTGAGTATATGAGGAAAAAGAAGCTTACGCCGGATGAAGAACTGCAACGGTTAGAGCAAGAACTACTGGAAGCAGGGCTTCATTGGGTGGATATCTACGAAAACGGCTGTAGTGATCCGTTCTGGTCAGATGGCACGAATCTGAACCTAGTCAGGAACCATTGTCGGTATTACGTACATCAGATAACGGAGCTCTGCGAAAAATATGCTATGCCGTTGCCCGACATTCTGCCGTTTCCTATTCCGGATAAGGTCGATTCCGATTATATGGCACCGAATGGACGCTATCCGAATCGGTTAAAACGGCATGAACAAGCACCCGAACCGATGGTACCCATGCAACTTAGCTTAGAATTCTAAGGAGGTCTGCGTATGATGAACTATCACAAGAGAAGATTTTTCCAATCCAAGGCCGGAGCCGTCGCCTTTCAGAAGATGTTGGGCTACGGCTTATTTTTATGCCTTGACCAAGACAGCACCAGTTTTGATTACGTCGTTGAGGCACTTATGGCAGGGAAAGACGCCAATTTCGTAGCCAGTCACCCGTACTGTGTGGCGTGGCAATCCAGTCAGGAGAATTGAAGGAGGAATTACAAATGATGATGCAAGAAAAGATTGAAATGGTACGTCAGCAGATTTGGCAGGCTATCCGTGATTATGGAAAGCATTGCGAGACAACGGAAATATTGGACGACGTGTCCGATAAATTCGTGGACCGGCTTGCAGAGGACAGCGTTCAGGCCAAGGAGGGGCTTCGTGAGATGTTCCGTAAGTCGCCCGCTTGGAATGAGACTCTGGACGCGCTGGTTATCAACGGGACGCGGACTCATGATCCGAATTATAACCGCGTACATAGCTTAGCCTCCGAGATTTTATACGATGCAATTTCACCTATGGATAAAACTCGCAGCAAGCTGATCTGTGAAGCGATTCGCTTTTTCACAGAACCGTCGGCTGACGAAGAACAGCGCAGCGAATTTATCTCGGCCATCAATGTGTTGGCACCGAAAGCCTATGCACCCGGAAAGAAGCCGAGCCGAGTCTTCAAGGCACTGTGCGAGGCATTGGGCGTGGTAGACAATACGGCAGGAAGCGATTTTCAGCGTCTGTATGCGGAATTTGCTGATGAACTCTCATCGCGCAAGATTAACTTCAAGCTGTTCGTAAGCCTGAATCCTGCACACTTCGTTACTATGTCGAACCCGAAGAATGATCGTCGCGGAGGAATGTTGACGAGTTGCCATTCATTCAATTCGACGGAGTACGAATACAATAACGGCTGTTCCGGTTATGCACGGGATAACTGTACGATGATTGCGTTCACTGCGGCTGATCCTTATAGTCCGGAGACATTGAACAATCGGAAAACGACACGTCAGCTTTTCATGTACTTACCCGGCAACGGACTTCTGCTTCAGAGCCGGATGTACAACTCTTCAGGCGGAACCAATGGAGCGCAAGCGGAATCGAAAGTCTACCGTGACCTGATTCAGAGGGAAATCTCGGAATGCGAGGACGCACCGAATCTGTGGAAGACGCACAAATACTGCGACAACAATCTCGGTATTGCGATTGGTGAAGGACGCGGCTTTGGTGGATATGCCGATTGGACTTACTCGGGTTTCGCACCGATGATCAGTATTCGAAACGACCACGCAGAAGACTTCAAGAATTTCGATGTCGGCACATACGGCCTCTGCATCCAGTGCGGCTGTGAAATCGATGCGAAGCTTTATTGCGAGGACTGCAAGGGAGACGATCATTGCTATTGCGACGACTGCGAATGCGAATGTGACGAAGATGACTTGTGGACAGTGTATGACCGCTACGGCGATGAGAGGCACGTCTGCGAAAGTTGCAGGATTGAAAGCTACAGTTACTGCGATTGCTGCGAAGAATACTACGAATGCGGCGTCGAGGAAGTCGGCGATGGCGATTATGTTTGCCGTACCTGCCGCGACACCTATTATTCGAAGTGCGATGAGTGTGACAAGTATTTTCGTCGTGATGATATGTTTGATGCAATCAACAGCGATGGAAACAGCATCCACATTTGCGAGAATTGCAGGGACAACTATTTCGTAAAATGCGATGATTGCGAGCGGTATATTCATGAGGACTACGCGGAGCCTGCTCATAAGCATGGGAACAATGTAACGATCTGCCCTCAGTGCCGTGATCATGGCTATTCAACCTGCGACGGCTGTGGTGAGACCTATCATGACGATGACTTGCATGATTGTGATAGTGGTGAGTGCCTGTGCGATGACTGCAAGAATAAGAACGAGAAGGAGGAAGACGTAGCATGAAGGCAATAGAAATGTTTCTGCGGCCTACGCAGGAGGAGCTGTTCGATATGCTCCGTAAGATGTTCAGGGGTGAAACGATTGTCCGAAAAGGTAGTTTCATCCTCGTCCGTGGAGAAGCGCCGATTATGCTGCTGGCACATCTGGATACGGTGCATAGGAAGCCGGTCAAGGATATTTGTACGACGGCAGACGGCAACATCCTGATGTCTCCGCAGGGTATCGGCGGCGATGACCGTTGCGGTGTATATGCCTTGGTCAATGCTTATGATTCAGCCGACAAGAAGCCGTGGCTGCTGTTCACGTGCGATGAAGAGATTGGTGGACGTGGAGCGGATGACTTCTGCGATTCGTACCAGAAAGGCCGTTTGCCGAAGGAGTTGGAGGAACTGAAGCTGCTGGTAGAAATCGACAGGCGCGGCAGCAAGGACGCTGTGTACTATGACTGCGACAATCGGAACTTTGAGGCGTACATCACGAGCAAGGGATTTAAGACGGAGTTCGGATCGTTTAGTGATATTTCCTACGTTGCACCGGAGCTTGGCGTAGCGGCAGTGAATCTCTCATCTGGGTACTACAACGCGCATACGCAGCATGAGTTCATCAACCGAAAGGAGATTGATGCGGTAATCAAAAAGGTTAATGAAATCGTGGCAGAAGCAGCACATCCGGATTTCCCGAGGTACGAGTATGTCGAGCGGATCTATATCAAGACTCTCCTCAGCAATAATTACTACGATTGGGGATACGGTTATCCGCGTGGATCGACTTCAGGAGTGATGCTTCGTGGCAAGGTTCCCAAAAATCTTCCGGTCAAGTATCAGCAGATGTATGACGAGTTGCTGGATTTATATGCACCGGAGGAACTGGAATATTATCGTTCGGAAGAAGGTGATGAGGTAATCGAGGAAATTTACCAATCGGAATTCGGGCTGTTGTATGAAGACCCGGATACGATGGAGCCGTAGAAAGGGGTGATAATCAATCTAAGAGTGACACCGGTATAAAGAAGAAGCTCTTGCAGATGCCTTTATCAGACAAACGCTGGAGCTTCTTTCTTATACTCAAATTCAATTAAATGGAGGCGTATCAAAATGAAAAAAGTGTTGGCAAAGACATCCGAATTAACGCGAGAACAATGGCTTATGCTGCGTAAGCAGGGCATTGGCGGGTCGGACGCTGGAAGTGTTCTGGGGTGCAACAAATGGCGCGGTGCTCTTGATATTTATTGGGATAAGGTAAACCCGAACTTAGAGCCGCAGAAGGACAACGAAGCTATGTACTGGGGCCGGACGATGGAACCGATCTTGCGCGAAGAGTTCGCTAAGCGTACTGGGCTTCAAACGGTTGCCTGTCCGTTCATGTTTGCGTCCCAAGAATACCCGTTCATGATTGCAGATATTGATGGCGTGGTAACCGAAGCAGACGGAAGCAAGGCCCTCTTGGAAATCAAGACTGCCAACGAATTCGCCGCTAAAGAATGGGAGAACGGTGTCCCTGCATCTTACGGAATTCAATGTTTTCACTATTTAGCGGTGTTGCCGGAACTATCCCGTGCCTATATCGCAGTTTTAATTGGAGGCAACACGTTCAAGTATGAAGTCATCGAACGCGATGAGGAGACTATTCAGACGCTTATCGCTATGGAGAAAAACTTCTGGAACAACCATGTATTGAAGCGTATTCCGCCTGAACCGGACGCAACATCTGGAGCTGTATTGAATTCGATGTACCCGACTGCCGATAATACTTCAATTATCCTCCCTGCTGAAGCTGACCAACTCATCGCCCAAATCGAAGAGTGCAAGAGCCTCGAAGATGATCTGAAGAAAACTGTCGCTGAGGCAGAGGCCAAATTAAAAGGGTGGATTGGCAAATCTGAATCAGGCCGGTCTGTCGGTGGGTATTGCGTTCACTGGAAGAACGTCACCACCAGTCGCCTCGATACGACGAAGCTGAAAGCAGAGCAGCCGGACCTTGTTGCGAAGTACACGAAGACGACAAGCAGCCGGAGGTTCAGCATCACAGCACCGAAAGCGTAACCGTATATCATCAATAGTTGGAAATAGCCGTCAGGCATAGTCTTGGCGGCTTTTTCTATACAAAAAATTAAGAAGGAGCTGATTATATGGGAATCAACATTACCTTGTCGCGTATCAAACTTGTCCGCGAATCGTGCCACCGTTACGGTAATATCGCCAGCCGTAAGATAAGTTCGCCGGAAGACGCGGTTAAAATTATCAATGAAGTCCTCGACCTTGAACATGAAGCACAAGAAATCTTTGGCGTTCTGTTCCTCGACCAACGAAACAAGCTCACAGGCATGATGGAGGTCTCGCGGGGCAGTATAAATTCTAGTATCGCTTCAGTCAAGGAAGTCCTTAAGGGAGCTATACTGCACAATGCCGTATCTATTCTGTTGTTCCATAACCACCCGTCAGGGGATCCTACCCAGAGCAACGAGGATATTCATACTACCCGTCGAATGAAGACAGCGTCTGAAAACATGGAAATTTCCCTTTTAGATCACGTCATCATCGGCAACGGCTGCTTCACGAGCCTCAAAGAAGCCGATTTAATGTAATCACTACACCTATTATAAGGAGGAATATCATCATGACTATCAACGACATCAAAACTGCCCTCGCCCTCGCTGCTAAAGCGCAGAACATGAACATTCACCCCGTCACTCCTGCCGGAACGGTAAAGCCGAGCACTCCGGCGAAGACGAAGCCAACGACCACAACGACGGCCACCAAGAAGCCAGCGACCACGACAACAGTCACCCCTGTCCCCGTGACGAAAGACGTTGCTCCCGTAGTAACTGCTCCGGTGAAGGTGGAGAATCAGCCGATGGTCGAGTCTGAGACGACTGCCAGGCCGAAAAGCATGCGCAGGGCTAAAGCGGTAGCTGAAAACACCGTTAATCCGTTGGAAATCGAGGCCGTCATCCATAAGATTTTGGTTCCGGGCCGTGATTACGGGCAGATTAGAGGATTCGCCAAACCATGCCTTTTCAAATCGGGAGCAGAGCGCCTGTTGGCGTACTTCGGCTTCACGACACGCACGGAGCTTGTTGCATGCACTGAGCTGTGGCAGGATAACTTCGTTGCCTACACCGTAAAAATCACGGTCATGGATAGGAATGGCAACGAACTTGGAAACGGCTACGGAAATTGCAATAGTCGCGAGCGAAGATTCGCTAAAATCTCGGTCTTCGATGCCGCCAACTGTGCGATCAAGCTCTCTGTTAAGCGTGGAATTTGTGACGCAGCTCTCCGGGTATGTAGCGCATCCTTCTTTTTGACGCAAGATGTGGAAGACCTTCCTGTTGATAATCTAAGAATGGAGGCAGTTGGCTGATATGAAGGAAATGATTTTGAAGGTGGGGCCGAGAGGCCCCCCTATTGAAGAAAGAAAGCTCTCCAAGACTGGACATAAAAAAAAATAATATTTTTCTATTTTCGTTATGTAATAAGAATCGTCTCTCAGTAATGAATGAATAAATAACATATTTAGGTATTCATTACGGAGGAACGAATTTATGTTTGTATCTTTAAATCCTAACACCCCTGACATTCAAATTGATGAAAGCGATTTATCATTGATGTCGTCGTATACGTGGCATATTCACAATGGATATGTTTCTCATACTGTTTCTCGGAAAACATCAGAATTATGTGGTCTTCCGGTAGCCTCTACATTACTGCTGCATCGGCTTCTGTTGAATCCACCAGCTGATATGGTCGTAGATCACATTTCAGGCGATAAACTTGATAATCGCCGCGCTAATTTAAGAATATGTAGGCAAAGTGAAAACCTTTTGAATCGAACAAAGCAACTCTCAAATACCAGTTCTCAATATAAAGGTGTATATCTTGCAAAAGGAAAGATCCTACGTCCTTGGAGAGCAGAAATATATTATCAACGCCATCGTTTCCATATCGGTTATTTCGAGACTGAGATTGAAGCCGCTGATGCTTATAACCAATATGCGATGGATTTATTTGGTGAGTTCGCAAAACTGAATGAGATCGCATCATAAAAATGGCTGCCGTCGAAGCTTAAAACGCTTTTTACGGCAGCCTTCTTTTTACACTAATAGACAAGCTCTTCTTCTGAAGATTTTTGCGAGGTATCGCAAAATTATTCATCAGCAATATGCCCAGCCTAGGTTTCCAGTGCAGCTTCTGAAAGATAATACACAAAAAGGACTGCTGTTAAAGCATGACAACGCTTTATCCAACAGTCCTCAACACTAATCCCGATTTTTAGCTGCAACATGCTGCAACATCGTGCAACATACTTTTTTGGCTTTTTTCTCAATTATCCCGAAACGGTATTTTTACAGAACCCTTGTAAAATAAGGCTTTGTGACCCCCCGGCTCGCTACCCATGCACCAACTGCCCCCGTCGAGACCATTACATCCCCGTAGGTTGTAGTGCTATGTATAGTCATGATACTAAATTATAGAGTTTTCGTCAAGAGATGATTCCATAATATCCAACAGCTGAAACTCACGCTTGCGCTCTCGGTACGAACTCAATCTTCAGCGACATATCAAGACCCGCCGCCAACTTCTTCAGCATGTTCAGGGACGGGTTACGATTTCCATTTTCCAGCTTGCTGATGTCGGCTTGGTTTATCCCTGTCCGCGTCGCAAGCTCCTTCTGCGTGATATGTTTGGATTGCCGTGCTTCAACAATAGCACGAATAATATCCATCTCCGGCTGAATAGCCTCGTATTCGCGACGGAAGCCTTCATCTTTCATTCGTTTGTTTAGAGAATCACGGACTGTCCTCATGGCTTTTTCTCCTGTCTCGTTAAATAGATTTATATCTATATCACCATTATCCCAATCGATTCCCCATAATTGTCGCCCTATGCAACGCACGCGGCAGATATTACAAACTCTCATTTTTCTGCTAAAATAGAATAAGAACAATATAAGAGGAGCGTCGCTACCACAACGGTGAGCCCGAATACCTGCGAGCCGAGCAACCCAACAGGAGGATACAGCATGAACGACAATTCTACGCGCTGCCGGAAGCACGGCGTCCGGCTATACAATGTTCTTTTCCCCGCTTGGATGTTCTATCTGTTTCCCTCATGGCTCTGGCTTGTCATCCTGCCCGCGAACTTCGCCATCGACAGCCTGGTATTATGCCTCGCCATGCGGCGGCTTGGAATCACTGAACAACGGGAAATATGGAGGAAAAGTATCATCCGCATCTGGGGCGTCGGCTTCCTGTCCGATTTTGCAGGCGCACTGCTGACCCTCGGATTCATGCTGATAATCGACGCCTTTCATCTCTCATGGGACGTTTATCTGTTTCCGGGCACGACGCTGCTGGCCATCCCCGGCGTTGTTCTCTCAGGCGCCCTCATATACCTGCTTGACCGACGATACGCCTTCGTGAAATGTCTGTCAGACGAGCGTCACATCCATGAGCTGAGCCTCGCGCTGGCGTTTTTTACCGCGCCTTACGCGATGCTCATTCCCCTGTACGGCTGATAGGATTGTTGTGAAAAACTGCTTTATACGCAAAAAGTCATTTGAAAAAAATAATTCTTATACAAAAACTCCCTTGAAAAAACTTCTCCCAATCATCTCGGGACTTGCCCCGAATGAAAAGGAGAAGTTTTTTAATGTGGAGTGCTTCAATGCACCGTCGTACTGCTCAAGAATCAGTATCCGCAAATCTCCCGTATTCTTCCCTGCACAAGACATGGCGATACCCAGCGGAATAACCGCCTTTTTCGCCTTTTCCTACCGTCAGGCGGAAACCGGAGTCGCCTTCAAACAGCATCACGCAGTCGGAGCCGCCGAACAAGAAGTAGCCCAACTCGTCTCCCTTTTTCACTTCCGTCCCGGGTTGCACCGTTTCAAGGAAATTGACACTGGAAACCTGCCCCATCCCTACCGGAATGACGGCCACCATTCCATAGTCCGTCCTGATGAGAACGCAGCCTCTCGTTTCGACGCTCTGCCATGAAAGGGAATTCGATTCCAAAACGTACAACCCTTTCTCCTTATCCCAATAAACAACGCCTCCGACCGCATTCGCATAGGGAATCTTATATACCGCCTCCACGATGCCCGACACCGGGAAATGGTATCTGTGATAATCATCATAATTCAGATACGTATGCGTCAGAATCCCGTCGTGAAACAGCTCCGCGTACTCGGCGCCCGGCTCCCCCAGCAGCTGCTCCACCGATACAAACGTGGAATCCTTGATCGTTACGCCGTCCTCCCTCTGAATCGGGTCGGCATAGAACATTCCGTCTTCATCGATAGCCCACACGCCCTGAGGAAGGGAATCCGCAGGCGAAACGACAACGCTGTCGTCGTCCGGTTCGGCAATCGGACGGGCATCCCCGCCTGACAGCTTCCTGGAGAAAAACTCGTTGAAAGAATGCCAGTGATCCGGAGATTCATACCATCCCTTATCAAGATTCCAGGAAGGATCCCGGAGAAGCATATCCAGGTACGCCTGTTTCCACGATGCCTTTGAATCGAGGAAATCCCGCCACGTATTGTTGTACTCCGTCAGCCATGAGTAAATCGGTTCCAGATACTCCACCGACGGATAGAACAGGTCTTTGTCCTCCAGCTCCTCCAGCGGCTGATCCAAAAGCCAGTACACATAGAGGATGCTCTGATCGCATTTTGTCGCAAAGTTGTTGTATCTTTCCTCCGGCATGATATTCCAGGGCATACACGTTACCGTATAGTCCAGGAAATCATAGAGCTCATTCAGCGACTGCACCGGATTGGTCTTCCTGTCCGGATTGATGATCGACGCCTGCGCAATAGATTTTTCCACCAATCCCCGGATATCGGGATGCTTATTCATGACCTCCTTGAATGACGCCGAAACCTTCGGCCGCGCTGCCGCCGTCGAAACACCGAGCGGCTGTGCACTCTGCGCAGCAACAGCCTCGCCTATCCACAGCGCACTCACCGCCAGCAGGAAGGCACAAATCCATACTCCCGCCAACAATCTTCTTTTCATAAGAATCCCCCCGTTTCAATTATTTTTATTATTCCAGCCATTAAAGTTCGCCACCGCAACTCCCTTGCCTTCCCCTAAATATGTCCACAATCGTTTGATAAGGAAGTTCCTGCTTAAACCGAATGACGGCGCGAACTTGACAAGCAAGCGACGCCGGATGCGAATACTTCATATAGCATGCGCCCTCTTACGCATCCATTATATCATACATGAAAAGAAGATTTATAATGGGTGCTTTTAAAAGCCAGATCAATATATTTTACCACATTCTTCTTAAAGTAACCGCTGCCATCATATCCCTATCGTGGCTGCCCTTCTGCAGAGCCAAATCACCGGCCATAGTCCAGCCCGGGGCAAATTCTGCCTCGCCTCCGAGAGACATGATGAAATGGGTCTTATCCTGCTGTCCCTTGAGCTCATAGCTGGCAGTTTCATTACCTATATAGCCGTAGTTGAATTTGGGATCAGCACCTGCAAAGGCATGCTTCACTCCCAGCCTCATGGCATAGCTGCCATTGCTCAGATACCGCTTGAATTCCACGCCAAGTCCCCCCGCAAAATAGGTATTGGACTGGCTGTCCACCCTATGTCCGAAAATGCCGGCTCCCTTCTCCGTGTAGCCATCCTGCCACAGCTGAGAAAGCTGTACATTGGCATAAGGGCTGATATGCCATACCTTCATATTCTTGGCATTCAAATCGTAATTATATTCCCCGCCAAGCTCCAGAATACGGCTGTTATAATCGGCACGGGCCTGTAATCCAAGACCGGTCAGGCGACGGGTCAGATCATTTTTCTGCCAGCCATAATCCAGATATACATAGCCGGAATGAGGCCCATGACTATAACCTCCATATAAACCCAGGCGGGTGTCCTTAATATCATCGTGGGATAAATTATCTGCAAAGGAAACGCTTCCGTAACTGACAAAGACACCGGCACGCCAGTTCTCTCCATAGGCCCGGTCCCAGCCCCCGGCAAAGGTGGTTCCCTGATAATAGCTGCTGCCGCTTCCCTCGCCCCAATTACGGGCTGTCCTGATCCAGAAATCATTGTCCACCGGCTGATCCAACTTCATTTTCATGGTAAGAGTTTTGCCAGTATCATTTGCATCAAGACCAGCTGCCGGAACTGCAACCTCCACATCCTTCTTGGCAAAGGCCTCACTAAGCCGTGAGGAAATAAGGTGGCTGTTCACGGTATTGCTCTGAATTAGATTCATGGTATTTGGCACCGGACTGGAGGAAAGGGCAGTTAGGGCATCCTTTGCCTCCTTGCTGTCAAGACTGTACAATGGGCGCATTTCATTGACCCGACTATCCCCCCTGGCTGACAGATGCAGCTGCATATTCGTCATGGCGTCGTATGCCTGCTGCTGAGTGCTGTCGATTGGTCCAAGATTATTGGCCGCAGCCGTTTGTACCCTTAATGTTGTACCATTTATGAAGCCAGTAGTATTCAACATACCCGCAGCTGCATATGGCGTCGTTGTATTATTTAAAGTCCCTTTTATCTCATTGGCACGCAGCACTTCCATTTCTTCATTTGGCAAAGCATTGGTTACCGATAGAATGGAACCAGCTACATTGGCTACTCCATATACCGTAATTTTTCCATTGGAACAACCGGCAAAGCCTTCAAGTACGCCATCTGATACCAGATTACCCGTGATGGCCATCTCTTTGTCAGTATGGCCCGCCCCAATGGTACCATGATTAATAAACTGGCCTGTGGTGTCATCGCTAAAGCCCTCCGCCATCCGGGAGGTCATATCATTTATGGTGAAGCCGCCCCCAAGTAATGTGGCGTCCTTAGCTACCGTTACATTTACCACATTGGCTGTTCCCCCATAATTCATGGTACCGGCATTAACATTCAGCTTCATGTTGTCAACACCGGTTATATTTCCATCATATTTCATATCCGTGTTAATATTCAGGTTTGTTACCAAATCAGGTATATATTTGTAGTATTCATAACCTTTTTTCTCCATCATGCCATTATACTGAATACGCAGCACATCCCTTTTGGCACCATTGCTGTCGTAGGCTCCTTCATAGACCGAATCCCCAAATTGCTTCCAATTAGAGGTTATATTGCCAGTAATATGGGCACCGGAATTTACATTGATATTATGTACAAAGGCATTTTTGCCAATATAAACAGCATTACCGCCGCCGGACAAATGCCCTGATAAATTATATTCGTTTATTAATGGAGCTCCAAGCTCAGGCCTATACTCATCCTCATCCTTTTTGTCATAGTAATTTATATTTTCAGCACTGGTTATGGCTCCTTGGACATTTACATCCCTGGAATAGGAAATATATGAACCACGATAGGTTTCGTCAGCCCCCAGCATATTGGAACCAAAATCAAAGCGTACACCACTGCCCTTTTGGCCATTGGCGGTAACTGTTCCCTGCTGGTCAAAGGTTTGATTGCTCCCGTAGGATACCAATACGCCTACGCCCTCCTCACCAGCAGCATGAACCTCATACCCTTGGGCCAAAGTCAATTTATTAGCCGATCCACTTACCCAAATACCAACTGCCCCTTTGCCCTTGGTAATTATATTAGCCGCCTGGGTAATATAATTATTGGAGCCATAAACATGGAGGCCTACGCCCAACGGAACCGTGCTGTATTCATTAATATAGGCTGTCCCTTCACTGTTACGGGCTGAATAACCATTGGTGTTAGTAAATATCAGATTATCATTATAGATGGAATAGCCAAAATGAGCCCGTCGATCAATGTTATAGCCAATATCCTGCAATGAGGCCAGCTCCACCTCATTAAATATTGTCATATTGCGATAGTAGTCATGGCTCATGAGGCTGTTCATTTCAAAATGATCCAGGTCCAATATTACTTGTTCATCTGAATTTATTTCCCGGGTTCTCAATGGCAAACCGTCAACCCCATCAAAGGTTCGGCCATTTAACACCTTAGATACATTATCACCTATAAAATACGCTTTGCCTGACCGCGGATTATCCGATTTAAATTTCATGTCCAATTTATTATCCAAAATGAAAAAATCCGATGGCTTAAGCGTAGGATCGGCAGCCTGACGCCGTTCAAACTCCTTTGATGTGATAATCCGCTGATTATTTTGAGCAGGGTTAAGATTCTGATCATAGATATGATCTGCAAACATATTATTCTTGCCTAAATTTCCCGGTAAAACATATATAGTAGTGCCATCCTGATCTACCACCGGTTTTCCAGCCTCATCCCTCTCTACATAGTGTACGACAAGAATTCCCAATGAATGACCTTCTTCATGGCGTAATATGGCTATACCATCGGCCGCATGCTCATTATCCGGCAATACAGCATTTCCGTTCATCCACCAGCCGTCAGTGGATCCATCCCGCTCTGCACCCATATACTGTCCAAGCAAAATTGTTCCATAAGCCCCATTATCCACGAGCTGTCCATTTTCATAGATTTTTTTATCCGCACCAGTTTGAAAATTTAATATATTTACATCATTTAAATCCCGCTGGCCCTGAAGATATTCCTTCCAATATGGATTATTGGTAAAGCTGCCCTGATCGTAGGCATAAAAACCGGCATAGGCATTTTGTTCTTTAGCTATACCAGCCACAAAAATCTGGGCCGGGTGAGTTATTTGAATACTCGGCCCCAAAATATCAGCCCAATACTGTATTCCCTTTATAATACCCGCCTTATTATCGTCACTTATGGTCATAGTCGGCTTGCTCATTACGTCATCTAAAAAAATATAGTTTTTTATCTGTTCACGTGTAGCATCCGTATCATCAATAATATTTACAACAAAAACCCCTTTATTGCCGCTGTCATTTACTTCACCGGCACTGGCAACGGACATGGATAATATTCCCAGCAAAATGGATGCCGTTAAAGCGCACAAGCGTTTATGAGATAATTTTTCAGTTTTCATTATATATGCCACCTCCTCTCAAACAAATAATTGACATTGATTAATCTGCACCGAACTGGCGCACCATAAGAATCCCCTTTTTCAATTATTGTTTCCTTTAATTCTTCACTCAAACATCAAAAAGCACGTCCCCAAAGCCCCCCTCCGGGAGGTGAAATATGCCAGTGGCATATCGAATGGCGCGAAGCGCCGGGGGGAGAATGCGCCAACCTCGGCATTTTGAGCCAACTTAAATCAAGGAATCTCCCCTTCGAGATTATCCGGATATTCTACGCCCCGGGTTTCCTTATACACCGCCTTGAACATGAAATACGCATAGGCATGATAATGCTCGATGTACCCAAGATAGCCCTTGTCCATCTTGTACTGCCGAATCTCATTCCGGTCATATACAGGAATCGTAATCCATTCCTGCGTATTAGCATTATAAAACTGAGGCGGTTCGCTGCCATCCTTGACTTGCCGGAAGCTGCGCGTAAGATACCTCCGCGATTCCCCCTCCGGCGAAAACGTATAAGCAATATAGCCCGCGGAATAGACGTCATAATCATCGAGCGTATCATCCCACGCGCAGGAGCTTAGATCGACGTATTCCCTGTAATTGGCATGATAATACGTGGCCGGGTAGTTGGGATCGTCATCCAGGTTATTCACCGCAGCAAGAGCGCCGGGCGGGTAAATTAGGAACAGCGCCATGGCAAGCAAGCAGAAAGCAAGATACGAAAATCGTGACTTCATAGCACATTCACTCTTCATTTTAATAAAAAATCCTCGCAGCTTGGTACACCCACTTCTCTAATAACATTACCCCAGTGAGTTTTCACTGAATTTGGGACATCCCCACAAAACGTTTTTCTACCCGGCATGCAGCCCTAATACTAATTGTTTCAATGTTTCTTCGCGATTAATCGGTTTGAGTTCACACTCCCAAACAATAACAATATGCCATCCTTGTTCCTGCAAGAGACGATAATTATTTTTATCTCTGGCAACGTTCTGCTCAATTTTGTTTTTCCAGAATTCCGCGTTGTTCTTTGGCCAAACAAAGTATTTACATCCTTCATGTTTATGCCAAAAGCATCCATTCACAAAAATGATAGTCTTATACTTTGGCAGAACGATATCTGGCTTTCCGGAATAACGTTTATCATTCTTTCTGAATCTATATCCGTGCGCAAAAAGATACTTCCGAACTAATTCCTCCGGTTTTGTGTTCTTGCATTTAATCTGAGACATATTATAACTTCTGATATCAGGTGAATGTACATCTGACAAAGCAATGCACCTCCGTACTCTTAACCAGAGAAATAGTTTTTCAATTTCTGACGACAAAGATTCATGATAGCTATCAAAAGCACCTTGACTATCTCGTTGATAATTTACAACAATTAATGCACTCCATTATGGGAATAGAATGATACCAAAATTTTCCCTTCTATCTTGAAAACCGAACAAATATCTGCTAAAATAGGGAAAAATTTGGTATATCATTTTGCCAAGGAGGAACTCTCATGACAAAGCAGATTCATATTAGACTGAATGATAGAGTGTATGAGGCGGCCGCCGAATACACCGTAAAAAACAACTCCTCCATGCAGGATTTCGTATCAACTGCGGTTATTCAATATCTTAAAAAACAGCGCAAAGAGGACTCTCCCAATGATAACGGTTTTACCTTTATTGATTTATTTGCGGGAATTGGCGGGATGCGAATTGCCTATGAACAGGCAGGGGGGCGTTGTGTCTATTCCAGCGAATGGAACAAATACAGCCGCCAGACATATTTCGCTAACTTTAATGAAGAACCGGATGGAGACATCACGAAAGTAGATGCAGCTTCCATTCCTGACCATGACATTCTGGTCGCAGGATTTCCATGCCAGCCTTTTTCCATTGCGGGAGTTTCCAAAAAGAACAGCCTCGGACGCTCGACGGGTTTTGAGGACAAAACACAAGGCACGTTGTTCTTCGATATTTGCCGTATCTTAAAAGAAAAGCGCCCCAAAGCCTTTATGTTGGAAAATGTGAAAAACCTTTGCAGCCACGACCGGGGCAAAACCTTTCGGGTCATTACAGAAGCCTTGGAGGAACTCGATTACAGCATTTTCTATAAAGTCTTGGATGGGCAGAATTATGTCCCCCAGCACCGGGAACGTATCTTGATTGTAGGATTTGACCGCAAACGCTATGGACATACGGCGACATTCTCTTTCGACCTATCGCCGACTTCCTCCAAGCCCGTTATGCGCGACATTTTGGAATCGAAAGTGGAAGAAAAATACACTCTTTCCGATAAACTGTGGAATTATCTCCAAAACTATGCAAGAAAACACAAGGAAGCGGGGCACGGCTTCGGCTATGGGATTGCCGACCCGAATGGTATTGCAAGGACGCTTTCTGCACGCTATTACAAGGATGGATCAGAAATTCTAATTGCCCAAGAAGGAAAAAATCCGAGGCGCTTGACGCCAAGAGAGTGTGCCCGCCTGCAAGGCTTTCCCGACTATTTCAAAATCCCCGTATCTGACACACAAGCATATAAGCAGTTTGGCAATTCGGTGGTTGTTCCGCTTATGAGCAACGTGGCGCAACTTGTTGTCAGGACAGTCAAGAATCTGGACATGCACAACGCAGTGCAGAATGAAGAAAACATCTTTGCGGCTCCTGCCGCACTGCGAAATACAAAACCGCGCCGTAAAGCTGGCAAGATTTCCTATTCTGTTTCCGAGTCTAATGGTACGAAGTCAAGCGGAAAATTCTAAGCAATCAACTCCTTTTCG
>CAMHCS010000045.1 GCA_946183785.1 uncultured Selenomonadales bacterium | reverse complement strand
GTCCAAAAATTACCCTTACCAAATCAAAATTGTCCTTGACAAGGGGAGCACTTTATCTTTTCTGAATTAGATTCTCTGTTTCCAACGCAATGCACAGAATCTCCTGCTCCCGCCGAGCGAGCAAATATTATCAATCGATCGTTTTCCAGCGAACTGAAACCTTATTTCAAAGGATGGATACACTGGAAGAAAAATCATACTTCCAAAGAGAATATGTATCTTACCGCTTCGTTAATCGGCTTCACAGACGCCGAACGATGTAAGCAAGCAAACGTAAGCTCTGCATGGAGTTCAAATCCAAACGACGAAAATCTTGATGCCTTGGAGCAGTGGGCTGCTATGGTAGAAAACCAAGAGAATGGGCTTGTGTGATACTGCTTTTACCAAAAGTTCGCTTCGCGGCTATGATTTCTTCATCCGTCAGCCCTGTAAAACCAGTAGGCAAACGTTTTACAACAATAAATTCATCATTCCATATCACGCCGGTAATGCCCGCTTTGCTTGACATCTTTCCAAATTCAAGTATTGCTCGATTTGGAACCGCCATTCCGTCTATAATCTCTGTGGTTGATGTCCCATAAGACAGATAAACAATGCAGCCCTCAACGGGAATGACATCCACTTCTGTTTGTTCGCAAAAAGTTCCCGCATTTATCATCATCAATTTTGTTACAAGAATATTTACGGAGCTTGTTTCATTCACAATCGGCAGTTTATTCCGCTGTACCAAAACATACTTTTCCAAAGGTTCTTCCCCCCCTTCACGCAACAGTCTAATATCAAAAGCAACTGACATTAAAATAGGCTCTGTTAAATATTTCTATTGATTATGCATACAGCGCAACGACAATAATGCAGCACCGATTGCAACCAGTACCGGATTAATATTGGAAACCATTCTGTCATCAATAATCACCCATAATACCTCTCCATGAAAAACTTCCGGCTCACCTTCCCGCGAGTAGTAAGGTATCCCCGCTTTTTCAACTCATCGTTGAGCGACCGGATGACAGTCCGCGCCTTTGTCTGCTTGCACTGGAGCAGCTCCATCACATCGGCGCAATACAAAAACTTCGATTTGTCCCCCGCCATTCGTTACCCCTCCATTGTCGCCGTGTATACGGCTCCCAATCTATACATGGCCAATCCCGCGTGGAATACAACATCACTCGAGAGGTCGCAACACGAAAAATATTGAATCATAGTGGGAAAGGAAATACTCATGCTGAAAATCGTATTGGTTTTTTTTAATACTGATTTACCCCAATATATTACGGAACACCGAATTGAAATCATGGGATCACTTCTGCTTATCCTCTTTGAATCTTTGCGTAGAGAGATTGAAAGAGAACAAAAAGCAGTACGAGCATATTTTTATAGACTGTGTGAACATTTCGCTCATATAAAGGAGAAAGTCCCATCAACTGATGAACTATCTGAAATGAAAAAGCGCTTTGCTAAACAATTCAATGTAGTGCCTGAATGTTTTCCGTCCAAGAAAAGAGCTGGAGATGGATTTTTACTATTCCTTGAAACGACTACAAAATTTCCTTGGGCAACCAAATTGGAAATCTATGCTGACTTCTTAAAATACCAGTCAAAATTTGAAGAAAACGACCAACCTGTTGAATCCAAACTTCTGCATCCAATGAATCGAAATTCTATCAAAAATATATTTTCCATATTTTGTGGATTTTATGCCATTGGCATGATTATAGAAACCTTGCCGTCTCTTTTCACATTGGAAACATTCAACAATTTTCCTATGAATCTGATAGGGGCATCGATAGTAATAATAGTCGTCGCTACCCTAGCTACGTTTCTATATTTTCTTTTCGTTCTCGCACACAGATATATCCGAAAAATGTATTGGAACTATCTAAGAAACTAATTACCAATCTTCAAGCCCATATTTGAGAATAGTCTCAGAAGCCCTAGCCCCGCCCCGATTAAGAAAATGTTTAATAAATACATAGACACGATGACGATAATAATTTCACCCTTGGACTGAGGCTTTGTGAGCTTTACCGAGTACATCGTCAAAATGCTAGCCCCAACAATCATCAACCAAATGTCATACTCGCGAAACATTGGCACGATCCCCCCTCACACCATCGCTTTAGACTTCTTTGGAACATCCATTTGTTCGCAAAGCAGCGTCTCTTGTTTGTCGGCGTGCGTCTGAAAATCGTAGTTTGCCGACAATCTTACAACCAACTTCGATTGATCGCTGGCCACTCGTAATCGCTCCTTCCGCCGCATGGCGGCTTTTTTATTGCATCGGCAATCAAACCGAGGCTTGCGCCTTTGTCGTATGGTCTCTTTCCAGCAGTCGATACCAGTCATCGGGAAAGCCGAGAACCGTCGCGATCCGCTTGGCTACGTCCGGCGAAGGTCGACGACGGCCAAGCTCAATGTTTGAATAATGATTCTGTGAAATATGTACCTGTGTTGCCAATGATCGCTGCGATAATGCTTTCTGCTGACGGAGAGTTTTCAATATGTATTTCAAACTTATTCCTCCCATCACAATAATCTCATAATGAGATATTACGATACAAAAATCATTTTGTCAACTCTTTTTGAGATATTATAACAAAGTAATATCCCTCTATGAGATAATAGGCATGGGGGATTGGCATGAATAACCGTTTAGCACAGTTACGGGATGAAAAAGGACTCAGTCAAACACAACTCGGCAAAATCGTAAATGCTGCCCAAAATACGGTGTCTCAATGGGAACTTGGAACTCGTGGCATTTCCAGTGAAATGCTCATTAGATTGGCAGACTTTTACACGGTTAGTATTGATTATCTGTTAGGACGCACCGAAAATAGAACGGGCACACAAGCGAACACACGCCCGCATGTAACCAGTGATGAAATTGAACTCATAAAAAAATACCGTTCTCTTGACGAGGACGGTAAAAGAAGAGTATTGCGAAATTTGGATGGTGAATACGAAGACGCACAAGGGAAGTCGGGCGAATCGTTGCAGAAAACTATCGCCTGATAATGGAAAAATATGAGAAAAATTTTCTTTGACTTCCCTGCTTGGTTGGTATACACTTAAAGTATATACAGAATGGGGGAATAGATATGTTGAAGGCAAAAGTTTTTCAAAGCGGGAACAGCCAAGCGATACGAATCCCGAAAGAGATGCAGACAAATCAAAAGGAATTTATTATCAAAAGGTATGGAAATTGCTACTACTTGATTCCAGAGGATGACCCTAAAGCCTTGTTGAAACAAAGCCTTGGAAAGATGGACAAGGACACGCCGTTCGAGCGGGATCAGCCCATGTTGGCAGATTTGCCCGAAAGAGAGGCGATGGAATGTATCTGATTGACACCAACATCTGCATTTACGCGATGAAGGAAACGTTTTCTTTATTGAACCAGAGGCTTCTCGACGAGCAGGAAGAGATTTTTGTTTCTTCTGTGACCGTAGGGGAATTGGAATATGGTGCTGCAAAAAGCCACTGGGGGGAACGAACAAGACGGGTCTTAAAGTCGTTCCTTGCGAATTACACGATTGTCCCGTTCGATGAGTTCGACGCTATACAGTTAGGGAAAATTCGCGCTGATCTTTCTTTCAAAGGAACGCCGATAGGGGCTTACGATGCTATGATAGGCGCTCAGGGGATTGCAAGGAGTTTGATTGTGGTTACGCACAATACAAAGGAATTTTCCCGTATATCTGGGTTGGCAGTGGAAGATTGGACAGAATGACGGGACACATTATAAGGAGCACTCCAATGGCAGCATATAAAGACGCCGAGCGCAAAACATGGTATTGTAAGTTCCGCTATACGGATTGGACGGGAAAGTCGCGCTGGACCACCAAGCGCGGCTTTTCCACGAAAAGCGAAGCATTGCGTTTTGAAATGAACTTCAAGGATCAGTCAAAAGGCAAGGCCGATATCACCATCAACGCATTATGCGACGCCTATTTGCAGGATCGTAAGGCGCAGGGAAAAATGCAGTCTTATATTACGGTAAAACGAATAATCGACAAACATATACGCCCAACCTTGGGCGAATTCCACTTATTAGCAATAACCAAGCGTACCATTCGTGAATGGCAGAATCATTTGTTGGAATACAAAAATCCTGTAACTCTCGGTAACACAGTCACAGGACATTTATTGGACAATAATAGCGCCTCTTGATGAAAAATATGAGCGGAAGTATAATTATAATAATAAACGAAAGTTTCAATTCCCCTTATACAGGTTGAAAGGTGTGATATTCATGACTTCCAAAGCGCAAGGTGCACCAACAAAGGAATTTTTTGTAGGAATGCTTACAAGAGATATCGAACTAAGCGATGCTATCCTTGATTTGCTGGATAATTGCCTTGACGGCGTCATGCGACAAAAGAAGAGCACTAACAACACGAAAAGTTCAGATTACTATTCGGGCTTTTTTTCTCACATTTCCATCAGCAAAGACGCCTTTACTATTGAAGATAATTGCGGTGGAATCCCCAAAGATGTGGCAGAAAAATATGCCTTTAGAATGGGGCGAGCCTCCACTAAAGTAGATGAAGGCTTACCCACGGTCGGTATTTACGGTATTGGAATGAAGCGAGCTATTTTTAAAATTGGAAAATCTGCAGTTGTTTATACTCGCAATGCTAATGACTTATACAAAGTTACTATCCCTGAAGATTGGGAAAGCAACGAGACAGAATGGGATTTCCCTATGAATGATCTCAAAGACAAGCAGTTGCTTATGAGCGGTGGAACTAAAGTTGCTATATCAAATATTAATCCCAGAATAATAGAAAGATGGGACACAGCAGATAAATTGGATGTTTTTGTGAATGATCTCATCAAGTCTATTCAACAAAGTTATAGTTTTATTATTCAAAAAGGGTTTGAGATTACGATTAACGGCCAGCACATAACACCCTTGCCAATTAAGTTATTGGTTGATTATAAAGCTACCGGAGGTGCAGCTTCAATCAAACCCTTCTTATACCAGCAAACATTTGATGATGTCGACGTAAGCCTTGCAATTGGTTTTTATGCTCCAACGCCTTCACCAGAAGAAATTGATGATGAAAATAATTTAAAACGCTCAACTTCGGATGCTGGGTGGACAATTGTTTGTAATGATCGTGTCGTTTTGTATAACGATAAAACACATCTCACAGGTTGGGGGGAAGCTGGAGTTCCACAATATCACACTCAATTTATTGGCATTCGCGGAATTGTAATTTTTGAGAGCAATAACCCAAGGAATCTTCCAATGACGACTACCAAACGCGGTGTTGATACATCTTCTAATATTTACGCTGCCGTCAAAGACAAAATGCGCCAAGGATTAAAAATGTTTACCGATTATACTAATCGTTGGAAGGGGCGAAACAAAAAAGAACGCACTTATTCAACGGCAGCTCAAAGTGTTCCTGTTGATAATTTAATTGGCTCCAGAGAAAAAATAGAAGCTTCAATTCCAGTAAAGTTTCGACAAAATCGAGGTGGCTTTGTATTTAAACCCAGTCTGCCGAAACCAGAAACAGATAAACCTTTTTGTAGAATTAGTTTTAGTCGTAGTATTGACGAAATTAGTGACATCATCGAATATTTATATAAAGATAGGAACCATGAGGTGACTCCTTCACAAGTTGGAGAAAAATGCTTTGAAATTATACTAAAGAAAGCCCAAAGCACAGAAGGTGAATGATTTGACCAAGCAACCTTTTTATCATTTGCGCCCGAACAAGAGCATTGACCGCAACCTTTTTGTTCAAACGTTAATAGGGCTCAGTCGGGAACTTCCAATTTCCAATTACAAATATACTGGATTTGGATCGTATTTGTTTGATGATTTCAAACTGCTTCATGATATCCTAAATATTTCGGATATGGTTTCCTTGGAAAAGGACGAAGTGGAATTCCAACGCGCTAAGTACAACAAACCTTACAAGTGCATTTCCATACAGAATACGGACAGCACCCAGTATATATCCGACTTATCCATTCAGGACGAAGAACACAACATTTTCTGGCTTGATTTTGTAGCTCCGAGTGAATTGGGAACACAGTTATCGGATTATTCGACCTTATTAAATTTGCTAAATTCAGAAGATATTATTCGTATCACTTTAAACGCCAATCCCGATTCTCTCGGAACCTGTAATCAGCCAGATCACCTGCAAGAATTACGGCTGGAAACACTTAAAGAGCGAGTTCCGGATCGTTATATTTGGCCTACGATTTCCTCTAATGATGTGATAACGAAAAACTATCCTGTTACACTATTAAAAATCATAAAAGCGGCTACATTGGAGTGCCTTAACGAAACGCCATATAGCCCTAATTTCATGCTCCCTTTATTTTCTAGTGTATATGCCGATGGTCAACAAATGGTGACTTTCACAGGAATCGTCTTAGATTCACATGAGAAAGAAACCAAAATTAAAGAAGTGCTCAAAAATCATCGGCATAATACATTTTTGTGGGATACGCCGGCAAGAATAGAAATTCCTGCATTATCTGTCAGAGAAATCACAGAATTAAATAAGTTGTTGCCTAATCCGAAAATAAAGCAACAACTTATTAAAAAATTTCCATTTATATTTTCGGTCAAAGATGAGCAAGCAGTAAATAGCTACATTGATTATTACAAGTATTACCCCAACTATCATCAGGTTAATTTTTGAAAAATTGCACCAAGCACGCGCTCTGCTACAATAGGAGAAACGCTATTACCTATTTGCCGAAATCCGTGCCAGATTGTATCAGGAAGCTTATACCAGTCAGGAAATCCCTGTAATCGTGCTGCTTCTCGTGGAGTTATGACTCTAGGGTACTTATAATGAATAGGGCGAACAGCTTGAAAACTTCCTTTCTCCGGCCCAGTTCCAGCTCTAAGTGTAGGACAAAATCCTTCCGGATTGAGCCTTGTAGATTTCGATATGCGATCTTGTTGTCCATAATCAAGTTTTGCATATCTACGGCGTACGGACACTGTATGCCTTGTTGGGAAACAGCCATCTATTTCATGTAGAGTTTCATAATGTCTGATATATTCATCGTTGCCGATCCCTAAAGGACGCATATCAGTTACTCGCTGATAGAAGAAGTCTGACTGGAGATGTTGGGCATTAGGATCATAGTAATCAGTCAATAGCGTCCGAATGCCAGCTCTATTGCCATGACAGTATATATTTTGGGGAAGGCCTTCTAAAGCTGCTCTGACTATAGTTTGTTCATTGGTAGCAACCTTCATATGCTCTATGTCTTCTATGGTAAATGGCAATATGGACGGATGATCTCTAAAGCCTATAAAAAAGTATCGTGTACGCGTAGTAGGCGCACCATATTCGCTCGCATTGATACTTATTGGAGAAAGTAAATGATACTCATCGCGCACATGTGAAAAGGCCTTTTCTCTTATCGAGTCGTACTTAGAATTCATGATTCCCGGAACATTTTCCGCAACAAAAAAAGCTGGCCGGAGTTGTTTGATTAGTATAAAGAATTTTTCAAACAGTTGATTTCGCTTATCATTTATGTCACCGTGACCAATGTTGCTAAATCCTTGACACGGGGGGCCGCCGATAATACCAACTATATTTTCTGCCTCAACTCCAGCAAGCTCTATTAACGTTTGCCCATTCAACTCCATTATGTCTCTTTGAATATGAATGCTATTGGGAAAATTGGTAATGTGAGATGCCATAGCATGCGAATCTAACTCGACAGCAGCAATAACATTGAATCCCGCCCTGGCCGCCCCAAGACTTAATCCTCCAGCTCCGGCAAACAAATCAATAATGTTCGGTATATAGTCCCCCCCCCTTCTTCAATAGTAAACAAAATTTTATTTTATCATTTTACACCAGTTTGCATAGAATTTCAATTCATAGATTTGGCAATGTATGTGTCAAGAAGTTCTGGTAAATTGCAATAGCAAATCGGACAATCGGACAAAAAGTTTAAGCAGCAGACAAGAGCAAGGCAATCTGCTCATTGAACAACTCTTCCGATGTGCGGTAGCCGAAAATGCGCTGCGGAAGACCATTGATCCAATCCTGGGCTTTCTGCACCACATAATTGTTGCGGCCGAGGCGGTCAATGCTTTTAACATAAAGCTCGTCGCCGGCGCATATTTCTTCCTTTAGCTTTTTGTCAGAGGAGAAGACCAATGGCAGCATATAGAGACACCGAGCGAAAAACATGGTACTGCAAGTTCCGCTATACGGATTGGACGGGAAAGTCTCGCTGGACTACCAAGCGCGGCTTTTCCACGAAAAGCGAAGCATTGCGTTTTGAAATGAACTTCAAGGATCAGTCAAAAGGCAAGGCCGATATCACCATCAACGCATTATGCGACGCCTATTTGCAGGATCGTAAGGCGCAGGGAAAAATGCAGTCTTATATTACGGTAAAACGAATAATCGACAAACATATACGCCCAACCTTGGGCGAATTTCGCTTATCAGTAATAACCAAGCGTACCATTCGTGAATGGCAGAATCATTTATTGGAATACAAAAATCCTGTAACTGACAGCAAGCTCAGTGAAAACTTCCTGAGAAACATTAACAGGCAGCTCTCCACCCTATTCAACTACGCGGTACGCTTTTATGATTATCCGTCGAACCCCCTCCATGTCGTCGGCGCAATCGGAAAACGGAAACACTCACAAACCTTCTTGACAATCGACCAATTCCGGCAGCTCCTCGCCGCTATCCCTGATGATTATTATAGTTTGGTATTCAAGATATTGTTTTTTTCGGGTATGCGCGTTGGAGAATTTCTCGCGCTTTCCTTGAAGGATTTCAATTTTGAGAAGAACACGATAAACATCAACAAAACATTTGTTCATTACGATAAGTCCATCACGACGCCAAAGACAGAATCATCTGCGCGAATCATCGCCATGCCGCCAACCATCATGCAGGAGATAAAAAAATACGCCGACAGCCTATACGAATGTCCCGATAGACTGTTCGACGCAACACATAAGAAACTCAGCTGGAACCTCAAGAAGTATTTGAATGCTGCAGATCTCCCACCGATAAGCATTCACGACCTACGCCACTCGCACGTCAGCTACCTGATCCACAGCGGCGTCCCGATTACAACCATCAGCAAGCGGCTCGGCCACAAATCACCCCAAATAACCCTGAATACGTATTCGCATATGTACCTCGAGTCAGAATCGGACGTGGCGAACCTGCTGGAAAAAGAAGTGAAAACCACAGCAGAAACAGCTCTCCATGACCACACTTTGACCAACAAAAGCTCACGATTGTAAGATTTTAAAACATATTTTCGTGTTTTAAACGCTGTAATTACGCGGTTTTTGTCACTAATTGGCACTATACGTTTAAATAAGCAAAATGAAAAACATCATTGATAAAAAGCGCGGATATTGAATCAGCTTTTTGCGTCGGCCGCGCGAAGCAACCGGAGCGCCGGCGGATCGTCTTCCGCCGGCGCTTTATGGTGCCCGCGGATTACGGCCGCTTCCGCCGAAAATCCAAGTTTTTCCAACATATCCGCGCCTATATCCGCGTGATGGAAATAGACGCGCATTTTTTTTGACAACAATCCTTCGCCGCCGTCTCCGTACGCACGGGCGCGTTCCGGACACAGGGCCGCAAAAAGCACGGCGAAGGATTTCCACATCGTTCCGAGATCGCCCTTTTTCCTTCCAATATCGTGCAAAAGCGCGCAGCGTGTCAAAAATGCCGGATCCACCGATTCCGGAAAGTCGGGCGCCAGCTTCCCGGCGCATCGGGCCGTCCGAAGGGCATGACACTGGTCAGGCACAGACATCGCAAAGAACAATCGCTGAAGCTCCGGGGTGAGCGAACGCTCCACAAACCCTTTATCCGCTTTGGAAACTTTCGCAGCCGCCGCCAACAGGAATTGGCGCACTCTTCCCATCATCATTCCACGTAAACGAGCTCGCGATACCCCTTCGCCTCCTGCCGGCGGGCCGCTTCTTCCCGGCTTTCCTCCGACGGGGAAAGCTCGACGATTTCTCCCGCCGCGCGCCGCTCGCCCGCAAGACGGATCGCTTCTTCCCTTTTCTGCGCCGCGTAGGAAATATACGCATCCTTTTGCGGCGCCGGCGATTTGAGGTTTTCCCGTTCCAGCGCCAGCATGATGCGCTCGATGCCGAGGGCGAAACCGGTGGCTGGACTCGCGCTCCCGAAATCCGAAAGCATCCGATCATATCGCCCGCCGCCGCAGAGCGGGAAGCCGAGGCCCGGCGTGTACGCCTCGAATACCATGCCCGTGTAATAGCCAAAGTCGCGGATGACGCCGAGATCGAACGTCACATATTTCTCCGCTCCATACGCCTGCAGCAGCCGGTAAATCGCCTGCAGATTGTCAAGCGCCCGCAGGCTTTGCGCGTTTGCCGCCATCGTCCGCGCTTTCTCCAGGACCTCCGCACCCCCGTGCAGAAGGGGAACGCCGAGCAATATTTCCTTTTCCTTCGGCGCGAGGCCGGCCTGATCGGCGAGCACACGCAGCCCCACGAGATCGTGCGCCTCCAGCGCCCCCTTCACGGCCTCCTGCGTGCGGTTGTCAAGATGAAGCTCCTGCATCAGCCCCTGGATATAATCGACCTGACCGAGGCAGACCTGAAAATTCTTCAGCCCCGCGGTTTCCATCGAAGCGACTGCCAGCGCGACGATTTCCGCGTCGGCTGCCTCCGAACCGGAGCCCATGAACTCGACGCCGGCCTGATAAAATTCGCACTGTCTTCCCGTCTGCGCCTGCTCGTAACGGTAAACCGGGCTGAGGTAAAACAGCTTCAGCGGCATTTCTGCGTTCTTCATGCGGCTGGCCACGACGCGCGCAATCGGCGTCGTCATCTCATGCCGCAGCGCCACCGTGCGATTTTGGCGATCGAAAAATTTGAACATAAACGGTTCTATACTTCGCCCGTTCCCCAGAGTCAGCGTGTCCAGAAACTCAAACGCCGGCGTCACGATCTCGTCGTATCCCCAGCGCGTAAACCCGCGCACGAGCAGCGACTCGATCCCCCGCTTCTCCCTCGCCTCCGCAGGCAAAAAATCCCTCGTCCCATAAGGGATTCCCAAAACATTTTCCTTGATTCTCATGCCGTTTCCTCACTTCCCGGTCTCGTCCTGCCGCAGACGTCCCAGAATGGTCTTATAGCCGTCCGCGCCGTAATTCAGGCAGCGCTTGACGCGACTGATCGTCGCCGTGCTCGCACCCGTCCGTTCCACGATAGCGTCGTAAGTATGCCCCGCGTCCAGCATGCGGGCAACCTCCAGCCGCTGCGCCAGCGCTTTCAGCTCGCTGATGGTGCATATATCCTCGAAGAACTGATAACATTCCTCGGTATCCTGCAGCAGAAGAACGGCCTCGCAAAGCTGATCCGTCAGCGTATCCTTCAGTTTCGGATTGACCATACAAAACACCGCCTTAACTTTATTCCTTTACTTTGTGAAAACGCAGACTTATTATACCACATCGAACCACGTATGCAAGCAAAAATAAAAAGCCGCCACGATGACGGCTCTTGATCCCGATCTCCTTCCCGCTGTATAGACTTTGATCCGGAACACCGACGCTCAACTAAGGAAGGGAAATCCGCGCCGTCGTGCGTTCCGCCGGACGGATGACCGCTCCTTCCTGTGTCGGGATGGAAATTCGCACCGTCAGCTTATCGGCATGGGGATTGTCCGGCTGCACGCCTTCCGTGCCCCCCGACGGCTTCTGCCCTTCTTCTTCCATCGGCTCGAGGATCTCCGTCACGCTTCCCAAATATTCGCGCCCGCCCAGCGTAAAAGCCGCCGTCTGCCCGACGCGAAGCATCTCGAAATACGACGGGGAAGCGTACGCCTCCAGCCAAAGCCGCTCCGCGTCGCCGATCCGGAATACGGCTTCACCGGGATGAACCTCGCTTCCTTCCTTCATATTCGCCGAATAGGCTACGCCCGCTACCGGCGCCGTCAGTTCCGTCGCGGCCGACGCCTGCTGGGCGGCGGCAAGAGCCGCTTCTGCCTGCCGTACTTGAAGCTCGGCGCGGCGAATCGCTTCCGGATTCCCCGGAAGCGTCACCGTCTGATAGGAAACGGCGCCCGCCGAATGGGACGCCTGATAAGCCGCTTCGGCCTCGTCCCGCTCTCTCGCGCTGACGGCTCCCATCTCATAAAGACGCTGCATGCGCTCAAAACGCTCCCGCGCACCGTCGTCCCCGCCGCCTCCGCCGAAAATAGGCTGAACGGTCACGATGCCGGCTCTCAATTCCTCCAGATTCCGATTGGAGAGCGCCAGATTCGCTTCCAGCTGCTGAATCTGCTCCGGGGACACTTTGACCTTGATCCTGGCCAGAACCTGCCCCTGCTGCACTGACTCGCCGTCCTCGACCAAAATCTCCGTGATCGTCCCCACCGCCCGCGCACGCACCTGCACCATCGGCCCCGCGACCTCCGCCTCGACAAGGGAAAGCGTCCGATGGGACGATTGGTACAGCCAAACGCCGCCGGCGCACAAAAAGGCCGCCAGCAGCAAACTGACGAAGCCGTATTTTATGACCGCCTGCGCCTTATCGCTGATATCGACTTCCAAGATGTCTTCCTCCCGATACAACCCGTTCCTTTGAGAAAAGGCGCGCAGAACGACTGCGCGCCTTGTTTTATGCCAGTCCGAGCTGCGCTTTGAGCGCCGCGTGAGCCATCTCCAACGCCTGCGGAATCTTCTCCGGCTCCTTGCCGCCGGCCTGCGCCATTTCCGGACGCCCGCCGCCGCCGCCACCGACTGCTTTCGCGGCTTCCCTGATCAGCTTGCCGGCATGAACGCCTTTTTCAACCGCACCTTTGGACGCCTTCGCAACGATGTTCACCTTTCCGTCCGCAACAGCGAAAAGAATCACGACGCCGTTTTTGAGCTTCGCCTCCGTCAGATCGGCCATCTCGCGGAGCGCGTCCATGCTCTCGACGTTCGCCTTGCCCGTCACGCACTGCACATCTCCGTATGTCTGCACCGCCATCAGAAGCTTTTGCGCGTCGGCTTTTTCCTGCATACGCTGGACTTCTTCCAACTTTTTCTTCATTTCCTTATAGTCCGTCGAAAGCACAGAGAGCTTCTGCACGACCTCCGCATCGCGGCACTTCAAAAGCTCCGCGGCCTCGTTCAGCGCTTCCGCCTTCTCATGCGCCCAACGGAGAGCCGCTTCGCCGGTAATCGCCTCAATGCGCCGCACGCCCGCAGCGACGCCCGTCTCGCTGACGATCTTGAACATGCCGATCTGCCCGACATTCGAAACATGAGAACCTCCGCAAAGCTCCATGCTGAAGCCCGGCACAGTCACGACGCGCACGACGTCGCCATACTTCTCGCCGAACAGCGCCATCGCGCCCTTCGCCTTCGCCTCGTCCTGCTTCATCTGGGCAATCTCGACGTCCTGCGCCTGCAGGATGACGCGATTGACAAGTTCTTCCACGTCCGCCAGCTGCTGCGCCGATACCGGCTCGAAATTCGAGAAGTCGAAGCGGAGCCGCTCCGGCGTGACGAGGGAGCCCGCCTGATTGACCTGATCGCCGACGACGCGCTTCAGGGCCGCCTGCAAAAGATGCGTCGCCGTATGGTTGCGCGCCGAGGCCAGCTTTTTCACCCGGTCCAACGTAATTTTAACGGCATCGCCGACTTTCAGCATGCCTTCTTCCACATAGCCGATATGGTAAATCGTGCCGTCCGGCAGCTTCTTCGCATTCGAAACCTGCACGCGGCCAAGCTCCGTCGTGAAGAGCCCGACGTCGCCGACCTGTCCGCCGCCTTCCGCGTAAAACGGCGTCACATCGAGGATAATGCCCGCCTCCTCGCCGTCGGTCAGCGAATCGACAATCGCGCCGTCCTTCCAAAGGGCGACGACCTTCGCCTCTTTCGCCGCAGCGTCCTGACGCAGACTGCTCACGTCGATATTGCGGAGGTCCGGCACCGCCACGCGCTGGTTTTCCTGACGCGCCGCGCGCGCACGATCGCGCTGCTCCTGCATGGCCTTGTCGAAGCCGTCATGGTCGAGCGTCAGTCCGCTCTCCTGCAGGATCTCGTCTGTCAATTCCCAGGGGAAGCCGTAAGTATCGTAAAGCCTGAACGCGCTTTCGCCGTCCAGCTCCTTCTTTCCTTTCGCCTTGACCGCTTCGATCTCCCCGGCCAAAAGCTCGCAGCCCTGCTCCAGCGTCGCGTGGAAACGCTCCTCCTCGAGCTGGATGACCTTCTTGATATAATCCTGCCGCTCTGTCAGCGCCTCGAAATCCGGCGCGTCCCTGTAAATCCTGATGACCGCGTCCACCGCGCCCGTCAGGAACGGCTTGTCCATGCCGAGCAGACGACCGTGACGCACCGCGCGGCGCAGGATACGGCGCAACACATAGCCGCGTCCCTCGTTCGACGGCAGGATGCCATCCATGATCATAACCGTCATACTCCGCGCATGGTCGGCGATGACCTTCAGCGAAATGTCCTTCTGCGCGTCCTCTCCGTATTTAACGCCAGAAACGCCGGACGCGTACTCAATGATCGGATAGAGAAGATCCGTCTCGAAATTCGTCCGTTTCCCCTGCAGCACGGACGCAAGACGTTCCAGCCCGCAGCCCGTGTCGATGTTCTTATGCGCGAGGGGCTTGTACTCCCCGTCCTCGGTCTTGTCATACTGCGTGAAGACGAGATTCCAGATCTCCAGGTACCGGTCGCAGTCGCAGCCCACGGCGCAGGTCGGCTCGCCGCAGCCGCGGTCCTCGCCCAGATCGATATAAATCTCCGAGTCCGGGCCGCAGGGACCGGGGCCGATCTCCCAGAAATTATCCTCGAGCTTCACGATATGGTCGGCTGGAAAGCCGGGCTGCTGCTTCCAGATTTCAGCCGCCTCATCGTCCTTCGGGTAAATCGTCGCATAAAGCTTGTCCTTCGGAAGCTCCACGACCTCCGTCAGGAACTCCCAGGCCCAGGCGATGGCCTCCTTCTTGAAGTAATCGCCGAAGGAGAAATTGCCGAGCATCTCGAAATACGTCTGATGACGGGCCGTCCGGCCGACGTTCTCGATATCGCCCGTGCGGACGCAGCGCTGGCTTGTCGTGATGCGCGTGCGCGGCGGCTTCATCTTGCCGGTGAAAAACGGCTTAAAGGGCGCCATGCCCGCGCCGATCATCAACAGCGTCGGATCGTCCTCAGGAATCAGCGAAGCGCTCGGAAGGCGCAAATGTCCCGCCTTCTTTTCAAAAAAATCGAGATACGCCTCGCGCAGCTCGTTGCCCGTCATGAATTTCACTTTCATCAGCTCCCATTAACCACAATCAAACACATAATAAAAGAATTATATAAAATCCCGGACGTAAAGTCAATTTAGGAACGGCTTTTTTCCTGTGACACGACAATAATTTTCCACATCGGTTGCGCCTTCCGTACTGAAGCACAGAATCACCGACTGCCCGTCCAGTTTCAGCGTCCGCCGGATCCCGTCGCACGACGGATTGGCCAGCAGCATCGCCGCCAGTCCCGTCGTCGCCGCGCCGCTTTCCCCGGACACCACGGCCGGATCGTCCCCGACGGGGCTCGCCAGCAGCCGCATTCCTTCGACGCTCGCCTCATCGCCGCATACAATCGCGAAATCGGCGCAGCTCTCCAACAGTTCCCATGCCAGCCCGCAAACTTCGCCGCAAGCCAGCCCCGCCATCATCGTATCAAGCTTGCCGGAAGCCGCGTGCAGCTTTCCGTCCGCCGCCTTCGCAGTCTGGAAGACGCAATCGGCCGTTAAAGGCTCCACCACAGTGATAACCGGCTTTCTCTCCTGCGGGTAAACGGAGGCGAAAAACGCGGCAACCGCCCCCGCCATCGACCCGACCCCCGCCTGCACGAAAATGTGCGTCGGCGGCTCCGGCAGCTGTCGGTACGCTTCAAACGCCATCGTCCCATAGCCTTCCATGATCCACCCGGGAATCTCCGAATACCCGGGAAGCGTCGTGTCCTGCATCATCACCCAGCCGTTCGCCTCCGCCTGCCGCCTCGTGAATCGCACCGCGTCGTCGTAGCTCATCTCGGTGATCGACGCATCCGCGCCTTCCTTCCTGATATTTTCCAGACGCTCCGGCCTTGTCCCCTTCGGCATATAGACGACCGCCTTCTGCCGGAGCTGACGCGCTGTCCATGCAACGCCCCTCCCATGATTCCCGTCGGTCGTCGTCACGAAAGTGACATCCCCAAGACGCGTTCGCACCTCGTCGCTCACGATTCTCTCAAACGAAAGCTCGTCCAATGGAATATCGAGCCGTTTCGCGACATACCGCGCCGCCGCCCAGCTTCCGCCGAGCACCTTGAACGCATTCAGCCCGAACCGGTATGACTCGTCCTTCACATAAAAACCGCGGATCCCAAGCCTGTTCACCAGCCCCGAAAGCGGCCGGAGCGGCGTCTCCCGATACATCGGAAACGACGCGTGAAACGCGCGCACCTTTTCCGCGTTCTTCTCGCTGAACCTTTCAAAAAAAGCCGCATCCCCCGTCCGACGAACAATCGGCGCAATCTCCATAAAAATCGCTCCCTGTTTTTTTCCGTACTTCATACCCGGCAAATTTTTTGCTATAATTATGGCAAAGTTCAATGCATTTGGCAACGGAGGCACACCATGTATACAGAAGAGATCCGTCGGGCGGAGGATATGGACCAAACCCGGCTTGCCGAATACGTCGTCGAACTGCTGCACCGAACGATGGTACATCATACGCTCTGGTTCCGCGAGGTCGAGCACCAGCTTGGATTCGCACGGGCAATGGCAGCGATGGACGAGGCCTGGGAGAAAACGCGCGCAGTCGCCGTGAAACGTCTTTCGGAAGAATTGGGCTTCACAGAAACGAACGGCGTCCCCGACGCCCTGCTCGCAATGCCAAAAGAAAAAAAGCTCCGCCTGATCGACGCCGTCGCGAAGAATTGGCTCGCACAGGACGGCGTTTGGTTTCAGGCTGTGGAAAAAGCGCACGGCATGAACGACGCCAAACGGTGCAACGATTCCACATGGAGTCGCTTCTCGCCGTTTGAGGCGCATGCGGTCAAAAAGCTGCTGGGCCTCGGCGAGCGTCCGGGCCTGAAAGGTCTGGAACGGGCGCTGAATTTTCGCATGTACGGCCGGTTAAACCGGCAATCCTGCCGATGGGAAAACGGCGCGCTGATTTTCGAGATGAACGACTGCCGCGTACAGTCCGCCCGCGTCCGCAAAGGGCTCGCCGATTACCCCTGCAAGAGCGCGGGGCTCGTCGAATACGCGCGCTTTGCCGAGGCTATCGACGACAGAATCCGCACCGAATGTATCGGCTGCCCGCCCGACGCGCACCCTGCCGAATGGTTCTGCGCATGGAAGTTCACGATCATCGAAAAAGAGGCAAACTGTCTATGACGTCAAAATCATAGACAGTTTGCCTCTTTTATGGACAAAAATCCGTCGCCCGCGATGATGACGTGGTCGAGCACGGGAATCCCCATAATCTCGCCCGCCTTCATCATCTGTCTCGTGAGCTGCAGATCTTCCCGGCTCGGCGTCGGATCGCCGCTCGGATGATTGTGGATCAGGATCATATTGGCGGCAGAATAGCGGATCGCCTCGCGAAATATCTCTCTCGGATGCGCGACCGACGCCGTCAGGCTGCCGATGGAAACCGTCGGCATGGCGAGCACGCGGTTCCTGACGTCGAGCAGCATGACGAGGAAATGCTCTTTCTGCTCAAACCGGAGCAGCGGAGCGGCATAGCGCGCCACGTCCTCCGGCCCCCCGATCTTCTCCTGCTTCTGCGCCGCCTTCGCCGAAAGCCTTCGCCCCAGCTCCACCGCGGCGACAATCGCGGCCGCTTTCGCAAGGCCCACGCCGTGGATCGACGCCACCTCCTGCGGCGAGACATTCATAATCGCCAGCAGTCCCTTATCCTGATACTTTGCCAGTACCTCTTCCGCCAAATGAAGCACCGAGACGGACGACGTGCCGGTCCTGAGCAAGATCGCCAGCAGCTCCGTATCGCTGAGCGCCGCCGCCCCCCGCCGGATCAGCTTCTCCCGCGGCCGCTCCTCCTCTGGGAGATCCCGCACCATCACTGCCACTGACGTATCCCCGCCTTTCCTGCAAGCTTCATGACCGCGTGGAGCGGCAGGCCTACCACGTTGGAAAACGAACCTTCAATTTTGGGTATGAACCGGGCTGTCCTTCCCTGCACCGCGTACGCGCCAGCCTTGTCCATCGGCTCTCCCGTCGCGATGTACGCAGCGATCTCCTCCTCGGAAAGCTCGTCCATCCAGACCGCCGTACGCACGACGTCCTCATAGACCTGGCCCCGATATGCGATCGCGATTCCCGTATAGACGAAATGACGCCGTCCCGAAAGAAGACGCAGCATCCTCGCTGCGTCCTCCTTATCTCTTGGCTTGCCTAAAATCGTTTCCCCGACGGCCACCACCGTGTCCGCGCCCAGCACCGGCGCGTCGGCTCCTTCCCGAACCGCCACTTCTCCGGCTTTTCGTCGCGCGTTTTCCGCCGCCACGCGCTCTGGGGAAAGACCTCCTTCTGCGATCTCCTCCGCGTCGCTGACGACGACGCGGAACTCGCAGCCAATCTGCCGCAGTAGCTCCTGGCGCCGTGGCGACGCTGAAGCCAGGACCAGAATCTCTCCCGCCGTCATTGGTCCATATCCACGTTCGCGCCGCGATACTTATTGACCGCGTCCGATTCCTTCATATCCTTCTGATACGGATTTCGCTCATTGTAATATCGGATCTGCGTCGTAGTCTCGCCGCCGGAAATATAGGTGCGCCCGCACTCCGGGCAGATAGCCGTCTTGAGGCGCACAGAAGCGCGCTCCACCTCGCCGCCGCCGAGCTCCGCCTTGCGGTAAGCGTTCGACACATGCTCCTGCTCGTGCCCCATTACGACCATCGCCGCATTGTTCGGGTCGATATGGCCGGCGGCCTTGAAGGACACCATCTCGTTGGAGCCGTCCTGATACTTCCTGTGCTTACAGGTTTCGCACTCGGCCGGGGAAGACTTCTTGCCCGGCTTCCTGCCCGGCTCATACTTCTCCTCGTCCTCTTCCCCTTCGACGCCCGGCGGCTTTTCCCAATCCTCTTCCGGAGTGCCCGGATCCAAAAGCTCGTCCCTGAAACGGTCATAGCCATAGGCCGCACCCGCGCCGCCGATCCCGCTGATTCCTTTCATTCCCATACCGATGACCTCCTTACCATCCTTTTCTTTTCTATCATATCACAGCCTCACCCGCAGCGAAACAAAAATCACCTTCGCCCAGCGAAAAATATTTGCAACAGCGCCCTGCACTCGTCCTCCATCACGCCGGCGGTAATCTCCGGCGCCGGCACCAGCGACGGGTGGCCGGGGATATTGAAAATCGACTCCACCGCCCCGGCCCGCGCGTCGGGTGCTCCGTATACGAGCCGGGAAATGCGCGCCGCCATGATCGCCCCCGCGCACATCGGGCACGGCTCCAGCGTCACATACAGCGTACAGCCGGTCAGCCGCCAACGTGAAAGCCGCCGTCCCGCCTCGCGGATCGCCAATATTTCCGCGTGGGCGGTCGCGTCCCTTTCCGTCTCGCGCAGATTATGCGCGCGTACGACAACGCCGCCCCCATCGTCGATGAGGACGGCGCCGACCGGCACTTCACCGGATTCCATAGCCAGACGCGCTTCGTCCAAAGCTAACGCCATACATTCCCGATCCCTATTCATGAATCAGACTTCCAATACCTTCCAAAACAGACTCGTCGTTGTAGAAAAGCGACTGCGTCGCCCGCGTCACATTCACCGCATAAGCTTCGGACTGTACGGCCTCGCCCGCCCCCGCAGACGCAAACGGCTTCCTCACCGTATGCATCGCCTTATCCAGCATCTGCCGAAACGACTGCCCTCCGCCATGATTGGCAAACCCGCGCCGATCCTCGAAGGAGCGCGCAACGTCAAACGCCGCGCCCTGCACCGGCGATACTCTCTCCACACGCCCTTTCATGACCGTTTCCTCCTTCCTTTCGTGCATATTTTTCTCTTGCATATATATCGAAAAAACCGGGGAAAAACTTAACCCAAATTTCTGTCCCGCATGCAATGCGACTCGTTTTCCCGGAAAGAGGGCTGGGAAATTTGTCTGTTGATTTTATTTTATCATACCTTTTTCCCTCATCAAAGTCAATTTCAATTTCTCATTTTTGCAGAAAAAAAACTACCCCCGTCTCACCCCCTAAGAAAATAAAGGAAACACTGATTAAGTCAATTCGTGCATCTGTCGAGGGATTTTTTCGA
>CAMHCS010000044.1 GCA_946183785.1 uncultured Selenomonadales bacterium | reverse complement strand
ATTATTCGTTTCCAAATATTTCCGTTATATGATTGACATCTAATATATGTATAAGTTATTCCATCAATATGCTCTTCTCGAAACAACCGATTATCATCAATAAGATTAATACTACTATTATGGACCGTACTCGCCGCAATAATCCTAACACGATGCCCTGCTTTGAATAAAAATTTCGCAAAGGAAGCCATTCTTCCCAACGAATAATATTGCACTGGAACTGCATAATGATTTACGAACCAAATATTCATACATTTTACCTTTAAGATATGCCAATTAATTCTCTGTTCTTCTAATAGATTCCTCAAAATCAATCAAACTATATTCAAAATTCATTTTGCTTTCTTTGGCGATATAATACTCGTTCCCAAAAGAAACCCGAAGCGAACGAATCCAATTTGAAGCAACCTTTATCAATGAATTAAACAGGCATGTCTCCACTAGCTGTTTCCCGTTATATTTCGCAATCAGTCTGCACATTTCGGCTGTGCTTCGATAAGGTAAATCTTGCGGAAAAAATATACCTGTTGCACGTCTTTTGCAAATCTGATAAACAAATTCACAAAGGTTTTCAATGTAAATCATGCTCTTCTGGTTTTCAATCTTTGGAACGAGTCCATATTTCAAAACAAGGTTCCTCAAGCGCGAATAGTTACCAGGACAATCTTTCCCGTAAACAAACGGAGGTCTGATAACCGCTAAACGAAAGTTCTTGTCTTCCAACTTCTGCAGTTCCTTTTCTGCCTCATATTTTGAAATCTCATATTTCGTTATCGGCCTTGGCTCCCTTGATCTCGTTAAGATGACAGGCTCATAAAAAGATCCTGTCGTCCCATAGACTCCTTCAGTGCTAAGGAATACAAAGTATGGAACACTCTCCACCTTTGCTTTTCTCGCTAATTCTCGCGTCAAATGCGTATTTACATCCATATAGTCCTGTAAGCTATAACGAGTATCATCCTTGTGTACAAGGGCTGCGCAGTGTATTATTGTGTCATAAGCAGAAAAATCCTCATCCTTCCATTGACTCCCACGCAGATTAAGAAGCCTAATCTCTCCTTCTGAGATGCCGTGTTGTTTATCAAAATACGCTTTTATTTGAGTTGCAATATATCCGTGTTCTCCTGTAATCAATATCTTCATTCTATCTTCTACAAACTCCCAACACTCGCACTAAGAAAGATTTACGCAGAAAACATTTCTAAATATCGCCGTTTCATCTTCAATCCATAATGGATTTCTATATCTTTTGGCAATCGTTCTCCCAAAAGCTGCTTGATTCGCAAATAAGGAAAATTCAGTCCGCCTTCTTTGAATATCTTCATCGTCGCAGCAATACGCGGGTTTATTTCCATCAAAACAGGATGACCATCCTTGTCATTTTTGAAATCGAGATCGGCATTCCCGCTCAAATGGAGTTTTCCGATGACTTCTTCCGCAATCTTTAGCGCATCCGAATTTTCCAAAAGCGTAGCGACTTGCGGAATGCTATGCAAATTTACATTGCTTTCCCGGTACGCCATGTAAAGAATTTTTCCATCATCGGCAAGCAAATCAACCGAGCCCTCTGCTCCTGGTAGGTATTCCATTGCCATCAGTTCCGGTATCGGCGTCCGTTCTTTGAGCGTCGCTTGCATTTCCTCCATAGTTGTGTACAATGTATTAGGTTTTTCATTGAACAAGAGGTCAAATCGAGAGATATTCGGATCAATAACTCTAATCCCGCGGCTGCCACTCAACTCAGTCGCTTTGATGCATACTGCGCTGTCTGGATATCCACAATAACGGCATGCTGAGAGTAAATCTTCGGCCTTGTGAATTAGCGTAAACTTTGGCACATCTAAATGGTTTTCTTGCAAAAAATGATATAATCGATATTTGTTCGCGGAAAGCTCAACGCTGTTTCTATCGGACACAGAAACCTTAGTGCCCAGCAGTGCAAAGTCTGCTTTCCTATTAATCAAAGGAATTAATTCAGCAGACATAAATGGCATGACTATATCTACCTTTTCCTTTTCACATATAGAAAGCAATGAATCGATATATCGGTCATCATCAGCTTGGGGCACTTTATAAAACGCATCTACCATTTGCAATACAGTTGGATCGTCTTCTGCATCTACACCAACCAGTTTGATATTGCGTTCTCCATTATCTTTCAAGCAATCCACTAAACCAGGCATGAATTGCGCACCACAAGCTGACACTAAAACAGTCAAATCACGCATATCAATTTAACTTCTCCTCAAAAGACATAGGTACCAAAAACATCTTCAAATGTTTCTATACGTTTTATAAGTTCTGTTTCGCCTTTAGCGTCCATGTTTATCATTGCGCAATTAGGCGAAATAAAAGGCGGCTTCGAAACGTTGGAATATCCTCCCACATTTCCAAATACAATATAATCTCCTACGGCCAAAGCGCCGCTATAACCCTCGTACATTACATCATGCTCGAGGCAGGTATACCCGACAAAAGAAATATCGTTGACCTGCTTCCTATCCACCCCTTTAGCAACAAGCTGGATAGGCAATTCCTTTAGCGTACATATTTCGCCAAGATTAAACTTGCCGCAGTCCATTACGGCATACTCTTTTCCCTTGATTCGCTTTATGGCGCTTATCTGTCCGATAAAGTCGATATAGCTGTTAACCAGTGTCGTGCCTGGTTCAGTAATCACGACAGGCCGTTCTTCTTCGACAGTATCTTTATATCGTTCCACAAACGGCAGTAACAGAGCGTCTGCATATTCTTCAAAGGAGGGGATTTCATTGCCAAATTGGACGGCAAGAGACGGTTCCATCCTTGCAAACATTCCGCTTCCTAAATCTATAAACTTCGGCGGCCTTTCAAAATACTTGTCGGCAAGCTCTATCATTATCTTGGCACGATTTCTCCACGCCTGTATGCTTCTGGATTGCCCGATATGGCAATGCAAACCGGCAACATCCAAGTTATGCACGTTTTCTACAAGATGAAATGCTCTTGAAAGTTCATCGCCGTCTGCATCAATGCCAAACCGCGAAACAAATGCTTGCCCAATATTTATATTGACTCTCAGACCTATTTGAAACTGTTTGTCCGGATTGTTTTCAGCACACGAGATAACTGTTCTCAGTTCATCAAAATTGTCGACATTCAGTATTCCGCCGCCCAATAACAAATCCAGACTTTTATCTCCTTTATAAGGGCCGTTGTATACAATTTGCTTGTACTCGTATCCAATTATTCTTGCGACGGAAAGTTCCATATCGGAGACAACTTCCGCATACCCACCCAGTGTTTTCACGAGTTTGCAAATATACGGCGTATAATTCGTCTTATAGGAATACGAAAGTTGATATTTCGGATATATGCTTTTGAAACAATCATTGAACCGTTTATAGTTCGCTATAAAATCGTCTTTACGAAATACATACAAAGGGGATCCAAACCTTTGCGTCAAATTTTCAATTTCTTCAATCGTATACGAATGCATAATATTTTTACCCTTATCTTTGACCTACTTCTTCACGATATACATTTTTGCCGGATACAACGGTTTTAAACACTCCGAAAAAAATCTTAGCGTCATTTAAAAAACTAATATGTTCTACATACTCTGCATCCATCGCGAATTGCATTTTCCTATCTGCCGTCGCCCGAAATTCAATATCGACGGTGCAAAACAGTCCTGGACGTACATCATGCCGTTTTCTATATTTAGGATTGTTACGATATCCATCAAATTCCCAAGACAGTATCGGCCTCGGACCTATGATGGACATATCGCCTCGCAAAATATTGATCAATTGCAACAGTTCATCGAGACTGGAGCGCCTCAAAAACGCTCCAACTTTAGTGATTCTCGGATCGTCCGACCTGCTGGCTACCCCCCCCTGTTCGTAGGCATGGTCACACATTGTCCGGAACTTATAAATTGTGAACGGCTTTTCATGCTTTCCAAGCCTTACTTGCCGAAATATAGCAGGCCCTTTGCTTTCCAATTTGATTACTATAGCTATTATCGCCATTGGAATAGCCATCACGATCAAACCTGTCAGCGACAAGACTATATCCAAAGGACGTTTGATATATCGCCTATACATAGAGCTCTCATTCATTTCTGAACACGCACTCAAACGCTTCCGCGTATTCGCACCCGGCCTGCGCTCCTCGGTATGCCGCAAGCCCGGTCAATGCTTCCTTGCTTCTTGGATGTGGATAGGGACGCATGACGCCCTTATAGGCAGTCAGCGCTTCAATTTTCTTATCCACGCCGGTCTTTCCCACTTCCATGAAAAAGTTCGGCGTGAATCGATTTTCTGCCGAGTTCAAGCTCCACTCCGTGCTGCTCGGTACTTCCATATACGCCAATTCCCGAAGCTGCGGCACGCCATCCTTGCGCTGGAAGAGACGACAGGCCGCAACCGCGGCGCGGCTCGTCTCCTGATGATCGATATTCGTGTCCGAAGGATGATGTGTGAATATCGCCTCAGCCTTCCAGTCTTCCACGCATCCCTCAATGTATTGCACAAGTTCCAAATGCGGTACGGTATTCATTTTTATGTTTGGGAAATCTGCCCGATAGACTTTCTTAACGCCGATAATCTCCATCGCCGCTTCCTCATCCTCAGACAAGGTGCCCGAACGATTTGCCCTAGCAGCGGCATGGTTCGACATAATGGCAACCGCAACGCCGTTGCCCTTATTCACCAATTTATGTATTGTCGCGCCTGCGCCCAAAACTTCGTCATCAGGGTGGGCAACCACGAATAGATAATTCATTTCTTTCCCGCTTTCAAACAGTCTCTTGCAAGGCCCCGGCGCCCGCCACGCTCTTCCACGGCACGCCCAGCCCATCCAACATTTCTTTCCGTTCTCCCCTGAGCTTTCCTACCGCTTCCAGCTTGACCTGCGTGCGCATCCACTCGCCCAGTGGATAGCCGTCCTCTGTCCTGTACAGTGCCGGGATTTTCATGGTTGGGAATATGGGCTTGCATGCCTCCGCGTGGACGTAGCCGTCCCGCCATTGGGCGTCTCTTGCATTTTCGAGCTTGATTCCAAGGCTCTTCAGCGCAACTTCCCGTTCCTTCGGAAGTTTTCCCTTCCTGTATCTGACTCTTTGGTTCGATAGCCAATAGCCGACCTTACGGCCTGCACTGTCGACATAGCGCTGATTAGGCGTCTTGCCCTTTGACTTAGCTATGTAGCGCTTCAAGCTTTCCAGATAATTCGGCCACTGGTCTTCCTTTTTGTCCGGGATTGTCCAGTCGAAGCCGATGCTGTCCAGCAGTTCTTTTTTCCATGCCGTCATTGGGCGACCGTTCAGTCCTGCATGGCTTTTGCGCTGATAATCTATCCAATTGGAAAGGCTTACGCCGTCTGGCGAGACAATATCAGCGGGAATATCCCAGGAATGAATTTTCTCCACATATGCCTTTACCGCTTCAAATGTGCGCTTCCACTGCTGGTCTTTCTTGCGCTCGAAGACGACGCCGAGATCTTCCAGCAGCCTGACTTGCTGCGCCGTCAGCTCTGTGTACCGTCCCCGCCCGGAGATGTGCGTTTCGGTGACGCGCGCGAGCCATGCGCCCAGCTTGATTCCGTCCGCTGTGACATAGTCTTTGGGCGGCAACGTTTTGTGCTCTGCCAGGTAGGCCCTGCATTGCTCGAGATTTCGGTTCCAGCGGTATTCGTCGAGGTTCCAGATCATTCGGATCTTGTCCAGGCTCTCGATTTTTTCTTTGGAAAGCTTGCCCTGATGGAAGCGAGTCCGGTTGGATCGAATCCACGGCCCGAGCTTCAGGCCGTCTTTAGTGACGTAGTCCCCGGGAATGTCGAGATGGTGGAACTGGCGAAGGTATGCCTCCGCGCTCGTGTAATAGGCTTGCCATTGCTCTTCTGCGGGATTCCACCGGAAGCCGACGGCATTCAGCTTCCGAATGCGTTCTTCCGTCAGGCAGCCTTCCAGCGTCCCGTTGTATATGCGCCGCTGGATGTTGCACCAGTTCCCGAGAGAGACGCCGTCCAGCGTCTTGTAAGTCGCCGGGACAAGGGTATTCCCAAACTGCCCTTTATAGGCGACAAGTCTTTGATAGTTTTCCTCCCACGAGGAGGACAGCATGCCGTCCAGATGCTCGAACAGCTCCCGGCAGTCGACCGCCTCGTCGAATACCTCGAAGCCTTCCACGGCGATCTTGTCCTCGTCGCCCTGCGTACGGAAAAGCTGCAGCGCCTCTGCGATCTCGTTTTTCAGCGCATCGACGCTGTAGAGGTTGTAAACGTTGGCCACAACGTCGAGGATCAGTGGATTTTTCTGTTTCGAGGCCGAAAGCGCGCGGCCGATCTGCTGCTTGTAGATGATCGGCGAGACCGTGGGACGGAATAGGATCACGCCGGAAATGCCTTCGACGTGCACGCCCTCGTTGAGCATGTTGATAGCGATCAGCACTTTCAGGTGGCCGCTCTCGTCGGCTTTGAATTTTGCGAAGGCTCTGCTGGTCTCCGGATCGTCGGAGTATGCGCTGTAGATGTGCGGCTCCTCGTCGATGGCCCGGAACCATTCCTTGCACTTGGTTTTAACACTGCGCATGGATTCCGCATTCGGGACGAAGAGGATGTATTTGCCGCGCTTGTCCTCGATGTGTTTCTTGAAGATGACGTCGAGGCCGTCGGCGTTCTCGATGGCGCGGCGGATTTTCTGCAGGTATGCCTCGGCCTTGATTTTTACCGCTTTGTTTTTTGTTTTTCTGATCCTGGCCTCGTACCGTTTGAGGTCTTTCGCGTAGGAGAAGACGGAAACGACGTATTTGGGCGGCGCGAGGATTCCCCGCACCACAGCCTCCCCCAGCGTCATTTCTGAGGCGACGCAGCCGTCGAAGAGCTCGTCCGCCATGTCGCGGCGGTTGTCGAGGTAACGGATGTTGGTCGCGGAAAGGCCGAGAACGGGAGCAACTGGGTACATACCGAGGAGTCTTTGGACGCCCCGTCCCCAGTATTCGGCGCCGCAGCGATGGAACTCGTCGAGGATGATGTAGTCCGGCTGCAGTGCGCCGACCTCCTCGGGCGAGAGGACCATCAGCTTGGCGTAGGTCAGGAAGTGGATATTATTGGGAACTTCCGCTCCCGTCGTTGCAAGGTTCTCTTTTTGCGTCCTGAAGATGTATTCGGAGGGAGAGAGCCAGACGATACGCTTTCCGGGATTGTCCTCGCAAAGCTTGAAGGCGATGAAGGACTTTCCGGCGCCAGTCGGATGGACGACGGCGGCCTTGCCCGTCTCGGCGAGCATGGCGACTGCTGCGGTGTAGGCAGTTTGGTTATGGTCGTACAGGTTGATCGCCATGCTGCTTCCTCCTCTCAAGATTCCAAATTACGTAAGCGGGACGTCACAACACCTCATCCGTCGCGCTTCGCGCGCCACCTTCCCCTCAAGGGGAAGGCTTAATTATGCGGATTTTCTTTGTTTTTCCCAGACCATGCCGATGGACGTTAGGCGGTCTATCTGTTCCTCGGTCAGGGTTTTGCCGGCGCGGTTACCCAGATAGATCTGCCTTTGTTCGTTCAGCCATTTGTTCAGCCAGACGCCGTCCGGTTTGTATCTTGCGGGCACCTGGAGGTCTCCATGGACTGAGAAATAATTTTTGGCAAGCTCGAAGCGTGTTTCCCATGCATCCGGCTTGTCCCATACCATGCCAATGGCGTCTAGAGCTTTTTGACGCTCGATTGGGTGGTTTGCTTTGCCTTTGGCTTTACAGTTGGAAATCCATTTTCCCAGCTTGAAGCCGGAGGCTGTGACATAGGCGATCGGGACGTCCAGGTTTTTATGGCTTTCGTAATATGTCTTGGCCTCTTCATAAGCGGCTTGCCACGCACGGTCGTACTTCGTGCTCCAGAGCATCCCGATTTCTTCGAGACGTCGGATCTGATCCTTGGTCAAGCGTTTCTTGTTCGCCCGTTGATTCCGAAGCCATGTCCCGATCTTGAGCCCGTCTTTGGAGACGTAATCGCTTGGGATTTCCAGATTGCCGTGCATGCGATGGTATTCCATGCAGGCCGCGTAGTTCTGTTCCCAGAGATAGTCGGGAACGTCCCAGACCATGCCAAGCTTGTCCAGCGCTTCTATCCTGTCTTGTGTCAGGTAGTTTTGCTGGATGTTATTTTTTCGGTAGGTTCTGAGATTCGAGAGCCAGCTTCCGAGCTTGACGCCGGATTTTGTGATGTAGCCCGCCTTGACGTTCAGGTTGTTGTATTGTTTATGGTAGGCTTCTGCTTCCTGAAAGTATTTCTGCCAGGCAAGGTCTCTGACGTTGTCCCAGATCATGCCGATGGATTCGAGCTTTTGGACCCGCGCTTCGCTGAGGCTTCCGTATTGGAGCCCCGCTTTGACCTTCCGCTGGGTGAAGATCCAGTTCCCCAGGCTGTAGCCGTCGCTGGTCTTGTACCGTCTTGGCACGTTGAGACTGGAATGGGCTTTCGCATACGCCTTCGCTTTCGCGAACATGAGGTCCCATGACGCGGTCAGGGTTTCGTTCAGCTCGTCGAAGAGCGTCTTGGCGTCGTGCACTTCGTCGATCAGGCGGAAGCGCTCGGTCATGATCTCGGCGTCTTTGCCAAGGGAGCGATAATAGGAAACGGCGTCCCGCATTTCCTGCTGGACTGTGCCGATGCTGTAAAGGTTTTCGATGTTGTTGACGATATCGAAGATGACAGGCTCTTTTGTCTTCGAGGCCGAAAGCGCCCGCCCGATCTGCTGCTTGTAGACGATCGGGGAGACTGTCGGACGGAACAGGATGACGCCGCTGACGTCTTCTATATGGACGCCCTCGTTCAGCATGTCGATGCAGAAGAGGAGCTTCAGGTGGCCACTATTGTCGTTCTTGAAATCTTTGAACGCCTGCTCCGTTGCCGGGTCGTCGGCGTAGGCCGTGTAGACGTGCGGCTTTTTGTCGATGTTCCCGAACCATTGGGGGACGTTGGCCTTCATTTTCTTCATGTGCGAAAGGTTCGCGCAGAAGACGAGGTATTTGCCCGTCCTGTCCCGCATGTGCTTTTCGAAGATGACGTCAAGCCCATCGGCATTCTCCAGCGCCTGATGGAGCTTTTCGAGAATCTTTTCCGCCTTGTCCCGGACGGCTTTGCTTTTCGCCTTCAATGTACGGGCTTTCAGCTTTTCATAGTCTTTCTGATAAGCGTAGATGGAGGTCACATAGGTGGGCGGGTTCAGAATCCCGCGCACGATGGCCTCGCCCAGCGTCATTTCCGAGGCGATATTGCCGTCGAAGAGCTCGTCGGCCATGTCCCGCTGGTTGTCCAGATAGCGGATATTCGTCGCGGAGAGGCCGAGAACGGGCGCCTGTGCATACATCCCGAGAAGCCGCGCTACGCCCTGCCCCCAGATTTCCGCACCGCAGCGATGGAATTCATCGAGGACGATGTAGTCGGGCTTGATGGCGGCAAGCTCATTTTCAGAAAGAAGAACAAGCTTCGCATAGGTGTAGAACACAATGTTCTTCGGAACGTCCGCGCCGCAGGCGAGAAGGTTCTCCTTCTGCGTCTTGAAGATGTACTCCGAAGGCGATAGCCAGCAAACGCGCTTTTTAGGATTGTCCTCACAAAGCTTGAAGGCAATGAAGGACTTGCCGGCGCCGGTCGGATGAACAACGGCGGCCTTGCCTGTCTCGGCGAGCATAGATACTGCCGCGCCATAAGCGGATTGATTGTGCGGAAAAAGCGAAATCGCCAAGACACTCACCGCCTCTCAAAGATGACAACCGCGCCATTCTGCGAACACAAGAAGATTCCCAAAAGGTGTACCTTTTGAGAATGCCCTAAATCTATTTATTTATATCACAAAGCCCTTGTCATTTCAAGGGTTTTATTTTTTTGCTCTTTCGAAATCTGTTCGATTTTCTTTCGAAAATGGCATTCTCAAAAGGTACAGGTTTTGGGAATGTCCTATTTTTGTAAACCATGAACGAACGCTTGCAACCCAAAAACTCCCTGCGTGCAATTTGACTGTTGTGTTCATAGTAAGCACATTACATTGAAAAGCAGAAAAAAAGAACTCCCCGAATCCTCTTCATTCTGAGGTTTCGGGGAGTTCGGTTTGCCAAACATGAATATTTTCTGGGGAATTGCTTGCTACGTCAACCCCCTATACGCACTCGGCTACGGCGGCGGCCATCGTTTCGCCGATCGGCGTCCGAAGCACCAGCTCTGCCGAACGGTCGGCCCGCGTCTCCGTCTTGTTGATGACGACGAGGTGCTTGCCCCGGAAATAGCGGATAAAGCCCGCTGCCGGGTAAACGACCAGCGAGGTTCCACCGATGATCAAGGTGTCGGCGCGGCCGATGGCGTCCGCAGCATTTTGCATGACGTCGCCGTCCAACGGTTCCTCATAGAGCACGACGTCCGGCTTTACGAGTCCGCCGCAAGATTCGCAGCGCGGCGGCTCCGGCGCTGTCCTTGTCACATAGTCGGCGTCGTAAAACTTGTGGCAGTCCATGCAGTAATTGCGAAGCACCGAGCCGTGCAGCTCATAGACCGTCCTGGATCCCGCCGCCTGGTGCAGCCCGTCGATATTCTGCGTGACAATCGCCAGCAGCTTTCCCATCTCCTCCAGCTTTGCCAGCGCCTTATGGCAGCCGTTCGGCTTCGCGTCCGGATAGACGAGCTTGTCTCGATAGAAATCAAAAAACTCTTTCGGGAACCGCTCGAAATACGTATGCGAAACAAGCTGCTCCGGCGAAAGCTCCACTTGGAGTTTTTCGTTCCAAAGCCCGTTTGCGCTGCGAAAATCGGGAATGCCCGACTCCGTCGAGACGCCGGCGCCGCCAAAAAACACAATGCGCTCGCTTTCCCGCAAAATGTCCACCAATTTTTGTAGCTCATCCGTCATATCCGTCGCCCTCCCTTTTTTCTTATACCTCCACATCCTGTAACGATAACCCCGGCACGGCGTTCAGCCGCAAATCGGAAAACAGCCCCGCCCGTGACTGGTAGTATCCCCTGCAGGCAATCATCGCCGCATTGTCCGTACAAAGGATCTTACTCGGAAAATAAAATCGGACGCCGAGTTCCTCCGCCGCCTCCCGAAGCCGCCGCTCCAGAGCGCTGTTCGCCGCGACGCCCCCCGCCAATACGAGCGTGTCGAGCTTCGCCTCCGAAAGCGCCTCCAGCGATTTTTGCACGAGCACCTCGATGACCGCCTTCTGAAACGAAGCGGCCACGTCCGCCCGATTCACCTCGACGCGCTTCATTTTCATCTCGTTCAGATAATTCAGCACCGCCGATTTCAGCCCGCTGAAACTGAACTCGTAATTGCCTTTCTCCCGTAGCGCGCGTGGAAAATCTATCGCATCCTCGTCGCCCTCCGCCGCGAGCTTGTCAATCTCCGGCCCGCCCGGATACGGAAGCCCCATCACCCGCGCCACCTTGTCGAAAGCTTCGCCCGCCGCGTCGTCCCGCGTCTGTCCCATCAGCGTGAAATGATTGTAGCCGTGCACATGGATCAGGGCCGTATGGCCGCCCGAAACCACCAGCGCCATGAACGGCGGCACAAGCTCCTCGTGACTCAGGAAATTCGCGAAAATATGCCCTTCCAAATGATTGACGCCAATCAAAGGGATATCCCGTGCAAACGCCAGCGCCTTCGCCGCTGACACACCGACCAGAAGCGCCCCCACAAGGCCGGGGCCATAGGTCACCGCAATCTGATTGATTGCCGATAACTCAACGCCCGCCTGCTGCAGCGCCTCGTCTATCACCGGCATCACGTTCACGATATGGCGCCGTGACGCAATCTCCGGCACCACGCCGCCAAACTTTCGATGCACGGGGATCTGCGTCGAGATCACATTCGACAAAAGCTCCCGCCCGCCGCGAAGCACAGCAGACGCCGTCTCGTCGCAGCTCGACTCGATTCCCAGGGTCAGAATATTATCAGTATCCGGCAAAACAAAACTCACCTTCATATATGTTGATAGTTTTTTCTATCATAACAAACAAAACGCCCGACGGCAACACCCCATCGCTCAGCGAGCACAATAAAGGCCGCCTGTCTCTTTGCGGCATAATATCGTTCTTGAAAATCCCATGAACCTTTTGTAGAATATGCGTAGGATAAAGATTACAGCATTAGGAGGTTTACGATTATATGAACATCTTGATGTGCGACACTCAATATGCATTTCTCCAGTATTTTTTGTTGACGCCGTTTGAGATTTTCAAAGATACCTTTTTCGTTTTTGATAATTGTTTTAGTCCTTCTATTGTCAAGAATTTGGAAAAGGCGGGAATGGCATGTCATCAAAAATTATACGACGGTGCAACGTTGGAAGAGCGTCTTGCAGCCAGGCAGAATAATTGGGAATATTTGAAAAAGATAATAAAGGGGTTCTGTGATTATTTTGACGGCGATATTTGCATTTATGGACAGGACCACATTTATATAGCACAGATTCTATGGCATGAAGAACTGCGTGATATACCTTTCATCCTTTTAGAAGACGGAACCGGTAATTATTGTAAAAAAGAGCAATTGGAACGTTTCCCAGAGTACATGGAGCGTGACGAATATTGCATGGGGCACAACTCTCGTGTACAAAATATATATCTTACAGGAATCTGGAAGATTCCTAACGATATAAAACGCAAAGTAAAAATCATGGATTTGAGAGGCCTATGGGAGAAAAAAAGCGTTGAAGAAAAGCAATTCTTCCTTAACCTTTATTTTATGAGTCAGCCAACATTAGACATGATTTCTAAAAAGTCAATTTGTTATCTTGGCGGACCATTCTCAAATTTTGGTATGATGCCATTAGAAGAAGAACTGCAAGTGTACAGAAATATCATTTCCAATTTCAACCCAACGGATTTATATATCAAGGCCCATCCAACCGGCTTTAATGTTGACTATGCAAAGGAATTTCCCGGGATTCCCGTACTCATGAACCCGATCCCCTTCGAGGTTATCTATTTCCTGACAAGTGAGCATCTCAAGACTGTAGCATCAATAGGCTCTACTGCCAGCATGATCGTTGATGAAAATGTCGAACAACAATTTTATGACCTTGCGGGAAATCGAATCGAGTTAAGATATCCTCTGGACGATTTAATTTAATCAATAAGTCAGAGAAAGCGAGATGCCAAATCATGCATCTCGCTTTCTTGTCTTTGTATAGGCACTCAGGAATTGGAGGACTTTACTGCACCAGTCCCGTCGGCCGCGTGAACGGCTCGCTGGTGTCGAGGTGGCCGGCGATGGTCTCAATGCGCTGGCCTTCCACCGTGATCAGCACGCGCTCGATCTCCGGGAATTCCGTCATCGTGTTGACGAGTGCGCTGACGAGCATTTGCTCACCAGTGGAGCCGCCGACGAATTTATGCGTCAGTTCTTTACTGAAGTCCACTATTGCGAGGTCGCCCTCGACCTTGACGCCAAGCACTTTGACGCCCTTCGGGAAAATGTCCGTGAGGCCCGGCTCTTTTGTTCCCGCGACGAGTTCCTTCGCCGCCGCCGTATATTTATCCTCGGCAGGTACGTTGACCTTCACAGCGCCAAGCCCGTCGCCCGCTTCGTTCGGGAAATAGAGCTTGACTTCCGTTTTTTCCGATACCGCAGGCTTCGTCGGTACCGGAGTATTCTGTTGCTGCGCCGGCTTACTTGTCGCCGAAGGCGTCGCGGGCGGTTGTCCGGGCTTTCCCGTCTCCTCGCAGCCCGCCGTCAAGAGCAGCAGAGACGCCATGATTGCGGCGGCCGCCGCTTTTCCTGTCCTGTTCATCATTTATCGCCTTCTATATTCGTATTCATCAGGTACCGCTGACTGCAAAATAGTTTGCAAGCCCTTCCGCGATGCCCTGCGCCATCTCGTTTTGGAAGTCCTCGTCCGCAAGCAGGCTTCCTTCCACATAGTTCGTGATAAAAGCCAGTTCCACGAGAGCGGCCGGCATAGCCGAATGGCGACAGACGTAAAAGCGCGCTTCGTGAATGCCGCGATCCCTCCGGTCTCCATGCTCGACCATCGCGTCCTGGAGATTCTGCGCCAAAAGTGCGTCGAGCCATGTCTTCGGATAATAATACGTCGACGTGCCGTTGGACGACGCGGTCGTGTACGCGTCGCAATGGATGCTTACGAACACGTCGACGTTCGGCGTGAAATTACCGTAATCGACTCGCGCCTGCAATTCCTGGGCGTCCGTCGCCGTCGGCCCGTAGACGTCCCGATCATCCTCGCGGGTCATCACGACCTTGACGCCGGAATTTTCAAGGATTTCCCTGACCTTCTGCGAAACCTCCAGCGTGACGTCCTTTTCTTTGAGACCGCCGACGCCAACCGCGCCCGAGTCCGTACCCCCGTGTCCGGGATCGATGACAATCGTACGGCCTTTCAGCCCCGCCACATGGCCTCGTCGACCACCTTCGCCGTAAAGCTCGATGATAAGCCTATGCGGCTTGCCTGCGCGTCGGTCTTTTTCCAGTGTGTAAACGCGGTAATTCTGCTCTGACGCCGGAACCTGCATGCCGATCGTAATCCGGAGCTTATTTCCCGTTTCCTGGAAGCGGAGCGTCTTCGCAAATTGCCGGTCGAGCGGTATCTCCGCACGAACGTCTCCTTTTTCAGCATGATCGATGTCGATTGTCAACCGGTTCGGATTCAGGATGCCGTCGCCTTTGACCTGATAGTCCTTGATGGGGCCGTTCATGCCGATTTCGATACGCAGGAAGGTCTGTCTCCCTTCCGTGACCACCTGCGACTGGAAGGTCGTCACCTTTCGCGCGGGAGCCGCCATCGCCAGTGCCGAAATCATCCACAGGCACAGCACAATCAGTCCCAACAGTCGCGGCCAATTTGCCCGCCTCATGATCGACGCCCCCTCAACGCATCGAGCAGACGCGTCGATTCTTTCATCGCGGCCTTTGTCGCCTTCGCATCGTATGAAATTTCCATACGGATATAATCCCCCTCACTTAAGCCTTCCGGCAGCTCAGCCGTCGGAAATACCGCCTGCCGCTCGTCTTTTCCGACAAGCAACACCGCATTATCGCCTTCAAAGCGGTCAATGACCGCTCCGGTTTTCATCGCATTTTTCATGGCTTTGCCCCAGCGTCCGCCTCCCGATCCCGCTCCGTCTCTACGGTATACGCCTTGCCGTCCGTCCTGACCGTGATCGTCCCGTTTTGGTCGGTGCGGAAAACTTTCATTTCCTGTTGTTCATACCGACCAAGCACCGAAGGATGCGGACAATGGTATTCGTTGTCTTCCCCGCAGGAAACCAACGCGGCGTCCGCGTCGAGCGCCTGCAGGAATTTTGTGCAGGAAGCCGTCTTGCTTCCATGATGTCCGGACTTCAGCAGACTGCACCGCAACATGTCAGGCGCATACCGCTTCAATATGCCCATTTCCGTTGGAGCTTCCGCGTCCCCGGTCAGCATCATCGCGAATTCCCCGTATTCCAATCGGGCGACAATCGAATTCAAATTCAGGTTCACTTTGCCGTTCTGCATACCACGCTCGTCCACCATCTCCTGCGTCGGACTGAGTACGCGAAGCAAAGCGCCGCCGCCGAGGTCGAGCACGTCCCCGTCCCGAAGCGTCCGCGACGGAATTCCCTTCTTTTGAATCGTCTTCAGATACTCCCGGTAGATGTTCGTCGAAGTCGGCTGCCCGTTGTCGCAAACCTCTTTGACGTCGCACATCCGGAACACTGTCTCCGCGCCGCCGATATGATCGCGGTGCGGGTGCGTGACAATCAGCTTGTCGACACGACGCACGCCTTCTTTTTTCAGCGCCGCGCGAAGGCGCCCTGTTTCACTTGTGTCGCCGGTGTCGACGAGAATCGTCTGCTCCGGCGTTCGAATCAGGATTGCGTCGCCCTGTCCGACGGCCAGCATTTTGATTGTGACGCCGGTCTCCACAGGCGGAGGCGGAGCGTCGCCGAACCAATCCGTCGGCAGCCCGCAGGCGGCGGAAATCGCCGATACCAAGACGAGCAGTGCCGTCCATAGCGCTTTCATTCCGTCAGTCGCCCTTCCCGCCGACCGCTCGATTCAAACGCATGAAATAGATTCGCGCCAGCAGGAACAGGAACCACATGAGAAACGTAGTCATATAAATGACGTCGACCAGCGTGACATTCGAAAAGTCCACCTGTGAGATCACGATGCCGCCGACAATCAAAATCACGAAGTCCAACGGCTTGACCCAGACGAAAATCTTTTTCACGACGTCCAGCGGCGATTTTTTCTTTTCAATCTTTTCCGGGACCTCTGACGGCTCCGGCACGGGTATCGGCTGTGGACGGTTCCCGTGCTTTCGATGACTCATGCCTTACGCCCTCCATCGTGAAAAGTAAATTTCAGCCTCTGCGGCTATCACTCTAACAAGCATTTCAACAAGGCGTGCTGCCCGAGGGAGATTTAAACTCCCTCCGACCACCAGTATACACCCCCGCCTATAAAGGCGGGGGACATCTCAGCCTTGCTATAGTATACGAAAATAGCCTGTAAAAATCAAATCCATACAGGATTCTTTCAGATTTCCCGCCGATCCGGCGGCACCGGATGCAGCTCCAGCGCAGGATTGTTGTCCTTGATCCAGCCCAGCGCCCACTCGTTGTTGACAAGCAGCACGGGACGATCCTCACGGTCATAGACGAACATTCCCCGGTCGGCGCCGCGAAGCGATTCCGGCGTAACCGGGCGACCCTCCGGGAACGTCAGCCAGCGCGCGACCTCGAAAGGCTGCATGACCAGTTCGAGATCGACGCCGTATTCGCTCTTCAGTCGATACGTCAGCACGTCAAACTGCAGCGTGCCCACCGTGCCGACGATATACGACTCGACGCCGGCGCCCGCCTGCCGGAAAAGCTGAATCGCGCCCTCCTGCGTCAGTTGCTCGACGCCCTTGACGAACTGTTTGCGCTTCATCGTGTCCTTTGCCTGCACCCGCGCGAATTTCTCCGGCGGAAACACGGGGAAATCGGCAAACCTGAACTTGTGCGCTTCGTCGCAAAGCGTGTCGCCGATGCCGAAGATCCCCGGATCGAAAAGCCCGACGATGTCTCCCGGCCACGCCTCGTCGATGATCTGACGATCCTGCGCAAGGAACTGCTGGGGCTGCGCCAGCTTGATCACTTTATCCGAAGCCGCGTGCCACACGCTCATGTTCCGCTCAAACCGGCCGGAGACAATACGGATAAACGCCAGGCGATCGCGGTGCGCCGGATTCATGTTCGCCTGAATCTTGAACACGAACGCCGAGAACCGCTCGTCCTCCGGCCGGATATCCCCGTCCGAGGAAGCGCGAACGGCGGGAGGCGGCGCAAGACGCAAATATTCCTCCAAAAAATTCTGCACGCCGAAATTCGTCATGGCCGAGCCGAAAAACATCGGCGTCAGTTCGCCGCAGGCAATCTTCTCCTCGTCAAAGGACTCGCCGGCCTCGTCGAGCAGCGTGATATCGTCGAGCAGCGCCTGATACGTCTCCTCGTCCAGCGCAGCGCGAAGCTCCGGCGCGTCCAGCGCGTATTTCTCTGAAGTGCGTGTCTCTTGTCCATGCGTCTCGTCGGCGGCGAAAAGCTCCACCAGTTTCGTCTGCCTGTCATAGACGCCGCGATACCGCCCGTCCGAGCCCACCGGCCAATTCATCGGACAGGAACGGATCCCCAGCACGTTTTCCAGCTCGTCCATCAAATCGATTGGCGCCTTGCCGAAACGATCGAGTTTATTCACAAACGTAAAAATCGGAATCCGGCGTTCCTTGCAAACCTTGAACAGTTTCTTCGTCTGCGCCTCGACGCCCTTGGCCGCGTCCAGCACCATGACCGCGCTGTCCACCGCCATCAGCGTACGGTATGTGTCCTCGCTGAAATCCTGATGGCCCGGCGTGTCGAGGATATTGATCCGGCACCCGCCGTAATCGAACTGCAAAACGCTGGACGTCACCGAAATACCGCGCTGCTTCTCGATCTCCATCCAGTCGGACACCGCGTGGCGCTGCGTCTTGCGGGACTTGATGGAGCCCGCCAAATGGATGGCCCCTCCGTACAGGAGGAGCTTTTCCGTCAGGGTCGTCTTGCCCGCGTCCGGATGCGAAATGATGGCGAAGGTCCTCCGCCGGTTGATTTCCTGCTGTAACTGCTCGCTCAAAATATTTTCTCCTTTGCTCATCAAATCTTCCTGAGTATACACGTTTTGGCGAAAAAAGCTGCCGCACGTTTCATTTACGTGCGACAGCCCTTTGTATTTTGCTGGTTTGGCAGATGACCCCGAGGGATTATTCCGTCGCGTAATTCGTAAAATAATTCTGGATCAATACCACCGGGGTTCCTCGGTCCCCGCTGCCACTGGTCAGGTCGCAGAGACTGCCCAAAAGATCCGTCAACTGTCTCGGCGTCGTTCCCTGCGAGGTCATATTCCCGACAAGGTTTGCATCCTTCGCCTTGATTTTCTCTTTCATGGCCTCCGCCAATTCCTGTCCCTTCAAATCCTTCAGGTCATTGTCCGCGAAGTACTTCATCTTCAGTTCGTTCGGAGTTCCTCTGAGCCCCTCCGTGTATGCGGGAGACACCACCGGATCCGCCAGCTCCCAAATGCCGCCGACGGGATCCTTGAAGCCGCCGTCGCCGTAAATCATGACCTCCAGCTTTTTGCCCGTAGCCTTCGTCAGCTCCTGCTGCAGCCGATCCACAAAGCGCTGGCAGTCCCTGGGGAACAACTTTACTTTTTCCTCCGTCGCCTTGTTCGCCCCCAAAAGGCCGTACTTCTCATTGAAGCCGCTGCCGTCCACCGAGGCGGTCATGATATCGTCCAGGCTGAAGACGCGTTTCGCGCCGCCTGCCTGCAGGATGCGCTTCGTGCGTTTTCTCGTGTGGATATCGCAGTTGATCACGTTTTTCGTGTACTTCAAAATGAAGCAGGGATCGTTAGAGAAGACGATCTCGATATTCTTCCCGAGACTCTTATAGTATTCGATATAATCCACCCCTGTGAATGGGTGCACGGTATCAAAGCCGAAGGTGTCCCGGAAGCTCTTTTCATCAAAGCTTTCCGTATACGGATTGATCTTCTTCGCATCCACCTCGTCCACACTGATCAGATGGTTCCCCACTTCGTCCGACGGATAAGAGAGCTGCACATAGAGTTTTTTGCAGGACATGCTGAGCGCCCGCAGCATGATTGCAAAACGGTTCCGACTCAGGATTGGGAACACGATTCCCATATCCTCCCCGCCGAGTTTTTGACTTACGTCCTTTGCAATCTGCTGGACGGTCGCGTAATTCCCCTGCGTCCGGGCCACCACGGCCTCCGTGACGCCGACCACGTCTCTATCCTGCAGTATGAATCCTTCCTGTTCTGCCGCCTTGAGGAGGCCGTCCCGAATCAGGGAAACGAGGTCGTCTCCCTCCTTGAAAATGGGCATGATGATTCCTCTGGAGGTTACTCCTGTGTACCGCATATTCCTTCCCCTTACTTTCTATAGAGATTTTGCATAGAATGTATCACTTTATTTCCAGGAATTGACAACAAAAAAATCTTTGTCTACCGGGCAGCTGTTTTCTTCTCGACTGATGGTTGCCGACGCCAGCCGCGCGCCATACCCCGACGCTTCCGCTAATGATGCGCCGCGAACAAGTCCCATCACGGTCCCGGAAAAGAAGGCGTCGCCCGCGCCAGTGGTATCGACGACCTTTGTCGGACAAGGCGGACAAATTCCGGCGCTTTTCGCACCCTTCTCATAATAAACCGCGCCCTGCTCTCCCATGGTGACCACCACGGACTGCAATCCTTCCTTTTCCGCCGCTTCAGGCAGCCAGTCGCGCACTTCCTCCGCCGCACGGCCCAAAATGTCCCTGCCAAAATATTTCGTAGCCTCGATATCATTGCAGATAAAGCATTTTGTCTGCCGGATCAAATCCTTTCGCGCCAAAACCACGCTCAAGTTGCCGACGATGGCATAGACGTCCTTCCCGTACTGCTTCGCCAGATTAACGGCCCTCTCGGCCACCTGCTCATTGAGATCCACTTCCAGCGCAACGGCTTCCGCCTGCCGGACAATCTCTTCCCCTCGAGCCTTTATATGGGCTTCCAGATGGCTGAAATCGGGCAGTTGCGAGATGGATCCGGCCAGATCTCCCTTCTCGTCAAGGATTGCCAGCCACATACCGATTCCGTGATCCGGTACTTTAACCGCATAGCTGAGATCTGCGCCGATTTCCTCCAGATGACGCGTCACCTCTAGCCCGATGGCCGAATCCTCCAGCATCCCGACATAGGATACAGGCATCCCAATATTCGCGAAATTTTCGACGATATTGCGCCCGACGCCGCCATGGACGAATTTCACTTCGCCTAAGTTCCGCCCTTGAGGATCGTAACTGTTCCTTGAAAATCCCTTGATATCAACAAACGTGGTGCCGATTACAACTGTAGGATTCACTCTTCTTCACCGCCGCCTTCACTATGTGTAGCCGCATGGCTTTGAAGCACGAATACAATGCCCTTGTGGCGTCGCCCTTCCGCGCTTTAGTATAGCAAACGGCATGGAATCCGTCAATGACGTTGAATTCATCCTCCTTCTAATGACGAGCAAAGTTCAAACAAATCTTTTGGGACTATTCGCCACAGACAATGCACAAAAAATGAAAACTCCCCGAATTCACTCTTAAGGAAGCACTGAATAAGTCCCGCCGCGCCCCTGACGGGTCTTTTTCCGTC
>CAMHCS010000043.1 GCA_946183785.1 uncultured Selenomonadales bacterium | reverse complement strand
GACGGAAAAAGACCCGTCAGGGGCGCGGCGGGACTTATTCAGTGCTTCCCTAAAGTTATTACTTCCTTTGACCGCGGATTCCCGGCCCCGCAGGGCCCTAAGGGAGGTTCCAAAGGGAGGAACGCCCTTTGCAGGCGTCACAGTCCACTGGACTGTGACGGGGGCGGCGCCCCTGGTATAATTCCACAACGATAAACACTTGCAATCGTACAAGCCACTGCAAAACCTTTCGTTAAGGAACCACTGAACAAGTCCCGCCGCGCCCCTACCGGGTCTTTTTCCGACTGGCGTTGTCAAAGTCCTCTCGACGTAGCGATGCTACGCCTTCGAGTCCTTTTCCTAGCCATTCGAAAAAATCCCTCGGCAGGGTCACGACTTGACTTATTCAGTGATTCCTTAAAAGAAAATATAAAAGAGCATCCGCGCAAGCGTTTTCTGTAACACCTCATCCGTCGCGCTGCGCGCGCCGCCTTCCCCTCAAGTGGAAGGCAAGAGAGCGGCGAAGGAGGCCGCTATTCCTCCAGTACCTTCTTCAGCGCGTCCCAGTCCGGCTTTTTCGCCGCTTCCACGAGGCGGGCGTGGCGCTCCGCCTTGTCCTCCGGCACACGGCTCTTGGAGAGTTCCTCCAATACGAATTGGATGCTGTCGTAGTCGAAGGCGGCTGCCATTTCGCGGATGGCCGCGTAAGCTTCGGCGAGGGACGCCTCGTCGATCTCCGGCAGGGCGGCGTCGTCCCGTTTCGGCTCTTGCAGCGGGGCGAGGGCTTCGCCGGAGGCGCGGTACAGCGCCAAGAGCATCGGCGTGTCCTTTTCGATTTCCTCGACGTAGAGGCGGTCGCCGGCGTCCTCCAGCCGCTTCGCACGATCGGAAAGCTCCGTCGCGCCGATGATGCGCGCCGAGCTTTTCAGCGCGTGGACTTTCGTGGTGTAGTTCTTCCAGTCCTTCGCCTTGAAAAGCCGCTCGATTTCGTCGGCGTTCTGCGCCGCCGATTCCTGGAACACGCGGAGCACCGCCAGATAATCCTCCGCCGAGCCGCAGTAAGTCAGTCCCGTCTTGACGTCCAGCACGCTCTCAAGGGCCTTGGAAGAGAGCAGCCACGCGGGGAGGCCGCCTTCGCTTTCCCCTTTGAAAGCGCATGCGCCTGTCAGCACCACGCGCTCCGGCGGCAGGTATTTGATCAGCATCGCTTCCAACTGCTGGCCGTCCACGGGCTTCGTCAGGTAGTCGTTGAAGCCGCGCTCGAGATACCATTCCCGCGCGCCGGAAACGGCGTTGGCGGTCAGGCAGATGACCGGGGTTTCGCTGTTTTTCCCGTGCATCTGCATCCGGAGGGAAACGAGCGTTTCCACGCCGTCCATGCCCGGCATCCGATGGTCGAGGAAAATCACGTCGTATTTCTTTCTTTCCGTCAGCGCGAGACATTCCGCGCCGCTTTCCGCCTCGTCTATCTTCACTTTCGTAGTTTTCAGCAGCCCCTTCATCACGGTGAGGTTCATCTTCGTGTCGTCCACCACCAACACTTCCGCCTCCGGCGCGGTGAAGCGCTCATGGTAGGCGTGATGGTAGGAAACGGTGCGCCTGTAAGCCTGCTCGAAGTCGCCGATGGGCGACCAGTTCACCACGCGCTGCTCCACGACGAAAGCGAAGGTGGAGCCTTCGCCGTAAACGCTTTCCACTTCGAGGCGGCTGCCCATCAGGTCCAAGAGCCGCTTCGTGATGTTCATGCCGAGGCCCGTCCCCTCGACGGTGCGGTTTCTGGCTTCCTCGATGCGCTCGAAGGGGTTGTAAAGCCGTTTCATGTCCTCGGGCTTGATGCCGATGCCCGTGTCCCTGATGGCAAACCGCAGGCGGATCATTTGCGCGTCGCCTTTCTCGAAGGACACGCGCATGGTCACGCCGCCTTTTTCCGTATATTTGACGGCGTTGGTCAATATGTTCGTGGCGACCTGCTTGATGCGGATCTCGTCGCCGAAGAGCAGCGTCGGCAGCTCCGGCGACGCTTCGACGGAGAGCGTCAGCCCTTTCTTTTCCGCCCGCGTCCGCACCATGTTCACAAGGTCGTTCAGGACGGAGCTGAGTTCGTATTCGACGGGAATGATTTCCATCTTGCCCGCCTCGATCTTGGAAAAATCGAGAATGTCGTTGACGAGTCCCAAGAGGCTGGCGCTGGCGGTGCGGATGTTCTCGGCGTATTCGCGGACGGCATCGTCCTTCGCCTCCCGCAGGATCATTTCGTTCATGCCCATGATGGCGTTGATGGGGGTGCGGATTTCATGGCTCATATTCGACAGGAATTGAGATTTCGCCACGTTCGCCGCTTTTGCTTTTTTCGTTTCCTCCGCCAGTTCCTGCGCGGCCACATCGACGAACGCCGCTAAGCGGTCGGAGAGCGGCACGAAATGCGCCTGCGCCGTTTGCGTTTCCAACGGGCATTTCGAGGGCGGCGCCACTTTCGCCTCGCCCTCGCGGATGCCCACGGCGATGAGCGTACTGTTCATTACGCCGCCGTAGCCCTCGAAGCGGTACAGCTCCGAGCTGCCGCCGAACACCACGGGCTGACTGACGAACCGCGCGTACATATCCGGCTCGTAATGCGCCTGTTCTTTCAGGAAGAGGCCGCGATTGGCGCAGGGAATGAGTTCGACATATTCCGGCCCGAAGCGGCGCATATCCTCGCTGGCGTTCCACGTGTTGAAGAAAATGTCGTTGGAGTTGCCGTAAGTCAGCCGCAGGCGGTCGCCTTTCCTGACACGCCCGGTAAAGTACAGTTTCTTTTCCTCGTCGTGCATGGGCGGCACCCTCGGCAGCAGGCGGTCGCCCTGCTTCAGCACCAACGGGAATTCGCAGATGTTGAACAAAAAGTATTCGTCGGGCAGGACTTTCAGATATTTATGGTAGATTTCCGTCGCGGGCATGTCGTTGATCCGCGTGGCGACGAAGTCGTCCTCCGTCTCCGTGACGACCAATTCGCGCCCCAGCATTTTCCAGCCGAAAACCGCGTCCGCCTTGATATGGAGGTCGCCGCCGATGTAGAATACGAGCGTCAGCCCTATCTCCCGCACGGTGTCGCCGATGAGGAAAAGCTCGCCGACGGCGCCTTCCGACATTTCCTTGAAAAAGTTCCGGCAGGCGCGCCGGTCATATTTCGCGAAATCCGTCGTCTGCATTACCACGCCGAAAAACGGCACGTCCTCATGCCCTTCGGAAGCCGCCGCCAAAAAATCCTCGATGCCGACGGTGCTGCCGCCGTGGTAAACCTCGACGCCCCGGATGTCCGGGCGCGCGGAAAGTTCTTTTGCGATGCGCGCTCCCAACGCGGCAAGGTCTTTCTCCGGGCCGTATTCGTGCACTTCGACGTCGGAACGCTTAAAAAAGCAAGCGGAAAGACGCACATGCCGCGTCCCCTCGTCCGGCCCGCGGAACTCCACGACGGACGCGCCGACCGTCTTTGCGCGCGGCAGCGCCGCCTTTGCCTTGCCCAATATATCCGCCGCCTCGTCCCGCGACAGAAGGTCCGTCAGGACATGGAGGAGGACGGCGGACGCCCCGCGGTACTCACTCGACGCCGCGATTTCCGACAGCGCCGCCGAAAGCTCCTCTTCCGTTGTTACGTTGTATGTTCGTTGTTTCATGGCAATGCCTCCGTCTTGTTGTTTTATCCATTATACCACACAGTGGATATGTGCCGCTGAGCTTGCGCATCGCCTGCGGCTCGCGCTCGCTAAGCGAACACATTATACCACACAACGGATCTGTGCCATCTTTTTATTGCTATCGGCCTCGCGCGATTGTAAAATAGAAGCGGGACGGAATTCCAACCAAGGGGAGAAAGGCGGCGGACGATGGAGATTCGGGTGCTTCGGTATTTTTTGGCGGTGGTGCGGGAGCAGAATATTTCGCGGGCGGCGGAGTCGCTGCATTTGACGCAGCCGACGCTTTCGCGGCAGCTGGCCGAGTTGGAGGCGGAGATCGGGCGGCCGCTTTTCGAACGCGGACGCCGTCTGTCGCTGACCGAGGCGGGTGTGATGCTTCGCCATCGGGCGGAGGAGGCCGTGGCCCTCGTTGACCGCATTGAGGCGGATTTCCGCCAAACCGAGGACGTGGGCGGGACGCTGGCCATCGGCAGCGGCGTCTATGCGGCGGGGGCGGAGGTCATCCGCGCGCTGGAGGAATTTTCCCTGCGCTATCCGAAGGTGCGGTATGAGATTTACACGAACAGCGCGGATACGCTCCGCGAGCGTTTGGACGCGGGGCTGCTCGATTTCGCGCTCTTGCAGGAACCTATCGACGTCGCCCATTACGATTATTTCCGCCTGCCGACGAAAGACGTCTGGGGCGTATTCACGCAGGCGGACAGCGAGCTGGCGAAAAAGAAGAAAATCCGCCGGGAGGATCTTACGGGGCGGCGGCTCGCCATCGCGGGACGGCTTGCCGTGCGCAAGGAGGTCGAGCACTGGCTCGGCGACGCGCAGGATTTCCAACTGTTCGCGCGGCACAATCTTTTGGACAATGTCGTGCCGTTGGTGGAGGACGGCTTCGTGGACGCCATCACCATCGAGGCGTCGGCGCAAACGACCGACCCGAAAAAAACGGCGTTCCGCCCGCTGGACCCGCCGCTCACTACCACCGTGGTGTTGGCGTGGAAACGATTCCAGCCCACCTTCGGCGCGGCGGGACGGTTTTTGGATTTCATGCGGGAAAAATTCGTGGAATAATTTTCGATACAGACGCACAAAAAACGTCCCGGTTCATCGCAGAACCGGGACGTTTTCTATTCGCTCTTCTTATTGCCCGTCGTAAACCCATTTGCCGCTGATGCCTTTGACGGCTTCCTTCGCGGTGATCTCGGCGTCGCCGTTGTCAATGTCGATCAGGTGATACCGGTCGTTGCCCATGCCCATTTCCTTCATGTAGGAAAGCTGGCGCAGACCGTGGCGGCTTTCGATGCGCTCCACGAGGTCGTGGTGGCTCTCTTCCGGCAGCGCGTAGACCATATCGACGCAGGCCTGATCCGCCGCGAGGATGTCGAAGGACGCGACGATGCCGACGTCCGGCGTCACCACCGGAGCTGCGCCCGTGCCCGCGCAGTCACAGTCCACGCTCATGTTCCGCATGACGTTGATGAATGCGGTCTTGTGGGCAAAGTAAGAAATCGTCGCCTGGGTGGATTCGGTCATGCGCTCCATGAATTCTTCCTTGCTGATGCTCCACTGGTCTTTGCCCTCATAGGTGTGAATCCACTTCTTGCCGATGCGCCCGTCCGCGCAGCCGATGCCGATATTCTTGTCCGAGCCGCCGAAGCCGCCCATGGTGTGCCCCTTGAAATGGGTCAGCGCAAGGAACGAATCGTAGTTCAAAAGATTCTTGCCGACGGACATTTCCTTGAACCACTTGCCGTGCGGCACGGGAAGCAGCGCGGTGCCTTCGGCGTCCATGATGTCCACGGGCGCGAAGGTCCAGCCGTTCGTTTCGAGAGTTTTCCGGTGGTCTTCCGTCGTGTAGCGCCCGTAATTATAGTAGGTGTTCGTCTCGACGATGGCGGCGTTCGGCAGGCGCTCGGCTAAAAGCTCCTTGACCCACGGACGAGGAATGATGTTCGGCCCCTCCGGTTCGCCGGTGTGGAGCTTGACGGCAATCTTCCCGGCGAGAACGCCTTTCACGCGGTCAAAGACTTTCAAGAGTCCCGCCGCCGAAAGGTCGCGGGTGAAATAGACGAAAGCCTCCGGTCCGGTCCGCTTGTCGTAAGGAAGATATTTGTCGCCGCCCGTGCCCGGCTTTTTCGCCGAGGCCTGGCCGCTCTCGTTCTTTCCCGCCGCTCCGACACTGCCCGGCAGCGCGGTCATGGCCGCCGCCGCACCCGCCAGCTTGATGAAATCTCGTCTCGTCAATTCGCTCATAGAGATGCCCCCTGTTCTTGGTTGAGAAGTATTCCTATTGAAAATTATATAGAGCGACAAGATTTATGTCTAATACTTAAAAGTTATATTCATCTATACGATTTAGGCATAACTGATGCACGATATATTGCAGAAAAACGAGCATGTTTTTTGAGCATAGTTGCGCATAAAAAATAGGTATTAGACAAACTTGCGGAAATGATTTTATACTGTGGGCGAAGCTGGGAAAACGACTCGCCCGTATTTTTTCGGGCGAAACAAAGGAGCGTGATGCGATTGAAAAAAACGGAGGCGAACGCAGGGCTTTCTTCGCTTCTGGAAAGCGCGGGATTCGAGCCGTCGGACGTTCGCCACTATATGGAGCTTTCGGCGCGCTCCGGCACGGAAGCGGCGCGGGCGCGAATTCTCCGGGGACAGCGGGGGCGGCTCATGGACGAGCTGCACCGGCGGCAGCAAGTCTTGGACAAGGTCGATTATTTGATATGGCAGGCCGAGAACGGCAAACAACAGAAAGGACGATGAAGGAAATGAAGAATTGGACGAAGAAGATGAAGCTTGCGGCGATGGCGGGGATTTTCGCGGCGGGATGCGCGGCCTTCGGCGGCGTTGCCGACGCGGCGGAGAAGGCGGCCGAAGGGTATCCTGCCGTGGAGGAAGTCAAGGCGAATCTCGCGAAAGAGGCCGGGACGGTTTTTGCGATCGGCGCGCCGAACGTCAATTACGACAAATATTTCACGGGCAAGACTTTCCTCGCGCCGCTTGCGAATGACAAAATCGGCGTGGCGAACGTGACTTTCACGAAGGGCACCATCAACCACTGGCACATCCATCACGGCACCTGCCAGATCCTCGTTGGAGAGTCGGGGCGCGGCTACTACCAGATCTGGGGCGAGGAACCGAAAGAAATCCTGCCCGGCACGGTGGTGACGATTCCCGAGGGTACGAAGCACTGGCACGGCGCGGGGCCGAACAACATGATGCAGCATCTTTCCGTCATGCTGTCGGGCGAAGGCGTCTCGACGGAATGGCTGGAGCCGGTGGATCCGGCGGAGTACGCGAAACTGAAATGAGGTGACTGCATGAACCGGCGGTCGTTTTTGAAGCTGACCGGCGCCGCGGCAGCGTCGGCGCTCTTGGGACGGTTTCCGTCAATGGCGTCGGCGGCGAAAATGTCCGGGCGGCGTGTGGATTTCCACGCTCACGCGATGCTGCCGTCCTATGTCGACGGGCTGAAACGCCTCGGCATCGACGTTGTGGCGGAGGAAGGCTTTCCTATTCCGCAGTGGTCGGAAGAGGCGCATCTGCAATTCATGGCGGACGCGGGTCTCGAATACGCCGTGCTGTCCATGCCGACGCCGCACACCTATCATGGCGACGCGGGGCTTGCCCGCGAGGTCACGCGGCAGGTCAATGAGGAATACGCCGCGTTCTGCCGGAAGCATCCGGAGAAATTTGGCTTCGTCGCGGCGCTGCCCCTGCCCGACATCGAGGGAGCATTGGAGGAAATCCGTTACGCGGCGGAGCGTCTCGGCGCGCTGGGCGTGAAGGTCGCCTCGAACAGCGACGGCGTCTATCTCGGCGATCCGAGCTTCGATCCCGTATTCGCGGAGTTGGACCGGCGCGGCGCACTGGTGATCTTACATCCCAGCCCCGCCCGGAGCTTGCCGCGGGAGGGCGTCGTCACGGGTGGCGTCATGGCGCTCTATGAATATCCGGCGGACACCACCCGGGCCGTGGTGAATCTCCTGGCGAACCGGACGCTGGAAAAATTTCCGCATATCCGCCTTGTAGTGCCTCATTGCGGATCGTTCCTGCCCTATATGAAGAGCCGCGCGGGCGGCATGTTCCGCCTGCTTTCGGCCATGGGCAGGATGGAACCCGTCGATATGGAAGCGGGCATGAAGCATCTTTGGTTCGACCTCGCGGGGGACCCGACGCCCGACCAGATGGATATGCTGCTTCGGATCACGGACGAGCATCATATCGTCTATGGCAGCGATTACCCGTATGTGCTGGCGCCGATTGTCTTGCAACGGAAAAAGGCGCTGGATGAGGTGCTGGCGGAGCGCGGACTGTCGGGAAAAATATACGCAGAAAACGCGAAAAAATTGCTTTCCTAACAAGAGGACAGGAGGAAACGAAAATGCCGTTTATTGAAATGAAGACCGCGAAAGCGACGACGGAGCAGAAAGAAAAGCTGGTGGCGGGATTTACGAAAGTCGCCAGCGAGACGCTGGGAATGCCCGCGTCGGCTTTCTTTGTTCTGATTGAGGAAAACGAGCCGGAAAACTGGGGCGTCGGCGGAAAGACACTGCCGCAGCTCGCGGCAGAAAAGAAAGCATAACAATAAAAAAGAAACCGTCCGATGTGCGGACGGTTTCTTCCGAGCAGTTGGTCAGCTTTCGACGTAGATTTTTCCGTTTGATTTCGCGCCGTAATATTTCACCGCCGGGTTGACCCAGTTGCCGTCGGCGTCGTAATTCATCATGCGATTCTTGATGGCCTGCGGATTGGTGTAGGCGACGCCGCTGCCTGCGGTTGTTTCCATCGACGAAATGACCACCTGATACGCCTTGCTGTTCGTGTCGATTCCCGCATCCCGCATTTTTTGGTCGGCGCTTTTGCTTTTGACGGGCGCACCCATCATTTGGTGGATAAAATCGTTCATGTCCCGAACCATCAGCATTTGAATCATCCTCCTTGGATTTCTGTCCTTGTATTTAATTATAACGTATACCATTTATAGCGTCAATATGGAAAGGTGGCTATGAAATGAGACATTTGAGGAAAGGATTGGCACTCATGGCAATGGCCGGTATGCTGGTGACGGGGGCGGCATCGGCGCATCCGATCCGTACGCCGGAGGGCAATATGCCGATGATCCATTGGGCGGTGGTGGAGTCCACCCCCGGCGACATGGCGAAAATGGGCGAAGTCGCGGCGCGGACTGTCGGCCCGACGGCGGCGGGGGAACTCGGCACATACGCGCTTTACGGCGGCATCGACGCGGAGCAGCCCGACGTCATGCGACTCTTGGAAATTTACGAGAGCTACGAGGCGTACCGCATCCACGCCACCAGCGAGGGATTCCAAGCCTACCGCGCGGAACGGCTGCCGATTTTGAAGAGTTTGAAAATCCTCGAGGCCAACGGCATCGTATTGGAGCAAAAGGCGGAGGGCGTCGGCACGGTGGTACTGATGCACCGTTACGAGGTGCGGCCGGAGCGGCTGGCCGAGTATCAAAAGTTGGCGGCGGCGGAAGCGGTGCGCGCCGTGCGGGACGACGCGGGCGTACTGGGGATTTTCGTGACGGCGGAGCATGACGCGCCGAACGTCATTCACACGATGGAAATCTACCGGGACGAGGCGGCCTATCAAAGCTATGCGGAGTCCGAAGCCTACGGCGAATATCTGCGGGGGCTTTCGTCGATGTTCACCGCGGCGCGGGAGATCGCGAACCGTCCCGCGCATATCGTTTTGAGCGCGAAGGGCCTGCAAAAATAATACAGGGAGGAAGGCAACATGAAGGACATTTCACGCCGGGATTTCATGAAGATAGGCGGGCTGTTGGCGGCGGGTTCATTGCTGTCGCCGCTGTCCGGCATAGGGCGCGCGCTGGCGCAGGCGCCCGTGGTCGGCAGCGAGGACGTGACGAAGGCCGGCGCTTCCGGCTCGAAGGCAAAAGTGTATTTCACAAAGCACATCGACGCGCCGCATCTTTTGAAACTGTACGGGCGCATCAACGAGCACATCTACGGCAAGACGGCCATCAAGCTGCACACGGGCGAGGCCCACGGGCCGAACATCCTGCCCCGGGACATGGTGCGGGCGTTCCAAGCGGCCATCCCGGACAGCACCATCGTCGAGACGAACACCATGTACGTCGGCGACCGGGACACCACCGAGAAGCACCGCAAGACCCTCGAGATCAACGGCTGGACCTTCTGCCCGGTGGACATCATGGACGAGGAAGGCACGGTCATGCTTCCCGTACGGAACTATTTACATCTCCCCGAAGTCTCGATGGGCTCCCATCTTCTGAATTACGACTCGATGGTGGTATTGACCCATTTCAAGGGCCACGCCCGGGGCGGCTTCGGCGGCTCGCTGAAGAATATCGCCATCGGCTGCGCCGACGGGCAGATCGGGAAGCGCATGGTGCACGGCTTCCACAAATCCGACGCCCCCGGCGTCGACGACTGGGAGGGCAGCATGGCAAACGGCGCGCTCTTCATGGAAAACATGGCGGACAGCGGCAAGGCGACCTGCGACTTCTTCGGAAAGCGCATCGTCTTCATCAACGTCCTGCGCCGCATGAGCGTGGACTGCGACTGCGCGGGCGTGAAAGCCGCCGAGCCGGTGATTCCCGACCTCGGCATCCTCGCCTCGACGGACATCTTAGCGGTGGACCAGGCGTCCTGCGATATGGTCTATGCGCGGCCCGAGAAGGAAAAGCACGACTTGGTGGAACGCATCGAGAGCCGCGACGGCCTCGCCCAGCTTGCCGCGATGCGAAGGCTCGGCATGGGCAATCCGCGATATGAGATCGTGCCGATAGATTAGGAGGTCTTGCTATGTTTGGATTTGGCGTGCCGGAGCTCGTTTTGATCCTCGTCATCGGTCTGGTGGTCTTCGGGCCGGGAAAGCTGCCGGAAATCGGGGCGGCTTTCGGAAAGAGCCTGAAGGAATTTCGGAAGGCCGGACGGGAAATAACGGAAGACCTGACGGAAACGGCGCAAAAATAAAGAAAGAATTTCATACGCGATGCAGGGTTAGGAGGAAACAGCATGAACGGTAAGAAATGGACGGCGGCCGTATTGGCGGCGGGAATGTTTTTCACGACGAATTTCATGACGATGGGAGTGGCGGAAATGGCGGAACAGCGGGAAGCGGTCAAGGTGGTACAGACGGCGGGGCGCGACAAACTCGGCGACTTCGCGCCGGACTTCGCGCGGTACAACGACGATATCCTCTTCGGCGAGGTCTGGTCGAAAAACGACGTGCTTTCCCTGCACGACCGCAGCATCGTGACGGTCTCGGCGCTGGTGGCGTCGGGCGTCATCGACAGCTCGCTGAAATACCATATCGAATCGGCGAAGAGGAACGGCGTCACGAAGGCCGAGATGGCGGAGATCATCACCCAGCTTGGCTTCTACGCGGGCTGGCCGAAGGCATGGGCGGCCTTCAACATGGCAAAAGAAGTCTACGCGGAGCCGTGAACGGTATTAACTGAAATGAGGTGACCGCATGAATCGGCGGGAATTCTTGAAGATCGGCGGCATGGGCGCGATGACGCTTTTATTGAGCGGCTGCGGACTGGCCGCCGTCAGCGGGGACAGGAAAAGCGAGGCAAAACTGCCCGCAAAGGGCGAGGTATCGGGAGGAAAGAAAATGAAGATTGTCGTCATCACATCGAGCCCTCATCCGAAAAACGAATCCACATCCATCTATCTGGCGGATCGTTTTACCGAGGGGGCGAAAAGCGCGGGGCATGAGGTATTCACCTTCGACGCGGCCAACGAGGAAACGCATCCCTGCCGTGGCTGCGACAAGTGCGGCATGGACGGCCCCTGCATTTATCAGGACGCCATCGAGACGAAGCTGATGCCGAAAATGCTGGAGGCGGATATGCTGGTGCTGACAACGCCGCTTTATTACTACGGCATGTCGGCACAGCTCAAGATTGTCGTGGACCGATTCTATTCCCGTACGGGCAAGCTGAACGGCAAGAAATCGGTGCTGATTGCCACGGCATACAACAGCGCCGACTGGACCTTCCAGGCGCTGGCTGCCCATTACGATACGCTGGTACGCTATATGAACTGGACGGACGCGGGACAGGTGCTGGGCGTCGGCTGCGGCTCGCGCTCCCTCGTCGAGCGTTCCGAGTTCGGCGAGATGGCGCGAAAAATCGGCACGTCGCTTTAACGCCACGGAAACAAAAGATGAAAAGGAAAGGATTGACGCGGCGTTCCCCGTTGTGCTGCTAAGAATTGTAGGCTTATATGCGGTAGTCGGCCATCTGATCGGGCGGATTGCAAAGAATCAATAATGATACGAAAAAGGAGAATGGACATTATGAAGATGAAACACACAATGATAACCTTAGCCGCGGTTTTCCTCGCGTCGGTTTGCTCGTTTGGCTTCGGCGGGAGAGCCGAGGCGGCGGGCGGAAAGATCCTCGTCACGTATTTCTCCTATCAGGGGCACACGGCAGACGTGGCGCGGGAGATTGCCGCGCAGACGGGCGGCGACCTCTTCGAGATAAAGCCCGCCGTCCCGTATCCCGGCTATGACGAATGCCTCGACGTGGCGAAGGCGGAGAAGAACAACAATGCTCGCCCGAGCATAGACGGTCGGGTGGAGAACATGGCGGACTACGACGTGGTTTTCGTCGGCTATCCGATCTGGTGGTACGACGCGCCGATGATCGTGCTGACCTTCCTGGAAAGCTACGATTTCTCCGGCAAGACGGTGATCCCCTTCGCCACCAGCGGCGGCAGCCCGCTCTCGGACAGTCTTGACAGCGTCCGTGCCTCGGCGGCGGGAGCGACCATCGGAGACGGAATCCTGGCGAACGACGTCGGCGACGTCGCCCCGTGGATTTCCGGCCTCGGCTACGGGAAATAAAAACAAAAACGCTCGCGTTGTGCAGCTCATGAGCTGCCGCAACGCGGGCGTTATTCATTAAAACAAGTCGGAATGTGGCCCTGTGCGGGAAGCTGTGAGAATCAGTTGCCCTTTATCTAAGGCATAGACGAGCAGCCAATCAGGCTCCACATGACACTCGCGAAATCCTGTGTAATCTCCGGTCAAAGCATGGTCGCGATGTTTTGCGGGAAGAAGCTCTTCCCGCAGAAGCGCCTGCAGGACTTCGTCCAATTTGGCCAAATCGTAACCGCGTTTGCGGATGCGCCGTAAATCTTTACGGAATTGTGCGGTCGTCACTAATTCAAGCATTAGCGTCCTCCGCGTCCATATCCTCTAACAAGTCGGAGAGAGAACTGTACCGCTTGGCTTCGACTTTTCCCGCCATGATGTCTTTCGCTTCCTGTATGGCCGTCAGCGTTTCACGATTGTATCGCGGTTGCTTCGGCTGGAACGGAAAACCGCCCTCCATGATAGAGGCGTGTAGAAAGACATTGATGGCGTCGGTGATCGAGATGCCGAGACTGGAAAAAACCGCGTCGGCTTGCGCTTTGACGTCCGGTTCGATGCGAAGATTGATGTTGGCGGTTTTAGACATGAGAGTTCCCTCCTTTGAAAGCATTGTAACGCAAAAGTGAAACAAACACAACACAAAAACGCATGGTGAGTCTATGGAACCTTGTCTTCATATTATCTTCAAGGGCCACTCTCTCTCAGCAACAGGAAATCGACATAAAAAACCCCGCCATCGACCGCCTGATTGCAAAAACGAGCAGCTCGTCGCCGAAATGGAGAGCTGCAAGAAATCCTTAGCCCCGCCGCCACACCCGCCGGAACGCGTCAAAAATACAAGTTCACGATCGTCATGTAAAACGGGATGACCACGAGGCCGAACAGGATGGTGATGAAGGAAAGCGCGGCGGTGTATTGGCTGTCCGCCTTGTACTGCTTCGCCACGATGGTCAGCATGGTCATGGCGGGCATGGCGGCCTGCATGGTGAAGACCTTGACGGAAAGGGACGAGGCCGGAAAGACAGGCGTGAGCGCCAGCACGGCCAGCGGGCAGACGAGGTAGCGCCCGACGAGGCCCCAGATGATGTCCTTTTCAAAACGGAATTCTCGCAGGGAGATGCGCCCCACCTCCATGCCGATGAAAAGCAGCGACAGCGGCGTGGTCATGTTCCCCGTGTAGCGCAGCGTCGCCCGCAGGTAGTCGGGCAGGGAAAAGCCGGAGAGGACGAACAGGATGGCGCCGATGAACGCGAGCAGCGACGGGGACAAGATTTTCCGCAGGGTATCCATGGAAAAGAACCGTTCCCGCTTCCGCGCGACGTCGCCGACAATGATATTGACGCCCAGCGTCCAAAAGAGTAGCGTGTTGACCACGTAATACAGCATGACCGCCGGGACGCTCTCGTCGCCGAACAGCGCGAGATTCACCGGCAGGCCGATGAACATGGTATTGGAAATGAAATAATTGACCTGAAACGCGCCGCGCCGTCCCGGGCGAATATCCAGGAACCGCGCGGCGGCGCCGCCCACGACCATCGCCAGCAGCATGGAGGCGACAGGCAGCACCGTATCGGGAAGAAGCGCCGCCAATTTCTCGGCGGTAAAATTCTGCGTCAGGCCGATAAAAATCGAGCACGGCAGGGAAATCACCGTGACGAGCCGTGCAATCAACGCGCCGCTGACCGCGTCGAACCAGCCCGCCCGGCTCAACAGGCTGCCCAGCGCCACCAGGGCGATAATCGGGAACATGGCTTCCGCCGCCTGCAGGACAAATTCAAGCATGAAACAAGTCTCCTATCGATGGGAATCTCTAATCGTCAACCGGCTATCAGCATAAACGCCAAATTTCCGTTTGTCAAACGCTTCCTGCCGTATCTTAACTGCGCGCCTATTCCCTTTACGCATGGAAAGCTATAGAATACAGGCATTTGATTATGGGAAGCCGGCGCTTTATAATGAACGTGAAAAAAGGAGAATATCCTGCAATTACGGGAGGGCTATATGAAACGGGTGATTGTGGACGGGCTGCTCTTTGTACTGCTCATACTCTTGATGGGATTTCAGGTTTTGCCGAAGCCGCTGCACGAGGCGCTGGGCGTCGTCATGGGCGTCTTCGTACCGCTACACCTGGCTTGGAATGCAAAATGGTTTTCCTCGCTTGGACGCGGTGCGTGGAATGTCCGCCGGATAATTTCGGTCGTTGTCAATATCGGGCTGACGGTCTCGTTTGCCGTGGCGCTCGTCAGCGGCCTTGCTATCGCGAACCGGCTTTTTCCCGGCCTGTTCGGCGTCGCGTGGCAGAGGAGCATTGTCGCCCATCAGGCCCACGTCGCCGCCTCGTATTGGCTGCTGATTATTTCTGGGCTTCATTTGGGGTTGCATTGGACGCCGCTATGGACGCGATTCGTCCGCTGGCGAGGATGGGACGTGTCCTCGATGCGCTATCACATCGGTGTGCGGCGCGCAAAAGTCGCGATTTTCATTTTCGGCGTCGCCGGCTCGTTCCTGCACCGCATCGGCGACCGCCTTCTGATGAAGCATATTTTCGGCACGGCGGCAACAAAGCTTCCCTCTCCCGCCTTCTTGCTCGTCCTCGTCGCCATCTTCGGGCTGTATGCGATAATCGGGCAAAAAATCGAAACGAATCGGTAAAGCACCACGCAAAAAGACGCTCACGTTCTGCTTAGGCAGGACGCGAGCGCCTTTGGGTATTCTGCCGTTTGCCCGTTCAATCGGAAATGTTCGGATCCGGCACAACGTGAACGGCATAATCGGGATAGTTCGTTTTGATTTCCTCGGTCAGGATGTGAAAGCCTTCCTTGTGGTTGATATCGAAGCGCATCACCGCGTTGCAGCGCAGCACCTTTTCTGCCTCCTCGTAAATCCGTGAATCTGCACCGTTCTCACGGCTTCGCGACAATCTCGGAAACGGCGACCAGCGCCGCCTCCCCGCTGATGGCGACGCGCCCGTTTCCCGTTACACGGCAGTAGAGATGGCCGCCGCGCTTTGACGCCTGATAGGCGCAGATTTCCGTCTTGCCCGTGACCTTCGCCCAATACGGGGCAATCTGGCAATGGGCCGAGCCGCAGACGGGGTCCTCGGGAATGGCGAGCTTCGGCGCGAAGCTCCGCGACACGCAGTCGCACTCTGTGCCGGGGGCGGTGACATGCTGGCATCGGCCGTCGAGCTTCACGATTAGCGCCTGATTTGGCGTCATGCGCCGAATTTCCGCTTCATCGGCGAATACGCAGACCAGCTCTTCTCCTAAGAGCGCCTTGACGGGGCGAATTCCAAACGCTGCCTCCATTTCGTCTGTGACGGGGACTTCCCGATACGGGAACACGGGAAAGTCCATCTCATACCGTTCGCCCTTCCGCGTGACGGCCAGGACGCCGCTGCGTGTGTAAAACGTCACGATGTCCTTTCCCGGCTCGCAATGATTGAGTACCACGAAAGACGAGGCCAGCGTTGCGTGACCACAGAGATCGACTTCCGTTCCCGGCGTGAACCAGCGGAGCCGCCACCCATCTCCTTCCCGCAGGAGAAATGCCGTCTCGGAAAGATTGTTTTCCACCGCCAGTTTTTGCATGAAACTGTCGGGCAGCGGCGCTTCCGTCACGCAGACTGCCGCCGGGTTCCCCGCGAAAGGTCTGTCCGTGAACGCATCAACGATGTATTGCTTCATATAGTTTCCCTCCGTGCCGTCAAGATTTTCCGCATTTTATTATATCATTGTTTGTAAAGAAACGCGTCGGAAGCGGTATAAATACTGCACTTGACAAAACGCGGCTCATTCATGGTATGCTGTTATATATCGCAGACAGGAGGGATTTTCATGTACCTGGGAGAGAACATCAGAAAGCTGGGCTTCGGCCTGATGCGGCTGCCGCAGAAGGACGGCGCCATCGACGTGGAGCAGGTGAAGGTCATGGTGGACAAGTTCCTTGCGGCAGGCTTCACGTATTTCGACACAGCGTGGGCGTATCCGGGCAGCGAGGACGCTATTCGACAGGCGCTCGTCGAGCGCTATCCGCGGGAGAAATTCCAGCTCGCCACGAAAAACGCGGCTTGGATCAACTGCAAGACGAGGGAGGACGCCATCGCGCAGTTCGAGACATCGCTAAAGCAAACGGGCGCAGGCTATTTCGACTTTTACCTGCTCCACAATCTAGGCGAGAGCCGCACAAAGTTCTTTGACGACTTCGACATGTGGAGCTTCGTGCAGGAAAAGAAGAAGGAAGGCAAGATTCGTCACGTCGGCTTCTCGTTCCATTCGACGCCGGAGGAATTGGAAGAAATCCTGAAAGCGCACCCGGAAATGGAGTTCGTGCAGCTCCAGATCAATTACGGCGATTGGGAAAATCCGGCCGTCCAGTCCCGGGCCTGTTACGAAACGGCACGGAAATACGACAAGCCCGTCATCATCATGGAGCCGGTCAAGGGCGGCATGCTGGCGAATCCGCCGGAAAGCGTAAAGAAAATCCTGAAAGCGGCGGAGCCGGAATCGTCCTGCGCGTCTTGGGCAGTGCGTTTCGCCGCGAACCTCGACGGACTGATCACCGTGCTTTCCGGCATGTCCAGCGTCGAGCAGATGGAGGACAATCTTTCTTATATGAAGGATTTCAAAAAGCTGACGCCGTCGCAGGAAGAAACGATTGGAAAAGCGCAGGAAGCGCTGGCAAAAATCCCGATCATTCCCTGCACCACCTGCAACTATTGCGCGAAGGTCTGCCCACAGAATATCGGCGTCTCCGGCTCGTTCACCGCGATGAACTACCTGACGCTGTATGGCGATAAAACGGCGGCAAAGCATCAGGAAAATTGGCTCGTGAACATGCACGGCAAGAAGCCCGCGGCAGCCTGCGTAAAATGCGGCGCCTGCGAAAAGGCGTGCCCGCAGCATATTGCGATTCGCGACGAGCTGGAAAAGGTCGCGAAGGCGCTGGCGTGAAGTCAAAGAAGGGTTAGGGGATTCCCCTATGGGAAAAGCTGCGAAGGGTGACCTCGCGGCTTTTTTCTTGCTTGATTTTTCGGAAGTATGGTATCATTTTTACGACATTTACAGATCGGAAGTGGCTTTTCATGAATGTACGGGACGTCAGGCCCGAAAAGGAAAAGAAAACCGCGCCGCAGCATATCACGGTGCGCGGCGCGCGGGCGCACAATCTGAAGAATATCGACGTGGAGATCCCGTTGGGACGGCTGACCGCCATCGCGGGGGTGTCCGGCTCCGGTAAATCATCGCTGGCGCTCGGCACGCTCTATGCTGAAGGCTCGCGCCGCTACATGGAGGCGCTTTCCACCTACACGCGGCGGCGCATTTCCCAGGCGGGCAAAGCGGACGTGGACGAGGTGCGCCATGTCCCCGCCGCCCTCGCTCTGCGGCAGCGTCCGGGCGTTCCGGGCGTGCGGAGCACCTTCGGCACGGCCTCGGAGCTGTTGAACAGCCTGCGGCTGCTTTTCTCCCGTCTCGGCAGCCACCCCTGCCCCAACGGCCATCTGGCGAAGCCGAGCATGGCGGTGGCGCTGATGCAGCCGACGCGCTGTGAGGTCTGCGGCGAGGAATTTTACGGCCCCGGCGCCGAGGCCATGGCTTTCAATTCCGACGGCGCCTGCCCCACCTGCAGCGGCACGGGCGTCCATCGCATCGTGGACGAGTCCACGCTGGTGCCGGACGAATCCCTCTCCATCGACGAGGGGGCGGTGCTGCCCTGGCAGACCCTGATGTGGTCACTGATGAAGGACATCGCCCGGGAACTCGGCGTGCGGACCGACGTGCCCTTTCGCGAGCTGACGAAGAAGGAGCGCGAGATCGTGTTCCACGGCCCCGCGGTGAAGCACCACATGGTATACCAGGTCCAGAAAACGGGCGCGGCGGGCGAGATGGACTTCACCTATTTCAACGCCATCTACACGGTGGAAAACGCCCTTTCCCACGTCAAGGACGAGAAAGGCATGAAGCGGGTGGAAAAATTCCTGCGGGTCGGCGTCTGCCCGGACTGCCGCGGTACGCGGCTTTCGGAGACCGTGCGCAAATCCGTATTGGCGGGAAAGAATCTTGCCGAGGCCACGGCCATGACGCTGGACGCGCTGATCCCGTGGGTGAAATCCGTCCCCGGGACGCTGCCGGAGGAGCTTCGCCCGATGGCGGAAAATATCATCCAGTCGTTCCTCGACAACGCGAAGCGGCTGAAGGATTTGGGCCTTGGCTACCTCTCCCTCGACCGGGCCAGCAGCACCCTTTCCAACGGAGAACGTCAGCGGGTGCAGCTGGCGCGGGCGGTGCGAAACGAGACGACGGGTGTGCTCTATGTGCTGGACGAGCCCAGCATCGGCCTGCACCCTTCGAACCTCGAAGGGCTGATGAACGTCATGGACAGCCTGATCGCCGACGGCAACACGGTGGTGCTGGTAGACCACGACGTGCAGGTCTTGAAGCACGCGGACTACATGATCGAGATGGGGCCGCTGGCGGGCAGCGAGGGCGGCACGGTCATCGCCCGTGGCAGCGTCGCGGAAATCGAGAAAAACAAGGCGTCGAAGATCGCGCCGTTCCTCACGGGGAAGGCGAAAATCCTGCGCGAGCGCGTCGGCAAAGAGGAACTCTTCGCCAACGGACGGATTCGGCTGGAAACGTCTCCCCTCCACACCGTACGCAGCCTTTCCGTGGAAATCCCGAAAGGGCGGCTGACGGCCGTGACGGGAGTGTCCGGCTCCGGCAAGACCACGATGGTGCTGGAAAGCCTGATTCCCGCCCTGCAAGCGCAAATCGAAGGGAAGACACCGCCGCCGCATATCAGAAAGGTGGAGGCGGTGGGAATTTCCCGCGCCAATCTCATCGACGCGACGCCCATCGGCATCAATATCCGGTCCACGCTTGCGACATACAGCGGCGTGCTGGACGACCTCCGAAAGCTGTTCGCCGCGACGAAGGAAGCCAAGGCGCAAAAATTAGGCGCGGGTGCCTTTTCCTACAACACGGGGAAGCTGCGCTGTCCGACCTGCGACGGCACGGGGCAGATTTCCCTCGACGTGCAGTTCCTGCCGGACGTGACGATCTCCTGCCCGGACTGCCGCGGCTCGCGCTACGGCAAAGACGCGGAGCGCGTTCGCTGGACGCCGAAAAAAGCAGAGGCGTCCTACACGCTCCCCGAGCTCATGCAAATGACCGTCCGGGAGGCGATGCCCCTCTTCGCCGCCGCGAAAAAGATCTACAACAAGCTTGCCGTCCTCGACGGGCTGGGGCTCGGCTATCTGACCCTCGGCGAGGACACCCCGGCGCTTTCCGGCGGCGAGGCGCAGCGGCTGAAGCTGGCCGCCGAGATGGGAAAAACGCAGCAGGACGCGGTCTTCGTCTTCGACGAACCGACCATCGGACTTCATCCTCTCGACGTACAGGTACTTCTCGAAGTATTTCACAAACTGGTGGAGGCCGGCGCCACGGTCATCGTCATTGAGCACGATCTGGACGTTATAAAAAACAGCGACTATATCATCGACATGGGACCGGGCGGCGGAGAATCGGGCGGCAGGATCGTCGCCTGCGGCACGCCGGAAGAAATCGCCGCCGCAAAAGGCAGCGTGACCGGAAAATACCTGCGCGGGTCCAAATGACATGCAAATAAATGCCCCCGGCTATGCCGGAGGGCATTTATTTGCATGTCATTCTTTCGTCGGAACCAGGTCGCTGCGGTACTCCTGCCTGCCCGACAATATATCGTCGTACAGCCGCTGCTTCCAGTCGATGTAATCCACCGCCTCCTGCAGCAGCTTGATTTTTTCCCGCAGCGCGTCCTGCTTCTTTGCCAGCATCTCCTTTCGCACGGGAATCGAAGACGGACCTTCGAGGCAATAGGCGAGGTATTGCTGCATCTCGGCGATGCTCATTTCGCAGTTTTTCAGACAGGAAAGGCTTTTCACCCAGCGCATGGCGTGCTCGTCAAAGACGCGGCGGTTGTTCTTGTCCCGCTTGACGTTTGGGACCAGCCCCTGGTTGCAGTAGAATTTCAGCCCTTCGTAGGTCATGCCGGTTTCTTTGCAGACCTCCCGCATCGTGTACATATTGGACCCTCCCCAAAAATATCAAAAAACGATTGACCGGCAGGTGCTATTGCTTGACAAAATAATAGTATACCACAGTCTTGCCGATTCTTATTATGAATTTCAGGAGCGAAGAATGTTTTTGGTTTAAGGAAGCACTGATTAAGTCAAGTCGTGGCCCTGTCGAGGGATTTTTTCGT
>CAMHCS010000042.1 GCA_946183785.1 uncultured Selenomonadales bacterium | reverse complement strand
AACGATCCCGCCGCGAAAGCCGCGTTCGCCGTGAATATGCTGATTTAGGGTGAGAGTCATGAGCATGGAAATTAAAAACCGCCCCTATTCGGCGGAAACGGGAACGCGCAGGACCGGAGCGGCGGCAGCCGAAAAATCGAAGGACAGAACGGGCGCGTCTGGCGCGAGGGCAATGGACGTCGACGAATACATGAGCGCACTGTCCAAAAAGTATTCGTACTTCGGACGTACGGCGAAAATCGCCAACGTGCCGACCACGGTGAACGTCTCGTCGGCGTATTTGCGGAAATGCGCGAGCGACCCCGAAAAAAGGGAAGAACTGGAAAAGGCGTTGGACTCCGTCGGCGCTTTTGTTCCCCTCGGCGCGCAGAGGACGCGGACGCTGCCGGGCAATCCCGTCATGACGCACTACGACTGCACGATTGACGCCAACGGCAACATGACCGTCATCTCCGGCTGCACCAACGACCCGAAAGCCAAAGGCGAATGGGAAAAAGCCGAGAAGAGCGGGAAGAAGGAGAAAGCCGGGGAAGCAAAGCCGGCGGAGCGCCGCGCGAAAAAACGCGCCGAGGAACGGAGACGGGAGGAAGCGAAAGAGAAAGAGGAAATGCTTTACCGCGCCTCCGGCCGCGACGTCGGGACGATCACCGAAAGCCTGCTCCGGCAGATGGCGAACCGGGGCGAGGGGAAGGACCTCGTTTCGCGCTTCGACGCGATAGCGTAATCAACAAAAAACAAGCTCGCGTTATTTGCGGGCCTGTTTTTCTTTGTTCTTGTTTTCGTACATATTCTGGTCTGCCGAGTGGATGCAGGCGTTTACGTCGTCCGTTTCCGAGCGGAGGATCGAGAAGCCGAAGGCGATGCTGAGCTTCTGCTCCCGGATTTGGAACAGGGACGATTTTTGCTTCATTTCGTCGATGAATCGTTGTACCGCGATTTCATCTGTATTCGGCAGGACGATGAAAAATTCGTCGCCACCCATGCGGAAAATCGAAGCCGATTCCGGCAGCACCATGCGAAGCAGTACGGCCGACATGCGGAGATATTCGTCGCCGACCAGATGGCCGTAAGTGTCGTTGATTTTTTTCAGCCCGTTGCAGTCCGCCGAGATCAAGGCAATCGGAAAATTCTCCGGCTTGCAGACGGTCGGGAAGTATTCCCGATAGTAGCGGCGATTGAACAGCCCGGTCAGCGCGTCCGTCTTCGAGCGGCGTTCCAGCTCGAACTTCAGGAGCTGCTGTTCCGTCACGTTGTTGATCAATCCGACGATGCCCGTGATGTTGCCGTCGTCGTCCCGCACCGGCTCTTTGATCAGTTCCAGGAATTCCAGCTGGTTGTCGGTGTCGATCTTGATGGTGTAGCGCGTCCCTTCGCCGGTGGCGAGGATGATTTTGTCGCTTTCATAGGCCTTGATCGCGTTCTCCTTGTCCTTTCGGATTTCGGGGTCGGTCTTGCCGCGAATCGTCCAGTTGGGGTCGCCTTTCATGTCCAAATGATGCCAATAGTGGGTGGCAAAAATGTATTTGCCCTCCGCGTCCTTCAGATAGATGTTGGAGGGCAGCGCCCGGAGCATGCGCTCGATTTCGTAGAACGTCGCCGAGTCCTTCGCGCGGATTACGTTGGAAAGGCGCCGGAGCACGAGCTTTCCGCTGCCGGTCGGCGTGAAGACGTCGGCTGCGCCCAAGTCGAGGCAGGCAAGATCTTCTTCAGCGGGCGTCCGGGGCAGCGTGCCGATGACCGGGATGGCGGCGTACAGGACGTTTTGGCTGACCGTGTGGAAGAAGGAGAAGCCGGTCTGTTTCGCCATGTCCAAATCGAGGAGAACGGCGGAAATCGTTTTCCGCTGCTGCTTCAATATCTGCAGTCCTTCCGCCTCGTCGACGGCGCGGAGAAGCTCGTATTCCGGCGTCAGCAATTCCAGGAACCGGGCGGAGGCCGGAAGCTCGGGCAGAATGACCAGGAGTCGTTTTTTCTTAGGCATGGAGGTCTCCTTTACGGGAACGATGCATTTTACAAATTATAACACTTTGGGCTTGTGGAGGGCAACGATTATAAAAAAGCAAAAAATCCCAAGACGCAAAATCACGTCTTGGGATTTTGACTTTAAGCAGTCAGGCTTCTTCCGCCCGATACGCCACGGCGTACATGACCGGCAGCACGAGCAGCGTCAGGAATGTCGCGATAATCAGCCCCGCCGCGATGGCCACCGCCATCGGCGCCCAGAACGGGCTCGTCATCAGCGGGATCATGCCGAGGATGTCGGTGCCCGCCGTCAGCATGATTGGGCGGAAACGCAGCACGGCGGAGTCGATGATCGCGTTCCAGAGCGTTTCGCCCTCGGCGAGGTGGTCCCTGATCTGCTCGATCAGGATGACCGAGTTTCGGATGATCATACCGACGAGGGCCAGCACGCCGAGATCGGCGACGAAGCCCATCGCCTGGTCGAAGACGAGCATTCCGATGACGACGCCGATGATGCCGAGAGGCGCGGTCAGAAGCGTCATCACGACGCGCTTTCCGCTTCGAAGCTGGAGCATCAGCAGCGTCATAATCAGGATTAACATCGCCGGCACGGGCGCGATCAGATATTTCATCGACTTCGCGCTGTCCTCCATCGAGCCGCCGGGCGTGATCGAATAGCCGAAGGGAAGGTTCTTCCGAAGCGCCGCCGCTTTCTCATAGACCGTTTTCGCGGCGTCGTCCGCCGTTCCCTGTTGGATATTCGCCTGCACCGTGATGGTCGGCATAAGGTCGCGCCGCCAGATCAGCCCGTCCTCGGCGGCGAAGGAAATCTCCGCGACCTGCGACAGCGGCACCGTTCCCGTCGGGAGATAGACGGGCAAATCTCCGAGCGCCGAAAGTTCCCGGCGGTCTTTTTCCGCGATACGGAGCTCGATGTCTATCGTGCGGTCGCCGCGGTAATACTGCGAGATTCGTGCGCCGGTCAGCTCGGTGTAGAGTGTCTGGGCGACGGCCTGGCTGGACGCGCCGAGGGTCTTCAGCTTGTCTTGGTTCAGCGTCAGGTGTATCGCCTTTGCTTTCTCGTTCCAGTCGAAATTGATGTCGGTATAGTTCGGATCCTCTCGCATGATGTTTGCGACGTCGTTCGCGATTTCGCGAACTTTCTCCTTGTCATGGCCGGAGACGCGCATCATGATTGGATAGTCCGACGGCGGGCCGGTCTGGATAAACTTGATGTTGCCCCGGACGTTCGGGAACTTTTCGTCCAGCGCGGCACGGACGGTCTTCTCGATGTCTTTGCGGCTGTTTACGTCTTTCGCGACAATCACGAACTGCGCGTAATTGTCCGCCGGAAGCACCGGGTTCGTGGTCAGCACGAAGCGCGGCGCGCCCTCGCCGACGTAATAGGAAAAGCTGTCCATGTTGTCCTTCTCACCGTCGAGGATCGAGGCGAAGCGCGCGGCCTCGGCAGCCGTCGCCTTCTTCGAAGAGCCTTCGGGCAGACGCATTTCGACGATGATTTCCGGGCGAAGCGACGGCGGGAAGAATTCCTGCCGCACGAAGCCGTACAGCCAGAGTGCCCCCGCGAAGACGCCGGCCGTAGCCAGCAGCACGATTGCCCGATGGCGCAAGAACCACGTCAGGACGTTGCGGAAGATTTGATAGAAACGCCCCTGGTACATCTCCTCCGGCGCTTTTTCCCCGCCTTCCTTGACGCGGATTAGGTAATAGCCGAACATCGGCGTCACGGTCACGGCGGCGACCCACGACAGGAGAAGCGCGATGGCGATGACCGGGAACAGTGCCTCGCAGAACTCCGACGCCATGCCCTTGGAAAACGCCACAGGAATGAAGCCCGCGCAGGTAATCAATGTGCCGGTCAGCATTGGCTTTGCCGCCGTCTCGCAGGCGTAGCAGGCTGCTCGGACGCGATCCCAGCCCTGCTCCAGCTTTACGCTCATCATCTCGATAGCGATAATCGCGTCGTCCACGAGGAGTCCCAGCGAGATGATCAGCGCGCCGAGAGAGACCTTGTGCAGGTCTATGCCGAGCACATTCATGAAGCAGAATGTCCCAGCCAGGACAAGCGGGATACAGAGCGCGACTACCATGCCCGTCCGGAGGCCGAGACTCATGAAGCTGGCGATCAGCACGATGATGACCGCTTCGCGCAGAGAGCCGACGAATTCGTCGATGGAGTCCCTGACGACGGCGGGCTGGTCGGACACGCGGTGAATTTCGAGGCCGACGGGAAACTCCCGCTGCTCATCTTCGACGAGCTTCGTCAGGTCTTCGCCGAGCTTCAGGATATTGCCGCCCGGCTGCATGGAAATGGCGACGCCGACGGCCGGTTCGCCGTTGAAAAACATCTTCGTCCCCGGCGGGTTGACCGGACGGCGTTCCACTGTCGCGATGTCGCCGAGACGCAGCACGCGTCCGCCCGCAACGATCGGCGTTTCGCGGATCGCCTCCACGTCGTCGAACTGCCCCGTCACGCGCAGGAAGAGATTGTCCGAATCTGTCTCGATCATGCCCGACGGCGCTTTGCCGTTCTGCGCTTCGACGGCGGCGGAAAGCGCCTGTGGCGAAATGCCCAGCTCGGCCAGCTTTGCGTTTTCCACCTCGACGTAGACCTTTTCCGTCTGCACGCCGACCAGCGAGACCTTCTGCACGCTTTCCACCATGGCGGCGCGGCGGCGCAGCGTTTCCGCCGCCTGCCGCATTTCCTCGTAGGTGTAGCCGTCCCCGGTAATCGCGTAAATCGAACCGTACACGTCGTCAAACCGGTCGTTGTAGTAAGGGCCGTAAACGCCAGAGGGCAGATCCCGCTTCACGTCTTCGCCGAAATTCCGCAGGTCGCGCCACGTCGGGCGGATATTCTCCTTAGGCACGTCATCCTTCAGGTTGATATAAATGACCGACTGGCCGGGCCGCGAATAGCTCTTGATGTAGTCTACGCCTGGAATGTCGCGGAACTTGCTCTCCAGCTTGTCCGTGACCTGCTGCTCCATCTCCTCCGCCGTCGCGCCGGGCCACGCCGCCGACACGACCATCATGCGGATCGTGAAGGCCGGATCCTCCATGCGGCCGAGACGGTAATAGGAAAAAATGCCCGCGATGAACGTGACGATCACGAAATACCAGACGAGATCGCGGTTTTTCAGCGAAATCTCGGTAATCCTATTCATGGCTTCCCGGCCTCCGCGCCGAGGCGCACTTCTTCGCCTTCGTGGAGTTTATGGACGCCCGCCGTCACCACCACGTCGCCGTCCTTCAATCCCTTGACCAGCGCTTCGTTCGCGCCGAAGGATTCAACGGAAACCTCTCGCAGCGTGACCTTCCCGTCTTTGACGAGCCATACGCAGGGCTTCTCGCCGGTCTGGTAGATCGCAGAGAGCGGAAGTGCCGCCGCCGTTTTCACTGTTCCGCCGCCTTTCGTACCCGTTACACGGACACTGGCCGTCATGCCAAGCGCCATGCCCTTTGGCGGCGAGGGGATCGAAACCCGAATTTTGTAGGTCCGCGTAACGTTGTCAGCCATCGGTGCGATTTCGCGCACGACGCCCCGCGTCTTCGCGGCTTCCATCGCCCAGAACGAAACATCGACGTCCTGGCCGACGGCGATATCGGCCAACCGGTTTTCCGGCACGTGAATCTCGACTTCGAGCTCGCCGGACTCCACAAAGGTCAGCACTGTCTGGCCGGCGGCGACAACCTGTCCGGCTTCCGCCGTGATACCGGACACCACGCCGTCGGCGTCGGCTGTAAGCTCCGTATAGGAAAGTGCGTTGTGCGCCTGCGTCGCCTGTGCCGCCGCGGTCTGGTAAGCGGCCAGGGCCGCGTCGTAGGCCGCCTGGTACTGGTCGAGCACCGCCGCCGCGACGGCCTGCGCCGCGTAAAGCTCACGGTAGCGGGCGAGATTCGTCTCGGCCAGCGCAAGCTGCGTTCCGGCCGACTCCGCCTGCGCGTCCGCCGCAGCCGTCTTCTGCGCCACGTCCTTCGGGTCGATCCGCATCATCACCGCGCCTGCAGCAACGCGATCGCCAAGCTGTACGCTGCGCTCGACGATCTGTCCGCCGACCTGGAACGCCATGTTCTTTTCGTAGCGGCCATGCACGCTGCCGGCGTATTCCGCCGACTGCGCCGCGCCGCCGACGCCTACTGTCTGCGTGCGCACCAAAGGCAGCTTCGACTCCGGCGCCGCTTCCTTGCCGCAGCCCACAAGCGCAAATGCGGCAACGAACACCACGCCGCAGATAATATTTCGATTCATTGAAAAGTTTCCTCCACAAATTACGATTATCTTCTAAAAAAATTCAACAATAGCGACAGCAATATGCTTATGATTGCACAGGTCGCCAGCGGGAAATGGACGGAAAAATTCTCGCTGCCGAAATGGAAGTCCCCTGGCAGGTGCCCAAGTGGCAGCAACCGCCCCACGAAATAGAGGAACGCGCCCGCAGCCAATAGAACCGCGCCGAGCACCATCATCGCGCGCCCGATCTGCTGTGTGTCCATCCCACTTCCTCCACTTGCTACAAAATCTGCTTCATATTATAGCACAAATTGACAAGAACGAGGGAAAAGTTAAGATGGAAGAGTGAAGAGTTAAAAATTTCTTTCGCCATCCGCCGCAATAAATGGTATAATAGGGAATGCAAATATCCAGCATCGGGGCGGGTCGCCGCTTCGGAAAAAGATTGGAGGTTTTTGAATGAACTGTACAGAAATCGTATCCGTCGTCGGCCGCGAGATCATGGACTCGCGCGGCAATCCCACCGTCGAAGCCGAGGTCACGCTCTGCGACGGCAGCGTAGGCCGCGCGGCAAGCCCGAGCGGCGCGTCCACGGGACAGTTCGAGGCGCTGGAGCTTCGCGACGGCGACAAGAAACGCTACAACGGCAAAGGCGTGCTGAAGGCCGTCAAAAACGTCAACACGACGCTGACGAAGGCCGTCCTGGGCCTCGAGGCCGCCGACACCTACACCGTCGACCAGGCGATGCTGAAAGCCGACGGCACCGAAGGCAAGAAGAAACTCGGCGCGAACGCCATCCTCGCCGTTTCTCTGGCCAGCGCGAAAGCCGCCGCGATTTCCGAAGGTCAGTCTCTTTATCGTTTCCTCGGCGGCGCGCAGGCCCGCGTGCTGCCGGTGCCGATGATGAACATCCTGAACGGCGGCGCCCACGCGACGAACAACATCGACGTGCAGGAATTCATGATCATGCCGATCGGCGCAAAATCTTTCGCCCAGTGCCTCCAGTGGTGCGCCGAAGTTTATCACGCATTGGCGGCTCTGCTGAAGAAGAACAAGCTCGCAACCTCCGTCGGCGACGAGGGCGGCTTCGCGCCGAACCTGAAGAGCACCGAGGAAGCCCTCGACTACATCATGAAAGCCATCAAGGAAGCGGGCTACAAGCCGGGCAAGGATTTCGCCCTGGCGATGGACGCCGCCGCCAGCGAATGGAAAGGCAAGAAGAAAGGTGAATACATTTTGCCGAAGGTCGGCACGAAGTACACCACCGCGAAGCTGATCGACTACTGGGAAAAGCTCGTCGATAAATATCCGATCGTTTCCCTCGAAGACCCCCTGGATGAAGAGGACTGGGAAGGCTGGAAGAAGCTGACCGAGCGCCTCGGTCACAAGCTCCAGATCGTCGGCGACGACCTCTTCGTCACGAACACGAAGCGTCTCGCGAAAGGCATCGAGATGGGCGCGGGCAACGCGATCCTGATCAAGCTGAACCAGATCGGCTCTCTGACCGAGACCATCGAGGCCATCCAGCTCGCCCACAAGAACGGCTTCCGCGCCGTCGTGTCCCACCGCTCCGGCGAGACCGAGGACGCAACGATTGCCGACCTCGTAGTAGCCTTGAACGCGGGCCAGATCAAGACCGGCGCGCCGAACCGCAGCGAGCGTGTGGCGAAATACAACCAGCTGCTCCGCATCGAGGAAGAACTGGGAGGAAAGGCCGCCTACGACGCGTCGCCGCTGCTGGCGAAACTCGCCAACCGGTAACAATTGACAGGAAAGAACAAAACAGGGACTGTCCGTGAAGATTATGTCTTCATGCGACAGTCCCTTTTCTTTGTTCGTGTTTCCAGATCAGTTTATTCGCCGTCTTTGGGTCTCCGGCCGCTCGTCGATCAGCTCTTTGCTTGCCGGGTCGTAGGTAACGAGCAGGTTTCCATTCTTGTCCGTGACACGAATCGGCTGCAGGGTCAGCTTCCCTTTTCTGATGCTTAGCGCGTCCGTCGTCGCTTTCATGCCGCCAAAATCGATTTCCACGTCGTAAAAATCGAGATCGTGCCCCACGTCATGGAACTGGCCGCTGATGGATTTGAACGGCAGCCAGCGGTACCGTCCCCTGCTCGAAATGAAGCTGCCGGCGTATGACGTCTTCTGTACGCTGCCCTTGCAGTCGACGGCGATGTTGAGGTCGACAAGGCAGCGCAGCCCATCTTTGGGCAGCGCCTTTCGCGCCCGAAGGTTGTCGCCCTTGCCTTCGATATGGTAATACCGCGTGTCGAGATTGTACCAGCCTTCGGCGGCAAGCTTTCCGCCATATACGTCCGCGTTCACGTCCGTGAAATGGAACATCGCGTCCTCGTAACGGAGTTCGCCGTCCACGTTCGAGAAGTCCAACGCTGGAATGCGGAGCCTGTCGAAATGGAGCGTACCCTGTCCGACGGGGCGGGCAAGCTCGCCCTCCAAACGCACCGCCATGGAAAGCGGATCATGGACGTCCATGCCGAAGCCTAAAGACGACGGGTCAACTTCGTCCACGATCAGCGACAGGTCGCAGGTGGGCGTCGTCTTGCGGCAATCGATCGTTCCGTTCAGGAAAATGCCGCTGCCGATCATATCGCCGCCAAAAGGCCCGGTGGCCAGCTTCACCCTGATCTTGTCCTTCGTGTCAACTACCGCCTGCAAACGCACAGCTTCCAGAAGATAGTGGCGATGTTTGTAAAAGACCTCCAAACGACAGTCGTTCAGGAAGACGTCGAGATCGAGCCGCTCGTCTCCGTGATTGTAGTTTTTCCAGTCCTGTTCGAGGCGTTCCCGCTGGATGCGCCGTTTTTCCTCGCCTTCGGCAATCATCTGCTCCTCGGTCTTGTCCTCGTCGCGCGCTTTCAGCTTCGGCTTCTGCTTTGAGCGCTCCTGAGGCGCGGGCGCGCGGACAAAATCGACGCTCATGTCGTCGTGCAGGCGGACGGAAAGAGTCGCGTGGTCCAGCGTCAGCTTTTCCAGCGTCGTCGAGGTAAAATGCTGGGTCAATGTGTCGAAGATGTCGACCGTGAATCCCCCTTCGGGAATGAAGAGAATCCGTTTTCCCTCCGGATCCTTCCATTCGAGCTCCTCGAAACGGACGCGGCCGATGGGGGACGCGACGAGGCGCTCCACCGTGATTGTGCCGCGCAGGAGATCCTGATTTTCCATCGCCTTGTTGAAAAGCCACGCCGCGCTTTTGCTGTATATTTCCAGCAGAAGCAAAAAGGCCAGCAAGATCCCCGGTACGATATAGTATAGAGGATGAGAAAACCTGCGCCGCAGCCAGAGCTTTTTGACGCGGGCGGGCCCGTCCGCAAACGCAGTACCCAGCCAATTCTTGTCTTCGCGTTTCATTACATTCCTGTCAGTGCCAGTACTTTCGCTTTGAATTCCTCGGCGGGAAGCTTCGAGAGGGATCGTATTTTTTCAATCAGGGAAGCTTCTTCCGTACGCGATACAGTAGTCGCGTCTTCGCGTACTTTCGTCCGGATCGCCGCTTTCGCCCGCGCCCAGAAATCCGTCGGGGTTTCAACAGCCGCGCGCAGGACGCCCGCCTCGTCCCGGTCGACCGCCTTTTCAAGCCCTTCCTCGATCAGCCGCACCAGCTCGTCATATAAAATATCTTCGCGGTATTGGATCGGCTTGTAGTCCATCTTGTATTCGCCGTAGGAAAAGCCCTCGACCTCCGAGCGTACGTTTACCAGCGCGGCGTCTGTCGGGCGCCCCGCGCAGCCGATGAAATACCGCCTTTGGATCGTGAACTGCTCGTCAGGCTCTTCGCAGATATACAGCTCGACATGTACGTCGCCCACAGAGACGCGTCCGATATGCGTCATCGTCATCTCGTCATCGTTGGCTGATTTGACGATGACTCGCTTCATTTTGCGGAAATCCTCTTCCGTAAATTCGTTCCAAAGAAAATTCATCGCAATTGTCTCCCTTCCGGCGGGAACGCCCACCGTAAAATTATTATTTATCTATTCGACGCGGGTTTCGTTTTTCCTTCCATTTTTCCGGAAATGACGAACAAATGGAGAAGCGAGGATTCCGTATGGCGCGCATTGCCGTTTTATGTTAAAATCAAATCATATGAAGTTAATTATAACATTTCGACAGGATCGTGATTTTGCATGCTGCAAAGAACGCTGATTACGAACAACGCCGACGAGCTCTCGGCCTATATCGAGGAAATCGGGAGCATGCCCGCGTACAAGAGCGAGGGAGACAAGCTGCTGCTGTTCAGCAGCCCGGACGCCGACAGCGCGATGATGAAGGATCGGGTCGCGACGGTTCGGCGTGCCTTGCCGGGCGTCAAGATCGTCGGCATGACCACGCACAAGAACGAGGCGGAAAACGGCTTCGCTCTGGACGGCGAGGATTTTTCGTTTTTGCTGATGGAGCATGCGCAAGCGGAGATCCTCTATTACGACTGCCGAAAGATTTCCGCGCAGGAGGCGGGGCGTCAGTTTGACCGAGCGCTTCGCGGCATGAAAGACGTGGCGGCGGTACTGCTTTTCACGGCGGGCGTCGAGCGCGAGATCGACCAATTCCTGACCACGCTTTTGACGGGCGACGGTTATGGGATTCCGATTCTCGGCGCGCAATCCGGTGCAAATCACCCGTATATCTGCGGCACATTTCGAAACGGGGAGCCGGACGACCGGGGGATTGTCGCGGTGGCGCTGTGCGGGCGCGGCCTTGCCGTTTACTATAATTACGACATGGGCTGGACGCCGATCGGCAAGGAAATGAAAATCACCGGCACGGACGGTAGGGATCGGGTCACGTCCATCGACGGGCGTCCGCCCATCAATATTTACCGGGAGTATCTCGGCGTCGAGCCGGACGAGTATTTCGTCGAGAACGTCCGGGAGTTTCCGTTTGTCACGCAAAGGGGCGAACGGCAGGTAGTCCGCACGCCTTCGGGATACGACAATAATGGCGGCCTCACGTTTATCGCGCGGGTCAACGAAGGCGACATGGTGCAGCTCTCCTACGGCAATCCGCGCCGATTGTTGGAAAAAACGCGGGTCTATGCGGAGTCCATGCGGGCGTTCGGACCGCAGGCGCTCTTCCTCGTGGTCTGCGAGAATCGCGTCCGATTTCTCGCGGCGCAGGCCGTTTCCGACGTCGCCGCCTACCGCGCGATTATGCCTCAGTCCTCGTGGATGCGGGGTTACACCGCGATCATGCTGGACAAGAAGGGCGGCGGCCTCGTGAACGCTGCTATCGTGTCGATCGGAATGCGCGAAGGAGCTCCGAGGCAGGAGGATCTTGCGCGGCCGGTGGTAATCCGCACCGAGCTTCAGAGCGTCGGCCTGATTCCACGCGAGCAGCGGCTCGCGATGTTCCTCGAAAAGACAACGAAAGAACTGGAAAATATGGCGGTGGAGGCGAATGCCGCCAACCTTGCGAAATCCGAGTTCCTTTCGATGATGTCCCACGAGATTCGCACGCCGATCAACGCCATTCTCGGCATGAATGAAATGATCCTGCGTGAAAGCGATGACGAAAGCGTGCTGACTTACGCGGAAAACGCCCATGCGGCGGGGCTTTCGCTGTTGGGCATCATCAATGAGATTCTCGATTTCTCGAAGATCGAGGCGGGCAAGATGGTGATCGTTCCGCAGGAGTACGAGCTTGCCTCTCTCGTCAGCGATCTTGTGAACCTGATTCGCCTGAAGGCCGAGGAACGGGGCCTTTCTCTCTATGTGAAGGTCGCGCCGGATACGCCCTCCCGCCTTGTCGGCGACGAACTGCGCGTCAAGCAGATCATCACGAACCTTTTGACGAATGCGGTCAAGTATACGGAGAAGGGATCGGTTACGCTCTCGATCAATTATCGGCGCGTAAGGGAGGAAGAAGTCATGCTCGACGTCTCCGTCGAGGATACGGGCGTCGGCATCCGGGAAGAAAATATCCATAAACTGTTCCATGCTTTTGATCGCATCGACGCGGAGCGCACGCGGAAAATCGAGGGCACAGGCCTCGGCATCAATATCACCCAGCGGCTTTTGAAGCTGATGGGCAGCGGCCTCGACGTCAAGAGCACTTTCGGCGAAGGCTCGACTTTCTGCTTTGCTTTGCCGCAAAAAGTCGTCGACTGGAAGGGAATCGGCGATCTCGGCAAGGCGTTGAAGCGCGTAAGCGACAAGCGGGCCAAACGAAAAACGCGCTTCACCGCGCCGAACGTTCGGATCCTCGTGGTGGACGACGCACCGATGAATATCGCCGTGATTTCCGGCCTCCTGAAGCGCACGAAAATCAAGGTTGACTCTGCCGAGAGCGGCGAGGAGTGCATCGAGAAATTCGCGGTCAAGACTTACGACCTCGTGTTCCTCGACCATCGGATGCCGGGCCTGGACGGTCCGGAGACGCTGGGGCAGCTCAAAAAGCGCTTCGCTGCCAAGCTTGCCGAGACGCTGGTGATTTCGCTGACCGCCAACGCTATGTCCGGCGCGCGGGAAGAGTATATCGCGATGGGCTTCCGGGATTATCTGTCGAAGCCCGTCATGGCGGACGAACTGGAAGCGATGCTGCTTCGTGTGCTGCCGCCGGAGAAAATCGTCGCGGTGGACGCGAACGACGAGGAGACGGCGGAGGAAACGCTGCTGCCCGACTGGCTGGCGTCGGTGCCGCTTTTGGACACGGAAAAGGGCGTGACATTCTGCGGCGGCAACGTCGAATATCTGGAAGCCCTTTCGTTGTTCGAGCGGTCGATCAAATTCCATGCCGCTGAAATCGAGCGCTTATGGAAGGCAAAGGACTACGACGCTTATACGATTAAAGTGCATTCTCTGAAGAGCATGGCGAAGTCCGTCGGCGCAACGGAGCTTTCGCGGCTGGCGGCGGAGCTGGAGGCGGCGGGCAAGGACGGCGACGCCGATTCCATCGAGGCGGGGACGGATACATTGTTGACATTGTACCGCAGCCTGTCCGGGCCACTGGCGAAGCTGTCCGAGAAGGCGGGGGCGCCGCGTTCCTCAGCCTCTGCCAGGACGCAGGCCGACGTAGTGACGACAAAGCGCCATTCGATCCTCCTGGTGGACGACGACGACGATTTCCTCGCATTGACGAGCCGCTGGCTGAAAAAGGACTATGCGGTCATGACGGCCAATTCGGGAAAGAAAGCGTTGGCGGCGCTCGAAAAAGAAGTCCCGGAGCTGCTTCTCCTGGACTTCGAGATGCCGGAGATGAACGGCGCGGAGGTCCTGCGCCAGATTCGCGCCAATCCGAGACTGAAGCAGCTTGCCGTAGTATTCCTGACCGGCACCGAGGACAAGGAAAACGTTCGGAAGGCCGAAAGTCTGCATCCGGAAGGCTTCCTGCTGAAAACGATGGGAAAAACAGGACTGTTGATGGGCATCGCGGCGTTCTTTGACTGAAAAGTGAAGAGTGGAGAGTGAAGAGACAGCGGGCATAAAAAAGCAACCGCTTCAAAAAGCGGTTGCGGGAGCTCCTTCAGTATTATTGGTTTAGCGGCATTCTTTGATGGAAAATGCTCATGACGAAGAAACGTTCCAGCGCGTCGAGAAGCTCCGATTTTCGGCTGGATTTCAGCAGATAGCCGTCGGGCTTGTGTTTGACGATGCGCATGACGTTTTCGCGGTCGTTGACGCCGGTCAGAAAGATGATTGGAATATTTGCGGTCTGCGGCGTGCCGTGCAGCCATTGCATTACGTCGTAGCCGTCGAGATCAGGCATTTCGTAGTCGAGCAGGATCAGGTCGGGCGATTGATGGCGCTGAATGTAAGTCACGGCTTCAACGCCGGAGTTCACGCCGACGATGTCGTAATGACTTTTCAGCCAGTAGTTCATAATCATCAGGAAATCGCTGTCGTCGTCCACGACCAGAAGCGTCTTCCTCCGGCGAAACTTGTCGTGCGCGTCCGAAAGCTCCGTAAGATCGTCTGCGACGTCGTTCATGTCGAGCGGGCGTACATAGATATGCGCAGCCCATTGGGCGCTGTCCATTTTTTTGACCTGCGCGCGGGTCGCGTTGTCCACGATCAGGCACATGGATTTGTGCTCGTCGCGGCAGAGGTCGGCGAGATAATGCATGACGATTTCCGTCTTGGTACTGGTATAGTCGAGGTAGCAAAGAAAAATGTCGGCACCGCTGCGGTTCTTGTTGATTTCGTCAATGTCCGACGGAATTGCGACGACGCGAAATCCCGCTTCGGTCAGACGGTTCTCCACCGCCTGCGTCACGATATGCTTTTCCTGTCCGATATAAACAATCGTACGGTTCTGCTGCTTGCTCATGGCGCGCCCTCCGCGTTCTCGGCCAGCGGTGCGAGATGGCCGGCGTAAGCGCGGTAAGCCGAGAGCAGTTTCGGCGTTTTCTCCCGGATTGCCTCAAAGTCGCCGGATTTCCCCGCGGCTTCCAGCTCGGCGGCGGAATCTGAAAGCCCTACAGCGCCGACAAGACGCGCCATGCTCTTCAGCGAATGGACCTTCAGCGTGTAATGGCTGAAATCCTCCTCCGAGAGAAGCCGCTCGATTTCGTCAGCCTTATCCGTGACGGACGCGGCGAAAACGGCCAGCGCGTCCATGTAGTCGTCCGCCGTCTCGCAGTTTCCCATGCCGTAGGAAAGGTCGAGTCCCGGCACTTTGGAGAGCCAGCCGGGGAGCTTCGTCAGTTCCACCTTGATCTTCGACTCCTCGTCGTCGCGTTTGCGGCTGTCTTCGACGCTGCCTTCGGGCAGATAAGCCATAAGCACTTCCGATAGACGTTGGGGCTGGATCGGCTTGATCAGCACGTCGGCGAAGCCCGCCGCCTTATACAGGTTGATATTGTCTTTCGCGGCTTCCACCGTGTGGCAGACCACCGGTACCTCCCGGCCTTGCTCCTTGAAGATTTCCTTGAGCTGCACGAAGGTGTCCACGCCGTCGATGTCCGGCATCCTGTGATCGAGAAGAATCAGGTCGTACTTGTTTTCACGACAAAGCGCGAGGCACTCCTCGCCGCTTTCTGCGAGATCGGCCAGCACGCCGTTCGACGCGAGGAGCGAAGAGAGGATCATGCGGTTGGCGCGCATGTCGTCGACAATCAGCACACGGGACTGCGGTTTTGTCTCCATAGAGGTTCAGCCTTCTTTCCAAATGGTCTCTGTCTATGGAAAGTATATCACAAGAAAACGTCGGCGAAAATGCTTTTCCTGATAAATAATATCCTGCGCGGAAAAGAGTGAGTCTGGATGGACAATCTGAATGAAGCAAATACAGGTGAGAAGGGCCTTGCCCGCTATCTCTCCCCGGTGGCGGCATGGGCGTTGTCCTTTGGCTGCGCTGTAGGCTGGGGCGCGTTCGTCATGCCGGGGACGACCTTCCTGCCGATCGCGGGCCCCGTCGGCACTGCAATCGGAATGCTGATCGGGTCCCTTGTCATGCTCGTCATCGGATGGAACTACATCGCGATGATGAAGAAATACCCGGACGCGGGCGGGACTTTTTCCTATGCGAAACACCTTTTCGGCTACGATCACGGCTTTTTCAGCGCGTGGTTCCTTGCGCTGACCTATATAGCGATTCTCTGGGCGAACGCCACCGCGCTGGCGCTGATTGTGCGAAACCTCATGGGCGATGTGTTCCAGTTCGGTTTTCATTATAATATTGCGGGTTATGACGTCTGGCTTGGAGAAATCTTGTTGTCTGACGCCGCCATTGTCCTGTTCGGCGCGTTGGTGATTTGCAGCAAGCGCCTCGCGGCACATGCGCAGACGGTTTTCGCGATTCTCTTGCTCGGCGGCATTCTCGTCGTCTTCTGCGCGGCTCTCGGCGCCCATGCCAATTTGATCGCCGCTTTCGACCTGCCGTTCTCCGTCGGGCAGTCCGTCCCGCTCCAGATTTTCCACGTCGCAGCTCTCGCGCCCTGGGCCTTCATCGGCTTCGAGTCGATTTCCCATTCCGCGACGGGGCTCGCATTTTCAATGCAAAAAGCCCCCGTTATCATGGGGCTCTCCGTCGCCGCCAGCTTTCTCGCCTATACGCTTTTGACGCTGCTCGCTGTCATGGAGCTCCCGGGCGGCTGCCTGACATGGCGCAGCTACATTGCGTCGGTGGCGGGCGGCCTTGACGGCCTCGCGGGGTTGCCGACTTTTTTCGCCGCGCATGGGGCGATGGGGGACGCGGGCGTCGCGATTCTCGGCCTCGCGGTGCTCGGCGGCGTCGTCACCGGGTTGATCGGCATGTACGTCGCGGCGAGCCGCCTAATTTACACGATGGCGGCGGAGGACATCTTACCGCGTTGGTTCGCCGTGTTGACCGGCGACCGCACGCCGAAGAACGCCGTGCTCTTCATCATGGGGATATCGTTGATTATCCCGTTTTTCGGACGCACGGCGACTGGCTGGATCGTCGACGTGACCACCGTCGGCGCGACCATCGCCTACGGTTATACTTCGGCGGCGGCTTACGTTTCGGCAAAAGCGGACGGCGACAGCCTCACGAAAATGACGGGCATGCTCGGCATAGTTTTCTCCGCGCTGTTCAGCCTGTTCCTGATTGCGCCGGAGCTTTGGAACATGACCACGCTCGCCGCCGAAAGTTATATCATTCTCGCGTTTTGGAGCATCCTCGGCTTCGTGGTGTTTCGCCTCGTGTTCAATCGCGACGAGCACCATCGGTTTGGACAGTCCACCGTCTCGTGGATTGCGCTGCTGTTCCTGATCCTGATTTCATCGACGATGTGGATCAAGCAGACGACTCACGACATGATGGCGGACGTGGTCGGAGACGTCAACGAGTTCTACACCCGGGAAATGGAAAGCCAGGGGATGAGGCGCTCCCGCAACCGCAAGGATTATGAGGAGCAATATCTGTTCGAGAAAATGGACGACGTCCAAGGGACTCTCCTGAAAAATACGACTATCCAGCTGCTTTTGATTTCGGTCAGCCTCGCAATCATGTTCAATATTTACTCGACGATGAGGCGGCGCGAGCAGGAGGCGGACTTCGAGCGGGCGCGGGCGGAGGAGAACAGCAGGGCGAAGTCCACGTTCCTTTCGAATATGTCCCACGATATACGAACGCCGATGAATGCGATTATCGGCTATATCGAGCTGGCGAAGCGAACCCGGGCCCAGTGCGACAGCTGCGACGTCTGCCCCGCCGGGCATTGCGACAAAGAGGTGCCCGAAAAGACGGAGGAATTCCTGGAGAAGATCGACGCGTCCAGCAGGCACCTGCTGGCGCTGATCAACGATATTCTTGAAATGAGCCGTATCGAAAGCGGCAAGATGGAGCTGGAATACGCGCCGGACAATCTCGTACAGGCGCTCGACGAGGCGCGGGACATGTTCACGACCCAGATGGAGACGAAGGGCGTTTCTTTCGTCGTGGATACGTCGGCGGTTCGGCACCGCTATGTGCATTATGACAGGAACAGGTTGAACCGTGTGCTGTTGAATCTTTTGTCGAACGCGTATAAGTTCACACCGGAGGGCGGGAAAATTTCCGTGACGCTGGCGGAGACGGAATCGACGGCCGAGGACGCGTCCTATGAGCTTCGCGTGAAGGACAGCGGTATCGGCATGACGAAGGAATTTGCCGCGACCGTTTTCGAGATGTTCACGCGGGAGCGGACTTCGACGGTCAGCGGTATACAGGGTACGGGACTCGGCATGTCGATCACGAAGAACATCGTCGACATGATGGGCGGCACGATCGATGTGGAAACCGCTCCCGGCGAGGGGACGATATTTATCATACGCTTCCGGCTTCGGCTGGCTCCAGAGCTTGCCGAGGCAGAGGCGGAAAAAGAGGCGGCGCGGAAAGAAGAATCCGTTGGCGGCGAGACGATTGCTTTCGCAGGGAAAAAGCTGCTTCTGGTGGACGACCTTGACGTGAACCGCGAGATCGCGAAAATGCTCCTGATGGGCGCGGGTTTCGAGGTTGACACGGCGACAAACGGCAAGGAGGCAGTGGATATGGTGGCCGCTTCCCGGCCGGGTGAATACAGCGCTGTGCTGATGGATATCCAGATGCCGGTCATGAACGGCTACGAAGCTACGGCGGCAATCCGCAGGCTTTCGGAAGAACTGGCCTGCGTCCCGATCCTCGCGATGACGGCCAGCGCGTTCAGCGAGGACGTGGCGAAGGCGAAGAGCGCCGGCATGGACGGCCATATCGCGAAGCCCATCGATATCCCCCAGATGATGCAGACATTGGCGGAAATTGTGAAAAAATAGGCAGGGTATGTGGTATAATATTTGTGGCGCTGCCGAATTGGTTTTGCCGCCTGGCGCGGCATGACGGAAGAACCGGCAGAGCGGAAAGGAATGAGGATAGTATGAGTGAAACGATCCTTCCTGCGAACATGGGGGCGGACGTGCCGGAAGCGACCCTTGATGTGTTGCGGCGCATGGCGGAGAAAATGCCGGGGGGCTTCTTCATTTACCGGGCCGACGGCGATGAAACAATCCTCTATATCAATGATGTAATGCTGGACATTTTTGGCTGCTCGACGGAAGCAGATTTTTACAGGCTGACCGGGGGCACATTCAAGGGGCTCGTCTATCCCGACGACCTGAAGGATGTCGAAGCGTCGATTCTTCAACAGGTCGAGAAAAACGAGAAGCGGCTCGATTACGTCAAATACCGGATCAGGAGGAAGGACGGCGCGATCCGCTGGGTGGACGACTACGGGCGACTCGTGCACACAGAGGAGGGCAAAGACGTCTATTACGTCTTTATTCGGGACATCACTGAGAGCCGTGCTGCGCGCGAGGAAAGCCGCCGCCGTGCGCGAGTGATCGAGGGCCTTTCCGTCGGCTATTCCTCCATTTTCCTGTTGAATCTCAATACGGGCAGCATGCGTCCTTATCGGCAGAAAAATAATTATTTCCGCAGGATTGTCTCGGATTTGGGGGAGGAAGAAGACTGTGCCGATTTTCGCCGTGTGTTTGTTGAATACGCGGAGCGTTTTGTGCTGCCGGAGGACCAGGCGTTCTTTTCCCGGCAGACGAATGCCGCGCATATTCGAGAGCGCCTCGACTCCGAACAGAGCTATACCGCAACATACCGCTGCAACGCCGTCACAAATCACCCTGTCTATATGGAAATGTCCGTCGTGCGCGTCAAAGACGACGACAGGGCTGCCAGCGCGGTCATGGGCTTCCGGGACGTGACGGAGCGGATCGCCCGCGTCCATCGCGAGCTGGCGGAAAAAATGGAGATAGAATCAGAGTTGGATCGCGAAAAACGCGCCAACGAGGTCAAGTCCTCGTTCCTGTTCAGCATATCCCATGACATCCGCACGCCGATGAACGCCATCACGGGCTTTACGGCGCTCGCGAAGAGTCACATGGACGATCCGAAGCTCCTGGCGGAGTTCCTCGGCAACGTCGAGGAGGCCAGCGGGCATTTGCTTAAATTGATTGACAACCTGTTGGAAATGAGCAGCCTGTCCCAGGAAAAATTTACGCTGGACGAGCTGCCCGCCAGCCTCGAAGACGAGATCGCCGCCGTCGTCGACATGTTCCGCCCGCAGGCGGCGGAAAAGAAAATCAAGCTGACGACGGAAGTGAATCTTCCGCCCACCGACGTGCTGCTGGACACGGTGCGTTTCCGCCGCTTAATGAACAATCTTGTGGACAACGCGCTGAAATTTACGCCGGAGGGAGGTCATGTCAAGGTCTCCGCGCGGCGAAAATTCGCTTCCGGTTCCGGCTACGCGCGTTACGAGTTTTCCGTCGCCGACGACGGCGAGGGCATGGCGGATGGTTTTTTACGGCGCGTGGGCAAGGTCTTCGAGCGTGAGAAGACCTCGACGGAGTCCGGCTTCCTTGGCACGGGGCTCGGCCTCGCAATCACGAAGAAAATCCTTGACCTGATGGGCGGATCCATCGACGTTAAGAGCGAGAAGGGCAAAGGCTCGACCTTTACCGTGTCTATACCGCTGAAGACGGTGGGAGCGGCCCGGAAACAGCTGTCGCCCACTGCGGAGAATCAGGAGAATGCGAGAGCGGGCGGTAAATACCGTCTGCTGCTCGCCGAGGATATGGGCGTAAATCGCCTGCTGGCAGAGACAATGCTCAGAGAGGCGGGCTTTGAGGTCGAGTCGGTGCCGGACGGCTGCGACGCGCTGGACGCCGTCGAATGCCACCCTGGATATTATTACGACGCGGTGCTGATGGATATTCAAATGCCGATTATGAACGGCTACGAGGCGACGCGTCGCATTCGCGCGCTGGGGCGCGAGGATACGGACAAGCTCCCGATTATCGCCCTTTCTGCCAACGCCCGCGAACAGGACAAGCGCGCGAGCCTCGAAAGCGGTATGAACGCTTATGTGGCAAAGCCCTTCGATTTGGCGGTGCTGGTCGACCTTCTGAACGAGGAAATCGTGGCGGCGAGAGACGAAGAACAGACGGAATGAAACTGAAAACCGCCGGACGCTTTTCGCGCCCGGCGGTTTTCAGTTTCCGCATTGTTCAGCGGGTATTATTCCTCCTCGATGATGGAAGAGGCCGTGTGGGAGACTGCCTGGCATTGTGCGGAGACTTGTTCTGTGGCCGCCGAAATTTGCAGGATGAAATCCTTGATGGAGCGGACCTGTTCGCCCATTTGCGTCGAGGCAGCCGTCATGCCGCGCACTTCCTTCGCCGTTGATTCCTGATTTTTCTGCGTTTCTCGCACCGTTTCGTCGGTGGCTTGCGCCAGCTTCCGCACTTCGTCCGCCACTACGGCGAAGCCGCGCCCGGCGTCTCCGGCGTGAGCCGCTTCGATAGCCGCGTTCAGCGCGAGGAGGTTCGTCTGCCCGGCGATTTTCATGATGTCGTTTGAGGCGGCGGCGAAATCCTCCATTTTTTTGGAAACCATGTCTGTGCTGTCGCGCAGACGGTCGGAAGATTCCGTGAGCGTTTCGATCTGCCGGGTGATGTCGCCGACGTGTTTCGCGTTTTCTGAGCTGGCTTCCGCAACCTGTCGGATCGTTTCGATGATGTCTTTTACTTTTCCAGAAAGCTGGTTCTTCCGACGGTCGGCTTCGGCGGCGAGAATGCGGTGGCGTTCGTAATCCACGCAGCTGTCAGGGACGTTCTTGCCGCGCTTTACGGCCTGCGCGAACCGCTTGCAGCTTCCGTAGCCGCAGGCGAAACAGTTGATCTGCCGAGACGCGGGCGTCATCTTCCCGAGGCTTTGGAAGACGTCTTCCAGATTTTCGTCGTCAAAGAATCCGTGAACGTCTTTCGCCGTGTAATTCCTGCGAAAATCGTCGACGTTCAGGTGCTCGTCGAAATAGACGAACGGCGCGTATTCGACGCCTTGTTCCGTGCACTTGACCTGCTCTTTGGTTTTGGACTGTTTCTTGCGGTTCGTCTGCGCGTCGATGTCGTCGAGCACGGCGCTTTTCATAGTACCCGGTCCGCGGTTGCAGCCCTCGCCGCAGTTCAGGATATCCACCACCGTCGGCACCGGTTTTCCATGACGGCGGCGTTCCAAGTACTCCCGGAGATACGGATAGGCGTGCTTCGGGGATTCAATCTGACGGACCCAGAGCTCGGGATTCGTCACGAAGATGTTTTCCTTGAGACCGCCGGGACGGCTGTAAGTGTGGCCGAGAGCCGCATCCATGCCCTCAAAGGACGCAGCGGGATAAGACTGCAGCTTGATCTGTTCGCGATCGATCTTTTCCTGCAATTTCCGGAAAGTCACATTATACTGCACGAGCCCTTTGTTGTTCGCGTCGCTGATCTCGTCCGCCTTCGCCACGCAGGGCGAGAGGAACGCGAGCTTTTCCGTCACGTTCTGGTATTTCCGCAGATATACGGCGAGGCACATCATCGGGCTGTGGATCGGGGACAGGTAGGGCAGGATGTCCGGGATATATCGCTCGCAATAATTGACGATGGCCGGGCAGGGCTGCGCGACGACGGAATCGAGACGGTACTTCTCGATGGCGCGCAGATAGGCCCATGTGGTGATGTCTGCGCCCATGGAGACGTCGTAGATATGCTTGACGCCTGCAGATTTCAGCCACCCAAAAAGGCGTTCCATATCATCGAAATTCACCTGCGCCGCCGGAGCCGCGATGACGGAAATCTGCTGGCCTGAAGCCAAATCCTGGAAGAACTGCTCGGTGTCGTCCGTATAGTCGCGGGCGCCGTGGTCACAGGCGGCGAGGCACGCGCCGCAATGAATGCAGTAATCGCCGTTGACGCGTATTTTTCGCGCGCCGCTCGGAGTGAGATACGCCTCGTTGGCGCAGTCGACGGGGCAGGCCTCGATACATTTGTTGCAGCCTGTACAGTTGTCTTCATAGGTGAAAATCCGGCTCATCATAACCCCCCTAAGTAAGCACAGGTATTTAGTACATAAAAACAATTCTGCATTTAAAATGAATTTCCTCCTACTGAGATTCAAAAAATATCGTTTTATAATTGCTGCAGATGATGTTTTCCTTGTCATGAAAGGACAGGAAGTGCTAAAATAGGATACATGGGGTTGCTTTGAAGGTATAAAGGGGAGATTGAATGGCGGTGGAATAGGGCGTAACTCTGTTCCATCGCCATTATTCTTTTACCGTGGAGTCTAATGGTACGAAGTCAAGCGGAAAATTCTAAGCAATCAACTCCTTTTCGG